>CAZLVS010000018.1:0-67436 GCA_964563085.1 uncultured Ignavibacteria bacterium | reverse complement strand
TTATTGCTTCCAACTTTTCCGCAGATAAATTTCGCTCCTTAGTGGCATGAAGTTTCATTTTTACGATAAATTGAATATGGCGATAGCTTTTAAACCAACCGAGAACGATTCACCAATTTCGAATAGCGGAAAACCAAGCGGCAATAAAGGCGCCTCTGCGACCAGAAGATACCTGAAGAGGATTGTCCTCGAAGGAGCTTTTGCCAATGTTTTTATCGTATATACCGGAGGCGCGTTTCTCACCGGTATGGCGCTGATGATGGGCGCTAACGACTTCGAGATCGGACTGCTGGCGGCAATTCCCTTTCTGGCTCAATTCACACAGCTTCTGTCCGCTTATCTAATGGACCGAACCGGTAAACGCAAGAAAATGACTGTTTTCGCCGTCGGTCTGGCAAGGCAGATCTGGTGGTTATTAATCCCGCTGCTGTTAATATCTCCCCATGAATTCTTGAATGTGCTGCTTGCATTGGTGATTATATCAAATCTTCTATCGATGATAATCGCCCCTGGATGGCTGACCTGGATGTCTGATTTAATTCCCAACCGTATCAGGGCTCGGTTTTTCGGGTCCCGAAGTGCGGCAATGGCGACTTCGACGGTTTTAGCTACTGTTTTAGGCGGAATTATATTGGACTACTTTCGCTCACTGCAGATGGAGGGGATCGGATTCACTATTTTAATCTTTTTCTCATGCGCATTCTCTATCGCAGCGCTGTTTTTGCTTAAAAGCCTTCCCGACAGGGATGAAGGAATGAAAGACTTCAGTATCACTATCTCCCGAACTCTGGAGCCTTTTCGCAATCCACGATTTAGTAAGCTGATGATGGTGTTCTTCGTCTGGAATATATCGATCGGGACATCAGCCGCCTTCTTCGCTCCACACATGCTGAGTATTCTTAAGATGACTTTCTTCCAGATATCGATCTATACCAGCATCGCCGCCGTGATGGCAACAATACTAAACAGACCGTGGGGAGTAATTGTGGACAAGTTCGGTTCCCGTCCGGTAATTTTTATCTGCGGTCTCGGAATCTCCTTAGTCCCTTTCATCTGGCTCATCCCCCGCTCTGATTTCACCTGGATATTATATATAGAATCAGTATATACTGGCATTGTTTGGACCGGCTTCAATTTGGCGGCATTCAACATACCAATCGCCACCAGTCCCAGAAAAAGCAGAACTGTTTATCTCTCCATTTTTGCTGTGGTAACCGGATTCGCATTTTTCGCTGCGTCCCTGCTCGGCGGGGTGATCGCTGAGAACTTTAACGATTTCCACCTGGATTGCGGCGGCGCTGCATTCGTGAATTATCATCTCTTGTTCGTAATTTCAGGATTTCTCAGATTGATAGCGACCTTTCTTTTCCTGACATTTCATGAACCGCGCGAAACACGGATTCCGATTATGGTTCATTTTATGGGTTACTCAATTTTAAAACGAATGACCGTGGGGCGCCAGTTCTTACCATGGGCGCACCGAATAAAATCCTGATAATCATACCGCTGTTTCCAAAATTGAGTTGAATAAGGATGCATGCGAGCGTATAAGAGAAGCAGCGCGGGAACAACCCTTACCTTAAAACATAAAAAGCACCTCGGAATTATATTCCCAAATTACCAAAACTCTTGCGGTGATGCCCCAAATTGTCTATAATGGCGCTTCGGCCGAAAGGTCGTTAGAAGATGGTAGATTAATATTAAACAAAATAGGAGGAATTATAATGAAAGTTAAGGTTGACCGAGAACTCTGCAGCGGGGATGCCATCTGCTCCGAACTTTGTCCGGAAGTATTCGAGATGGACGATGAGAATATCGCCGTCGTATTAGTTGACGAAGTACCCGAAGATGCTGAAGAGGCTTGTCGGGAGGCGGTGGAAAGCTGTCCCGAAAGCTGTATAGAGATAACTGAAGAATAGAATACGTTAAAAAGGTATAAAAGGAGCGCAGGTCGATTTTGCGCTCCTTTTTTTTAAAGTAAATGGACTGGAGTGACTTCAAAGTGAACCATTATTACCGATATACCCTATATCTGCTAATCCAATGATATTCCTATCGGTGCAGTAGTTTATTAAGCCAAGGGATTTGCAGCCGATTATGATATTGAGGGTAAAATGACTACTGATACTGTAAGCAAAGTAAATATCCGGAAGGGGGTGCTGGTTGTCGATTCGGTATCCGGCCCGCTTGCCGCGCTTTCGGGCGAGCTGACGAAACTGAATTGCCAGGTATTTACCTCATTTTCATATTCGGAAGCATTAAAGGAAATAACCGAGTCTCAGCCTAAAGCTATCCTGGTTAATATTACCGGCGATACGGCGCAAGCCTTTGAATTCCTCAGGAATCTGCAAGAGATTGACTCTAAAATACCGGTAGTGGTAACATCAGCCCAGACATCGGCAGAAAGCGCCATACAGGTGATGAAATTCGGCGCTTATGAATATTTATCTCTGGATGGGAACCAGGATAAAATAATCGGTATAGTAAACAATATCGTCAATAAAAGCGATTATACTAAAGCGCTCGGTCCTGTGCACTTTCGTGAGAGGAAGCCGGACACTCAAACTGTGCTAATCGGCAATTCTCCGGAGATGGTGGAGATAGCTAAATTAATCGGTCAGGTGGCCGACAGCGATGCATCCGTATTGGTCATGGGCGAGTCAGGCACCGGCAAAGAGCTTGTCGCCAAATTGATCTATGAAAACAGCGATCGCAGCGATAAACCATTTCTCTCCGTAAACAGCGCAGCAATCCCCGATACGCTTCTGGAATCCGAACTGTTCGGACACGAAAAGGGCGCTTTTACCGGGGCGTTTTCCAAAAAGCTCGGTAAATTCGAGCTTTGCAATGGCGGTACTATTTTTCTGGATGAAATAGCCGATATGTCCCTTTCCACCCAGAGCAAAATTCTGAGGGTGTTGCAGCAGCAGGAATTCGAGAGGTTGGGCGGAACTCAAAAGATCAAAGTTGATGTCAGGGTTATTACCGCCACCAACAAAAGCCTGGTGCGGGCAATTAAGGAAAACAAATTCCGAGTTGATTTATTCTATCGATTGAAAGTCGTCTCAATTTACATCCCCCCTCTCAGGGATCGGAAGGGCGATATTCCTCATCTAATCGATCATTTTCTGGAATATTACTGCAGGGAGTGCAGTCGAAGTATAGAGGGGGTTAACCCGGATGCTGTTAAGCAGTTGATGCAGTATCCCTGGCCTGGAAATGTCAGGGAATTGGAGAATAACATCCATACTGCGGTTGTGATGTGCAAAGAACATATATTACAACCTGAGCATTTCCCGATTTTATCGGAAAAAAAGGAGTCGGTGAAGATCGATCCCGGCGAGTTGGAAGAAGATTATACCAAGATGTTTGACGAAGTTATCAGACCGACATTTGATAAAATTGCGGTAATATCCGAAGGTAATGTTTATGAACACATTATGTCCGCCGTAGAAAAGGCTCTATATTCGGAAGCGCTTAGATATTGCGGTTCCAATCAGGTGAAAGCATCCAATCTACTGGGGGTTTCTCGGAATACGCTGAGAGATAGAGTGAAAAAGTTCGGATTATATTAATTCATTTAAGTCTTAGTCAGCCCTTAAGTAACAACTCATCTCCTGATAATGCGCACGTAATCCCCGTAAACTAAAATATTCAAGTCCTCGCCTTTGAAATATATGCACGAACGTACCCGCCGTTCGGAGGGGGGCGGCGGTACAAAACCGGTTCCCGTAAGATGGAACCGGTTTGTTATTTTTGGTCCCCCATCTTTGTCTGATTGATGCGCCGTTCCCCGATCTCATCGGGGTCACCTGACCGCTTCGTATTCCCTCATCCCTTTGCCCCTTCTCCCACTTAATGGGAGAAGGCGAACTATGTGGATATTTTCTATTTATAAAAATCATTTTATTCTTATCTTTTCCCCTCTCCCATTCAGTGGGAGAGGGTGTCCGGCGAAGCGCGGGACGGGTGAGGGAGTCAGAGCCGTAGGTCGGGTTCCGGAATTCGGCGATAGCCGAATGGAGAAACCCGACACGCTTGCTTGATGGCAGTTGATGTCGCCGTCAAGTGCCGTCGGGTCGCCGCACCCGTCATTGCCCCGATCACATCGGGACGCGGCGAATGCGAAGCGAAGCAATCCGGCTCCATGTTTATGCGCGGCGGCCGTCCCCGTTTGACGCCTTCGGTGAGACGGGGACGTCTGACCGCACCTGAGAGTGCGGTGGGGTGCCCCCGCACGACGGCATTCGAGTGTGCGGTCGGGTCTCATCCGACCGCATTCTTCTTCGTGCGTCGCGCGCGGCATCTACCCTCGTCGCCCCACGAAGGCGGGCAGAGCTGCAGGTCGGCATCAGAGCTTTAAGAGCTCTGAACGATGGGGCTATTCTTTAATCTCCATCAACTCGATTTCGAAAACAAGGGTTTTCCCGGCAAGGGGATGATTAGCATCGAGAGTGATCGAATCATCTTCAACCTCCGCAATCTTGATATTAGCCGTCTTTCCATCAGGCTGCTCCATTGTCAGTATCTGCCCTGCTTCAGGTTCGACATCCGACGGAATCTCATCCACGCCAACTTTGAAGATCAAGTCATCTCGGACTTCTCCATAAGCATCCTCGGGCGCTATTTCGAAAGTATTCTTCTCCCCAACTGCCAATCCTCGCACCCCATCATCAAATCCCGGTATCACCTGTCCGGCGCCAACGGTGAACTCCAGAGGTTCCCTATTTTCCGATGAGTCAAATACGGTTCCGTCCTTGAATGTGCCGACATAATGCACTTTAACCGCATCACCATCCTCTACCACCCCCTCACCGGAACAATACGTAAACAAACCGGTTAGCACTAAAATAAACGTTAAAATTACAGCCAAACGCATTTCCTAATATCCTTTCTGTTCTTTCAGGAAGTTACGAATCCGGACAATTAATCCCAATCCACGAGTTGAACTAAAATAGTAAGAGAACGATTAAATAACAAGGGAAAAAACATAATATATAAATTTCTCTTAATTAATTGAAAATGACTGTCGCATTTGATTTAGAGTCGCGCATTCACAGCCGATAATATCCAAAAAGGGGCGAAATTCAGCATATTATCAAAACCCGGCATTCTACAAACCTATATGTTCTTAGATAAAACCGATTCCTGGAGTAATATAAAAAATATGATATTGGTAAATGATTTAATCAAATCATCTCGGATTATGCCTTTTGGACATGCCGTAGTCGCCACAATAGTATTACTTGTTCTGTGGCAGGAAGCATCACATACCGCCTCTCTCATCTGGTTTGCATTGATACTGCTTTTAGCGTCTATAAGATTCATAATAAGTTTACATTCAGTCGCGAGTAAACTCTCACCCGGAGGATATTTTACGGTTTTACTGATTCTCACAACTATTAAGGGACTCACGTGGGGATTGGGTGCAGCTTATTTCATGGGCAGAATTCCCGAAGCCCAGGCTAATTTGTTGTTTTTCGCAATTGGAGGATTGGTTGCCGGCTCCATAACCTCCTTATATCCTTCACTCCTGCTATTAAATAGCTTTACATGCTCTGCCGTATTGCCAATTGCGATTGAATCGTTTGCGCTTAACTTCTCGGGCTACCCGTTTCATGGACTCTTAATCACCATTTTTTGGGGAGTGATGATTCTTGCGGCAATAATAGCCAATAGGAATTACAGGGAGCTTAAGGAGTTCAATGATCGTCTGGATAAACAAAAGCAGATCGTTCATAATATCTATAGCGCCGTTGATGACACGGCGTTTATCACCTTGGAAGTATTTAGCGGAAGTTATTCGGTACTCTCCTTTTCTCCGGGCGCAGAGAGCACTTTCGGGTACTCTAAGGAAGAAGCAATCGGAAAACCACTGTGTGAAATATTACACAATGATTCCTGTCAAATGCTCTCCGGTTTATTAGAAGAAATCCGGCGTCGACCTCGTTCACTGAGAGGAGAGGATAATCTGATTAGAAAGGACGGAGATGAGTTTGTAGCTGAGATCGCTATTTACCCGCTTTTTGACGATTCCGATGATATGTATGCAATGATGGTGGTAATCTCCGATATCACCGCGCAAAACAGAATACGGGTGGCTTTAAAGGAATCCGAGCAAAGATACCGGCAGCTATTCGAAAAAGCATCGGAAGGAATTTTAGTTGCTGACGTACATACCGGAGACCTCCTGTTTGCAAATCCAGCCGTATGTTCTCTACTGGGCTATTCCGGGGAGGAATTGGAGCGCCTCACAATTCAGGATATTCATCCTGAAGAGTATAAAGACAAAGTAAATGAAAATCTCAAATCCCTGCAGGTTACTCAAAATCAGTTCACTCCCAATTTTCCCTGTCTTAAAAAAGATGGAGAGCTCATATATGCCGACATAAATGCAGGGATCGCAGAGGTTAGCTCAAGGAAATGCGCAATTGGTTTCTTCAAGGATATTACCGAACGCAAGAAAGCCGATGAACAACTTAGACTCCGTATGGAATTCGAAGAACTGATCATTTCCCTCTCTGCGAAATTCCTGGAGATTAAACCCGATGAAATTGACAACCAACTGAATTCGACGTTAAAGCAAATTGGGGAGTTCCTCCAGGTTGATAGGTGCTTCATTTTCGAGTTATCCGAAGACCGCAAATATATGATTCAGACCCGTGTTTGGTACGCAGATGGCGTAGAATCACAACAAGAGAGGTTGAAAAACCTCGAAGTCGATAAATTCCCCTTGTGGAAAAGGAACTTACTTAATCAACAACATGTGTATATCCCTGATACTGCATCCCTGCCCAAAGAAGCTGTCGCCGAACGAGCGCTTTTGGAAAGAATTAACGCTAAATCAGTACTGATGGTGCCGTTGGTTCACACTCAGAATGTACTGGGCGGTATGGGCTTCAGCATGCTTAATCCCTCCGGGAAAGTAAATGAGGATTCCATTAAGCTTTTACGCATAGTTGCGGATATAGTCGCCAATGCCCTGGAGAGACTCTCCCGGGACAAGCAATTAAAACAACAACTAAGTTTCCTCGAAACACTGATAAACACATTCCCCGATCCGGTATTTTACAAAGACACGGAAGGAAAATATCTTGGATGCAACCGTTCGTTTTCGGATAAAGTGATCGGTTTGGATAAAGAGAGCATAGTAGGGAAATCACTGCGGGAATTAAAAGGATCGGACTCCTCCCGGTGGCTAAAAGAGTATAAGCATCAAGATGAAATGTTATTTAAAAATCCCGGGGTGCAAAATTACGATACTAAGGTCAATTGCGCAGACGGCATTACCCGGGAGTACAACATCCGCAAAGCCACATTTTACGACGATAATGGAGAGATTGCAGGTATAATTGGGGCAATGATCAATGTAACGGAGCTTAAGGCTGCTGAAGAGGCGCTAAGAACGAGCGAGGCGAAATATCGGGTTTTATTCGAACATGCTGCCGAAGGGATTGTGGTGGTTGATATTGAGACCAAAAAACCGTTATTTGCTAATCCGGCTTACTGTAATATGTATGGTTATACCGAAGGTGAACTCCGTAACTTGACGATAAATGAACTTCATCCCAAGGAATCTCTTCATCTTGTACACGACGAGTTTCAAGCTCAAATATCCGGACAAAAATCATTGGCATCGGAAATCCCCTGCCTTAAGAAAAACCGAGAGGTATTCTACGCTGATGTAAATTCCACATTAATGATAATAAATGATATGAAGTGTAATGTCGGCTTCTTCAAGGACATAACGGAACGCAAAATCGCCGAAAAGCAAATCACGATCTTTAAACAGTTAGCGGACGCCTCCGGACAAGGATTCGGAATCGGGACGCTTGATGGAGAGCTAACATATATTAATCCTGCCCTGGCCAAGTTAATGGAAATTGACGAGACTGAGCAGATACTTGGAACAAGCTTCTTCGAATTCTATTCCTCGGAACAACAGCAATCTATAAAGAACGAAATAATTCCTACGGTGTTTAATGAAGGACAGTGGATGGGTGAGTTGACCGTAACTTCGCGAAAAGGCAGGCAGATTTCGACAATCGAAAATTACTTCCTGATACGTGACGAACAAGGAAATCCCCATTCTATCGGCGATATTATTACAGACAACACCGAACGAAAATTAGCTGAGGATAGAATCAAGGAAAGCGAAGAACGTTTCCGCACCATCACAGATTCCGCTCAGGATGCTATCATAATAATGGACCCCAAGGGTAACATCTCATTCTGGAACAAAGCCGCTGAGTATATTTTCGGATATAGCGAAAATGAGGCGGTAGGTAAAGATTTACACGACTTGCTAATACCACGGGAGTTACAAAAGCGATTCCGTCAGGCGTACCTGTTATTCCAGCAGACCGGAACAGGCAAGGTGGTGGGAAAAACCAGCGAACTACCTGCGATCAAAAAGGATAGCAGCAAGTTTCCAATCGAACTGTCACTATCAGCGATTGAACATAAAGGAGAATGGTATGCAGTTGGTATAGTGCGGGATATTACACAACGAAAGAAAAGCGATGATGAACTGCAGAAAGCCAAGGAAGATGCGGAAGCGGCGAATGCCGCCAAGAGCGCATTTCTGGCGAATATCAGTCATGAGCTCCGCACACCGCTTAACTCGATTATCGGCTTCACCGATTTGATGCTCAAAGACTCAGCCAAAAATGACCCGGACAAGCAAAAGGAATATCTTACAATAGTTTCTCAGAGTGGAAAACACCTGTTGGCTTTAATTAACGACGTTCTCGACCTCGCAAAAGTCGAAGCCGGTAGAAACAAACTTGAGCCAAGTCATTTTAATATGAAAGATCTTCTAAATCGAAGCCTTGAAATCGTAAAAGGAGTCGCCTACAAAAACAAAATCGAATTGATCAGAAACTTTGATAATGCCGGTTCAATAACGGCTGACGAGCAGAAAGTCAGACAGGTTGTGTTCAACCTTCTTTCCAATGCCATCAAATTCACCCCAAAAGGTGGAAAAGTAGGATTAACTACCGAGACCTCAGAAGATGAGTTAATCGTCACAGTTTGGGATACCGGAATAGGAATCCGGAAGGAAGATCGGGAAATGGTTTTCGGAGAGTTTCAGCAGGTGGAAACATCATTCACGCGAAAGTATAAGGGTACCGGACTTGGATTAGCAATCTGTAAAAAGTTCGTGGAAATGCACAACGGGAGAATCTGGGTAGAAAGCGAGCCGGACAAAGGCAGTAAATTCTTCTTCGCTTTACCACTTTTAGAATATTGCCCTTTACCGAAAAGCGACAGTATCGAGGTTGAAAGTGTACTTGAGTCAAATGCCAGCGGTAAAACAGCCTTGGTGGTAGACGATGTAGAGGCAAATCTCATTCTTGCAAGTGAGACTCTTAAAAGCGCTGATTTTATTGTCTATAAGGCAACCAATGGTCAAGACGCTCTTAAATTGGCGGAGGATCTAATGCCCTCAGTTATCCTGCTGGATATACAGATGCCAGAAATGGACGGAATAACAGTATTTAAGAAACTCCAGGAGAATCCCGGCACACAGCATATACCGGTTGTGGCATTAACTTCTCATGCCATGAAAGGCGATCGGGAGTCATTTCTGGAGATGGGGTTCACTGAATATATTAGCAAACCAATCGATGTTAACGAATTGCCGGCACAGATTAGCGGTTTGCTGGATAAATCGAGAAACAGAGCTAAAAGCAAATCCATAGCTTAGGTAGATATCAGCTCAAGCCTGTAGAGGAGAACACCATGAAAGATTCAACCAATCAAGAAAATACTAAAATACATCGGATATTATTAGTCGATGACGAGGAATTTAACCTTGAACTGCTGAAAGGATTTCTGAATCGGCAGGATTATGAGTTAATCACCGCAATGGACGGACAGACAGCTCTGGAAACTGTCGATAACATGCCTCCTGATCTTATTCTTCTGGATGTTATGATGCCGGAGATTGACGGATTGGAAGTATGCCGGAGATTGAAAGCTTCGTCGAAGCACAGTTCAATTCCAATTATTATTATAACCGCATTGGATGATACCGAGCATCACGTTGAAGCCATTGAGGCGGGGGCTGACGACTTCATACCAAAACCGGTTAACGAATCAGTTTTAATGGCGCGCGTCAGAGGATATCTTAAAACCAAACAGCTCTCGGATGAGGTTAAGCGTTTGATTGAATTTAAACGCAATCTCACCAATATGGTTGTACACGATCTAAACAATCCTCTAACCAGCATTATAGGAAACCTGGATCTAATGAAGACCGGGAATAATCTCAATGATGATCTACATCCGCTTATCGACCGAGCTTACGCCGCGGCGCAGAATGCTGCTAAAATGCTGGAAAACCTACTGAGTATCGAAAAAATGGAATCCGGTATGTTGGAGTTGAAACCCGAGGTTACCAATATAGTAGATATTATCAAGCAGGTCGCGCAATTACAGGAATCGAGCTTTCTGAAGAAAGGACTATCCGTCAAGCTGCAGGGACAGGATATGGTGGAATGCGTGTGCGATCCGTATTTATTTGAGAGAATCATCGAAAACCTGCTCAATAATGCCGCTAAATTCGCTCCTGATGAGAGCGAAATTGAAATTCAATGGAAAGAGAATCCGGATGATTTTAGTTTGTCCATAACAAATCATGGTCTTACCATTCCGAAGGACCAGCAGAAGAATATTTTTGACAAATTCGCACAAGTGGATAATAGGCCGGAGATTACCCGGAAAGGTTATGGATTGGGATTAGCTTTCTGCAAAATGGCTACTGAAGCGCATAGCGGATCAATCAAGGTCGCATCGCCAGTACCCAACTGGGAAGATGGGGTCCGGTTAGAAGTTAGAATACCGGTCGAATATACGCCCAAAGCTCAAAGGGCGCCGAACGAAAGCGAATTTCTCCAACGATAGTCAAGCGTTGAATCAGATTAAACGAAAAAAATGCGCGGGTGATGCCGCGCATTTCGATTTAAAGCCTGCGTTAATCTTATCGTCGCTTCTTCAGCTTCAAGCGGTTCTCCGCCCTCTCCTTCGCTTTCCGGGCTCGTTCAAGGTCGATACTTTCTGGTTTCTGCAGCCTTTCGCGCGCTCTTTGCAGCGCCGATTCAGCTCTTGATAAATCTATATCCTCAAGAGGTTCAACGGCATCGGCAAGAATAGTCGCCCGATTATTGGATACTTCCAGGAATCCCCCGGAAATAGCATAAAAGTTTTCGCTGCCCTTAGTATCCTTTATGGTTAGCTTGCCCGGAACCAAAGAAGTGATAAGAGGGGCGTGATCGGTTAAAATCCCCAGATATCCCTGAGCCCCCGGAGCTATAAGAGAACTTACATCTTCCTCAAACAGTACTTTTTCTTGCGTAACAACTGATAATTTATACATACAACACCTTTTTTTAAACCTGATGCGTTGACAGTATCCGCAGCGAATCCTCCTTGAAAACCTTATTACAGCTTTCAATAAGCTCGCCCTTTTGCGGAGAATTCACCGCTCTTTCCATATCATCGATACTGGTGAAGGCAACTTCGATTATCGCATCGGTGTTGAGATCTCCATGGATATTACCGGTAACTATGGAATACCCATATCCGCGCTGATACGGCAGCTTCTCAACTGACGGAATAATCTTTTCCTCAACATCATATTGAAGATATTCCCGGGCTATATCACCCTTCTTCTCTCCAAATATAATCAACGTGTGCAATATTATTCCTTACGATTACGCCGCGTCGCTCTTAGCTTTCATCTTCTCGGCATTCTCGAAGGCTTCCTCGATAGGACCGCACATATAGAATGCCTGCTCCGGCAATTTATCGCATTCGCCGTTGATTAGCATTTTAAAGCCTTTGATTGTATCTTCCAGCTTCACATAACGACCCGGAGAGCCGGTGAATGCTTCGGCAACGAAGAATGGCTGAGATAAGAATCTCTGGATTCTGCGAGCGCGATTAACAGTGACTTTATCCTCTTCGGATAACTCCTCCATACCCAGAATGGCAATAATATCCTGAAGATCCTTATACTTCTGCAGAATTCTCTGCACTTCGCGCGCAACCGCATAGTGATCCTCTCCAACAATGTTGGGGTCGAGGATTCGCGATGTGGAGTCAAGCGGGTCAACAGCCGGGTACAATCCCAGCTCCGCTATCTGACGCGAGAGCACCGTGGTTGCATCAAGGTGGGAGAATGTAGTCGCCGGAGCGGGATCAGTCAAGTCGTCCGCCGGTACGTAAATGGCCTGCACCGAAGTAATTGATCCTGCTTTAGTCGATGTAATCCTCTCCTGAAGCTGACCCATCTCGGTTGCTAATGTGGGTTGATAGCCCACTGCTGATGGCATACGACCCAACAACGCTGATACCTCCGAACCAGCTTGCACGAAGCGGAAGATATTATCGATAAATAACAGCACGTCCTGGTTTTCCTGATCACGAAAATACTCCGCCATCGTCAAACCGGATAATCCCACACGCAGACGCGCTCCCGGAGGTTCATTCATCTGTCCGAATACCAGGCAGGTTTTTGCCAGCACACCGGATTCCTTCATTTCCAGCCAGAGGTCGTTACCCTCACGAGTACGTTCACCGACACCGCAGAATACGGAATAGCCGCCATGCTCCGTAGCGATATTTCTGATTAACTCCTGGATGATAACGGTTTTTCCTACTCCGGCGCCGCCGAACAAACCCACCTTACCGCCCTTCGAGTAAGGCTCCAGCAAATCGATAACCTTTATCCCCGTCTCGAAAATCTGGGTTTCGGTGGACTGGTTCTCGAAATCGGGAGCGGGACGGTGAATAGGCCAGTAATCGGTAGCTTTCACCTCACCGATGTCATCAAGAGGTCTGCCCAAAAGATCGAAAAGCCGACCCAAAGTAGCTTCACCAACCGGTACCGCAATCGGCTGACCGGTATCCTCAGCCGGCATCCCGCGAACCAATCCGTCGGTAGAAGCCATGGATACGCATCGAACCATGTTATCGCCGATATGAAGCGCAACCTCCACCGTCAAGTCGATATCGCTTTCCTTATCTTCTATTTTAATCGCATTAAGCATGTTGGGGAGCGAGTCCGATGGGAATTCGCAATCCACGGTTGGACCAATCACCTGAACAACTTTACCTATATTTTTCGCCATCCGTAACCTTTCTCTTTGAATATATTCTTTCTATAAGAAGTCCATTTTACAAAAGTCAAAATAAAATATCAAGTAAAAATGTGCGAAATTGTGATTTTTTTCGCAAGCAGCGGGTGTCAGTATTGTTTAACAGGCTAATTGGATACAAACTAATCGTAAATAGCGAGTTCTTTTAAAAATATCCGGTGATATCCATTGCAATTTTATCTATTTAGATTAACTTACAGTGAGATTCGGTTATTCCGATTTATAATGATATAACACAACCTATTAATCAGGAAGTCCGATATGTCTGTAATAACTTTCATCGGGGCTACCGGCACCGTCACCGGATCGAGATTCTTACTCGAACTGAAGAAAGAAACCGTACTTATCGACTGCGGTTTATTCCAGGGCAAAAAAGAACATCGACTAAAAAACTGGGAATTCTTCTATACATCGCCGTATGAAATAAACCGGGTGCTGCTGACCCACGCCCATATAGACCACTCCGGCTATATCCCCAGGTTATGCCATGACGGCTTTGAAGGTCCAATCCACTGCACTCATGCAACTTTCGACCTGTGCGATATACTTCTTAAGGACAGCGCTCATATACAGGAGGAAGATGCTCGCTGGGCAAATAAACGCGGATACTCCAAACACGAACCGGCGCTGCCGTTGTATACGGTGCGGGACGCTAAATCGGCGCTCAGGCTGTTCCAACCGCAGCATTATGGCGATGACCTGTATATCGAAGGCGAATACCGGATCAAATTTAAAGATGCCGGTCATCTGCTGGGTTCTTCGTTTGTGGATATAAAACGGGTTTCAGGAAATAAATCCCGTAAGATACTCTTCAGCGGCGACATCGGAAGACCGCATCCTCAATTCTTGCGAGAACCTTCGCAGCTTTTCAATGTCGACTACCTTGTTCTTGAGTCCACTTACGGCAATCGTCTGCATAAGGAAGTAGATACCGAGGGGGATTTAGCCAGCATAATCAACGAGAGCATAGGAAGAGAGGGTGTGCTTATTATCCCGTCATTCGCCATCGGCAGAACCCAAACGCTTTTGTATATGCTCAGGGAACTGGAGGAACAGAAACTGATACCTGCGCTGCCTGTATACGTGGATTCACCGATGGCAATCGATGCCACCGGAATATTCAAACGACGGATATCAGACCAAAGCTTGACCAGCAGGCTTTTGACCCTTCAAGGCAAGAAAATTTTCCAGCCAACGAAATTACAGCTCTGCACGTCGCGTCAGAAATCGATAGAATTAAACAAGATAAAAAAGGACGCTATAATAATCGCATCCAGCGGAATGGCAACCGGCGGAAGAATCCTGCACCATCTTGCTCTAAGATTGCCCGACGAAAGAAATACGGTGCTCTTCAGCGGACATCAGGTTGCCGGAACCCGAGGTAGACATATTATCGAAGGTAATCCGACTGTTAAGATTCATGGCGAGGACATCCCTATTAATGCCAGAATCGAAAGCCTGAAGGGACTTTCAGGTCATGCCGATTATAACGAGATATTAGCCTGGTTGATCGGTTTCAATAAGCCGCCAGAGAAAACCTTCATTGTCCACGGCGAACCGGAGGCTTCGCAGTCCCTCGCAGAAAAAATCAGGAGTAAACTGGGCTGGGATGTGGTCATTCCCCAACCTGAAGGAAGTTTCGAGTTAGATTTATAGGAGTAGGTCCGAACCCTTGCGGTTCGGACCGGTTGTCTGCAGCCGAAGGTCAATTGTGCGGCCGGGCACCATATAAACTGTCTTATTACCTCCAAGAGATTGCTTCGCCGCCTCGCTCCTGGCAATGACGGGGATGGAAGTCATTGCGAGCCCGAGGCTTGCCGAGGGCGCGGCAATCTATTATTCTCATGCAATACGTCAAATTAGGGTTTTGAGACAGCCTCACCATAACCCGACGGCATCACTTGTTATTAAAGCACTTTCCATTGACATCACACCTGCGTCAACTGATCCACCTCATCAACCTGATCGGAGAAAAGCTTCAATGTCGCTTTGAAAGGCTCCGGGGATGTCATATCCACGCCGCATGCCCTGAGAAGGTTAATCGGATAATCGCTGCCTCCCGACGATATCAGATTCAGATATTTATCCACTATTCCTTTCTCGCCCTTCACGAACTTATCAAGGACAACCTGCGATGCGGCATAAGAAGTGGCATATTGATACACATAATAGGTCATATAAAAATGAGGTATTCTCGACCATTTATACTTTGAGTATTCGTCCATTGTGATATGGGGACCGTAGTACTTTTGGGTTAATTCCTCCCATATCTCACACATTTGATCCGGAGACAACGCACCGCCATCCTCGACCATCTTGTGAATCCGATGCTCGAAATTAGCATACATGACCTGATGAAAGAATGTCCCGAAAGTATTGCTGATATGCCTATCCAGCAGAAACAGTTTCTGCCCCTTGTCGGTCGCTTTCTTGAGAAGATGAATCAATAATAACCCCTCGTTCAGCGTGGAAGCCACCTCGGCTACGAAGGTCGCATAATGGGCTTTAGGAAAAGGCTGCTTTTCGTCGGAGAAACGGCTATGCAGCGCATGTCCCATTTCATGCGCCAACGTAAACATATTGTCTATCGTATTGTTATAGTTCATAAGAATATAGGGATGCACCGAGTAATTCCCCCAACTGAATGCGCCGCTGCCCTTGCCTTCGGTTTCGTAAACGTCAATCCAACGTTTCTCGAATCCTTCCTTGAGAATCCTGGCATAAGTCGTGCCAAGGGCTTGAATCGCCTCCACTATTTCAATAATGGCGTCATCGTACTCGACTTCATAATTCTGATCCGGGAAAAGGGGGCACATCATATCATAAGGATAGATCTTATCAAGTTTTAAAATCCTCTTTCTGAGGGTTGTCCATTTATGCAATGCCGATAAATCGGATTCGGTATACTCTATCAGAGAATGGTACACCTCCACCGGGATATTATGGGCGTCAAGCGCCTGATGCAAACTGCTTTCATACTTCCTGGCTTTCGAATAGAAGATATCCTTATTAACCGATGTGGCTAATAGCGCGCCGGTGGTGTTAACGTGATCCTTGTATACCGAATAAAAAGCTTCATGCGCTCGTTTACGGTAGTCCTGATTGGATGATTCCAATATCTTGGAATATCTTTGTTTGGTCAGCTTAACGTCGTTTCCATCGGGATCCTTAATGATTGGATATTTGATATCAGCATCATCAAGCATGGTAAATGAATTAAATGAACCTCGAGAAACGACACTGAGCTGTGCAAGTAATTCCTCGACCTCTTTAGAGCGGATATGCTTGCGGGATCGGATCAGCTCCTTTATGAAAAAATCATACACATCCTTTTGTGGAAACTGAGATGCCAGTTCATTGAGCCGCTTATCTTCCAGCTGCAGCAGTTCCGGCTCTATAAAGGAGTATGCCGCATCCGCTTGAGATGCAAGCGCCGCCGCTCTTTCGGTCAGCGCCTGGAATTTGGAAACGCGGTTGTCCAGCTCCTGATTAAGCTTGGCATACTGGAAAAGGCTATGACAGAGCATTTGAATCCGGCTCCGGGTTTCCAAACATTCGAATAGAGTATCGGGGGAACTGTTGAGATTACCCGAATAATCTTTCGCCTTCTCTATCAAGGACTTAACTTCCTGATAAAATTTCTCCCACTCCTCTTCGCTGTCGAAAATATCCTTAAGGTCCCATTTATATCTTTCTTCAACATCCGCTCTTTGAGGAACCGACTGTTCCGTAACCTTTTTATCTAACGCCATAATTTATCCTTTCGCTGTTACCTTTTAAAACCGTTCGCTGTCTCAGCTGCCAATTCGTTCTATATATCTTATTAATACTTTTTGCTTAAACCTCTAAAATAAAGGATATCCGGCGCCGAAACAAGGATTAATTAACCCGGAATATTTGCGGCAAAGTCATTGATGTACAGTCAAAGGCATTAAATTCGCTCGATGCAGCCTTTATAAAAACAGAATCCCGCCAAAAGGAGATGTTTCCAAAATAACCTGTAAGAAATCACCGTTAATAAGAACTAATATAATAGAGAGATAAAGGCTTTAAATTCCGGAGGAAAAATGGCAGAGATATTAATTTGGCTGCTTATTATCGGATTGTTCGAATTAAGCTGCGGTTCACTAATCGGCGCCTGGATAAGAAAGATAAGCGCTTGATTTAATGCATCACTCGACCTCTAATCAGTCTGAGCGATAATCCGAAAAAGAATGCGCCCACAATAATAATCCAGATCATACTTTGCCAGAAATCAGGATGGATATCTCCGGTAACCAGGCTCCTGCTTACTAATACAACATGATAAAGGGGCATGAAGAACGCAGCCTTTTGCGCCCATTCCGGAAGCTGAGTGACAGGGAAGAACGTTCCGGCAAAAATAAACATCGGCGTCATCACCAGGGTGAAGTAGTAATCGATATAGTTGATGTTCGGCATTCGAGATATATAACTAAGCGCAATTGAACCGAACATAGCGCCTCCCAGTACGCATACAAAGGGGACAAATATCGCTAAAGGCGATTTCACCAATCCAAACAGCGCAATTACGATAAGAATTGCGGTGGTTTGCAGTAATGCTCTGGAGATTCCATAAAGGATTTCACCGGTGACTACATCCTCAATAGATAACGGAGTCGCAATCATAGCATCCCAGGTTTTCTGATAATATAGCCGGACATATCCCCCTATGCCGCATTCATAAGATGGTGCTGTCATCATGGCGGATGCTACCAAAGCCGGCGCAATAAATTCAACATAACTATATCTCTCGATATCGCGGATCATCGCTCCTAACCCGTAGCCCATACCGAGCAGGTAGAACAGCGGGTCGAGAAACGGCGGAACAAGCTGCGTTTTCAGCATCTTCTTAAAAACATCCCGGTGGCGTAAAAGGACACTGAATGCTCTGCCGGATACATTTGGGAAGAGGATATTTATCATCTAACGGTTTTCCATTATTCTCTTAATGTTCTGCCGGTTAATTTCAAAAACAGGTCTTCCAAATCGGTATATCGTTCGATCACTCGGGGTAGATTCAATTCCAACAATTGATCTATAAAAGGTTTAGGTTCGTCGGTGAAAATGTATACGGAATCCCCGTACCGCTCGTAAGTATTATCACCTACGATCGGCTCAATTTTCTTGAACAAGGCTTCATCGATCTCCTGCAGCTCCACTACCATCTTTCCCTGAATCTGCGATATCAATTTTTCCGGCGCGCCTTCGGCAATAAATTTGCCATGGTCTATCATCACCAGTCGATCACAAAGATATGAAGCTTCATCCATATAATGTGTCGTCAGTAAAATCGTGATCCCCCTCCGCTTCAACTCCCGTAATTTCTGCCACACCAGGTGGCGAGCTTGCGGATCTAATCCGGTAGTTGGCTCGTCCAGTATTAAAACCTGCGGATCATTAATAAGTCCGCGCGCTAATATCAGCCGACGCTTCATCCCGCCCGAAAGGTGCTCAACCGGCGTAGTATTCTTCATATCCAATGAGAAAAACTCCAGTAACTCACGCGCCCGCCTTTGAGCAACTTTCCCGGGAATTCCATAATATCTGGAATAAGTGATAAGGTTTTCATAGGTGGTCAAATCCGGATCCAGGTTATCTTCCTGGGGAACAACGCCGAGAAGCTCCTTAACCTTCCTCGGATTCTCCATTACATCAATACCCTTAACCGTTAACTTCCCCGAAGTAACATAGACGAAACAGTAAATCATCTTCATTATGGTGGTTTTACCCGCTCCATTAGGTCCTAAAAAGCCGAACAACTCCCCTGTTTCGATAGAGAAATCGACCGAATCAACCGCAATCAGCCCATTATATTTTTTGGTGAGTTTCTCCCCGACAATTATGCCAGACATATTATTTGAAAAGATCGAGGTTGGCAGAAAAGATCGGACGCGAAAGTTTATATTCTGTGCCCGGTTTCATAGCGGCGGCATTATAGCCCTGCGCTCGGAGATACGCTGCAAATGCCTCGAAGCCATGCAAGGTATATATCCTGCGAGGATTCGTCGCTTCGACATATCTAATAAGAGACAGGTAATCACAGTGATCCGAAAGGACGAATACTTTATCGGCGCTGAATCGAAACTGCATCCTTTCACCAGCTCCCCATCCGGTCAGAAATATTAACGTTTTATTGGCAATCGCCTGAATATTCTTAAAATTCTTCACGTGGGGCGGGATTATCAAGACTGAGCCAAAATCAGCTCCGGTAAATTTGGAGTATCTTCCCAGATCAACTCCGAATCTCTCATAAATCCTCGCCAATTTATAGATACTCTTTTCCACTTGAATTCTAATTCCAGCATTCGATAGTATAGCAATCGCTTCCTGAGCCTTACCCAGAGAATAAGCCATCACTACCGGAACCTGCCCTCTGTTCAATACTTGATTTACGTAAGCGACGAATTCCTCTTCCACCTCCGACCGCTCAGGGAAGGTATACTCCGGTGTGCCGTAAGTCGTCTCCATAATCAACACGTCGCATTCATTGATTTCAGCATCCTCACAACTGCGAGATTTTCCCAAACGGAAATCTCCGGTGTAGACCATCCGGCAGTTATCGGTCTCAATCAGTATCTGCGATGATCCCAGAATATGTCCAGCCGGGAAGAGTTTAAAGCGAGCTCCATTATGTTGTACCCATTGATTGAATGGAACGGTTTTAATATCAAGTGCGCCGTATCTCTGCGATAGAAATGCGGCGGTTTCCGGAGTGCTGATAATATTTTTATGCCTGGCGGCATGATCCGAATGTGCATGTGAAACATAGCAAAACGGTTTTACACGCTTGGAATCCATCCAGAGATCAGCGCCTTTACAGTACAGTCCTTTATCGTATAAAATCATTTCCCGAAGCTAATTTTTACTCATCTTATATCCTATGTCCCGCAGGAATTTCATTCGAGCATCGACATCATAAGAAGATTCAACTCCCTTGGGAGAATAACCATCAACAACGCCTATAATTCCTCTGCCCTGCTCGGTTTCCGCAACAAGTACTTGAACCGGATTAGCCGTAGCGCAGTAAAGAGACACGATCTCAAAACAACTCTTCAGTGCATGAGTAACGTTGATGGGAAAACACTCCCGCATGAAGAGTATAAAACTATGACCGGCGCCGATATTCTCGGCATTTTTTACAGCCGCATTTCGAAGCTCATCATCATTTCCCGCCGAACGGATCAGACAAGGTCCCGAAGCCTCACAAAACGCAAATCCGAATTTCGCCCCGGGCACCGATGAAGCCATTATCTCGTAAACATCTTCCACTGTCTTAATAAAATGCGACATTCCCAGAATCATATTAACATCCTTGGGCATATCCGCTTGAACGGTTTTAAATTCCATAAGTCCTCCTGAAAACAGTAAACATTAAACCCATACTTTTGTTAAAAGCAATTTTATATATCCCGCTTGCTCAATCTCGCCGGTCGAGTAATCCAATTCCGATCCAAGCATGCTATGGGGAATAAGGAATATGATAAGGGTCAACGCGGCGGCGCCGATTACAAAGGGTCGAGGATTCCTGCTGCGGTAAACCGCAATTAACGCCACCAACCAACCCAAGAAGGCGATTAGGGTTTTATTGTCTGTTAAATCAATACCGAACGGAATCCCAGCCCACAACTCGTTGAAAGCGAATTTCTGGACTATTGGTCCGAATATCAGTCCCCCGATAAATATCAGGATAGTTGACCACCATGTATATACTCTTATATTGCGTTCGGTAAAAATCGCTTGAAGGCCTGTGCGAGTTGATATCAGCATAGCGCTGAACATGAATATAACGTGAGGAATCATAACCCAGTCCGGCACCGCCCCTTTAAAACGTATAACAATATCCCTGAATTCCGGAACTCTTGCTGTATTCTCGCCATCGCTTAACTTTAGATAATATTGAAGCTTCCCTGCAGGGGGCTGCCCCGGAAGATAACCCGCCAGTTTATCACCTTCGCGCTTCATCTCAAGCGGACTCCACTTATCATCCGTCTTATATCGTTTATAATAGAGGATTCCGGATATAGCTTCATCGGGGACTTCAATCGCAACCTTATGGTCATCATCGCCCCCGTGGCTGCGGTTCAATTCGTATTCTATCCGCGTTCCGCTTAATGATGTCTCTCCCTTCAAGGGATAGGTAGGACCGGTTGCTCTTTGATAAATCGCTGATGCGGCTGTTATTAGAAATGCTATAATCCAGAGTATGATCGTCTTTGACATTGTTTACTCCTTGTCCGTTTTTATTAAGTTTGATAATACTAAACCAAAGTTACGAAATCAACTTCATTTTATCCTCGAAAGCTCGTTAATTCCGTCGGACAGCCCACCAAGGCTGACACGAAAGGATGGAAACCGTCAGCGCCGGAGCGCTAACGGTATTGTGCGCGGCAGACATCCCGAAAGCGTTGAAAAACCTTTGTTACCGTCATTGCGAGCGAAGCGAAGGAATCTGTTTCCATTGTTCTGCAAGACGTTAGAGATTGCCGCGTCGCCCGATGGGCTCCTCGCAATTACTTATTCAACACTCCCTCCCCGCCTGCCGCGAGTGAAATTGAGAAAGAAGAAATACATCCAGCTATGAAAGGATTTAAACTTGACAAATGCCGCATACCATTTATCTTATCAATAATAATTACTGACTTTCAGATTCTTCTTCGAGATGATAAATATCTATACAGGTATTATTAGATCCTGCCCGAAGGAATCAAAACAGAAGTTCAAAAAATAAGGATAAACAATGAGGAAAACTATCATTATCACGGCTGCATTATTAATGGCAATTAGTACTTATTCTTTAGCCACCGAACGAGCGCCGTTGGCTGAACTTTTCACTTCGGTCACGTGAGGAAGCTGCCGCGAAGCCGATGCGATGCTTGACCAGTTGGTTGAGGAATACGGTTCTTCATTATCTGTAATCCGTTACTACACTTCCGGATATATCGATCCTTTTCACTCATATAATCCTGTCGAAATCGATGCGCGTATCGATTACTATGATAATTTCTATTCACCCCAGCTTTTTGTTGACGGCATCATGGACTGCGGGCCCGGCTACCCCTTCTGGGAGGATTCCATTCAGGTCCGAATGCAGGTTCAAAGTCCTCTGGAAATAACTTTAACCGGTAATTACGAACCGACAGACCGCTATGCCGAACTCGACATCACTATCTCCGCCACCGATGAAATCAATTTCGACGATTTACGGATGCAATGCGCCTTGGTGGAGAACGATATCTTCTTCGACGCCCCCAACGGCGTTAAATATCATAGCCAGGTTCTACGGGATTTTATTCCCACAGCCGATGGCGAGCAATTCACTATTTCCAATGGCGAAAATCTGCAATTCGAACGCAGCACTGTGGTCGACACTGTCTTAATCGATGATAGCTGCGAATTCGTTGTTTTTGTGCAGGATAATTCCACGCGGGAAATCGTACAGTCCAGTTCACTAAAGATTCCAGATATGCTTCCGCCTCCGCCCGTTTCGGTTTTGATGATACCGGATAATCCGCCCGTCGTAGTCCCCGCCGGAGGCTCCTTTACTTACACCGGAATTCTGACCAACAACACCGATCAACCTCAAACTACCGATTTAGCAGTCGTTATCGAGGTGCCTAATTACGGCATCTATGGGCCGGTAGCCCGTTACGACAATATCGCTCTTGCTCCTGATGGTTTCATAAGTGTTGACAATATAACTCAGTCAGTGCCGTTGTATGCTCCGTTGGGTTTGTACAAATATTACGCTTACTGCGGAGACTTCCCCGAACAGGCGGTCGACTCCAACTATTTTCGATTCGAAGTGACCGCGCCTCGCGATGGAAACGCCCAAAACTGGGAAACATCTGATTTCCATGGAAGGGTCGGGGAACTACCTGTGGGTTTTTCGACTTCCAACCATCCCAATCCATTTAATGCAGCGACTACCATCACGTATAACTTACCGGAAGCGTCCGAAGTCAATCTCTGCGTTTACAATATACTTGGACAGCAGGTGGCAACGCTGATTGATGGTTACAGGCAACCAGGGCAGCACTCTATCCAATGGGATGCATCCACACATTCATCCGGAATCTATTTCTACAAATTGGAAACCGGAGATAAGGTTTTCAGGAAACGGATGGTATTGCTCAAGTAAGTCCGAACCCCTGTCGAATATCCTCGATGAAGTCGGGACGGTTCGGACTCCTTTAACCGGTAAAGCGGACATTCTTGTCCGCGGATTCCGGGATACTCACGCACTAAGATCGCAGACAAAAATGTCTGCGCTACCGTTGCGGGTAGTGAGGTAGGTTGAGTTCCCCCGATAAATCGGGGCAGGCTGAGTAAATAAAGTGAGTGAGAAACCCAACACAATTCTAAGATTCAACCGCGCTGCCATAGTTCGGATCCCTATGTCCTGCATTCGAAGGATGTTTGTCTATTGCATCGAATAATGTTACGAATTGAGTATCGTGGGGATAACCCTTAGGCTGATTTCTACTATCCGGGGATCAAATTGTGTGCCGGAATACTCCTTCAATTGCTGTATCGCTACATCCACCCCTCTTCCCTTTCTGTAAGGACGATCCGATGTAATGGCATCAGTTGTATCCACAACCGCAAGTAGCCTTCCTTCAATTGGAATCTCTTCGCCTTTTAAGCCATGAGGATATCCTTTGCCATCATATCTCTCGTGATGATACAGGATATAAGGCAGAGCCGGTTTGAGGAAAGGAATTTTCTCAACCATTTTAGCCCCGAGTACGGGATGTTCTTTCATAACTTCGAACTCTTCCTCGGTCAGCGGTCCCGGCTTGTTCAGGATAGCATCAGGAACGCCGATTTTACCTATATCGTGAAGCATACCGCCCATCCTGAGTTCGCGGATCTTTTCTTCATCCCATCCTAATTCAATAGCGATCGCCTCGGCGATTGTGAATACTCGTTGAGTATGATCCCTGGTATATTTGTCGCGCGCCTCTATCGCATTAGCTAAGGCTCCGATGGTTGACAGATAAGTATCCTCCAAATTCGACATCAATGCAGCTCTCTCAAGCGCGGTTCCCGATTTGGAACAGATTAGCGACAGTGCGGCTAAGTTACTTCTACCGAAAGGATTATTTCTTGAAAGGCGCATCAGATGCAGCTGCCCTAACGACTCGCCATTAACCATGATCGGATGATAGATATGCGACTTAAAATCTCCCCGGTCAAACCAATCGCCACAATCATCCTCACCGATATTGTTTTTAATAAATGGCGTCGTATCCGCAGGCGCGGCGGATTCCAAGAATTCAGACTTGAAAAAACCATCCGGCGTAGATTTGCCATATTTTATCTCATAAACTCCGTTAGTATCCTCTCTGTATAATATCGCACCGGCATCGCATTCGAATTCTCTCACCGTAATCTCAACGACCGCCTTGAAAATCTCATTAGCATCCAGCTTGGAGCCGATCTCCTCACTTATCTTATGCAGATTAACCAACTCCTTAAGCTGTATATTTTCACGCTGTAACCTTTGTTTGGCGATTCCTCTACTGAAAGTCATCCTGAGAGTTTCCAGCGTGAATGGTTTAACCAGATAATCATAAGCGCCTTCCCTTAAGACCGTGATTACGTTTTCGAGGCTTGGTTGACCGGTCATCAGGATCAGCACTGCATCGGGATGATGTTCTTTCGCCTTCCGCAGAACATCCACGCCGGATATCTTATCCATTACCAAATCAGTGATAACAGCATCGATACGTTCTTGTTCAATTATCTTAAAAGCCTCTTTGGTGTCATTGGTGGAGAAGGTTTTGTAGCCGTCTATCTCCAGCATCTCAGTCACCAAACTGGTGATATGAAATTGATCATCCACCACCAATACCGAAACATCGGTGTCAACTGTGCGGATATCTGAATACTGATCAAATGTTTGGGATTGAACGCATTTCTGCTGCTGAACCGTCATGTTCCCTCATTCAGTTAGGAGCTTTCGCTTTTTTGCAGTTCTGATTCGATCGCCTCCGCTTTTGAATCCTTCTCATCCAATTGCGCTCGGAGTTTTTCAATTGTCTTATTCGCATCTAACAGCTTTGCATTCGACTCCCGCAATCGTACCGAAAATTTATTCAGTATCTTCATGACAATTCCGGGATTTTCCTGTATGTACTTATTAAAAATATAACTTGAAATTTCCAAAACGGAGGTATCGGCAAGACAGTAAGCGTCGGCGCTCCGAGGGCGATTGTCGATTATCGACATCTCCCCGATAATCTCCCCTGCGCCGGTTTCGGACAGCTCTACTTCCTTTCCGCCTGATTTCCTTCTAATAGAAACTTTCCCTTCGGTAATCAGAAACATAGCGCTGCCGGCATCGCCTATTTGGAATATGTATTCCCCTTTCTTAAACCTTCTGCCAATCTTCTTCTTAAGATTCTTATTCATATTCCCCCTTTCGGAATATTTATCGACAAGAAAACCCCTTAAATAAGCATTACAACAACTATGAAATACGATTTATAGGTTATTTTTTTAGGTTGGAACTTGAGAGTCCGGCAACATTCAACGGATTAAACGAAAACCAATCATGATTACGTCAACCATTATCTTTTTGTGTTCGGTTTAGCATCCGGGGCTCGGCAATAAAGCGGCGCGGATTTCTCAATATCTATAAGCTGCTTTTTCTCGAATGAACTCAGAGCAATTTTCGCTATCACGGATGTCGACGGATACCATAGGTCTTCAGAGCAAATCTCATAATTAGTTAAAACCGAATCGGTCAACTTTTTAATCCCCGAACCACAGAGAATAGCCCCCGGAGGAATCCGTTCCGTGACATTGCCAACATCAATTACTCTGTTAACATCCTTTGCCCTTAGTCTGCCGCCCCTTCTTTCATACATCCCAACATATAATTGTGAACGCTTAGCGTCGATAACAGCAGCGATAATTCCATCCCGTTCCACCATTTCCGCTATAGCATGCGTAGTTTCTACGCCTGCAATCGGAATTGAAAGAGGATGCGCAATCCCTTTGGCAGCAGCCAAAGCCACCCGCAGCCCCGTAAATGATCCCGGACCTATGGCGACGGCGACAAGATTGATGGATTTGGGGAGAATACCTGATTGTTGAAAGACATCTTCGATGAAAGAATGTACCGTATTGGTCGTCCCCTTTTTTATTTCAAATCGATGAGCAGCAAGAACAACGCTATCGGAAACCAGTCCCACTGATCCGATTTCCATCGAAGTGTCTATTGTCAATATATTCATCTCTTTATCTTGACTCTCCTTTCAGATAAACCCAGTATAGAAAGCTCTATTTTGATGGCATCCACAGGCAAAAATCTATCGCCTTTCTCGCCCCATTCTATTAACGCAATGCTGTGGAAATCGAAGTACTCCTCTAAGCCCAGGTCTATCAGTTCGCTTTCGTTATTAATCCGGTAGAAATCTATATGATAGATCTCGAATCCATCAGCCGGGTAAACGTTTACGATGGTAAAAGAGGGGCTGGATACATTTATCTCCGGGCAAAGCCTATCACAGATTCCTCTGATAAAAACGGTCTTACCGGCGCCCAACTCGCCGCTGAAGCTCACGACATCGCCGCCGGAAAGGCTGGAGGCGAATTGATAACCCAGTTGACGCGTTTGTTCCTCGCTTTTAGAATGAAAAACCTGCTCGTTGGTCAAAACCTCAGATCCGCTTTGGCTTTAACTGAACAACGGGTAAAATCATCTCCTCGATGGAGATACCTCCATGCTGGAAGCTGTTCTGGAAATACCGCTGATATTCATTGAACTTGGTGGGATATATAAAATAATAATCTTCCCGCGCGAATATATAGGTCGTATGACCGGTGAAATATGGAAGCCTGTACAGCGACGGGTCCTTGAGTAAGATTGCATGTTTTGTATCGCAATTCAGATTGTCTCCATATTTATACCGCAGATTGGTAGAAGCATCCCGTCTTCCATAAGCCACCGTTCCTTTAGTTCCCAGAACCGAGCCATGGTCGGTTGTTATTACGACCGAGCATTGCCTGGAAGAAAGCTCCCGTAAGATCGAGAATAACGGCGAATGCAAAAACCAGGATTTCATAAGGGAACGGAACGCCGCTTCATCCGGCGCAATCTCCTGCAGTATCTCCGACTCCGAACGACCATGCGCTAAATTATCTATAAAGTTGTAAACGATTGACAGCAGAGGAGTTTTCAAATAGCTGTCAAGCCTTTTGAGAATATTGTCCCCTTCGCTCTGATCCAGAACTTTAACATACTTAGGTTCGGATTTGGGCTGCAGTTTTAAACGCTTTAACTGCTGGTTAAGCAAATTCCGCTCGAAACGATTAAGAGAGCCCTCTTCACTCCTTCCCCAGGGCTCCTGCATTACTTTTGTAAAATCATCAGGGAAAAGCCCGGAAAAGATTGAATTACGGGAAAACGGAGTTGCGGTGGGAAGGATCGAGTAGTATAAGTCCTTGGTGATATTGAAATATTCGGACAGCAGCTCCTCGATGACCAACCATTGGTCAAGCCGCAGACAGTCGATGACAATAAAAACAACCGGGAAAGAATCCTCCACCATCAACGGAGCTACAAATTTCCGAACAATATCTACCGACAATGTAGGCCTATCATCCCTTTTTAACCAAGCGGGATAATTACGCTCGATATATCGGGCGAATTCGTTGTTGCATTCTTTGTTTTGCCCATGAAGCGTCTGTTTCATATCGAGATCGGGGAAGTTTTCCACCTCGATATCCCTTTTAGCCAATGTCAAACCCAAGTCGAGCCAGTCCTTCCAGTTCATAGGACCGGAGAGCATCATCGATATACGATTAAAATCCTTGATATACTGCTGCGTAAGATGGTCGCTCATTATTTTCCTGGAATCCAGAATCTTCTTGGTCACCGACAAAATTTGCGAGGGATTAACAGGTTTAGTAAGGTAATCATTGATTTTTTTCCCGATAGCCTGTTCCATTATATGCTCTTCTTCGGATTTGGTAACCATAACAACCGGCAGACTCGGTCTTAATTCCTTTATCTCTTCCAGCGTCGTTAACCCGTCTTTACCAGGCATCATCTCATCGAGCAGAACCAGGTCAAAATCCTCTTCATTCACTAATTCTACGGCATCATCGCCATTGGAGGCTTGAGCTACGTCAAAGCCTCTTTCGGTCAAAAAAAGGATATGCGCTTGCAGTTGATCGATCTCGTCGTCAACCCACAGTATTTTCCTTTTTACATCTCTAATAGCCATAACTATTCCACTGGTAATATTACTTCAAAAACAGTTTTCTTATCAGGTATACTCTCCACTAATCTAATCTTTCCATTGTGATACTCTTCAATTATTCTTTTCGCCAGCGTAAGCCCTAATCCCCATCCGCGCTTCTTCGTAGTAAATCCCGGGGAGAAAACCCGCTTTTGCTGTCTCGCCGGAATCCCTTTGCCATTATCAGTAACCACAACTTTTACGCAACCGTTCTCTGAATTACTGGAAGTTTTTACTGAAATATACCCGTATTTCGGATTTACCGCCTCCAGTGAATTCTTGATAAGATTCTCAAAAACCCAGGACATAAGTTCGATGTTAATTTTGACTGGCAGCGTTTTATTATACTCGCCTTTCAGTATAATCCCCTTACCGGCATTGGGAACTCTAATTTTAAAATAGTCAATCACATCGCGGACTACATTATTTATATCGGCAGTAACCAGCTCCGGCATTGACCCGATCTGCCCGAATCTGTTAGCGATTCTCTCCAACCGCTTTACATCGCTGAGCATCCTCTCTGATACCTCAGTGATATTTAGTTGGGTATCATTGTAAAGCTGCTCCGGAAGCGACTTCCCGCGCATCTTTATTAACTCCAGCCAACCCAAAAGGGAGGATAAAGGGGTGCCGAGCTGATGTGCGGTCTCTTTTGCCATTCCAACCCAGATAGAACGCTGTTCACTATGTTTTATATTCCTGAAAACCGCTATCGCAATAGCGATAAAAATAGCAACAACCGCTCCTTCGATAAACGGCATCCATCTGAGCTGATTAACCAATGGAGGATAACCGTAATGGAGGTAGTGAATTATACGTTTCTCGTCTTCTTTGTCGTAATAAATCGGTATCGGTTGAGAGCTCGCGTCCATATCCGCGAGTATTTTGCGAAGTTTATCCTCGGCAGCCTTAGTAGTATCGTCCGATGGGATTCCCACCTGTTTCCAATGCTGCGGATTATTCTCGGCGTCGGTTATTATTATAGGGAAATTGCTTTTCTGAATCACTTCTTCGAAAATAAGGTTAATCTCCGGGCCGGACGACTCATCCGATGCCGCCAATTGCCAGAGCTTGGCGTATACGCCGGATATCCGATAGACATCCTTCTTCAAGCCATCGATTATGCTCTGCGTATAAATAACAAACAACAGCACCACAACAACCATACCCGCAACCACGAATAACTTGAAAAACAGCGAGTAGTTGGTATGGATAGGGGAATTGCTTGCGATTGTTCTTCTGTTAATTTTCATTAATAGCTTGAATAAACTCCATACCGTCCATGTAATCTCTCAAGACCTCAGGTATTTTAATCCTTCCGTCGCGCATTTGATAGTTCTCAATAATAGCGATAATTGTCCTGGGCAGCGCCAAACCGGAACCGTTAAGGGTATGAGGTAATTCGGGCTTACTCTCAGGGGTTCTCTTAAACCGTATATCGCTCCGGCGGGCCTGAAAATCCTCGAAATTAGAACATGAAGAAGCCTCCAGATATTTGTCCACCCCTGCGGAGTAGACTTCGATATCGTATGTCTTCGCCGATGCGAAACTCATGTCGCCGGTACATAGTATGCTGACCCGATAAGGAAGTTCCAGCGCTTGCACTACCGCCTCCGCTTCCTTCAGCAGCTCCTCCAACCTGTCATACGATTGTTCCGGTTCACAGATCTTGACCAATTCAACCTTATCGAACTGATGGATACGAATTATACCCCTGGTGTCCTTACCATAAGAACCTGCTTCCCTTCGGAAACAAGGGGTATAGGCGACATAATTCATAGGAAGCTCTTTGCCGGGGATTATCTCCTTCTTATGCAGGTTGGTTACCGGAACCTCGCCGGTAGGGATCAGGAATAGGTCATCGGTGGTTCTGTACATATCGAATTCCAACTTCGGCAACTGGCCGGTGCCTATCATAGTTTCCCGGGTAACCAAAAACGGAACCGATAATTCCAGATAACCATGCCTGTTAATATGGGTATCAAGCATGTAGTTTATGAGCGCTCTCTGCATTCGCGCTCCTGCTCCCCGAAGAACCGGAAAGCCGCTTCCGGCTACCGCCGCTCCCCGCGGTAAATCCAGAATTCCGTTTATTTCTCCCAGCTCCCAATGCGTTCTCGGTTTGAAATCGAACTGAGGTTTTTCACCCCATTCCCTTACAATGATATCATCCTCTTCCTGTGTCCCTACCGGAACATCAGGATTAGGGATGTTGGGAACCGTTAGCAGAAGATTGTGTAGTTCCTTCTCGATATCCCGCAACTGCGAATCCATATCCGAAATTTTACCGGAAACCTCTTTCATTTTCGTCATTAGCTCCGATGCGTCTTCCCCGCTCTTTTTCAACTCAGCTATTTTTTTGCTGTTCGTATTTCGCTCTTGCTTCAATGCTTCAGCATTCGCAAGTAACTCCCTTCTTTTTACATCAAGCTTCAGGATTCCATCGATATCGGCGGATTCATTCTTATCCCTTACCGCCGTTTTAACAGTTTCGATATTCTGTCTGATATATTTCAAATCCAGCATTGGTTAATTGCTCCTATGGATAAAATTTTGGTCCAGATTCTCATTGTTGATTTGATCATGATTTTGAAATCGGTTAGAGTTGACATGCTCTCCAAATACTTCAAATCCCATTCCAGTTTTAGTTCGGATAATCCGGTCTCTTCACTTGTCGACAGTTGAGCCGGATAGTTGTTTATTAATCCCGGTTTGACCAGGAATCTCATATCATAATGCGGGTGTTCAGATGCTCGGTTCATACTTTCATCCGCCAAAACAGGTTCAGGACCAACCAGGCTCATTTTACCTAACAGTACGGGAATTAGCATCGGCATTCTCTCGAATCGCGATATGCGCAAAAACCTGCCCCAAAAGGTCTCCGGAGTGATGTCATAACTCGCCGTTTCCTTGGAGTCCGTTTGATTTTTGCTGACTCTGAATTTGGGGATGGTAATCTCCTGCTCATTTATTCCCAAGCAACGTTCCCTGATAAATATCTTACCTCCTATATTAATTCGGCTTGCCATAATAGCAACCAATAAAAAAGGAAAGGAGAAAGCGAGTAAAATGATCGAGACGACAAAGTCGGTTAATCTCTTAAATCCCCATTCCCAAGCTCGCATCCTCTCGGGATATACTTTGTACAGCTTGGTATGTGAGAGTCGTTCTTTCTTAAAGCCTTTGAAATAGCTGACTTGATGCGGGAGTATTTTGTAAGTTACATCGATAAAATGCCCGCATCCGAGCATATCCCGGAGCCTCGTTTGGTCATCGGCGGGTTCCAAAACCAAAACCTCAGCCGCTCTATGTTCTCTAATAAGATCTCTCAGGTTATCAATCGTTCCCAAAGCTCCCTCATTCTCGGCATTGCAGCCAACCCTGCCGATGATATCGATTCCCCAGGTTCCTTTTTCCACAACCGTTTGCCCGAACCATTCTTCACTCTCTTTAGACCCAACCAGAATGGTCTTTCGCTTGCCGCCATAGGAAAGGTAATACTTCCTGATAGAGAAAAGGAATAGCAAACGAAGCGTCCCTATCACCATGAATAAAAGCATCGCATAAAAAGTTAGGTGAAACAGCAAACTCCGGAAGGTCGATGTAAAATCGAAAGCGAGTAATAAAAATATTCCGCTCCCCACCAGAACAGCCTTGAGAAGTTTAACCAGCTCGAATCTCTTAATCCTGTCCCATTCGAATTCGTATTGTCCGAAGATACCGAAAATAAACAACCAGTAGAAAGTAATCCAGATCGCCGCGGGCACATATTCCACCATGGCGATATTAAGCGAGACCTCAAAGATACCTGACTGGAATCGCAATAGATAAAATAACACAAAGGTGACATTAATGCCGATCAAATCCAAAATAATCAGGGAGATCTTCTGGAATACGTTAGTAAATCTCCGATGAAGGTGAACGCCGAAAATCAGCAATACAAAGGCAACCGCGGCAACTACAATCAACTTCCAGGCAGCATCGATACCCTTATACAGGATATTCCCCAGTATCGCAAGCGCGCAGCTTATCAAAAATATCTGCCATACCGCTCGGGTGGACCTAACGCCTAAGTCAACCAGCCTGTGCGAGGTATGATCCTTGCCGGGCTGAGCTACCGAACGTCCCTCGCGGAACCGCGTGAAGGTGACAAAGCTGATGTCGAATAGCGGGTAACTCATTATAAGGAGCGGCACCAGCAGATCCTGGGGACTGGAGTGAGACACGGCAAACATGATTCCCATCGCCGCCAAAGTATATCCCAAGAACATGCTCCCGGCATCCCCAAGGAATATTTTGGCGGGATTCAGATTGAAATACATGAATCCTATCAACGCTCCCATCAAAGCAACCCCCATTATAGCCAACAGAGGATGATTAATAGAGAATCCCAAAATCGTAAATCCCAGCGCCGCCGAGAAGGATATGCCGGAACACAAACCATCCATGTTGTCCAGGAAATTCAAAGCGTTCATCAGCGTCACCATCCACAGCAAACCGATAGTGATATCCAGCGGTGAGTTCATAATTATCGCGCCTGCGCCGCTGAAGGTCAGAAACAGCACAGCCGCTAACACCTGCCCGATAAGTTTGCTCCCGGGAGTAATCCCGACTGCATCATCGATTAATCCGACGGCAAAGATGAGGGCGGCTCCGATGATATAGCCCCTTAGAACGCCGTTGTCGACCAAGCCAGCGGCGAAAAAACCCAGCAAAAATGCGATTGAAAATCCAATAAAAACAGCGGCGCCCCCCATCAGCGGAGTGGGAATCACATGCACCTTACGCGCTCCCGGCTGGTCCAAATAACCGAGTCGCCTTGCGGCGTACATTGCGACCGGCGTAAACGCCAACGTAGACAGAAAGGATACCAATAAGATCCCGAAAAGCGACAGCATAAACTAAGGGAAATTACTTCTGATAATACTCGATAATCTGCCGAATCGTTTCGCTGAGTTCAACCTTAGGCGTATAACCGGTAAGGTCGGAGATCTTGGTAATGTCAGGAACTCTGCGCCGCATATCCTCGAATCCCTGTTCGAATGCTTTCTCATACGGTACGAATTGTATCTCCGATTCACTTCCGGTCATCTCCTTAACCAACTCCGCTAAGGCTAAAATGCTTATTTCCTCGTTGTTTCCAACATTAAATACTTCGCCAACTGCGTCCGGATCGGACATCAATGCATGAAGTCCCCAAACCACATCCGTTACATTGGCAAAGCATCTCGCCTGCTGCCCATCATCGTAAACTGTAATTGGATGCTTCAGCAGCGCCTGCTGAACGAATGTAGGAACTACCATACCATACTGCCCGGTTTGTCTTGGACCAATTGTGTTGAACAGACGCGTAATTACGATCGGCAGCTTCTTCTCATGGAAATACGCTAAAGCTAAAAATTCATCGATCGCCTTTGAGCAAGCATACGACCAACGGCTCTTAATGGTCGGTCCAAAAACGGAGTCATCATCTTCCTTAAAGGGAATTTTATCCGATTTTCCGTAAACCTCCGACGTAGAAGCGATAAGAGTCTTCTTCTTATAACGATTAGCGAGTTTCAACACAACTTCGGCGCCCAAGGTATTAGTTTCGATAGTCTCCACCGGCCGCTCAATGATAAGCCGCACCCCCACAGCCGCAGCTAAATGATATATCACGTCGCAATCCTTGATCAGTAATTCCATGAGTGGTTCATTCAATATGGTGTCAATATGAACCTTAAGATTGGGATTATCGGTAAGATGCCTTATATTTTCAAACTTGCCGGTCGACAGATTATCAACAATTGTTACCTCTTCTCCCTTAGATAGGAGGAATTCTGCAAGATGAGAACCTATAAATCCCGCGCCCCCGGTGATGAGAGAATTCATTTAACCTCCCCGTTATCCAACATTGATGTTCCTTTAATGATTTCGGCTGCCTGCAGCAATGACTCCACTACATAATCAGCATATTGCTCCGCCCCGTCCGCAAGGTCATTATCGTTCTCACGGATCAAAATCGTCGTGCATCCGGCTTCTCTGCCGGCTAACATATCCGATAGCATATCCCCAATGAAAAAAGACCTGTTAAGGTCGATCTTCATCTTTCGTCTTGCTTTTATTAGCAAACCAATCTTCGGTTTACGGCAATCGCAGTTTTCATCCGGGTGATGCGGGCAGTAGGCGATCTCATCCATCGAGATATCAAGCTGTCTCAATAACTCAAGGAACCATCTGTTTAGTTCATGGAAATCATCCTCGGTATAATAACCCCGCGCAATACCGGATTGATTGGTGACGATTATCTTAAGAAACTCCTCAGGGATAGCCTTCAATCCTTCCAGGGCATACGGAAGGAACTCGAACCTATGATACTGATAAGTATACCTCTTATCCCGATTTATTACCCCGTCGCGGTCTAAGAAGACCGCGCGTTTTAATCTATCCTCAGCCATTACCCTTACTCATTTTCTCTTTAAAATACTGTACTGTTTTACGCAAACCTTCCTCGAATCCTGTTTGTACTTCATAATCGAGATATTTCCTGGCACCGGAGATATCAGCTAACGACCTCTTCACGTCGCCCGGCTTTGGCGCAGTATACTCTATATCCACATCGGCGCCGATAATCTCCTGAAGTTTTCCAACCAATTCATTCAATGTATACTCCTTACCGCAGGCGATATTTATTACTTTTCCCAAGCACGAATCCCTCTCACATGCGAGAAGATTCGCATTTACCACATTCTCGATAAAAGTGAAATCCCTGGATTGGGAGCCGTCGCCGTAAATTATTGGACTCTTACCGATAAGTAGTCCCGTAATGAACTTCGGTATCACTGCCGAATATTGAGAATAAGGATTCTGATTGGGACCAAATACATTAAAATATCTAAGCGCTACGGTTTCCAGCCCATATAACTGATAAAATATCTGACAATATCGCTCGCCTGCCAATTTGGTTATGGCATAAGGCGATAACGGAGAGGGCGCCATATCTTCACGTTTAGGCATTACTTCGGTATCTCCATAGATGGACGAAGACGAAGCATAAATTAATCGTTTAACGCCGAAAAATCTCGCCGCTTCCAGTATGTTCAGCGTGCCATTGATATTTACTTCATTAGAAGTTAATGGATTATCGATAGAACGCGGCACCGAGGGCAAAGCGGCTTGATGAAGTATATAATCGACCCCCTCCACCGCTTTGGCAACTGTCCAAAAATCACGTATATCGCCCTCTATAAATTCCAGGTTATCGAGAAGCGGCTCAATATTTGTTCGTCTTCCTGAGGAGAAATTATCAATCACTCTGACTTTCTTTCCCAAGTCAATCAGCCGTCTAACGATATTCGAACCTATAAAACCGGCTCCTCCGGTTACCAGGTAAGTCATAGTTAATTTCCTGAATCTCTAATGGTAAACATTGCCTTTCTGCCTGAATCCCCGCAATTGCAAATGCATGAATTCATTATCCTCAACGAGGCATTTATACAAATCTTCAATATCCTTCACTAATCTTGAATAGTCAAAATATGGGTACACAGCTTCCCTCGCTTTTGTCCCAAACTCCACGCGCAGGTCGGGGCTGTTCGCTAAGGCTGCAATTTTATCAGCAAGGGCATTGGTATCCTCTGAAGGAACAATAAAACCGTTAACACCATCATCGATCAACTCGTGAATACCTCCAACATCAGTTGATACAACCGGTACGCCCGCAGCCATCGATTCTATCACTGCAACCGGTAAACCTTCATTTAACGAAGATAGAACCGAAATGTCAAGGTCAGAATAGATTTTTTCCAGGTCGTTTCTAAATCCTGTAAAGATGAATTTTTCGGGAGAACTGCTTTTCTGTGCAAGCTCCTCCAATCGTTCACGTAACTCCCCATCACCGATAATCAAAAACCGAATGTTATCATGCTTGACTCGAGATGCCGCCTTTATGAATAGAGAGTGGTTTTTTATAGGAACTAATCGAGCAATTACGCCGACCAGCACAGTATCTGCGTTTACTCCTAATTCGGCGCGAAAATTACCTTTATACTGATCGAGTTCAAGAAATCGGTTCAACTCCAATCCAAGGTGGATAGTGATGATTTTATCAGGCTTGACAACATTTTCAGCTATAATATCCTTCCTCACTTTATCGCTTACGGCGATTAAGCAGTCTGAGCGGTTTGCTAATCTACTTTCAAGGAATTTAAAAAATGATGTCTTGGCTTTCCCCCAGTAGCCGTATAACCAATGACCATGGAATGTGTGCACTATCTTGCATTTTCCAACCAGAATTGCAGCAACCCGTCCCACAAATCCTGCTTTTGCAAGGTGAGTGTGCACTATATCCGGTTTAAAATCCCTGAGTATCTTGTAGATCCGGTATGCCGCCTTGAGATCATTCCATAGCCTCACTTCTCGCCCCATGCTTGGTATCAATACCGTTTCAATTCCCTTCTCCCGGGCGAGATAATCCATGCTCCCCTCGTCTTTTTCCTCCAAACCACGAATAAACAGAGTTTCGAATCTAACCGGATCCATGTTAGCCGTCAGCAAAATAGTATGAAAAGAGGGACCTCCTACATTAAGCCTTGTTATAATTCGAGCTATCTTTATTTTGGGTTTATCAGCCAAGAATATATCCTTTGGATTTCAACAGCCTAATATAAAGCTCTTCGTATTCATTCACCATCTTCTTCACCGAATACTTTTCCACCGCTCGCTTCCTGCCATTCTCTCCCATAACCTTTGCCTTGTCAGGATTATCAATCAGAAATCCGACTCTTTCTACGAAAGCGTCTACATCTCCCGAATCGACGAGAAATCCGTCGACTCCGTCCCGGATTACTTCACGTAATCCCCCAACTCCGAAAGTAACCACCGGCAGGCCCATTGCCATAGCCTCGGTGACTGCAATACCAAACGATTCCCAATCCGATGTCAATATAAAAATAGACCATTTTTCTGTTTTTTGCATTATCTGATTTCTGGGGACGCAGCCGTGCATCCTTAACCGTCGGGATATACCGAGTTCCCCTGCCAAATCCAAAACCAACTTTTCCTCATGCCCCGATCCTATAATCTCAAATGCCACCTCGGGATACGTCTTTGAAATCTCCGAGCAAATCTTAACAAACAGGTCAGGTCTCTTCTGAATTCTAAGAGAACTGATTGTCCCGATAATCTTGCGTCTGTTTTGATCCCGGGTAACATAATGGAACATCTCGGTATTTACGCCATTGCTGATAACAACCAGATTCTTATTGTGCAGTCGCTCCTTTTCCCGGATGTAATCGGCGGTATTATTAGAAACTGCAATCACGATATCGGACATTCTGCTGGTAAGTCTGTCAAGCCGATAACGTAACCTCCTGTTCAATACATCGAATCCATAATGACGTGTAGAGAGATTAACCTTTATACGAGTCAACTTAGCCGCTATTCTGCCGAGTACGCAAGCAAACAGCAGATGAGAGTGTAAAATGTCTATTTTCTCACGATGCACCAAACGGATTAGCCTCCGGAGCGCAGTTAAAAATTGTCGGGATCGGCAATTCAGATAGTAAACCGGTATTCCCAACTCCTCCAACGCCGGTCTTAAAGTCCCTTCGCCATACAAATAGGCTACCGACATATTGAACCTGTCTTTGCCGATATATTTGGCGATATCGACAAGGAGTATCTCGGCGCCCCCCGGTTCCAATTCGTTGATAACATGGAGCACGTTTATTTTCTTCACTAATCGGCACCCTTCCCTGCCAGTAACTCGTCAGCCGCCGCAATCACTTCATCAACCGTAACCGGCTGCAAACATATATTTTTCGGCATATAACAGCTTCCGGAATAACATGGGCCACACAGGACTTCTCTATAACAAATTCTCACATCCGTGCCCCAGGGCTTAAAAACATCAACATCGGCGGTACCCATAACCGCAACCACCGGGGTCTTCAATCCTGCTGCCACATGAGCCGGACCGCTATCATTACCCATCAGGAGTCTGCTGTTATAAACCAGAATGACGAACTCTTCCAGACTGAGCCTTCCCGCGAGATTTTTCGATTTTCCATGGGTGAGTTTCTGGAATTGATTGCAAATCTCAAGTTCGGATGGTACACCGGTGGCAACAATCTCCAACTGGTATTTATCCGCTATCTTCATCGCTGCCTCGGCGAATTTATTGACAGCCCACCTTCTCACTTCCCATTGGGAGCCGGGGCAGACCACAAAATATCCTTTGGATGATAATTCATACTTGCCAGCAAACCGGCTGAATATCTCATCCGCATCATTTGGTAAAGGGAAGTATATATCGGGGACATTGGAGATATCATAGAAATCCTCAATCACCTTGAGCGCCCTGATAACATCATGTTCCCGCTTAAATTCCCTCTCATAATGTCCCTTAAGTATGAGATAGTTGCGTTTTACTTTATCCACTAAGGCAAATGCATCTCGATCATATCGACGAGCGGTAGGACTCTTGAGAAATCCCAGAATCACCGACCACCACCGAGGCGTCAAATCCAGAATCAGGTCAAACCGCACCTTTAATAACTCTAATACTAAGTCCTTCCTACCGGCAAATCGATCATTGATATCAATGGCAATTACATCGTCGATATTCGGATCATTTCTCATTATTTCAGCACAGCCCCTGGACGCGACCGCAGTAATTTTGGCATTTGCAAAGGTTTTCCGAATAGCGGCGACTAAAGATGTATTCATTACGATATCCCCGAGAAAATCAGTTCGTATAAGAAGAACCCGCGAATAGTCTTCTTTCGCCCTTTTCTTGTTGAAACCACGGCTTATAAAAGAGACCGCAAAGGAAAACAAGTGGATAAAAACAGCAAAACTCTTAATTCTCTTACGAAACAGCCTAATTTCCATGGGAGTAATTTATGGGGATTGATTTCGATCTCATTATACAAATCTCGAATCTCGAATCGCTTTGATAATCATTAATGCCTTTTTTATGTCACCCGCAATTATAAGTTTGATAATTGAAAGAGCGGAGCGAATTAATAGGAGGAAAAAGTTCCAACATCCCAGGAACCTGTAGGTCACGGCAAAGTGATTTCTATATAGATAATAGAAGCGACTCAGGCTGGTTTCACTGGTTCTGAAAGATGCGCCCTCCTTATGATACACTACACTATCCGGAGCGTAACCCGAACGGTATTTACCCTTCGCTCTTAAAGCCCAGTCTATTTCCTCGCTGAATAAAAAGTACTTCTCATTCATCAATCCAACTTCCCTAATAAAGGCGGCCGACACCAGCATCGACGCGCCGAGTACATAATCTATCTTTGCTTCGACCTCCTCCTGCTGTGGTAAATCATTAGCTGATAATCCTTCGCCTATATGACTAAACCATCGAGTCCATTTATTCAGGAAAGCTCCTCCGAGAGCCTGGATCGTATCGGGCTGATAATAATATAGAACTTTAGAGCCGCACATTCCAAATTTTTTATCGCTGGCTATACGATTGACCAGGGCATCCAGAGAGTCGGGATGCACGATCGTGTCGTTATTTAGAATCCAAATATAATCGCAATCGTCTTGATTTAGTGCATATCTGATTCCGATATTATTGCCGCCGGCATATCCCAGATTATTCGGGGACCTCAAAACAATCAGCCTCTCATGTTCTCCGGATTGATTCTGGGAAGAGATATAATTCCCCTGCCGGTCGGCCTGGTGTTCCAAAATACTGATAGGCTTCTTACCCGGAGGTAGACATAACATCTTCCTGACCTCGTTTCCGCATGGCTCGATTTCCAACTCCCCATCCGCCCAATCCCTAATCCTTGCGATTGAATCATCGGTCGAATTGTTGTCCACCAGTATGACTTTGTAATATAAATAATTTAATCTAAAGACACTCTCAAGGCATTCAATAGTATCTTCCCAACCATTGTAATTGAGAATAATGATAAATACTTTTGACGAACATTCTTTCGCTGCGCTCATCATAGACTAAGAATTAACCGATAGCGATATCATTACAAGGTGACATTAACTGTTTAGACCATAAACTGAGATCTCGGTTGAGTAATACCTCCAGTTGTTTAACATCCTCTCGGAAATATCTATTATACAGATTCTCCTTAAGGTCCGTGCTCAATCCACTCCCTTCCGCCGACGCAAGGTTATGGGAATTGAGTATTTCCTTTATTCTCTTTCTCACTGTCGGGAATGGAAAGAAAAACTTGCCCAACTCTTTAAATCCGCTTCTTTTTTGCAGAAAGTCCCTAACAATTAGGCTTTTAGGTGCTCCCGCCGGATTTGACTTAGACAGTCGTTCAAGTTTGAGTCTTCTAACATCCAAAAAGTCAAGAAGCTGCTCCATTATCACAGGGAATTTACCGTCGAAGAATTCTTCGAAGATTATGAAAAACATTTTCTCCCTTTCAAACAGCTCCAGATACCTCTGTATCTGCTCGCAGTATAATCCCCTGGTAATATAGCTGAAATGATTCTTACTGAACTCATCCTTCGGCAACCTCTGGGATTCTAATTCAACAGCTTTCTCGAAACCTTCCGATTCGTATGCTCTTTTAAAACTCATTAAATAATGCGAATACGCTCGATGAACCGGATTTCTTAGAATAAAGATAAGTTTGATATCACCGCCTAACGATTCGTATATTCTACCGGGAACACAGTCAAAATAGAGATATTCCGGATCGATCTCCCCAATGGCGCGTTCAGCTCTTACATCAGCAAAATAGGTCTTCTGATAGAAATCCAATCCTTTGTCGTAGAGGTGGTTACGCTGAAAAAATTTGGTTTCCTTGATTTCCGGCAGATATATATCGGGATGCATCTTTAGTATGTTGTGAAGCGAGGTGGTGCCTGCTTTTTGTGCCCCGACGCATATAAAATTGGGTAAGTCTGCATAGTTTTTATGTTTCACGATTATACTTAACCAATAGATTAAAGAAAGTTTTCTTATTTAGATATATGGATCTGATTGCGATTATGGATGCCTGAATTGTCAAGAAAAACGTAAGAAAGTAAACCAGAGGCAGATAATGTAAAATAGGCAATGCGAAAATCACGAATATAGAAATAGGAATTATCTGCGAATACGCAAATTCCTTTGAATACCCCAAAATAATCATACTTAGCAAACCCGAGAAATTCATCAGGCTATGCAGAAAGAGCGAAATTGTAAGCACCTGAAGAATCAAAATGCTGCTTTTGAAATCACCGCCATATAAGAAGCTTATCAATTTTGGCGCTGCGGCGAAAAGAACAATTAAGAGAAGTGCGGATACGGTTAGACTCAGTTTCAGCGATTTATAATATAATCGGAAATACTTCTTGATATCCTGATTGGCTATTTGTGATAGTCTGGGAAATATGGTTTGGCTGAAAACCAAAATCAGATTCTTAACTGCCTGGATAATCCTTTCGGCGGCCGAATAATAACCGACAATCGTGTAATTCAAAGCAAGCCCGATGAAAAAGGTTGGACTTGCATAGAGTATGGTTGAACCGACCAGCGATGAAAATACATAAAAACCCTCTTGTAATCGCCTCCGTAGGTCCTCAATTCTAATTTGTCGCAGACTAAAACTGATATCAAAATCCCTTTTAATTATATAAATGGAAATAATACCGGAAAGTAAAAAACCGGAGGATATTATCGCCGGCACATAAAGATAATCGCTTTCCGTTCTGATAAGAGCAAAGATCAAAACCGTAAAAACCACCTTTGCGAAAATATTTAAGAAAGCGATGTATTTCATCTTTTCCATTCCCTGAAAGAACCAAATCGGAAACAGGAAATTGCCGATTATCATGCCGTAGCTGAGCGCGTAGATTATCCAGTTGGAACGAAATTTATCGAATAATAGAATTATAAGCGTCAAAATTAAAGCGCCAAGCAACATAAGGCAAAACTTCAAGAACATAGTAGCGCTAAAGATCTCCGATATTTTTTCTAAGCTATCTCGATTTATGGAGATTTCCTTGGTTATTGTCATATTGAAACCGTAGTCGGTTAAAATCAGGAAATACTGCATGAAAGCTTGGGCAAAAGCAATTAATCCGAATTTCTCAGCGCCTAAAACTCTGACCAAGTACGGCAGTGTAATTAACGGCAATAAATAATTTACAATCCTTAAAATTGAAAGCGATAGGAAATTTTCAATCAGTTTCTTGTGATTACCGATAAAATTAAGCGCTTTGGTTCTGAAATTCAAATATCGATAACTCATTTAGATTCCGCGGCTAAAACTATACCTGTTCAACTGCTGTTCCTTTAAAGAGAAAATCCCCATCCAACAACTAAAATTCTTGGGCTGAAGGTAAGGATGTTCATTTAGATTCCTCTTTGCTTTTCTTGTAAGTGTACCAATCGGAAATCGCCAGTAAAAAGCCGAAGAACACAGAAAAACGGAACTGATAGATATACATCGCAAATGTGATACTTATTGCCATACATACTGCATAAAATGCAAAAGAATAATAGAAAAGTATCTGTAAATCAGAAACTCCTTCGGCCCTTAGTTTATAAGCCCGCATCACCGGAAGAGCAAATAAAGCAATTCCAGCCACAAAGGTTAACAACCCTCCTTTTAGCCAAAACGATAACCAAGAATTGTGAAAATGCGTCCAAGGTTTGCTCTCACCCGATTCAAGCAGCCACGGAATATGTCGTTCCCAAGCCGTTCCCCAGCCGATACCCATAATTGGATGTTTCGATAATTCTATCAACCCGTTATAGGTTTCCCATATTCTATAAAGATTGGAAGCAGCCGCTCCCTCAATATCCTGAGCCGTTACATTTACATTAAAAATCGACTGAAATCGCTCAATTACTGGGTTCATAAATCCTGCAGCCGAAATTAAGATTAGCAACACAACCAACGACAATATTATCTGCTTTCTATAATTCGTGTAGAAACGCCTGATTTGCTCTTTGGGCAGGATTAGAAGAAAGACTGGTAAACTTACCGTGAAGCTCAAATAAATGTTTCGCCTAAATGCAAAGATTTCGCAAAGAATGATGAAAACGCCGAAGTACTTGAACAATCGTTTGAATTCCCGCATTCTAATCCCTGTAACAAGCATGGAAATCATAAAGCAGATTGCGAAAAGCAAATAAAGCACCTCCAGAGAGTGATAGGTAAAAGGACCTGTGAAAATATCCACACGGTCCGGATCAAATCTCATCAGTAGTAATCCCAACACAGCTTTTATACCTATGATTGCGAACAGGAATTTAAGCAGCCTGATTAACTGAGATTCCGATTCCAACAAATGGTAAGTAATCATGTATGCAGCAAAAAGATAGAGAAATGGTCGAATCTCAAGTAAAGTTGACTTCAAACCGGCATTGTAAAAAACCACCCCATAAATTGAAGCGATTATAATAGCAATCAAGAAAACTTTTAATGGCTTATTAACCACCAGTTGAAAATCAAATCCTAGCTTGCTTTTAAACAATTGCTGCGTGAACGCTAAAAATATGTAGAGCATTATAAGAAAGTCTACTATTTGCAGAATGAAGAATTTATAATGATATATAGGAGTGGGATCCAATGGCGTAACCTGCTTATGCTGAAAAACCGCAAACACGAAAAGAAACAAATAGAGGAAATTTTTACTGTCTTCCAGTATCATAAAAAGGGAAACTGATGCGGCTATGGTTAATAAGGTCCATTTAACCGATAATAGAAGTCCTGCGACAAAAATCGCTTGGCAAATTATTATTATATATGGTTTCTTTAAATCACGCCATCCACTACCGGCGTAAATGCTATCTGATAATAATTTATAACGGTTAGCCGAGTACATTTACAATCTCATGGCTTGAACGACGACCTTTAATACCCGCTCTTTTTGCGATCACCCCGAATTCGCAAATTGCAGGGAGATTTTTAATATCCTTCAGGAGCGAATTACATCCGCTCTCCACCGTCTCGGGCCATTCAGTTTCGTTACGAAGGGTGACTGTAGGGATGCCGAAATAATAGGCTTCCTTTTGAATCCCACCGGAATCGGTCAGTACTCGATGGGCGTTTTTAATCAATTTGATGTTATCGATGTAACTCAATGGCTCAGAGAGGATGATGTTATCATTTCGGCTGAGTTTCTCCCATAGTCCCGCAGCCTTCAGCTCCTTGCGTGTCCTGGGATGCACCGGAAAAACAATTTTCCGCGAAAGCGAGATGACCTCAGCAATCAAGTCGGTTAACCTCTGATGATCATCGGTGTTTTCCGCCCTGTGAATGGTCAAAAGGATATATTCCTTGTCCTTCAACGATAATTCCTCAAGGATCCGCGACTTATTCTCTATAGTCTCATTATAGAGCTCCAGCGCCTCGTACATCAAATCTCCCACCAGGTGAACGCCGTCAGCAATCCCTTCATTCTTGAGATTCTTAACGGCGGTTTCGGTTGGGCAAAAAAGAATGTCGGATAACCTGTCAGCAACCACACGATTTATCTCCTCCGGCATGGTGTTTACGAAACTTCGCAAACCAGCCTCCACATGCGCCAGCTTTATTTTCATCTTAGCGGCGGCAAGGGCGCCGGCAAGAGTAGTATTGGTATCTCCGAAAACAATAACGATATCAGGACATTCATATTCGAAAACTTCCTCCAGCCCTTTCATCATGGCGCCGGTTTGGGCTCCATGCTTACCCGATCCGATACCGAGATTATAATCGGGTTCCGGGATGGAGAGATCACGAAAGAAAACCGCAGACATCGGATCATCGTAATGCTGCCCGGTATGGATAATCATCGATTCGAATCGTTGTTCTAACAATGGAAAGAGGGGCGCCAGTTTAATGAACTGCGGGCGCGCCCCGACAACGCAAATTACTTTCACAATCTTACTTGGAGTAAAAACTCTTAATAGTATCTACCGCTTCTTCCTGTTCCGCATCCGTCATTTCAGGAAAGATCGGTAACGATAAAACTTCATTGGCGGCTTTCTCGGATTCCGGGAAACTTCCCTCTTTATAGCCGAGTTCCCTATAACATTCCTGCAAATGCAGGGGCAGCGGATAGTATATTTCGCAACCGATGTTGTTCTCCTTCAAATAATTGCGCAACCCATCACGATCCTTTGCCCTGATGGTGTACTGATGATATATATGATATCTATCCGGCGCCACCAACGGGGTGACAACTTCATCTATGTTTAACAATCTATCATATATGGAGGCTCTTTTCCGTCGACCCTCATGCCATTTATTCAACCAACCCAGTTTCACCAGAAGTATCGCCGCCTGAATCGTATCCAATCGGCTGTTGTAACCAACTATACCATGGTAATATTTCGGCTTTGCTCCATGAACTCGCAATTTACGACACATTTCATCCAGGGAATTATCATTGGTGGTTATCATACCGGCATCGCCGGCGGCTCCGAGATTCTTGGAAGGGAAGAAAGAGAAGCATCCGAAATCACCCATGGCGCCGGCATTTTTACCCTTGTAGCTGGCTCCAATCGCCTGGGCTGCATCTTCCACCACCGGTATATTATTCTTCTGAGCGATTCTGAGGATGAGATCCATATCGGCGCACTGCCCGTAGAGGTGTATCGGCATAATCGCCTTGGTTTTTTCAGATATCGCTATTTCCAGCTGGTCGGGATTCATGTTGAATGTATCGGGATCGATATCGACGAATACCGGTTTCGCCCCCAGACGAGAGATAACCCCTACTGTGGCGAAAAAGGTAAACGGCGTGGTAATTACTTCATCGCCCGGCTCGACGGAAAGAGCTCTGAGCGCAATTAATAAAGCATCAGTTCCCGATGCGACGGCGATTGCATGTCTGGTCCCGACGTAATCGGCTATCCTCTCTTCGAGTTCCTGTACTTCAGGACCCATTATGAATCGATTGTGTTTAAAAACCTTGGAGACAGCGGAATGTATCTCTTCGATTATCGGTTGATATTGCCTATGTAAATCCAACAACGGAACTGCCATAATACACCTCGTTATTTATTCCTGATTCTCAAGAAGCTGCTCTTCGGGGACATCCCGAAACTCCTTGCCCGGAACTCCGGCGATAATCTTGCGCGGCGAGGTATCGGAGGTTATCAGCGCACCGGCGGCAACCAATGAATCCTCCCCTATAACCTTACCCGGCAGAATGGTGGCATTGACGCCGATTCTTCCGCCCTTTTTCACCGTAACTCCCTTGAAATGCTTGAATCTTTCTTTGGTTCTGCCAACGAAATTATCATTGGATGTTGCCACGCATGGGGCAACGAAAACGCGGTCCTCCAGCTCGGAATACGCGGTTATGTAAACGTTGGTTTCCAGCTTACAATAGGAGCCGATCCTGCAGTAGTTTTCGATCGCCGCTCCTCTCCCGACAATAGTGAAATCGCCGATAGAGACATTTTCGCGAATGGTCGAAAGATCAGCAGCTAAGACCCGCTGACCCAATACCGATCCAGCATAAATTACCACCGATGTACCGATAATGCAATCATCGCCGATCAATGCGGGAGGAAGCTGCTGTTCTTTGGTGACCGCGGAATTAGCGGCTCGCATCGGTTGCTTGCCGATCACCGTATTATCATCTATCCGTACGTTGTCGCCGATTTCGGTGCCTGGATGGATAACCACGTTGCTGCCAATAACGCAGTTTGTTCCTATCACAGCATCTTCCAATACGACCACGAATCTACCGAAGGTGGTAAGTTCGCCGACCTTAGCGGAGGGATCAACATATTTAACCATTTATATTTCCTAAAGTTACTTTATAGCTTGCGGTTCGCCGCCCCTCTCCAAAGATTTTTGAGCGGCGTCCAAAACTCTTAATACATTCAGACCATCGACACCATCAGACCGGGGCTTGGAACGTTTAGTAACGCATTCTATGAAATGCTCGCATTCCGCCCGTAACGGCTCACCCGACGGTATATTGGGAATTATTATGTCGCCGGTTCTCAACGAGAGATATTCGCCGTAGGTACTGTAATCCTGAACCGCGTCCACTCCTTTATCAAATATCCTGACCTTTTCGGACGGTTCGGTATCATTGAACTCCACCATCTTCTTAGAACCGACTATTGTCAACTTCCTATCCTTGTGGGGATCGAGCCAGCTTACATGAATATGAGCCATCACCTTATTCGGATAATGCATGGTCATAAAAGCTACATCTTCAATGCCCTCACGTAAGTACGACTGACCATCGGCGCTAACCTTTATCGGCTGTGCTTCGAGAAGGTAGTTCATCATCGATATATCATGCGGAGCGAAGCTCCAGAGCGAATTCTCAATATCCCGGACCTTACCCAAATTTACTCTCGAGGAATATAAATAATATATATCCCCGAGTTCGCCGTTGTTTATTATTGCTTTCAGGAATTCCGCGGCGGGATGGTATTCCATAATATGACCGACCATAAGAATTCGCTGGCTGGCATTTGCGAGGTCGACCAGAATCCTGCCCTGTTCCACATCCAGTACAAGCGGTTTTTCCACGAAAACATCCAGTCCGGCTTTTAATGCTTTCTCGGCTAAATCGAAATGAGCGGCAGGGGGCGTTGCGATTACCAAAGCATCTATATTATCTTTATTGATTACGGAATCAATGTCCGTTTGAAATTCTATAGCGGGATAAACAGGGGCTAACTTATTTATAGCATTCTCATCGGTATCCGCAGCCGCTTTAAGCTGACATTCTTTAATCGAATAAAAATTCCTGAGTAGATTCTTACCCCAGGCTCCCAAACCGATTTGGCCGATTCTAATCATAAATAACTCACTCTTGACTCGGTGTATCCGTTTTCTTTTTGAAGATGATTTTACCTATTGAATTTATATCATTCTGCAATAAGGTGGCAACGGAATGAAATTTATCGAAGGTCTCTCTATCCTGCGCTTTGAGGCGCTGGAAATACTCATAGACAAATATCGCAATCAAGCTGAAGATAAGGCTTCCCAATATACCCATCGCCACCAGCTTAATCCGAGCGGGACGGCTGCGTCGTTCGGGCGGAGCGGCTTCATCGAGAACCTGGATGACGGGAGTATCCTTCGCCTCACGGATTTTCGCCTGTTCATACTGAGTCTTCAGCAATTCGAAGAGAGTCTCCTGTATTTTGAGTTGGCGGGTCAACCTGACGAATTCAAGCCCGAGTTCCGGGGCTTTGGAGAAAGGCAGCATTAACGAAGTAGTATCTTCCTCGCTGATATCAGGCTGATCCATATTCTGAAGCTGTCTTTTTATCTGCTCAATTTTGCTCTGTAATCTTTTTACCGCGCTATTATCCGGCGACATAGTTTCCAGAGCTACGCCCAATTCGATTTCAGCCATAACCAGTTGTGCCTGAAGCTGTGCGGCATTCTGTATCTGGGCTTTCAATTGCTCGGTTAAATCAATAGCTCCATATTCCTCCTGAAACTCCCTCATATTTTCTTCAGCTTGTTTTAAATCCTCTTCGGTTTTTTCCAATTGAGCGCTCACGAATTCCCTGGTATTGGCGGCTTGTCTGGAGTTTATATCCCGATATAACTCATCAAGGATATCTATATAGCTATTCGCGACGCGTGCGGAGAGTTCCGGATCCCTTGATTCAAAGGACAGAGACAGGATACCGGTGGGATCGATGCTGATCAAGGTTAGGTTTTTGATCTCCTCAGTGAATTCATCTCCGCCTTCCGAATCGAACTCTTCCTCAAGATTGTTATCCTCTATAACTTTTTCTACGACAGCTTTACTTCGTAACAGTGATGCATAAAGGTCTGACGGAGTTGTTAAAGCGGGAAGAAGGAATCCACCCCCGCCGCCGCCGCTTACGAGCGAGCCGAAATTACCGAGCAGAGCGCTGGCTGCGCCCAAATCCATGGTGTCTCTGGACGGAGGAAGAATCGTAGTGGTTCCGACGAACCATGTCGGCAGAAATAGAGATATCACCGCAACTACGATCCCGACCGCAAGTACATTAAGGATAATCGCCTTGCGCCATTTGAGAATCAGCAGAAGATAATCCCAAAAGGTTATACGTACTCTACCTTCTTTACCTTTGTCTTCTCTGTTTGTATTGCCGTTCTCAGCCATATTATTTCGCCGCCTGCCTGACAACAAGGTATACGGTTGCCAGATTACCAGTAAACATCACAACTTCCCTGATGATGCGCCAGTAATCGAGGTCTCTTTTTTCCGGAACCCATACGTAGTCTCCCGGCTGCGGCAATTTGTCGTCATCAGGTTCGAGCCATTCGCCGGTCAGTGAGCGTATTATGCGCACTTTTCCATTCCTCGCCTGTTCGGTGTATCCGCCTGCGAGATTGATATAGTAATCCGCTTCGGCGCCTTGAACATACTTCACCATGCCGGGGTTATTGACCTGCCCGGTGACGGTTACGGTATTCACCTGCTCCGGTATTACGACTTTATCTCCGTCCACCAATGTTATATCATAGCTTCTATCGTTCTCATAAAGTAATTTGCGCAGATTAAGCGCCACCCGCCCGATTCGCTCCCTCATCCGCATTTTGAAATATGCATATTCCATGGAGTTCATCTCGTTAACAGGCATATCCGCCAATAACTCAAAATTAGGATCGTCGTAAACATCTTCATCAACATCTCGTTTTATATAAGCCTGGCTTATATCAGCATCCGCGGTTATTCCGCCGGCGCGATCAAGAACCTCGGAAAGCATCACCGAATCGCTTTCGATCCAGTATGCTCCGGGGAAGAGGACCTCTCCACTGACAGTAATCTGCCTTTTCTCGTGATAAGGTTCAATTGTCCTTACGAATATCCGGTCGTCTGGCTGCAGCAGTAAATCCTGAGCGCCGCCGGGGTTGCGGAGTATATCGGAGATATTGATCTCAAGCTGGGTGGACGAGAGGGCGCCGGTAAAACGCACCAGATATCCGGAAGTGGCAGCGGCATTTATTTTCAAACCATGCGCCAGCTCAATCAGATCGGATACCCGATCGCCTTCGACATATTCTACAAAACCAGGGATTTTCACCGCGCCGAATATCCCGCATGTATTCAAATCTTCATCTTTAGCAGGCACGAAGATCACATCTCCACTCCGAACATGCGGATTTTTGTCCACATCTCCGGTACGCTCATATTTCAGCAAGTCAACATCGAGAACGGAGCCATCTTTGCGGAATATCTTTATGGTACGTTTGGAGGCGATAATTTCGGGTTCATTCTTTTCGGAAGGTTCGGGCATTCTACGACTCAATTTATCCGCTTGGGCAGCTGAACCTGTATCGATCTCTCTTCGATCGCCGACCAGAGACTCTTCATAACCGAGAAGCCCATTCGCCCGATCGATCACGTTCGATACCCTATCCATGGAGACCACATCGTACATTCCGGGATCAACCACAGCTCCGGTAAGAGATACTTTGAAGGTTTTAGCCCTCACCAGAGTAACGCTGACTTCGGTATTTCTATAACTGTCGAGCACCGCATCTTTTATTTTGATTTTAGCTTGCGACAATGTGAGCCCGTTGATATCAACCACGCCTACGGTCGGTATGATTACGGTGCCCTCCGGATTAATGCTGACCGAATAGTGCCCGCCGATTTCCGACCAGAGATTAATAGCCAGCAGGTCACCCGGCCCGACCATATATTCATCCGGATCGACAGGCTCTTCGAGCGAAACCGGGAAACGGTCGGTTTCGGCTGATTGCCTTGACAGCAGTTCGGAAAGCTCGGGAGTTGTCGCCCCCTGGGAAAATCCCGGGATACCTCCAAATGTTGTTAAAAGGAAATTAAAAATTAAAAATAAAACGAGGAATCTGCAAAAGCTGTGATTTCTGTTAATCCGATTCATAATTTAATTATATGCATAATCGATGCGGTTGATCATAGTAAAGCGCAATATTTTTTCTTACTCTCCATTTACAAGCAAGCATTGTAGTTAATTCATTTAATAAGGTCAAGTTGTTTTTTACAAATAAAATACAGGGAAATTATGATACTAAATAGATATTTATGGTCTCTCGCGTAATCAGCTTGCGGAAGCGCAATAATACCATAGCCGAGGTATGTAAGCTGATAACGGAAATAAAACCGGCAACTTTTCCTGCTTTTTTCTCTAAAAGAACTCACCGATGAACATTTTGCTTGCATAAAGTGTATTATAATATATATTACTTGTTTGCAATTCTTGACGATAAAAGTTGCGGAGGCAATATTGAAACCGAAAATACATCCAAAATACGAAGAAGTAAAAGTTACTTGCGCTTGCGGCAATGAGTTTAAAACCCGCAGCACCGCAAAGGAGATAAAGCTCGATATCTGTTCGGAATGTCATCCTTTTTTCACCGGAAAACAGAAATTGATTGACACTGCCGGACGCGTTGAACGCTTTAAGCGCAAATATGAAAAGGTCCTTAACAAGAAAGAAAAGAAGGACGCTTAACTGAGTTAAATATTTGGGCGGTATTTTGACATTTGTCGAGATACCGCCTATTGTAATTTTAGGAATATTATGCCATTAAACGTTGGCGGTCAAGCTGTTATAGAAGGCGTGATGATGCGTTCGCCGGATAGAATTTCCACCGCGGTGCGCAGAATAAACAGCGATATCCTCGTCAAGAACGAAGAATATATGCCGTTTGTTAAACGCCATAGTTACTTAGACGTTCCGGTCATTCGGGGAGCGATTACATTCTTTGAAATGCTCCTTATCGGGATCAAAACGTTAAACTTCTCAGCCGAAGTTGCCGCGCAGGATGCCGAAGAACAGATACCGGGAAAACCTCGGAAAACCAAATCCGATTCCAGGGGATTTTTCAGCATCACGCTTATGCTAACGGCAATCTTCGCAGTTGCCCTGGGTATTCTGATATTTTTCTTTACGCCTCTTGCGATTACGTCCTTGTTGAAAATCGACAAGGGGGCGTTTATGTTCAATATCGTCGCCGGTGTTATCAGGATGTTCATGTTTATCCTGTATGTCTATATTTTGTCGCTGTTTAAGGACTTAAGACGGGTGTTCGAATACCACGGCGCGGAACATAAGTCCATTTATGCTTATGAATCCAACCTTGATTTGACAGTGGAGAATGTGAAGCCGTTTACTACCAAACATCCCCGATGCGGAACCAGCTTTATACTTATAGTAGCGCTTTTCGCTATCTTTACCTATTCCATATCGGATTCTATATTCGCCATTATCGCCGAACGGCCTCCGGTATTATGGGAACGGTTCCTGGTTCATTTTTCATTGCTTCCATTTGTTGCCGGCGGGTCTTATGAACTGCTGAAACTATCCGGGAAAACGGCGAACCATCCGTTGACTGCATTTTTGATTCAGCCCGGATTATGGCTTCAGAGAATTACCACCAAAGAACCGGATGATAAAATGCTGGAAGTTGCTATCTGCGCCCTCAAAAACTCGCTGGGCGAAGAATGTCCCGAAGCGGTGGTTTATAACGGCAAACTGGAACCGGTCAGAATCCGGAATGAAAGCGTGGGTGAACCGCAATGATTGACCTGTCCATATTAGATCGTATCAAAGCCCGTTACGAAAAACTGGCGCAGCAGCTTTCCGATCCGGAAGTGCTTTCCAACCATAAGAAATACTCCGAACTGGCGCGGGAGCATTCCGAGCATGAAGAGCTGCTCAAAGTGCTGGAAAAATACCGCGAACTCCTGAGGAAAGTTAACGAGGACAAAAAAGTTCGCGATAGCTCCGATGACGAAGAGCTGGTGGAATTAGCCGAAGCCGAACTGGAGGAGCTTATCCCGGAGATGGAGCAAGCTGAAGAAGAGGCTCGGTTAATGCTTACGCCCAAAGATCCCAACGACAAGAAGAACGCTATCATGGAGATTCGAGCGGGTACCGGCGGCGATGAAGCGGCGCTTTTTGCCGCGGACCTATACCGGATGTATTCCAAATTTATCGAGCAAAAGGGCTGGAAACTCGACGTAATGAACTCCAATCCCACCGGAGTCGGCGGTTTCAAGGAAATCATCTTCTCGATTGAGGGCAAAGATGTTTACGGCACGCTTAAGTTCGAATCCGGAGTGCATCGGGTGCAGCGGGTGCCGGTTACGGAATCCTCGGGGCGAATCCATACTTCGGCGGCGTCGGTAGCGGTGCTTCCCGAAGCGGAGGAAGTCGATATCAGCATCAACCCGAACGAGTTAAAGGTCGATGTTTTCCGCTCGTCCGGTCCCGGCGGACAGTCGGTTAATACTACCGATTCGGCGGTAAGGGTTACTCATATCCCTACAGGAATGGTGGTTACCTGCCAGGATGAGAAATCGCAGCTAAAAAACAAGAACAAAGCACTGAAAGTATTGCGCGCCCGGTTGCTGGACAAAGTTGAGCGGGAACATCAGAGTAAGATGGCATCGGAACGGAAAGCAATGGTCGGCACCGGCGACCGTTCGGAAAAAATCCGCACCTACAATTTTCCCCAGAGCCGCGTGACCGACCACCGTATAGGGCTCACACTTCACAGCCTGGAATCGATCCTCAACGGCGATCTTTCAGATATCGTCGAAGCCCTGCAGCAGCGCCAGAAAGAGAAGCTGCTGGAGGCGGAGGCGGTGGGGTAGTTACTTAAGCGGTATAAGATACGTCCGGCATTTCATCCCAGGTTTTCCCATCAAGAAGCCTCCCGTTTTTTTTCTTATTTGTGCCGCCCCACTGCTTGAAAAAAAACGGAACTCCTTGATCCATGCACTGATTCCTGATTTCAACCACCCAGTCTTCACGCATCAACCTGGCTTTAGGACCGGATTCACCGCCGACTATCACCCAGTCGATTTCCTGAAGGTTAAGATTTCTGATATTTCCAAGGAGAGGTTCAAGGGAGAGAAACTTAACGAATGCTGCCGTATTTCGTAGATCATCTATCCTGTTAATATGTCTGCTGTTTTCAACCGTAACGCCCATCCAAATATTTTTCTTCCATTGCAAGCGCCTCGAATACTTTCGCAATATATTCGATCGCTTAGTTAAAACCTGAAAAGTATGCCTTGGATTGTCATTCATTATCTTAAAAACCTCGCGTATATATTCTAACGGAATTGCCTCATGAAATAAATCACTCATGGAATTAACAAAAATCGTTCGCGGTTTTTTCCATGAATATGGATCATTAAGCACATCAGGATGCAATGTTAGTTCAAATCCATTTCTGTACTTTTCATTGCCCATCAACTGGAGCCTCAGCGCCATCCTTTCTGCATAACAATGCCTGCATCCAACGGATATTTTATCGCACCCGGAAGTGGGATTCCAGGTACTCTCTGTCCACTCAATTTTAGTCGTTCTCATCGCTTATCACATGAATTGTATATCTTTGGACCTTGTGAATATTTGTTGAGGCATTATTAACCTCGCCTTCACGGTATATTTTGCCCTGCTTTTCGAGATCTTTAACAACCTCCGTAAATAGCACCGGCAGCCAACCTTTGCGTAGAGCATACTTTAATCCGGTTATATTATCGGTAATCTCTCCATGTAGAATTTGGCCTTCTATCTCACTAATTATTCTTTGCTTCTTATTTGGTTGAGAAGTACGGTGAAATAAAGTGTCTTCTGTCCAATCATTATCAATATTGAAATTCGATTCACCGGAGTATTTGTCATGTTTCCAACATACTTTTAGGAATTTTTCCATCCCCAGAGTATGATTTGTTCCGAAAATGAGCCCATAGATGTTTGCACCCTTCTCCCGACCTTTCTTAAGTGAAAAATGATGGAGATAATACTCTGTACCCTCCGGAATCAAATTTCTGTAATATTTGGCAATACTCCTATGGCACTCTTTGGGCTTGTTTTCGTCAAAATCAATATTATCGGTATCAATATGCCTAATAGTATTGGGATGACTTTTAAAGCGTTTTATGGAATCAGATGAAACGAAAAATATAAAATCGGTTCTTGGTGAATTTACGAGCGTTAAGAATACTTCAGGATCTACCTCTTTGAGTCCACACTGATCCAGCAGAGCAAATTTAGCAAAATTGGGATTAGAGAAAACTCTTTTGGTTTCATCGTTTTCAAACAATATCTTGAATTCAGTAGTTTTAATTTCATATATATACACGCATTTTTCGCAGCAATTTTGCCTTTTGCATTCTGAAAAATAGTCCTCAACATGATTTTCGAGTTCTGCGGTCTTTTTTCCACTCCTATCAATGAATATGAAGGCAACTTCTTTATTGTCATTATTGACAATATTACAGTACCTCTTATCTCTACCCTTTGCTTCATTTAGCAATATAAGCGGACTGCCCCGATTTTCTTCGGCGTCCTTTCCCGGTCCCGCAAAGAAATCGTAAATGTAAACCCTCTTGATAATTTGATTGTTAATAAATACGGGCAGCCATTCCCTGAAACATTCGCGGAAGATTTCTAACTTAAGCTTAGTGGATTCATCAAATGATTGGCTATGAAATTCCTTTGTCATAGTACCTCCGTTTAAACCGCTGAATAATATACGGCTTATATGGGCAGTAATTATCGCAAGTAAGAATACATTATATTGAAGTATATGTCAAGCAAAAAATGCCATCTCCAAGAGGGGATTCTAAACGGGGTCGGGTTCGGTCCCGATGAAATCGGGCACCGCACACCGATCAAACAAGTGTCGGAACCCGGGGGTGTCGAGCTGCGAACTATCGATACCATACCGTTTTTATCGGAGGCTTCGCCATTAAAACCGTGTCGGATTTCTCGCGGGATGCTCGGAAGCAGCAATTGACTATTCTATCACAATCTGATGTCTCCGGTTGAATAATCTTCGCCGGGAAAGCACGGTCGCCAATGAGGTGGAAATCGACGAACCTGCTATCAGCATATAAACCACTATTATCTGGATTTTAACGGCTTCGATCGGCGATGCCCCTGCCAATATCATACCGGTCATTGCGCCCGGCAGCTGAACTATCCCTACGATTTTGAGAAAGTTTAGCATCGGAATCATACCGGCTCTAATTGCCTGCCTGAGAAAAAAGACGGACGCTTCATTAGAAGTCGCCCCAAAGCTTAACGCCAACTCTACTTTAGCCCGGTTCCCTTTCAAATCCTGGTAGAACCTCTCCAAAGATAACGCACAGGCTGTCATTGAATTTCCTACAACCATACCGCCTAAAGGGATTATGTATTTGGGATCGGTCGAGATTATATCCAGCGCTATCATCAATCCAATCGAAAAATAGGCGCCGCAGAGGATCGACACAGTTCCCAGCCAGAAAGCATTCGGTATAGCCCGCGCCCTGTCCCGCACCGTTTTCCCGCCGATTAATGCCATCACGAAGATTACCCCCATAAATAGTACCAGGTTATCTATGGAGAAAATATATTCCAGAATGAAACCGACCAGCAGCAGCTGAGCGAAGGAGCGAAAAGTACCCAGGAATAACTCGCCCTCAATACCCAGCTTGAGATAACGTGAAATAATTATGGAGACTACGACCAGTATCAGAGACGCAAACACCGGCATAAAGCCAGCAAGAAAATCAACCACCATTTTGCCTATGAGAAATAATGAACTGTTTCACCGAATCGCTAACCGGATTATTGATCACGCTCTCTTTTTTATCCAATTGCTCAAGCCTGCCGTCCATTATAATCCCTATCTTATCAGCAAGAAGCATAGCTTCGGTAAAACTGTGGGTGACAATGACGAAGCTGGCTCCCTTGTCGTGCAATCGGCTGATGACGGCGCGGATTCCGGCTGCAGCGGAGGGATCCAGGGCGGAGGTGGGCTCATCGAGCAGCATCAATTCCGGCCTGAGCGAAAATCCCATAGCGAGATTTAACCGCTGCTTCTCCCCTCCGGATAGCTGCTCCGCCGGTTTGTCCGCCAGATGCTTTATTCCGACCACCTCCAGGCAGTTTATGAAATCGCCGTCCCCTCGATTGGAATCCGAGGATAGTTTAAAGCTATGCGTCCAGGTTATATTGTCAAGAACTGTGCCATCAACAACCACCGGAGTCTGAGGCAGCAATACTATCTTGCGTCGCAATTCCGGATAGGAATGAGCATCAACTGATTCCCCATGGTACCTTATATCGCCGTTTCGAGGGGTTTCCAAAAGGTTCATGAATCTAAGTAAAGTTGACTTGCCTCCCCCTGAAGGTCCCAACAGAACTATTTTGTCCGAAGGGTAGACAGCAATTGAAACTTGTTCTATCTTGCGCCCCGATACATTTTTCAATTCGATAATCGGTTCCATTGATATCAGAGCCCGGTTGTCGCTCTATTCTTTATACCCATCAAGGAAATGCCTTCTCTCATGGTGAAAATAAAACCGGTAAGCATCATAGGGAGAAAGGTTACTACATATAATAAAACCGAAAAACTTAATGCCTGAGTTTTGTCAACCCCGAACAACGATAACCCTAATACGCACGCCAGATGAAACGTGCCTACATTACCGGGAGTTACCACGATTACCACCGCAAGGCTATTTACCACGACCAGAAGATAAGCCGCCCAGGGTCCTAAGGTGAAACCGAACGCCAGGAACATCAGGTAGATTATAATTCCATTTAAAGCCCAGCTTAGAAGGGAAAGAAAAGAAACCAATGTTATATGCCGCGAGCTCTTAAGCATAGTCAGGGCGGCTATGAATGAGTTATAACTTTTGGAGATCCTAAAGGCGATTTTTAGAGGTATCTTTTTTTCGAATAGCTTGCTCAGTAATGCAATCTGACGGTGATTGACAATCACCAATACCAGCAGGACTACAGCGCCGATGACGGCAATCCCCACACCGAGCTTCCATTCAATCAACCAAGCAGGCAGCTTCACCATAAATGAGATACCCACCATTAACCCGAAAAGACATAAACCGTCGAACAGCACTTCCAAAGCCGCCCCGGTGATAAACGAAGTCTTAGTAATTTCGTACTTACGGGAGAAGAGGAACGCACGCACCACCTGCCCGGAAAGCGCCGGTAAAGCCGCATTGGCAAAACTTCCTATGGAATAATAAGAGAAAATGGAAGCTCCCGTTATTCTCTTTATAGGATTTAGAATTACCCTTAATCTTTGGCTTCTGACAAATAAATTCGCCAATCCAAACAGGACTACAGGTATGAGTATGAGAAAGTTTATCCTTCGGAGAATCACGCCCAATTGATTAAAATCATAATCATAAAAGCTGATTATCAGAAGAGCTATACCTATAATAACAGGTATATATTTTTTTATTTTCAAATTTCCCAACCTCGCCTTAAAACAACTGAAATATGCATGAATTAGCGCGCCAAGTCAACTAAATTTACATATCAAATTACGCCAACCGATTCCTGCTTTACCCAGCCTTTAACCCCATTTTCAAGCTGTATACGCCAGTAACCTTCGCGCAATTCTTCCAGTTGAAATTCCAATCCCTCGTGAGCGGTGAACTGAAGCGGGAAATCGCTGCCTGGACCGGTATGAACATCAGCCTGTTTGGTTATAAGGACCCCTGCTTTGAAGTTAATATCTGCCCTTATCTGTTGATAACTTATAAATCCTGACACCAAGACCAAAATTAATAATACTGCCAGAATATACCATACAATGCTGTCTCTCCACTTGAACCAGGCCATACCGGCTGCGAACAAACAGGTTAACCAGACAAGCGTCGATGCCGCCAGCAATCCGGTATTGAGATCAAAGAGGTTTACAATCGTATTAATCGCCCTGACAAAAAAAGATTTATCGGGTTTTTCTATTTTATCTATGGTAAACTGCCTGGCATACTCCAAATTAATACGGGCATCCTCATCCGACGGGTTCAATTGCAGAGCTCGATTGAAATTGAGTATTGCTTTCCCTAAAGAACCCGCCCTAAAATAGGCACACCCAAGATTGTAGTAAAGTTCCTGATAACGGTATCCCTTTTCAAGCAATCCGGAGAAAGACTCGATAGCATCGAGATAATCGCCGTTGTCATACTGGGCGATTCCCTCTTTGAACTCCTCCTCGATTTTTTCCCCAAAAACAGATGGAGATAGAAATTGAAAAAATATCACCGAGGTTAAAACTATTTTAAAAATCCCGCTCCTCATTTTTTAAATGATTTCTCCAACTCCATGATATTTTTATGGGTGCGCTCTATAAATCGCTCGGTCTGATTTTCCGTGTCTTCAATTGATGCGAATCGATAAAAATCGCAAGTACGTAAAATCTCCAGGGTTTCATTCATAGTTGACTCCGGTACTCTGCCATTTAAAGATTCCTTAAGCGTGTCGGTGGTCAGACCCGAAGCGGAAACACTCAGCTTATCAGCTATGTAGCCGGTTAGAGCTTTGCTTATCGCTTGATAAAACTGACGCTGATCACCTTTCTTCAAATGCAGGCGCGCCGATTTCAAGACTTTGTTGGCGACCGACTTAGCTTTCTTGCCTCTGGCATAAGCGATATCGCCCTCCATTTTATCCTTCCGCTTCCGTAAAACGACCACGCCAAAAAACGCAAGAATCGGCAAAACCTGCATCACCCAGAATACCGGACTATTATAATAAACTACCCGGGATTGCTTAACGCTAAGATCGGTCTTAAGATATCGTAAGTCCTTTACCGATGTGCCGATATCCTGAATCGCCGATGGAAGCCCATTTTCCGATTCCGCCACACTTGAAGGATTTACCTTGAAACTATATGAGTTAGACTCCAGAGTGATATATCTTTCCTTTTCAGGATCGAAATAGGAAAACCTGACCGGAGACAACTCGAATGTTCCCGGAGATTTCGGTATCAACACTTCCTCGAATCTCCGGGTACCGCCCAGTCTGTAATTGTTTTTGTTTACACTCTCCGATGCGTTCGAGGGATATGAACGAAATTCGGGAGGAACATTCAACTCCGGTCTGTCAACCGCCTTGATATTACCGCTGCCTGAAATAGTAATTGTATAGTTTATTGGTTCATTCACTTCAACTTCCACCACGTCCGGAGCAGCGCGCAAATCGAATTTTCCTACCGCGCCGGTGAAATTCGCCGGTTTATTTTGTATCGGTAGCGGCTTTACATCGAGTTTCAATCTGTTGGAATATAATACTTCCGGCTGCGAAGGTCTTCTGCGATTGAAAAAGGCATCAAACGGATCCCTTCCGAAAAGGGTAGAGAATTCATCAGGCATTATGGTCAACTTGAACGGATCGATTTCTTTTTCGCCCGGCGATGTCGGGAAAAGAGCTGTCTTTATTTCAACAACATAATATCGAGTGCCATCGATATGTTCATAATACTTCTTCTGCGGCGGCAGGTCCTCAATCCAGAAACCGTCAAAACTCGGCTTCTCCAACTCGGGATTTCCCCTGATACGAATCGCCTGATAGAATTTAAATGTCAGTATAACCTGCTCGTTGACATAAGCTTCTCGCTTGTTTAGCTCGGCTGTGATAAAAAGTTTGTCATTTGCGGACTCCGGTTTTTGGGTGCGGGAACTCCTTTGGCGCGGCGTTGTAGTAGTTGTACTTCGCTGTTCGGTATCAACTACCCGAACCTGTATAGAATCGGATTTATATTCCCGTCCCTGCACTCGCACCGATAACGGCGGTATCACGAAATTGCCGGTATCGTACGGAGCCATCACATAGGTATATGACACCGAAGATGATATCTCGCCGTTTATGAAATTGTAACTCTGGCTGCTCCCGGATGAATAAATTTCAAATCCGTCCAGCTCCGGCATCTCAGGATCGGAAATGGATCGAGCATCTGCATTCACATTAAGAGTAAGGGTTACTTGATCATCCAAACTGACTACATTTTTATCTACTCGCGCCTCTATTGATACAGCGCCGTGAACCTGCCCGCCAAACAGCAGCGCTATAATAATCAAAGTAAAAGCAGAAAATATCTTCCAGTATGTAATCATCACCAATCCTTCTCCACTTTTCTCGGTTTACCGAAATATCTCTGAATCTGTTTCTGCACTTCCTTTTCGTCGTCCTGTAATGCGTTCAAAATTCTCAAGGCGTCTTCTCTGCTCATCTTACCTTGCTGTGGCTGTTGAAGCTGCTGTTGCTCTTCCTGTTTCTGCTGTTCCTGCTTTTGCTTCCGGTTTTGCTGCGGATCTTGCTCCTGTTTATCTTGCTCTTGTTGCTGCTGCTGTCGCTCTTTATCCTGCTTTTGCTCCTGCTGCTGGTTCTGCTCTTGATTCTGCTGCTTCTCTTGCTTGTCCTGATTTTCCTGATTCTGCTGCTGCTGCTGCTGTTGTTGTTCCTGAATCTTTTCAAGCGTAACCTCTAAATTATGCTTCGCTTCCATATCATCGGGATTAAATTGCAAGCTTTTAATATAAGCCTGTTTAGCCTGCTCATATTGACCAGCTTGAAAAAGACTGTTTCCGAGATTATAAAAACTCCTTTGGCTAAGCCCCGGATCCTCAGCCGCGCCGGCTCTTGAATACTCTTTAGCCGCTTCTTCGGTCGACCCCAGACGGTAATAAGCATTACCGAGGTTATAATTTATTCTTTCATCTTCCGGCTTCTCTATCGAAGCGTTCTTATATTCCTCCGCCGCTTCGGCAAACTTTTCATTCTTATACAATTCATTCCCCTCCCGCTCATCGGCGAAGGAAGATACCGTTAGAAAAACTAACATCAGTATTACCGAATTCGAAATCCCTCCTATTCTAATTTCCATTCCTACGCCTCCTCTCAGGTATAAGGAACTCAACTGTCAGAAGAATAATACCGGCTATCAATGGCCATTGGAATCTTTCCTCATAAACCGTCATTAACCTTCCCTCAAATTCCTCCTTTTCCATCCCGGCTATATCCCTATATACGAGATCAAGTTCATTACCGCCGGGTGTGGCATGAAAGTACTGTCCTCCGGTAATACGGGAAATCTCCTGCAAAGTTCTCTCATCTAATTTGCTTACGACAATATTACCCTCTCTATCTCTTTTGTAACCGATCAAGTTGCCATATTGATCTCTCAACGGAATCGGCTCGCCGTCGGGATTCCCGATGCCTATAGTATAAATTATAATCCCCTTTTCCGCTGCCCTCTCGGCGGCTGCGAGTGGATCCCCTTCATGGTTTTCGCCATCAGTAATTATTATTAAGACCTTTTGCTGCTTTCCTTCCTCCTTATAAGCTTTAATAGCTGTATCGATCGCCTTCTCCAGATCGGTTCCTTCAACCGGTATCAAGTTAGCAGATAGTATATCCAGAAATAACTTCGCTGCGGAGTAGTCTATTGTCAGCGGGCATTGCACAAAAGCATCGCCGGCGAAAGCAACGATACCGACTCTGTCCCCTTCAAGTTTCTCGTCAATCAAAGTGGAAATCTCATATTTAGCGCGTGTTAACCGGTTCGGAGGTCGATTGTTATCCTCGGCTAACATCGATTTTGACGTATCTACTGCAATTATAATATCAATGCCCTCCCGCTTAACCATAACAGTATGCGTGCCGATTTGCGGACCTGCTAATGCTACTACGAAAAAGAAGCAAGCAAGAATCACAAAAAAGCTTTTCACCTTACGCGCGGACGTACTGACCGAGGAGGTCAACCTACCGAAAAGCCCCTCATCCCCAAACTCCTCAATGCGTTTTCTCCAACCAGCTCCGGCAATTTTTAGGAAAATTAAAAGCACCGGTATAAGCAGAAACCCATAAAAATATACATCTTGGGAAAAACGCACTTACGGTACCCTCCTGAAAATGGTACGGGAGAGTAATATCTCCAGAAGCAATAACACGAATCCTGCAATCAGGAAATACCTGAAAAGCTCCGAATACATGGTGTATTCCCTAACTTCCACTTTGGTTTTCTCCATCTCGCTTATTTCAGAATATATCTGATTCAGTCCTTCCGTATTCTTAGCGCGGAAATACTTTCCTCCGGTCGCCGCCGCTACTTCCCTCAAAGTTTCCTCATCAATCTGGTTTTCCTGCATAACATATCTTCTTCCGAAAACCGGATCATCGACTGGATACCGCGCCTGCCCCGGCTTTCCGGCGCCGATTGTATAAATCTTGATATTCAATGCTTCCGCCGCCTGCGCCGCGGTTAACGGCTCCACTTCTCCGGCATTGTTGACACCATCCGTCAGCAAAATTATCACTCTACTTTTCGCCTGAGATTCCTTGAGACGGTTCACGCAATTCGCAATCGCCAATCCGATTGCGGTACCATCCTCAATCATACCGAATTCCACCTCATCAAGGTAGTTGAGTAATACATCATAATCAATCGTCAACGGACATTGCGTAAATGATTGCCGGGAAAAAACCACTAATCCGATCCTATCCGAAGTTCTCCCCTCCACGAAGTCCCGAATCACTTGTTTGGCGGCATGCAGCCTGTTGTGCGGTTTGAAGTCCTCGGCTTTCATCGATGATGAGATATCCAATGCCAGCATAATATCGATACCCTCAGAATCAATTTCTCGTGAAATCGCTCCCGATTGCGGACGAGCGGCGGCGATAACGAACAATGCAAGAGCCAATATATGCAATATTGGTATAAGAATTTTTAGACGAGCTTTCAAACTCGGTCTTATTCCTCTTAGAATTTCCACATTAGAATAAACCATCCATGGATTACTAATTTTTCCACGATACATTCTCAAATAGACATATATCGGGATTAGCAAAAGTAGTAATAATAAATATGGTGATTCGAATCTTATGTTCATTTCTTTGCTTTTACAAGTTGTTCGGTTTGCCGCACTACTCCGCTTCCCGGTTTTGTTCGTACAATCAAATCCTCGACATATTTAATCCATTTTTCGCCAACTGAGATTGATGATGGATACTTGGCGAATTTCACTAAATCAGCGTATTCCAGAAACTCAATAAATTCTTCCTTCAATTCAGCCGGTTTCATTCGATTATACGCTTCTTTGATCTCGAATGTGGTCTGCTCAATCGCAGGAAGATCAAACCTCTTATCTATATAAAACTTAGCGATTTCGGATAAATCGAAATAGAACTGCTTGAACTCGCCCCTTTCCAGTAGTCTTTTATCCTTAAGCTCTTCCAGCATCCTCATTGCCGCCGCCCAAGGAGGCTCCGCCGGTTTCTCAATTTCCTTCTCAGATATGCCCTTACGCTTTCTACTTCTTAAATACCAATAAACCAAAGCCGCAATTAGCAGGATTATTCCCCCGATTAGGAAATAATACCGGACCGGATAAGGAAACTCAACAATCGGCTTTATCTCCTTTAATGTCAGGGTATCCCCCTCGGCGGATTCAGGCAATACTGACAGAACTTCGAACACTATCGAATCTGTCTCGGCTGTAATCTCTTTTCCGCTCGTGTCTGCGGCTGTAATTTCAATGGGTGGAAGAGTTACTTCGCCGGTGATATAAGCTGCAATACTGTATTTAAAATTGTAAATCTTGATTCCGTTGGAATCCTCAATCGAAGGTTCAAACTCCTTTATTACCGCAAATTCGCCAAATCCGTCCTTTGTTGACGGAGCTACCAATGAAAGGGAGGAGCCGGCAGTTATCCGCAAATTTAACGTGAACAGATCGCCTATTCGCCCTGTTGTACTGTCAACCTCTGCATGCGCTTCAAAATGATAGCCTTCGGCGTTTGACGCTGTTACGATAAGTAATAAAAGCGACACCGCATATAAAGCTGATTTCAATACCCGCATTCCTCACCTCACCCTTCTTGCCCTTGCCCGGAAAAAGTTGACCAATGGTTTAGTATAATCGCTGCCTGTAAAAAGGTCGATGTAATCCACATCCTTTTTCTTAAAGGTCTGAACAGTATCTCTGCGAATCTGCACTACTCTGTCCCTGAATTCCTTGCGGATTCTATTATTCGAGGTATCAACTTCCACAATATCACCGGATTCAGCATCACGAAGCGCTAATATGCCCAAATCGGTCAGGTTTAATTCACGCGGGTCTGATATACGAAATGCTATCAGGTCGTGCCGTCTTCCGGTTATTCCAATCTGCCGGTCATATCCTGAATCGAAAAAATCAGAGATTAAAAAAATGACACTCCTGCGATTAAGGGCGCTGTTTAGATGATCCAGAGCTGTTGCAATATTAGTGCCCCGCCCTTCTGGTTTGTAATAAAGTATTTCCCGAATCAATCGCAGTATATGCGAGCGTCCCTTTTTAGGCGGTACGAATTTCTCGACTTTGTCTGTAAAAACCAACAAACCAACTTTGTCGTTGTTGTTCACCGCGGTAAACGCCAGAACCGCCCCCAATTCTGCTGCGAGCTCGTTTTTTGAACGCTCAATTGAACCGAAAATCCCCGATGCGGAAAGGTCAACTGCCAGAATAACCGAAAGCTCCCTTTCTTCCTGGTATTTTTTTACATAAGGATAACTGCAACGGGCAGTTACATTCCAGTCGATGGTTCGGATATCATCCCCCGGCTGATATTCCCGCACCTCGGAGAATTCCATCCCTCTACCCTTGAAAATGCTCTGATAATCACCGGCAAACAGTTCACTCGCTTGTTTACGGGTGGTTATCTCTATCCGTCTTATTTTCTTCAGGACTTCACTTGGTAACATAACGCAGATTTCCTACGGAACCTCCACTCCATCAAAAACCTTAGTGATTATGTCATCGGAGGTTAATTCCTCCGCTTCCGCCTCGTAGCTGATTATCACCCGGTGCCGCAATACATCCATCCCAATCGATTTCACATCCTCAGGGGTTACATATCCGCGACCATTAAGGAATGCGTTGGCGCGCGAAGCAAGATTAAGATAAATGGTTGCACGAGGCGATGCGCCGTAAGCTATTAACGTATCGATATCAAGACCGTATTCTTTTGGCGTCCGGGTTGCAAAAACGATGTTCGCAATGTACTCCTTAACCTTATGATCGATATAGATCTCTTTAATTAACTTCCGGCCTTCAAACAATGCTGCCGGCTCAATAACAGGATCTGCCACCGGCAGTTCGCTGGCGGTCATTCTATCCTGGATCTCCATTTCCTCATCGAAAGATGGATATTCCACTTTCAATTTCAACATGAAACGATCAACTTGAGCTTCCGGCAAAGGATAAGTCCCTTCCTGCTCGATTGGATTTTGGGTCGCCAGTACCAGAAAAGGTTCTTCCAGTACGAAAGTCTCTTCGCCGATAGTAACCTGGCGTTCCTGCATCGATTCCAGCAATGCCGACTGTACTTTAGCCGGAGCGCGGTTTATCTCATCCGCTAAGATAATGTTGGCAAAAATCGGTCCCTTTCTTGTGGTAAAAATCCCCTCGCGAGGATTATAGATAAGAGTGCCGACCAAATCAGCCGGCAAAAGGTCGGGAGTAAATTGTATCCTCTGGAATTTGGTGCGGATACAGTCGGATAAAGTCTTCACGGCAAGTGTTTTAGCTAATCCGGGCACTCCTTCAATCAGAATGTGGCCATTACACAGCAGTCCCACCAGCATCCGATTTACCAGATATTTCTGCCCGACGATTACTTTGGCGATCTCCGAAGTCAGTTTAGGCACAAACTCAGAGCCGGCTGATATTTTCTGCTGTATTATCTCTATTTCCTGGTGCATGGAACCTCCGCATTATAGGAATGATATTTCTCAAATTAGAATTTTACTGCTTTCTCAGCCGGAAGTTCCGGCTGCCATCAAAATTTCCACGAATTATATAAGTCCCACTTGACATAGTCAAGAGGATTGATAATAGCTGATTAAATCACCTCTTTTCCTTCATACTATTAAAATAACCCCTGACAATTACGGGGGGGTGTATCTTTACATTTATTACTAAACATAAGGCTGGAATCTGTTTTGGAATTTTATCCGCTGAAAAATTCATTTAATCTCAAAGAGTATAAGAAAGAAAGGAGGGAAACGAACGTGAGAATAATGTAGATCGGGTTCCGGTATTCGGCCATAGCGCCGTAGGTCGGGTTCCGAACGAAGTGAGAAACCCGACATTGTCTCAAAACCGTCATTGCGAGCGAAGCGAAGCAATCCGTGTCCCCATTCGTGTGCGACGAACATCCCCGTCTGCCGCGTATGGGCGGGTACATCCAATGTGCTGTCGGGTCGCCGCACCCGACATTGTCTCAAAACCGTCATTGCGAGCGAAGCGAAGCAATCCGTGTCCCCATTCGTGTGCGACGAACATC
>CAZLVS010000017.1:0-68059 GCA_964563085.1 uncultured Ignavibacteria bacterium | reverse complement strand
CCGAAGCCGTTGTCGATATTTACCACCGTTACTCCCGAAGCGCAGGCATTCAGCATCCCCAGCAGCGCCGCAATCCCTTGAAACGATGTGCCATAGCCGACCGAAGTCGGTACCGCTATCACCGGACGATCCACCAGTCCCGCCACTATAGAGGGCAGCGCTCCCTCCATGCCGGCGACTGCAATTATCACATTAGCGGCTTTCAGTACTGCGGTATGCTCCATCAGGCGATGCAATCCGGCTACCCCCACATCGTAAATCCGGTGCACCTCGTTCCCCATAACCTCGGCGGTCAATGCCGCCTCCTCCGCCACCGGCATATCCGATGTTCCCGCGCTCACTATCAGTATTTTCCCGACTCCCTTTAGCTTCTTATCCCGATGAAGATACGCCATTCTCGCCGTCGGATTGTACTCGATTTCGGTGCTGAGCTGTTTGAGCGCATCCCACTGCTCCGGCGATATTCTGGATGCTATCACGTTGTTATGCTTTTCCATCAGCGATGAGAAAATCTCTTTCAACTGGTCAACTGTTTTCCCCGGGCAGTAAATCACCTCGGAGAAACCGCAGCGTCTTTCACGGTCGTGATCGGGATTGCTATGAGGGATTTTGTCTGGCATTATACCTAACCTCCTGCATCACTTCGCGTATCGAAACACCATTGGCGGCAGCTATTTGTTTGCATGAATCATATTCCGGCGCAATTTCAACGCCGTTGGGACGGTGGATTTTTTTGGCGGCGACATCGCCCCACCTGGTGGAAACCGTGACAGCTTCACGCGGAAGTATGAACCGTTTCGCTTCGTAACTCCGCGCGCCGATGGTGCTGGAATGCGAAAAGAGTATATTTGCAATTTCGTGGTCGGCTCCTCTGGGAGCGACAACCGTCAGCCGGAATCCGGGGCGTCCTTTTTTCATCTGAATCTGCTCCAGGGTAACATCGCAAACGCCTTTGGTTCTCAACTCATCCATAAGGGCGGCAATAACCTCCGGATTCTCGTCATCGATATCGGTTTCGATAATATCCACCACTTCGCGGCTGCTCTGCTCATCGAGTACTATCTCCATAACGCGCAGTCCGTTAATTCTGCCCTCAAGCTTTCTGCTTCCGATTCCATATCCGACATTTTTGATGACAAACGAATGCCCGGTGATATCGCCGTCCGAAAGCGTTGTTAAAACCGCAGCGCCGGTGGGGGTGGTTAACTCCATATCGATAGGAAGGTTGACTGTCGGGAAACCTCTTATCAACTCTACGGTGGCCGGAGCCGGAACCGGCATCTCACCATGAGCGCATTTGACCGTCCCGCGCCCGGTTTTAAAAGGCGCGCAATATATTTTCTCAGGCTTCAGATAATCGATAGCGATAGCCGATCCGAGAATATCGACGATTGCATCCACCGCGCCTACTTCATGGAAATGCACCTTTTCCACGGAAGTATTATGCACTTTCGCTTCGGCTTCCGCCAATCTGCGGAATATCGCTTTCGCTGTCGCCTTGATATATTCAGAGAATTCACCTGTGTCTATAATTTTCTCGATATCTTTCAAATGTCGGTGATGATGGCTTTCCTCGATTTTGACATCGCATCTTCCGGCGGTGATACCGGTATGATCGGTGACCCGGTTAAACTCAATTTCAAACTCTTCCAATCCAGCGCTTCTTATGGCGTTTTCCACCACTTTTAGAGGGACGCCCAAATCGAGCAGAGCTCCCAGGATCATATCTCCGGATGCTCCGGTGATGGGATCAAAAAACAGAGCTTTTATCAATCCTCGTTCTCCTCAATAAGTTTGTTCATGCTGCCGCTTTTAAAGCCGGCTAAATCCAATGTGACAAATTTGTACCCCAGTTCCCTGAGTTTCTTGTCAACCTGTTGTCTTTTATCGTGATTGAGTAATATTTTCATATCATCCGGTTCTATCTCTATACGCGCCACCGGGTAATGATCACGCACACGAACCTGTTTGAATTTCATGGTACTGAGAAGGAATTCCTCGGCCTCGCCGATCCTCGTCAGCTTCTCTTCGGTTACTTCGCTTCCGTACGGAATCCGCGAAGCCAGGCAGGCGATTGCCGGTTTATTCCAGGTCGGCAGTCCCGCCCTTTTGGAAAGCTGACGGATTTCATCTTTGGTCAATCCCACATCTTTCAAAGGACTTGGGATACCCGAGCTGTCCAGCGCTTTCATCCCGGGGCGGTGCCCCAGTACTTCATCAGCATTGGTTCCGTCAACAACGCTGGCATAGCCATGCTTTTCCGCGAATTCCTTCAGTTTGGAATAAAGCTCGCTTTTGCAGAACATACACCTGTCAGGAGTATTGCTGCGGTATTTTTCATCAGCCATCTCCTCGGTTGCAAGTTCTCTGCATTCCACCCCTATCGATTTCGCAATCTGTTTCGCTTCTTGGCGTTCCCCGGGCATTAAACTGGCGGAAATACCGGTAACCGCAAGGACTTTGTCCTTACCCAAGGCTTCCCTGGCAGCCCAGAGCAGGAATGTGCTGTCAACTCCTCCGGAAAAAGCAACAACGACAGATTCCATTTCGCGAAGTTTGTTAAATAAATTATCCAGCTTTTTATCTATCAAGTTCATATCTATCCGAAATTACTCAGCATTAACAGCTCTCGTTACGCGATTATAACCAATATGAGTGACTAATAATACAACTTTTTGCAGTTTCCGGTCCGGTTAATTTCTGTTTGATTAAAGCCAAATATAATTATATTTTACTTTACAATACCCGACAATTAATCTGAGGTATAATATAATAAGCAAACCCTGTAAACTTAAGGCGCTTTTTGACTGGAAATAATATTCCGATTCCCTGTTTAAAATGCCGAATGTGTAATACTCAATGGCATACTATAAACAGCTTCATAAACGATCCAGACCTCAGCTTCAACGGTTATCAAGCTAATTTCAAGGAATTAGCTGCCGGACTTTTTCTGTTCACGCACAGGACGGAAGGATGTGGAAGTACAATGGCGGTGAGCGCAGGTCATTTTTTCCACTTGTATGATGGGCCGGTTTTCACCGAACCTAAAACCGGCAGTGAGGAATGCCCGGAGCACTGCTTTTACCAGGATGATTTAGGCCGATGTTTTGCTAAATGTGAGTGTGCTTTCGTAAGAGAAATAGTAGATATTATAGTGAAGGCAAAACAACGGATAGCTCGACGATTTTCTTAGAAAACACAAACGGATGTCAGAGCCAAACATGTTAATGTTTGGATAACAAACAACGAATTTCACAATCGTTAACATCATGTTTGGTTTAGAAGCAGCCGCCACAGCAAAATCCTCCTAAGATGTGAACATTCAATGCATTTTTTAGCTGCATCTTACGGTCACCAATGCTATTTTCGTTGACATTTAATAATGAAATATTATATTAAACTAAGGTTCAACCTATCGTTATTGCATAGGTTTTTAAATCCGAGCTTCAGGTAGTGATAATCATAGCATTTGAGGATATTAGTGCGTAGAATAATAGCCGGATTAATATTATTTGGGCTGATAATCCTTTCCATCGTATCAGGTTTAAGTATTCGGGCTGTTGGACAGACGCCGATCAGAGGTTCATTGATAGACTTTTATTTGGAACCGAGCGATACGACTGTGGGGGAGAACGCGGTTTATGATATATTTTTTTCCAATGAGAATTTAATTCCATCGGGCGGAAGGTTTTATTTTGATTTTATGCAGGGATTCGGCTTCGGCTCATTGGATTCAATAAACATAATCGCCGAAGGCGAGCCCCTTACGGAATTCATAGATCAGTACACTGTGGAGAATCAGAAAATAAAGATCGCCATGAGTCCATCAATGCCGATTATTCCTTCCAATTCCTCAGTTCAGGTGACCATGGACTATCTGGTAAACGATACCGCCTCCGGTGAGCACATTGTGATAGGCTGGACGACCACCTATGAAGATTCAATGATCGATGGTCCTGCAATTTCCCAATCTTTCGACCTGGCTCCGGATGAACTTCATGAAATATTCGTAACACCCAACGGGAACATGCAGCTCAGAGCCGGAAGTATCGTCAGTTTTTCCGCCACGACAAGGGACCAGTATGGAAATCCGATTGACGATTTGATCATCCAGTGGGCGGTTGAACCGGATAGTTGCGGTATAGTAAATACCAATGGAGTATTCATAGCGAACAAGATCGGTACGTGCGTGGTCACCGCTTCGGCATTGGGGGTGACAGGTTATTCCGGTGAGATCACAATCATACCGGGGGAGTTCGGCGGGATAAACATGATGAATATACCTCAGCAAGTAGTAGCGGGGAATGGATTCCCTGATTCAGTCGGTTTGCTGGTGGTTGATGTCATGAATAACCGTAAGACTGATTTTACCGGTGAGGTTTATTTCTCAAGCACCGACCCCCAGGCGGATGTATACTGGGATGAAAATAATCCATATCTGTTTACGGAAGCGGATTCGGGGTTACATTATTTCGATCCCGATGGTTTCATCCTGAGGACTGCCGGATACCAGAATCTGATTATTAATCATGGAATTTGGTTTAAGGAATCCCCCCTGATAAATGTTCTTCCGGCGGATATTGCCTTTTTTGATATCCCGGCAATTACAGACTCGGTAATTGTCGGCGCTGACTTCGACCTGGTTGTTGAGAATGTGGTTGATAGTTTTGAAAATGCCACCAGCGGCTTAATCCGCGTAACCGGTTATAAGGGTGTAAGGAATGCGCCGAATGGCTCTCCACCGATCTTGCGGGATGTGAGTGTAACAAATGGGAACGGAAGATCGCCCCAGCGCTTGGTTGCGGTGGATAGCGCTGTGCTGCAATTGTCAACTCCTTTGTTTACCGATACGACCAACACTATACCGGTTTATCCCGGTGGATTCAATCAGCTGCACCTGAATATCTCCTCACCACAGGTTACCGGGGAACCGTTCACTCACGGGGAGCTCGACAGCACAGTCATCATCGCCTACGACTTCTACTTGAATCGCAAGACAGACTTCGACGCCTCCCTGGACTCCAATGCGGTCAGTTTGTATCCGCGCGGAAATGGCGTTATGATAAACAATATATTCGATCAGCCCGATGATTTCGTTGACGGCGTATGCGACCTCGCTGCGCATGAAACCACATATATAGGTCAGGGAGGATGGAACGAGTTCTGGGCGGCGGCGGCGGATACGTCGGTGGATACCTCAAGGACTTCGATTTATGTACTTTCTTTGGAATTACACACTTTGGAATTGGAACAGGATTACCTGTTTATGAACGATACCGCCAGTGTTTATCTCGGAGTATTTAATCCCCTGCAGGATACGCTCTCAATTGACAGCGTTTTTGTGGTTCTGGAATATGAGGGCATCTACGAGGCATATTGTGTCCCGAACCTTCCTGATCTTCTGCCGGGAAGTTCCGAACGGACATATATGTTATCATTTATAGCTCCCTGGAATACTGACTCGCTTTACAGTCCAATAAACTGCCATGTCCATAGCAGTTTCGATGATATTAATATATTTTCGGAATTCACCGCCGCGCCGGATACCGGGTATTTCGCCGGACATAAGTTGATTGATGTTCATCACGAATCCCTGAATCCGGACTCAGTTATAGTAAACCACCTGTATTCATTTGCCGTGGATGTCGAGAACAGCTTTGAGAGCGGCATCCTGCTTGACGATTCATCCACCCTGTTTATCACGGATAATTTGGATCACTATTATACTGCAGAGATATCCAGCGCTACCCGATATATTCCGCCGAATCAAAAAGTTACTCGACTGGTATTCGACTCCACAGCTTTTCCGCTGGAATTCCAGAAGGGCTCATATAAACCGGTTTTGAATCTTCACGGAATCGTTCGGGATTATCCCTATCTGGATGAAGAATTGTTGATTGATCACGACGTAACTGTCAATGTCGGTTCCTATTTCACCTATACCTACGATTCAGTGCAGCCTGATTCTGTGGTTGCCGGATTTCCCGCGGTTTTTCAAGTCGAAGTGATCAACGTCGGAACCTTCCCCGTAACCATCGACTCCAGCGGAACCATTTTGGGGTTCTCCGATGGATTACATGACTATGAAGCGAAAATCGATGTCGAACACGAAACCTACGATGGTATACTCGAATCGGGCAAATCGTTGCTATACTTCATGGAGGAAACGGTCAGCGATTCGATGCTTATCGGCAGGTATGAACCGTGGGTACGACTGAAAGGGATTCAGAACGAAATACCTGTCGATACCACTATCTATTTGAACAGAGACTCGATAGATGTTATCAGCCCTGGATTGCTGCATGTTGATGGTTTCTATCCTGATGCTCCAAACCCGCCGTATATCAACATCGGGCAGCGGTTCGATCTACAGTGCTTATTAAGGAACAGCGGACAGGACGGCATAGAAAACATTATTGTCAGCCTACGCTCTGACGGGCAATCCGAATTCCCGGATACGTTGTTTGTCGATTTCCTTCCGGGACTGATGGATACTCCCTATGTGTATATATATGAGGTGACCGCGGATAGTATTACCGGCAGCGAGAATTTTATTATAAAGCCATCGGGCGGAATGGGGCAATTTTCCGGGGCTCAGGTGCAGATCAATATCCCCCCGGGGAATGACAGCTACCTGGTGACCAAACAGACTCCGGCGGAAATAAATATTGCCGGTTTCGATGTAGTCAACTCCGATACAGATCCTGATACAGTCTCAATAGGGCGGAGATTCTCTGTTGAAAGCGTTATCGTAAAATCCGGGCAATCGGAACTCTCCGGCAATATGCAGGTCATCTTAGATGAAATGAATGCTTTTACTGCGGCGGATTCAATTCAGAGGGATTTCGGATTCGAGAGCAGCGACACGGCCGTGGTAGGATGGGATGTCTTCGCCCCGCTTACTCCCGGCAGCTCGTATCAATTGGGAGTCGGATTCGCGGGCAATATCCTTGATTCCAATGACGGTAGTAACGCTGTGGGCGCCGATAGTATCGGATTGTGCGATATTGTGGTGGTGCCAGGCGCTTATATGTACGGTTTTATGCGAATTACGGAGCCAGAGGGGGCAGTTGATGAAGTGCTGTCCACAAACCAATTCTTCACGTTAACTGACAGCATTTTTATTAACGGCGATATGGAAGATGCGACTGCCAACCTGGAGCTGCCGGCGGGTTATTCCACAGTTGATTCGTTGAGCAAGAGTCTGATCGGCGATTCTATTGCCGTAATCGATTGGCAAATACAGGCGCCGGCGGTTCCCGATGATGCTATCAAAACCTTAACCGTTAGGTTAAATGCGATTGATAAATATTCCGGTGATGAATTGGAGTTTTACAGTTCATTGGGCGTTAAAGCCGATGAAGCGGCTAACCTAAGACCTGATTTCTATGTCAAATCCCCGGAATCGGCTTTGGATCATATCCTGGATCCACAGCAGGAGTTTACATTAGGATTTAACTGTGATAATATCGGGGAAGTTGGGGTGATACCCGGGTCGGTTCGTCTGTTAAATCCGGGCGGTCATTTTATCATCACTTCCGATACTGTCAGATCGTTCGGAGAGAATGAGGAAATACTCTTTGACATAAGGGCGCCCTCGTATGAGTTATCTAATCCGGTAGATTTATATATTGATATTTTCGACATACCGGACGATTCCAACTCCAATCAGGACGCAGTCATTAGCAGCGTCTCCCTGGAATTACAATTCGTGGTTAAGGATCTCAAGCCCGACCTTATCGTGGAAGGCTATCAAGGATTCTCCGGCCAGGGATTGGTTGCTACCGAAATCGATGCATTAAAGCTGTTTCTTTTTAACAAAGATAATGGCAGCGGCTATCCTGTTGAAATAACCGATTTCGAGCTATTCGCATGCGATCAGGACGGAGCGGAGATCAGCTTCGATCAACTCGCTGCTCAAGCGACGGTGAGAAATAATCCTGATAATATCGCACCCGGCGAGATTACAGGCAATTCCGCCATCTTCAGCGAGCTGGGAGGATTCCGAATCGATGCGGGATTTCGAGACACGATTACCTTTTCTCTGGAATTAGGCGATGAGTTGTCTTTGCCTGGTTTTTCGGTCAGAATCAACAGCAGCGGAATTCGGGCTTATGCGATCAGGGACGGGATTCCTCAGATGAGAGTAAATGTAGAATCTCCTACTGGCGATGAAATCGACATTCTAACTAATCCAGCGGGACTATCAACACAAAACCTCGCCGAAAGTTTCGGTAATTATCCGAATCCCTTTGATCCCCTGCAGGAACTCACGACTTTTTCCTATTACCTTTCCTCTCAGTCTGATATTTCGCTGCGGGTATATTCGCTCACCGGGCAGCCGGTATGGTCGGCGGAATATCGCGGCAGCGATGAGCATTGTCTGGCAGGCAACCATTCCGGGGGTTCAACGCTGCCTCCGATTACCTGGAATGGTAGAAACCACAGAGGATATGTGGTCAATAATGGCATCTATATTGCGGTTTTCAGCGTTCGGGAGACCGGTGAAGAGGTTAGAACGAAAGTGGCGGTGGTGAAATGATTGAACACTCTCAGAAATCCATCCTTTGTCTGAAAATAATCCTCCCGGTTCTCAGCCTGCTGCTTTGTACTCCTTCGTTTAATTCTCATGCTATCGAATACAATGCGGGTGTGGAGTCGATATTCAGTTATGGCGCCAGCGCCAGGGCGATGGGGATGGGGGGAGCTTTCGTTGCTATCGCTGATGACGCTTCGGCAGTTTATTATAATCCGGCAGGAATGTCGGCTCTGGAGAGATTCCAGTTATCAGGCCTTCATGTCTCGCTCTGGGAAGGAGTGAACTATGACTGTCTGCACTTCGTTTATCCGACTTTGGATTATGGTTTCTTCGGCATCGGGGTCATGCGTATCGGAGTCGATGATATCGTCAGGAGAGACGAATACAATATAAAGAGAGGGGAGTTCGGATTTCATCAGGAGCAATATCATCTTGCCTATTCCCTGCATCTGACTCAGAATCTCAGTTTCGGAGTCAGCGGGAAGATTGCCAGTCAATCGCTGGGTGGTTTCCATGCATCGGGATTCTCTTCGGATTTTGCGGTTCTTTTCCGAACGCCGGGCTATCGGCAGTTAAGCATCGGAATGAATCTTCAGGATATATTCTCCACAGGGTTGAAACTGAAAACCGAGAACGAACGGCTTCCGTTGAACCTCAAGGGAGGGATAGGTTACGAAGTCTACTATGGGAATTTCGACAACCGGCTCAGGTTCGCTCTCGATATCGATAAAACCGAAAGAAGGGATCCTCAACTGCATTTCGGAATGGAGTCGGACTGGTTCGGTAACGTTTTTCTGCGCTCCGGGGTGGATAATGAGGGGTTTAATTGGGGAGGAGGCGTGTCCGTGGGATTAGTCGGCGTCGATTATGCCTTCGTGAATTCCGAGGCGGTAGGAAACGTACATCGGTTTTCCGTTAGAATTAATTTCGGGAAACCGTTAAGTATTCAGCTCAGGGAGAGAATCGCGCTGGAGGAATCGATTAATCAGGAGAGACTGGCAACTTTCTCCAGACTTGAGAAAATGTCCAATGCCAGATACTATCATGAGCAGGGGGACTCGCTTGCAGAGGAAGGAAAGTTCGAAAAGGCGGAGCTGGCTTACAATAACGCCCTCGCCTGGTATCCCGAATACGAACCGGCAAAAGAAAGTCTTTATAAAATCAGCTCGGAATTGGAGAAACTCCGCGAAAAAGAACGCAAAGGTCTCATCAGGAATATGGAAGTTGAATTCTGCTTAGACAGGGCGAAGCGGTTCGCGGAAAACGAGGAATACCGTAAGGCATTGAACGAATTGGAGAATGTTTTCGCCAAAGACCCTGATAATACGGAAGCGATGACCCTTAAAGAGGAGTACAGGTCAAGAAGGGAGGCTAAGATACAGGAGTTAAAGCTTCAGGCATATACTGCCTATAAGCAGAAGGACTATACTGCCGCTTACAGGGAGTACAGACGGCTGCTCGAAATGATCCCTGAAGATGAAACCGCTGAAGAACGTTTAACGGAAATAGCCAATAAACTGCAGGCTGCGCTGCATTTAAAGCAGGGGCTGGGGCTATTCCACGATGGCAACTATTCGCTCTCAGCCGCCGAATTTCAGACCGCCCTGGAGTACGATCCGGATGACAGCACCTGCACCGCTTATCTCGATCGGTCCAAAAATATGCTGGCGGGAACGACCACGCTTCAGGAACTTAAGGGGGACCCGCCGATATGGGAGCTTTATATCGAAGGGATAAAAGCATACCAGAACAAGGATTATGAAACCGCGATAGAGAAATGGGGGCGCGTATTATCCGCATATCCCACCAATGCAAATACGCAAAGAAATATAGAGCAGGCAAGACGATTATCTCAACGAGACGGTAAGAACTAAAATGGCTTCGGTTTTTCCCAGACAATATATATACACATTTAAATCATCCGAAGAGTATCTGCCGGAAATCCGTTGTCAGGTCCGTAAAGTGTGCGAGGAAGTAGAATTCGATCGCAAGCTCGTTATGGCTATTCAGCTTGTTATAGAAGAAGCCTGCAGCAATGTTATCCGTCATGCCTACATGCTTGGTGAGGGATTGATCCGGCTGGTGTTCACCCTGGAGAAAGATCGCGTTATTTTCACGATCATTGACTCCGGTCGAAGTTTCGATTTCGACAGGGATGAAGCGCCCGACCTTGCGCATTTTGTGGAGACCGGTCGAAAAGGGGGATTGGGATTATACCTCATTAAGAAGGTTATGGATGAAGTTGACTATGGGCCAGTGGGCAACGAAAACCATTTCCGTTTAGTGAAATACTTTGATGACAGCCGGCGTCAGCGGAAAAAGGAGGAACCCGCAAAAAGCGGTATATCATTTAAGACAAAGTTTTCGATAACTGCAGCCGTCGCCATTATGTTAATTATGGCGAGTATATTTCTCTACCAATTCTACAAGGTGACGACGAGAACGCGTCAGGATATGTATACCGAAACCAATAAACTGATTATCGGATTAGCCGAACGCTTGTCCGACAAAATGGCGCTGGGCAATGAGCTTGAGATGGCTGCTTTGGTTCAGAACGCTCATGCCACTATCGATAATATCGAGAGTATTACAGTAATTGACACAACCGGATTGATATGGGCTGATACCAGGGACGAGAGCCTGCTGTTGACGGAATACGATTTTCCGGGCGGATTGGGAGCGAGCGCAATCGGAAGATACCAATATCTCGAGGGATTATCCGGAAAAATGATACACATGCTTTCAGCCCCGATCAAACACCAGGATGAGCTGCAGGGCAGGGTGATCGCAATCGTTCCCGAATCGATTATGGCTACCGTTATCAGAAGCGAGCAGAGAAGTCTATTCATAATCAGCATAATCAGTTTAACGCTTGCGGGTATTATTATTTACCTCATAGCTTTTTACCACGGACGCCCGGTCAGCAAGCTATCCAAGAGTGTTAGTCGCCTGGGACAGGAAGGTAAACTCGATGAGCGGATAAAGGTGAACGGGCAGGACGAATTAGCCGAGATAGCCCGCGCCTTCAACGAAATGCGGGAACGATTTAAAGCCAACCATAAGGCGGCGCTTGAAGAACAACGTTTAAAAACCGAAATGGCAACGGCAGAGGCTATTCAGCAAGCTCTTCTGCCAAAGGGCTTTCCAAAGGTTCCCGGAGTTGAAATCGCCGCATCTTATAAGCCGACCAAGCATGTATCGGGGGATTATTTCGATTTCATCAAGGTGGACGATACGCACCTCGGCATTGTAGTCGCAGATGTTTCCGGTTCGGGAGTTCCCGGCGCATTGGTGATGAACATGGTGCGTACCGCGATCCGCCTGGAAGCCCCCAACGAACTTTCGCCGGCGAAAGTGATTAACAAGGTGAATGGTTTTATAGGAGAAGATGTGCGCAAGGGGATGTTTATCACTATCCTCTACATGATTTTTGATATCGAAAATCGAACCATAAAATTCGTGTCTGCAGGGCATAATCCATTAATCCTCTTCCGGTCATCGGTTAACGATTGCTTTCTGTTCAATCCCGGGGGCATACCTTTGGGCATTTCATTGCCTGAGGATCTTGAGTATGTCCATCAATTAGAAGAACAGGAACTGGAATTGCAAGTTGGCGATCTGATTATGTTGTATACTGATGGCGTAACCGAATGCCGAAACGGTAAGGGAGGGCTCTTCGGTGAAAATCGTCTGGTAGCCTTCCTTCGCAGAAACGGTTCGCGTAGTCCGAAAGAGCTTACCGCCGACCTTATGAATGATTTAGACGAATTTGTCGGCAAGGATGCCCATGATGATGACATAACGGTTGTAGCCATTCAGGAGAAGGTTTCCGCCGCCGCTGCTGCATTTAAGCGAATGGAACATCTACTGAGGAGGGTTGAATCCGGCGAATTAAGCGCTGAAGCCGCATGTGAAAAAGCTAATATCAGCCATCCGGAATTCAATCAGATGGCGAAAGCGTGGGAGGATTCGGGTAAAGAAGGACTGCTGAATTTACTTAAAAGCAATGAGTCAGGGCAGCGGGAATATATAAACTATCGCCAATCGAAACAGATCAGGAAAATCGTTAATGAAAACCCGATACTCAGCGCAAGCGAGATTACCGACAAACTTTCTATCGAAAATAGCGGCAATGGAGCCGAGTTAGGCGCGGTGCGCAAAGAGCTGCGGAGACTGCATCTCGATAACGAGTCCAACAGAATTAAGTACTCTATGCGAAGAGGTCCGGAGACTGTACGGGATCCCGCCGGAATTTTAAGGAAGGCAACCGAAAGCACTAAGCCCCCAGGTCAAAGCAATACGGAAGCTTACGATGATATAAACAGTATAATCAAACAATCCGAGTTGCTGGAAAGGGAATATAGCGATAATTCGATGCAGGTTGAAATAATAGACCGGGCTCATCTTCTGGACTTGCTTTATGCGTTAAAACGAAGCCATTCCGACACCGAGCTTGCAGCGATAGTCGACAAACTTATTGAATATATGGACGTAAAAAAGACAAATAATAATCAGGAGGAGGGATAGAACTCATTACAAGATGGATTTCCTGCTCTCAATTTCCGCATTAAACTTGACACACCCGAAAATTAGATTGATATTTGGTTAAAAGGCGAGAGTGTTATGAAGGTAAAATTGTTTACACAGCTAATTTTAATACTTGCAGCGTTTCTTAGCTGCTCCAGTCAAGATGATCCAAGAACGATAGTTAAGCAGTTTGTAGCCTCAGTGCTGGCTGATGATTCCACCGCCGTTGAAACTATGATCGACTGGGACTCGATGATTAAGTCCAGACTGGAGGAGATGTCATCGGAGGATTCCACTAAGGCGCTTCGGTATTATAAAGAGCAATTCCTCAGCAGCCTTCTCGGTGATGGCGAGAAACGCCAATACTATAGAAACAGTCAAATAGTCATAGGGAAAGGCGAAATCGATAATGACCGTGCTGAGGTTGAGTTGAGTTTTATAGACAGGAAGTCAGGCGTACAGAATTATACAAAAGTGGTCTTACGAAGAACGCAGGATTCCTGGAAGATCGTTCATTACTATTAAATGCTCTTAATACAGAACATAATCGGCGCCGGGATAGTTTCTATGTTATTTGTGCTGATATGCCAATTTTTCACCAGCGGCATGATAGATTTTCTGCCGGTTTTTGTTATAAACTGGGGAATATTACTAACGGCGCTGGGGTTTGGCAATGAGCCTGCAGCGGTTCAGAAAATACTGTTTTCGATGATATTCTTGCAGGGATTGATTCTGTTTGTTGTTGCTGCGAGTTATGTTTATAGAGACGGCATTCACCATGTATACCTGATAAACGGTTTAATCGGCATCATAACCGCATTTTTGGCGTTTGTAGGATACCTTGTCGGAGGCAGAAAGACGTGAAAGTTGGAACTCAAGATAAACGCAGAATATTAATCAATCCGCTAAAACGAAGCGACGTATTTCGTTGTACACACACAGCCCACAGGAATTTCGACTTCTCAGTATCGGCTCATCATGTATTGAAAGAAAAGGAATGTTATCCCGATGGCTGCATCGGATTCAAATGGCATTGTTCGGGTATGAAAGGTAACAAGAAGTGTCACCGCGGCTTCACCACCGTTGGAAAGGATTGTACCTATTGTAAGTATTTTTCCGAGGAGAAGGACCATAGGGTTCCTAAATTATTGATAACCGAAGAGGAATTCGTTCAGTTAGAGGAATGTATAAATGAATTCGAAGCTTATTTTAAGGACTTAAGAGGAAAAATAATCGAATTCAGCGGTGTCGTTGCATCAGTTAAGCCGCAAGTTGTTGAAACCGATAGCATTGAGGGAAGAAAACTCGGCGGTTATCTGGTGCAGTTCAATCACGGTTATATTGGAATAGACTTAATTAAAGACAAAATATACGCCCAGATATCTATCGGTTATCAGCAACGCCATCGATTAAAAGCAGGTGACAGTCTGGAGTTTAATTGCTATGTTTTTCTGGAAAAAGGGAGATTGGTCCTTAAGAAGCTGCGTAAAATTCAGGTAGTTGAAGATGGAGAAGGTTTCGTTTGGGACAAAGGCCAAGCCATGGTAGCGTTATCGATCGGGAGGTTCCTGGAAACCAAACCCAAGAAATGCCGCCGATGTCCAATGGGGTTGTTGGTCGATAGCGACGGTGAGAAGTGCGGCGGGCAGAGACGGAGGATATTTTGTCTGCAAGGAATAGAAAATGTTGGGGAATGCGTTTTTGACGTGTACCAGGGGTATTTCGAACCGGAAAAGAGAGAGCAAATGGTAAATACAAATCAATAGCGGAAATCATTAAAAACGGTATTAAATGTGGATAAATTCGTAATAAACGGCGGAAATGAGTTAAACGGCGAAATCGAGATAGGCGGCTCCAAGAATTCGGTTCTTCCGATTTTGGCGGGGACGATTCTCGCTTCGGATGGCGAGTGTATAATCGATAATGTTCCTAACATCCGCGATATTGATATTATGCTTCAGGTGCTGAAAAACCTCGGCGCGGAAATCAACTGGGACAAAGAGAAACATCGGGCGGTTGTATCACCCGAGAGCATAAGCAATTATCGTGCCCCATACGATTTAGTCCGCCAGATGCGGGCTTCATTTTTAGTGATGGGTCCGCTTTTGGGGCGGTTCCGGCAGGCTGAAGTATCGCTTCCCGGAGGATGCGTGTTGGGCGCCCGGCCGGTTAATTTGCATCTCAAAGGATTCGAAGCCCTTGGGGCGAGAATAACCGACGAAGAGGGATATATAAAGGCGGCGGCAGACAAACTGGTCGGGAACACCGTCTATTTTGACCGTCCCAGCCACACCGGTACCGAAAACATAATGCTGGCGGCTGTACTGGGTGAGGGAACCACCGGGATAATTAATGCCGCTTGTGATCCCGAAGTGGTTGACCTGGCTAATTTTTTAAAACGGATGGGCGCAAAAATCCGGGGCGCCGGCTCTGCGTTTATCGAAATCGAAGGGATTGAAAAGCTTTACGGCTGCCATTATTCAGCCATGCCTGACAGGTTGGTCGCCGGCACTTACGCTTGTGCTATCGCCATTACCGGCGGCGATGTCAGGCTAAAAAACGCTCGCGAATCCGATTTGCAGATGCCGAGCATGAAATTGCGAAATATGGGGGTGGAGGTCAACCACTATAATGGCGGTATGAATATGAAATCCTCCGGTCGATTAAAGGCTGTGGATATAAGCACTTACCCGTTTCCAGGGTTTCCCACCGACCTGCAGCCATGCTTCATGGCGGTTGCCGCCAAAGCCGAAGGCGTTAGTAACATCACGGAGACGGTATTTGAAAACCGCATGAACCACGCCATGGAACTATCCAGACTTGGCGCCGATATTCAGGTGAAAGGGGACAAGGCGGTAATAAACGGAGTAAAGCATCTGCGCGGCGCATCGATCATGGCATCCGATATCAGAGCGGGAGCGGCATTGGTGATTGCAGCCTTGGGCGCTAAGGGAACTTCGGAAGTACTGCGAGTGTATCATATTGATAGAGGATATGAAAATATCGATCAGAAGTTAGCATCCGTTGGCGCCGATATAAAAAGAGTAACCCAATAGGATGCAGGCAACTTAGCGGTCAAGCGTTGTCCATCGGCGCAATAAAAGCAAGCTGAATTCAAATTAAGCTTGGCTAATGACTACTGCTGAAGCAGCAAAAGCAGGAGAATTAAATTGAAAAAGAGAATCTTTCTATTAGCTATTACTTTCCCCATCTGGCTTAACTTATTTTCCGGCACGGGAATCGCTCAGGAGCAGCAGTACTTCGGGAAGAACAAGGTTCAGTATAAGACTTTCGACTGGTATTATTATCAAAGCGAACACTTTGATGTGTATTTTTATAAAGATGCCGACATCTTAGCCAGTTTCGCTGCTGATGTTATGGAAGATGCTTACAAAGAAGTATCTCGCGAGCTGAATTATAAAGTCAAAAAGAGAATTCCGGTTATTATTTACAAATCGCACAATGAATTTCAGCAAACCAATGTGATAGGCAGCCTTATCGAAGAAGGGGTGGGCGGCTTTACCGAAGCGTTTAAAAACAGGGTAGTTGTACCTTTTAATGGCTCCTACGAGGATTTTCGTCATGTGCTCCATCACGAGCTTACACATGCCGTAACCTTTGATATGCTCTATGGGGGAGCTTTCAGCTCGCTTCTGTCCCGTCAGTATCTCTTTCGTTTACCCTTATGGTTTGCGGAGGGTTATGCGGAGTATTCCTCAAGGAATGGCTGGGATACATTCTCGGATATGTATCTAAGGGATGCGACAATCAACGGTTACCTTTATCCGCTTGAGTATGCCGGGGGTTTTTTGGTTTATAAGGAGGGACAATCGGCGCTGGTATATATTGCGGAGAGATATGGAGAAGAAAGAATTCCTGAGATTCTGGAAAAAGGTAAGATTCACCTTACAATGGATAAGGCGATGAAAACGGTCCTGGGCAAAGACATGGATGAATTTAACGAGGAATGGATGCTGGCTATGCGTAAGGAGTACTGGCCTGAAATTGCGATCCGTACCGAACCGAAGGAAGTTGCCAAGCCTCTGACGGATCACGAGGAAGATGGTTCTCATTATAATGAGAAACCAGAATTCGCTCCGTCAGGAGACAGAGTAGCATTCTTCTCCGACCGTTCTTCGTATCCCGAAATATTGGTGCTTTCGACCATCGATGGAAAAGTGATTGACAAGCTGCTGCGCAGTTCCCGTTCAGCCGAATACGAATCATTCCACACCTACCAATCCGGGCTTTCCTGGTCTCCCGATGGCAGCCGGATCGCTTTTGTATCCAAAAGCCATGGCCACGACCGGCTCATGGTGCTGGATGCGGAAGAGAAAGAGGTTATAAAGACTTTCCCATATAGATTCGACAGCATCACCTCTCCCGATTATTCTCCCGATGGAAAATCAATCATCTTCTCAGCAACCAAAGACGGTAAATCCGATTTATATATCACCAGCGCGATTGGAGAGAGCCTCGAGCGGTTAACCGATGATCGCTACGACGACAAAGAGCCCGACTTTGCGCCTTCCGGTAATGAGATATTCTTCTCTTCGGATAGGCCTACCCGATCGTCCAATCCCGACTCCGCATTCAATTATGGCGTTTATAACATATTCAAGATGGAGCTGGGCGATCGTTCCATATCTGCTATTACCGACACAACCGGTATTAATACCGATCCGGCGGTTTCCCCCGATGGTAACCGGCTGGTTTTCGTTTCCGACCGGAACGGGATATATAACCTTTATGTCAAGGAGTTTTCCGACGGAAACATCTTTCCGGTCACCGATGCTCTGTCGGGCTGCTTTTCTCCAACATGGTCGCCTAACGGGGACCAGATAGTTTTCTCGGGATTCCAGAAAGCCGGTTTCGATATATTTTTAATGAAGAAGATTCGAAGGATTGATACCGAGGAAGAAGGACTGAAGTTAACTCCTTTTATGTCTAAGGATCCGGGTTCGATTTTCGTACCTGTTCCTGCCGAAGCGAAGGAAGCGGTTGTTGAAAAGCCGGAGGAAAAGCTCGATTTCAGTAACTACATTTTCCGCGCCGGCGAGGTTCGTGTCGATTCCGAATATGTGGAAGCGCCCGACACTACCAAAACCGACGAGGACGCGACGGAAGAAGACAGCACTGCTGCCCTGGTGGATTCCGAAGGCGAATATGTCAAGAAAGAATACAAGTTACGATTCACTCCGGATTTCGTTTCGGGAAATATCGGTTATGATACTTATTACGGTTTCGCCGGCGAATCTTATTTCGCTTTCTCGGACATAATGGGAGATCATAACATTTTCCTGGCTACCAACTTGGGAAATTTCCTCGACCAGTTAAATGTACAAGGATTCTATACTTATAATGCGCGCAGGACGAACTATGGCGTCGGACTGTTCCACAGTCAGTATTACTATATCGATTCCATGAACCGACTGTTTAACGACCGAATCTACGGCGGTTTATTCTCAGCCAGCCGACCCTTCTCCAAATTCACTCGACTTGAATTTTCGGCGCTCCACTTATCCATCGATCGAAAGTATCACGACCCGCCATTCGATGATGCGGATAGGAGGTCATTGAAAGGATCCCTCTCATTGATCAACGATACCGTTTTGTGGGGAATAACGGGACCGACTGACGGGCATCGTTACGCGCTTCATTATTCGCAGTCATTTCCCGACGTACTCGGATCGAATCTGGATTTCCAGACCATTGAACTCGACTACCGGAATTATTTCAATATCAAAGATCGTTACCTTTTCGCATTTCGTTTTGCCGGAGGAGCTTCCTATGGCAATGATCCCCAGGAGTTCTTTTTGGGCGGAACCGCCAATTGGATAGGTCGTTCATGGAAGCGGGACGATATATACGGAGTCAATGATATATATTTCAGCCGTATAGCTTCTCCGCTAAGGGGCTATAAATACTATGAGCAATCGGGAGATCGTTATGCTTTGATGAATATCGAGCTCCGCTATCCGTTTGTCGACTATTTTAAAATGCGCTTCCCGCTGCCGATGACACTGGCATATATCAACGGTGTTTGTTTTTACGACATGGGCGCCGCCTGGTATAAGGATGACGGTTTTCGCGGCGTGAAAACTACCGGCGGTTCTACGCGTTTACATGACCTCCTCGCCGGTTTCGGCTTTGGAGCCAGAGCTAATTTGGGCATTTTCGTTTTGAAGTATGACGCCGCCTGGCAAACTGACTGGAATAGCGTTTCAGCTAAGCCGCGTCACTATTTCTCATTCGGAGCCGAGTTCTAACCTGGATGACTCATAAACAGCTGGTTCGTTGCCGAAGGCTTGTTCTTCGGGAGCTCAAGAACTGCCGATAATTGAAGGTATTAAATAAATCGCCGGAAGCGCATGCAGGCCGGAGGCGCGTAAAACCGTCTGAGACGGATAAGCCTTCAGCTGCTGATAACGAATTTTGTGAATCATACGGGCTTGGCGTAACCGTCAAGACAAATCGGTCGATTTGTCTTGACAGACCGGAACCTAATAATTATCAAAACTGCAGCAGATAAAGCCGCTAACATCAAGTATATTCTAACAAAGCGGCTATTGGTTTAAATCGGAAAAGACTCAAACCGGGATAATCCATGAAGACTATTGGTTCGCAGCCGAAGGCTTGACCTTCGGGAGTTTCAAAACAATGGATCATTTACCGATTGGAATTAGGATCTTAGGAAAAACGCCGGAGGCGCAAACACGCCAGAGACGCGCAAACCTTCCGCTGCTGATAGCAGAATTTGTGAAAAATACAGGATGAAGGAAATTTATATATGTCCAATGAGAATAGTAACTTAATTATCAGGCTTTTCAGTGCAATCGGTGGAGCCATTATCCCGGGATTGCTGGGAGGCGCAATAGTTGGAATCGTTGAATCGTCGAGTATATCCCTGGTTACCGGTGTTGCCTGGAGTTCGGAGGGCTTGTACTATTATCCGTTCTTAGGCTTAGCCGTTGCCGTTTTCTGCGCAGCAGCAGTCTTTTTTATCATGCAGATTGTCGGCAGAAAGGGCGGCTCCTTATCTCTCGGAGCCCTTTATTTCAATGCTGCGGTTTCATTTCTCTTTTTTCCCGCCATTCCTTTTCAGATTATCGACAGATGGTTTCGGATGGAATATGCATCGGTTTCCGGATTCTTGCTGCTGGCTGTTCTTTTGGCGGTTTTTGTATCGGTTCTGTTCTTGTTGGAGTGGCTCTACGGTAAATTGACGTCGCTGATTAAGATCGGCTGGCGCACCAGCGGTATTATCCTGTCGGTTATAGCCTACGCAATAATAATAATAATTACTCAGGCTAATCCCCTGGGAACCGTCGAGCCTGAACCTTATAATATCTCCGATGCGGAAGCGGTTAAAAACAAGCCGAATATCATTCTTATCATACTGGATACGTTAAGGCAGGATGCTATCTCGCCCTATGGCGGCGATGCCGATACTCCGAATCTGGAAAGCTTTGCTGCAGAAGGAATCATTTACACCAACGCATATAACAACGCTCCCTGGACCAAACCTTCGATAGCCAGCTTAATGACTTCGCTTCATCCTCTGCAGCATGGTGTGGAAACCTACCAGGGGATTATCAATCCCGAAGTGGTAACCCTGGCTAAAGCCTTAAGCGACATGGGATACTATACCGTAACCTTTCAGAATAATCCGCATATTAATACTAACAGCAATTTTCATATCGGCTTTAATACTTTTACAATCAAGGAAGCTGCTCGTCGTCATCCTAATTTACCCCAGTTCACTCTCAGTAAACGGCATGGCTTGTTTATGATGAGAATCGTGAAACATTTCTATCCCACAATCGTTGTCGATTATTTCTATACTGCAGGTGAGAACATTACACAAAAAGGCATTGATTGGATAGAGGACAACAAGGATAAAAAGTTCTTCATGTTTCTGCATTACATGGATCCGCATTTCCCCTATTTTGAACATCCCTATTCCGGGTATCAAATGGGACCGCCGGAATACGGAAAAGATCCGAATGCGCCTGCCGATGAGCATCTAAATGAGCTCAAAAGGCTCTATCGCGGTGAAGTAGAGTATATTGACACCGTATTGGGTACGCTTTTCGATTACCTCAAATCCGAGGGGATGTATGACAATACATTTATCGTTATAACATCTGACCATGGCGAGGAATTCTACGATCACGGAGGATGGGGGCACGGCAATTCTCTTTATGATGAGCAATTGCAGGCAAATCTACTCATTAAGCTGCCTGGCGAGGAAATGAAGGGAACTGTTGACTCCTCGTTAACGGAATCCATAGATATCGCTCCCACAATCGTCGGATATGCGGGAGGCGAAATTCCCGGTCAATGGGAAGGGAGAAATATATTTAGCTCTGAACCGATTAGATGGACGTTTGGCAAAATCGGATTACCGCGATATAAAGCCGAAAGTATAACCAGCCGGGAGGAGAAACTGTTTTTGAATACCGTACATCACGGGGATTCCTTGAAGCTGGTTGAATTATATGATATGATTGATGACCCGCTGGAACGCAACAACCTCGCGGGGCATTCCGAATACCAAAAGCGGGTCAAAACCTTACGGGATACTCTGACCAGCATGGGAACCGATTATGTCTCCAGGTCGATAAAATCCGAGGAGATGGAGTTGGACAAAGGCACTATGGAGCAGCTCAAAGCTCTCGGATATATAGAATAACTGAAATTGCTCTGATGAAGCGGTGTTATCGGTTCTCTTTCTTCGCTTCCATGAAGTAAAATATTAGAAGGGCTAAACCGGCTAAAATCAATGCCAATGAAGCGGTTACGCCGTGGGAGATATTTTCCGGTACGAAATGCCCGATCAAAAAGGCGATACCTACCCCAACCAGAACCATTCCCCATTTCAGCGAAGAAAGTATGTTATGGCCCTGGGCGAGAAACAGGTTCTTGACGTTCTCGTCTACTAATCCTTTCTCTATCAATTTATTACGAGTCTTATGTTCCGCTATTACTTTGAATATATAGGCTATTACTATGAACAGGGAAATCGGGATTAGGAATTCATAAGAATGCATAGTCTGGCTCCTTTTGCGTTGTTCGTGTATTAGTTTTCGCTATCCGATTTATCAGACTGATTTGACGAAAAAATGTTGCAGTAATGATAATCTTTTTCGGATTGCCGAAGCGTTATCGAACTGAAACATAATGAACAAATGGAATAAGAAAACAGTTGCTCAAATAACGAAAAAACAGTTTGATAAGTAGAGAATAGACAGCTAATCCGGAGATTAATTTTAGGATAATAAATATGAAAGTGTCTGATCTAATAGTACAATGCTTTGAACAAGAGGGGGTTAAATATGTCTTCGGTTTACCTGGCGAGGAAAATGAGGACCTGCTGTTTTCCCTCAGCAAGTCATCCATTCAATTTATCCCCACCCGCCATGAATCGGGAGCTTCGTTTATGGCGGATGTTTATGGCAGACTAACCGGTAAAGCGGGAGTTTGCATGTCGACACTGGGACCGGGAGCAACCAATATGATAACCGGTGTCGCCGATGCTCATCTGGATAAATCACCGCTGGTGGCGATCACAGGTCAGACAGGTTCGGACAGGATTCACAAGGAAAGCCATCAGTACCTCGATATCGTAAACATGTTCAGGCCGATAACCAAATATACCGCCAGCATCCAGAATCCCCAGATAGTTACTGAGGTAATCAGAAAGGCATTCAAATTAGCGGAGATGGAAAAGCCGGGCGCAGCTCATTTTGAGCTTCCGGAGAATGTCGCGAAAATGTATTGCGAATTGAAGCCGATAGAATCCAAAAGGCTCCGCAGGCCATCCCCTGATTACAAAGCGATTATTCAGGCGCTTGAGATATTGAAAAATGCCAGGCAGCCGTTAATTATCGCTGGTAACGGCGCAATCCGTAAGATGGCTTCCAAGCATCTGAGAAAATTCGTTGCAAAAACCGAGATCCCGGTGATCTCAACTTTCATGGGCAAGGGGGCGATATCTGACAACGATGAACATTCGTTGTTTTCTATCGGATTGCAGGCGCGGGATTACGGTATGTGTGCTATTGACCGTGCCGATGTAGTTCTCACTATCGGTTATGATATAGCCGAGTACAATCCCGAAGCATGGAATCCATTTAAAAATAAGAAGATAATTCATATAGATTTCCAGCCGGCGGAGGTTTATGAGTATTATCAGCCCGAGGTTGAGATAGTTGCCGACGTTTCAGGTACGCTCTGGGAATTGAACAGCAGGATATCCGATGAAAGCCTTCATTTCGATGCATCATGGTTCCAGCTGTTACGACGCAGAATCATCAACGATCTGGAATCCTACAAGCCAAAAGAAGATGATGAATTCACGGTTCCGGGAACGCTGCATTTAATAAGGAAAATTATGCGAGCCGGGGATATACTTATTTCGGATGTGGGGAGCCACAAGATGTGGATAGGCAGGAATTATCCGGTTTACGAACCGAATTCGGTTATTATATCAAACGGTCTGGCGAGCATGGGTATAGCGCTGCCGGGAGGAATAGCAGCAAAGTTGGCGCTTCCGGAGAGACGGGTGGTTACATTGATGGGCGATGGCGGATTCCTTATGAATTCCCAGGAGATCGAAACCGCAAAAAGACTGGGTATAGGATATACGATAGTGGTTTTCAATGATAATGACTACGGGCTGATTTCATGGAAACAAAAATCTAACACCGGTGAAAGTTATGGCACCAAACTGACCAATCCGGACTTTAAGAGCTATGCTGAGAGTTTCGGCATCAAAGGATATGCACCGAAGGATTTCGGGGAGTTGAGGGCTTGTTTAAAGGAAGCTATCGAAAGCGAGAAATTGAATCTAATTGAGATACCGATTCAGCCAAAGGTTAATTATGAACTGAGTAAGAAGCTGGAAGCTAACATTTGTAAATATTATGAAGAAACCGAATCGTCAAAAATCGGGCAGCCCTTATGTGATGTATGTGCATTCGATTAATACCGGACATTGATTAAAAATTTAAGCGAGGTAAATATGAAAGCGATAAATCCCGCCACAAACCAACTTATCAAAGAATACCGGGAGCATTCTTCCGAGGACATCAGGCAGATCATCGAGGCGGTGGATAGGGAGCAGCGCTCCTGGAAAGAATCCGACTTCCCTCATCGCACTGAATTGATGAAGAAAGCAGCGGATATCCTTCGCGCGGACGTGGACAAATATGCGAAATTAATCACCCGGGAAATGGGGAAGACCATCACAGAAGCGAAAGCCGAAGTTGAGAAATGCGCCTGGGTATGCGATTATTATGCGGAGAATGCAGTGAGATTCCTCGACGATGAACCGATCTCCACCGACGCATCGAAAAGCTTCGCTGCATTTGAACCACTCGGCGTTGTTCTGGCTGTTATGCCCTGGAATTTCCCGTTCTGGCAGGTGTTTCGATTCGCGGCTCCGGCGCTGATGGCTGGAAATGCGGGCGTGCTGAAACATGCTTCCAATGTGCCGGGCTGTGCGCTGGCGATCGAGGAGGTTTTCCATAAAGCCGGTTTCCCGGATAATATTTTCCGGACTTTGATGATTTCCTCCGGGTTGGTCGAGGAGGTGATTGTCAATGACAGAATCAAAGCGGTTACGTTGACCGGAAGCGAACCTGCCGGAAGCAGCGTAGCGTCTATAGCCGGGCGGGAATTGAAGAAGACGGTGCTGGAATTGGGCGGTTCCGATCCCTATATCGTTCTGGAGGATGCCGATATCGATTCATGCATAGAAACCTCGGTTAAAGCCCGGATGATTAATGCCGGGCAGAGCTGTATTGCGGCTAAACGTTTTATCGTGGTAAAATCGCAAGTGAAGGAATTCGAAAAACGACAGGCGGAATTGATGAGTTCCATGAAAGTCGGCGATCCGATGAAAGAGGATACTCAGGTGGGTCCGCTGGCTCGCATGGATTTGCTGGAGGAACTGGATGCTCAGGTTAAGCGGTCTGTCGAAGCGGGAGCGCGGCTCCTCTGCGGCGGGGAGAAAGTATCGGGGGATGGCGCATTTTACAAGCCGACCGTGTTGAGCGATGTAACCGAAGGTATGGCAGTTTATTCGGAAGAAACCTTTGGTCCGGTTTCTGCGATTATACCGGTGGATGATGAGCAGGAAGCCGTAAAGGTTGCCAATGACTCCGAGTTCGGTTTAGGAGGAAGCGTCTGGACTAAAGATGTCAACAGGGGCGAAAGGATTGCCCGCCAGGTGGAAAGCGGCGCGGTGTTTGTCAACGGAATGACGAAATCCGATCCGCGGCTGCCTTTCGGCGGCGTTAAAAAATCCGGTTACGGCAGAGAACTGTCGCAGTTCGGAATCAGGGAATTTGTGAATATCAAAAGTATATGGATAGCATAAGCCGTATATGGGAACCTTTACGGTTTCGACAATATGTCAAAATCACAAAAGTATTAACCAACCATAATTTCACGTCGTACCCGCTGTTCATCCGGTAACTGCCAGCGAAGCCAGGCAATCCATCCCCCGTCGCTTGCAGGTCGGGTTCATATCCAGACTTGTCGGGAGAGAAACCCGGCACGGTTTTACCACCTACCGCGGGGCCGCGCTCTACCGGTTGTGTCGGGAACGTTTGGATGTGTGGTCGAGGGGCGCCTTCGAAACTGTCTCATAACGTCCAAGAGATTGCTTCGTCGCTTTACTCCGCGCCGTGTCCCGATGCAATCGGGGCAATGACGGGAATGGGAGTAATTGCGAGCCCGAGGCTTGCCGAGGGCGCGGCAATCTCCTATTCTCATGCAATATCTTAAATTAGGGTATTGAGACAGCCTCGCTTTCACCCGACGGCTTTGCATCGGGCGGCATGTCCAAACAAGTTTGAGCATGCTCGAATTATATATGTACATGGACTGGGCTTCGCCCTGACTATGAAACATTTGTTAGAAACAATGTCTCTAACGACTAACAGCTACTTGATTACCGTCATTCGCCTGGTGAATACTTTCTCACCAACCGATAACTTATAGAAATATATTCCGCTGGAGTAGCTCGCTGCATCCCATTGCACACGATGTGCGCCGGCGTCCTCAACTCCATCAACCAACTTAATCACTTTCTGACCGAGCAGATTATACACATCCAAAGATACTTCCGCAGCCTCCGGAAGCTCATAGGTGATTGCGGTTACGGCATTAAATGGATTAGGATGGTTGCCTATGAGTGCAAATCGATTCGGAATATCGTCGGGCTCAAACCCGCCGTCAAGGCGCCATTCCTCCGCTCCATAATTTCCTCCCCCGGGAATAACCGTGAACGGGAAGCAGTATTCATCCATTGCAATGTCGGGATAATCGCCGCAATAGGCGCAATATTCGTACTCCCCGGGAGGAGCGAATAAGGGAACGTGCTGGTTCAGATGAGCCGAAATATACTGACCGGGATTAAGTGGAACATTGTTAAAGCGTCCCTGCTGATAGAAATTACCGAATCCTATTACGCCATACCAGACATCGGTTTGGATGGATTCATCGCATCTGTTACCGATAATTCCGGTAACACCGAAACTACCGCCAGGTTGAACTTCAACCGGCAGCATATCCGGCTCCATACTGACATCGGGACATCCGGTATATAACGAATATTCAATATATTCCCCTGAATATTCATCGAATACAAAGTAGGAATACTGATAATCATCTTCTCCCATCATAGCAAATTGGAATTCATAATGCATATAATAAGCCTCTATGCCGGGACCTGAACTTCCCCAAAGCACGCCGCCCTGAGGCATAGGATTGCCGTACGGATCCTGATAAACGAATTCCCAGAACCATGGACCTGTCCCTTCCGGCGGATAGAGAATCGGTTCGCTCGATTCATTAATCATAGCATTTTGGGGGAATATTATCAATTCCGTCAAATTAATTACATCTTCCGGGCCATCGTGAGAAACATCGGTGAATTTGTAGACGGGCTCATAGGTATCAGCATCCCAGCAGAGGGTCTTCACCTTTGCATCCTTCATAATCAGGTCTACGTCAGCAAAATCATTGTTCGTTATCTTGATTATCTCCCATTCCGGCTGTGGTTCTAATATGAATGAAACCGTTAATATATCCGGATTGCCCTGGGTAAACCAGTAATGTTCGACTACTACCTGCGAGTGTGATGCCCCGCCGTTATAGTATCCCCCAACACCCCTGCTCCCGGCGAAAGGTCCGGATACAGGAACTGTCCAGAATACGAACTTTTGATTGTCCTGGGCGAATTGATTCGGAATACCGATCCAGATTGACTCTCCTTCTTCCAGGTTTACAGTATCGGGGGGAGGGTATACCCAGGGGTCATTAGGGATAGGGGTATTCTGGGGATTAGATTCCGCTATCCATTGGGGCCAGGTAAATGCACTGGTTGCGCCAAGGTAGAATAGTATCACGATGGCGGCGAACATAAACAGCATCTTTTTTGTTTTCATCTTTTTTTCCTTCCAACTGATAATTGGCAATAACTGTGTAAACTTCAAGCCTTTACAGAGAGGAAACAAATAGCTGCTTTGCAGCTTGATTAAAAACTCGTGAAACTTTTTCGAAAGGTTATATTTTGACTGCTGTTAACCGGCGGACTGCGCGATAGAACTGAATACAAAAAGTGAAATAATGTACACATTTTGCTATACACTCCTTTACTTCGAGTTAAGCAGTACTTCTTTCCGTACAGCTTTTACTCTTCTCTCTAATACGTGACCATCGAAACTACCATTTAGCTCTTGAGCGTTTAGTGAGGTTGAGGTGCGAATTCCGATAAGACTCAGGGATAAACCAGGTTGACTAATTTAGAAATGATAGTCTCCGCCAAGACGTATTAAGGTTGGAATAGTCCTAAAGTATTTTCCAAAATATATATACATAGAAAGTTGTTCATTGTCAACAAATAAATCAAGTACTTATATAAATACTGCATACCAATATGCTTTCGTGCTTTAAAAGCACGCGTAACTGTCATATTCCTGCGGTAGAAAATTCGTAGATCAGCGCTCCGGAGTCGTTTACTCCTCACGGCGGAAGACGCTGAAGCTATAAACCTGTATTATTCATAAATATCGTTATTGGCAGCGGAAGCCTTGCGCTTCCGGCGGTTCACATTTTACTGTCGGTTTGTAGGTCAATCAACAGCCGCCCTCATCTCCAGAATCCAACCTAATACTTCGTCTGCAAGGCAGTGTTTGCCTGCGATTCCTATGCTCGTTTTCGAAGATGTGCAGAAAGGGCTGAAAAGGTACCCTACCGGCTGGTTCGTTCCGTCGTTTTGACCGAAGGCGCGACTACCTCTCCCTGTATAGGTATGGTGATTCTGGAATCGCTATCCCCTACGCCCTGTATCGTTAATCCGGTGAGAAACATGCCGACATCCATTTTATCTGTGATTTCAAAAACAACCTCGGTGGAATCGCCCGAATTTAGCTTCTTATCATCGATATCGATTTTGATAAAATCTTCATCCGGTTTATCGATTATTTCCAGTTGGTGCGGTTTTACATCCGTATTTTTCAATGTCAGCTTTATTTCTTTTTTCGTATCCATCAATACCGTATCGAAATCGGCTATCGGAGGTTCGGTGATGAGTTTCTGGTGGGGATTGTCGATCTTACAGGTTATCTTTAAATTAAAATTGGCATTAGTGGAATCGCTGCAGATAACTCGGACTTTTTTGGTTACTTTGCCCGTATATTTGCCGGTTTTAAAATCGATGTCGATATAGGAACTGCCGCCCGGAGGAATAACTATTCCTTCCCTCTTAGAGGTTGTGCATCCTCACGAAGGGCGTATTCTGTGGAAAATCAGCGAATCGGTTCCGGTATTGTTAACTATAAAGTTATGAGCAACTTTGCAATTTAACGGAATTGAACCGAAATCAAAAATGAGATCCTCAAAATCCGCTATCGCACCGTTAGTGATATAATTACCGAATCTGCGATCCTTCCAGTTTTTCACCGGCTTCTTTGGCTTCGGTTTTTCCCTGATATCATCTTCCAAAAAAGGATTGGTGATAAAATGATCATCATCATCACTGCTGCCGAACTGCCCTTTGATAGGAGCGGATATCAGCAGGCAGAAAATGAAAAAGGGTATAAGTAGCTTTAGGCATCTCATCAAATTTAATCTCCGAATCTTTGGTTACTAAGGTAAATAAAGAGTGCGAAAAGTCAAGTAATTACTGCCGGTAATCCCAAATCGTTATAAGATGCCGAAGAAATTATAAGTCGAGAGGAACTATCGGTAATCAGGTAGCAGCGATAAGAGGGGATTCGGTTATCTTGTTGATATACTGAACTAACCTGTCGTGGGAATACAAACCGAATTTGCTGAAAACATAGATTTGATAGAATCTCAGCTTCGATATTTTAACGCCGCTTCGGTCCAGAAAAACGTTTTCATTATTCCACATTTGGAGGAGCGTTTCGGTTGCCATAATGGCAGCCATCAAACAAAACGCAAGATAGCCGCGCATTCCTTTCTTTTTCGGTATCGACAAGATGTAATCGAAAGTAGGACCGAACTCTTTCATCGCCTCAGCTATCATCTTCTCCAGAACCGCTAATCTCTGTCGCCTGGCATTAGGATCCTTTATTAGCCTCAATGGATTCAACTCGGGATTTAATTCGGTAGGCCAGTAGCAGCGGAATTCATCCAAATCCTTGAGAAAGTCCTTGATAATATTCACTTTTTGCAGATACCGCCCGAAATTCTGAGCCTTTTGCAGATCCAGTTCGATATCATCCTTTATTTTCACCAATTTGGTCAGATAATTTCCGACGGTGCCGGCTACATAGTAGCAGTATTTATTCAGATCCTGAATGGTCCGGCAGTAATGGTTGAGTTTACCATCGATATTCGCTTTGTTCTCCTGAAAAAGCAGCATCCCTTCGCCCATTTCGGTCAGGCATTCCATAGAGATAATTTTAACCGGCTCATCAAAGGAGTGGAACCGGTGGACTATATCGCAAAAATTATCAACGAGTATTTTATCGTGCTCGTCGATAGCATTCCTACGAACTTCACGGATTAACTCCTCCATCCCCGGTTTGGCAGATGAGCTTAGAAGTTCAAAATAGGCGCTTATCAGCTGCCTTTTATCTTCTAAAGAGTGGTTTTTGGAATCTTCTATTGTATCCATGAAACGGAGTAGGAGATATTGGTTTTCCACTTCTGCCTGCTTGTTAGCGTCAAGCATCGGGATGCTCTTTGCGAAACTGCGGGAAACCCGGTTGAGGATGTATCTGGAATCGATCTTAGTTTTGTCCATTTATCATCAGGTCTTTTATCAAATTTCGGTATTATACAGCTTAATCTTCAAAATATGCAATAATTTTTCGTAAGTTTTTTGTTAGCATCCGATTGAGGGTTTTTAAAATGGTTCCCGAGCAGAAAGCGTTTACATTAATTTCCTTTGTTCGCCTGACAATCTCTTAGCCGTAGCCGAGGATTTGCACGCCTGGCGGCTGCCGATTAATGTTTTTATGAATTATCGCGGTTACGAAACGGACCTGCTTGTCTGCCTCATTCCTGGATATCCCGGGTCCTAATACGCTTTATCATCACACTGATCGAGCGAGGATTAGTTGGAAAGCCTATCAATTATGAATACCGTGGTCGCTACCGAGCTTAAAATGGTGGCGCTGGTCGTAAGAATTTTGCCCCAGTCGCGATCCTCTCTTAACCTGGCGGGTACTACTATAGCATCGCCGAGATCGGCGTGTTTTCCCATCGCTCTCCGCCCATACACAACTCTGCCATCGGCTTTTACCAGCCTCAACTCGGATTTTGCGGCGTTTGGCGCCATCCCCCCGGCATCCTCAACGTACGATTTTACTCTCTTTTTCTTTGAGTAAGCGATGGTGCCGTTAGATGCCACGGCGCCGATAACCTGTACGCCGGAAGGAGTTGGGGGAATAAAGATATAATCCCCGTCTCTCAGCCGGATATCGTCGGGGCCCCCGGGATTTGCCAGGAGTGCGGGCAGGTCGATAATAATCCTGTTTAGCTGATTAAGGTCGAAATCGGTTTTGATCTCGGGAATCAACATTCCGGTGGAATCATAACGGGTTTCGCTGGTATTTTCGATAACCTGGTCGATATTTCTTCTGGCGACATCGCTGGCTATCGATTTTCTCATAAAAATCGCTCCCTTAGGGAACGCATCGGGCATCAGTCCGCCGGCGCGCTCAATAAGCTCAGCCAAGGTTTCATTTTCCCGATTAAGAGCATACTTACCGGGGAAGTAGACCTCTCCATCGATCTGAATTATCCTGGTAGGGCTCCAGTTGGGGATTTTTCGGATAAAAACATGGTCGTCTTCTTTCAGGAAAATATCGGATTCGGCGTCCTCATTTATGAGGATATCCTCCAGGTTGATATAGATTATATCCGACGGCATTCCGGGTTTAAAGCGGGCGATTTCCGCCCTGAGCATATAGGCGTTCTTTGTTGGATTTCCGGCAAGAAATATCAAATCGGAGAGTCTCATATCATTGAAGAGCATATAATCACCCGGATGTTTCACCGCGCCGTCAATCCTAACCTCCTTTTTTCTCATTATCTGATTATATGAAAACACTTCCAGATTATCGAAAGGCTGCAGAAGGATATTATTGGTTGAATCCCCTGCAAGCGCTTTGTTCAAATTAATGGAAAGAACCGTCATGGTGCCATCGTCGTGCGTCCGGAATAAATCGGCTCGCTGATAGTAGGTTTTGTCCCTCAATTGCTCGCCATCGTTTATCAAATGCGATATACGCATGGAATCCTGCAGGGCGAATGTGCCCGGATGCTTTACATGTCCTTTTAACTGCACTTTGTTCTCGTAGGATTCATAAATCGACGGAATGCGGACTTTATCTCCATCCTGCAGCATCACTTCACCATCTTTCGGATGCGGGTTACCCTCCAGACAGATATTCATTAGAATCCTACCATCTTCTTCGGCTATTCTATCTATGGTTACCGACTGCAGATATGCGGTTGGGGTAAGACCGCCGGCTATTTCTATCAATTCTTCGATTTTCTCGGAACCATGCAACTCGTAGATCGCTGGGCGTTTCACTTCACCCTCTATACTGACCATAGGTCCGGAGACCGGAACGAAAATCACATCGCCGGAGAGCAGCTTCAAATCGCCCCGCGTATCTCCTTTGAGCAGGAGGTCGTAAAGATCATATTGGAAGGTATCGCCATTTTGCCTGATAAGACGAATATTTCGCAAACTTCCATTGTAGGTGATGCCATCGGCTACGTATAAGCCGTGAAGCAATGTGGATAATGACGATACCGTGTAACCTCCGGGCTTTTTCACCTCGCCCAATACATAGATTCTGATCTGTCGGAGCTTACCCAATGAAACCGAAAGCTGATAATCGGAGTAATATTGATCAAGATTACTCCTTAGTCTCCGCTCGAATTGCTCCATAGTGTTCCCCAAAGCCATCACGCCTCCGACCTTGGGAATGTAAACCTTTCCCTCGCGATCGACGGTCAACTCCAGTTCCTGATTAATCCGTCCCCAGATATATATCAGGATATGGTCTCCCGGTCCTAAGGTGTAATCCGCGGGAGGCATCCCCATCATGTCGGTGGTAAATTTCATGCTGGATTCACCGAATATATCGAATCCGAAAACATCACTTTTTTCGTCCTTTTCAACGGCGGCTGATCCGGTTTGCGGCGAAGCGGTCTTTGCCGAATCATACAGTTCGGGGGTGCTGAAGGATGAAACTTCCGCATCCGAAGATATCTTCGCCTGGTTTTTCTTGTACTCCTTTAAGAGTTCTTCCTGTTCCGGGGTCAACTGGGCAGATGCGGTAACAATGCCTATTAATACGATCGATATTGCGACCAAACTGATTTTCATAAGGGGATCCTTTTTAATTTAATTATCATTAAATGCGCAATTGCAAGAATCATGCCAGAAGCGGACATGAGGTCGGTTTATAACATATTGGGGTTTATGGAGATGCGAGCCCCTTACGTGCGGCGTACGACCGACTATTTTCTCACCGGAATAAAATACCTATCGCCGCTTAAAATTTTCCTATTTTCACGATCGGCATTTAACCTGGATTACACATTAAATTTGATATCAGCAGCGTAAGGTTTTTGCGCCTATGGCGTACTGGCGCTTTCGGCGTTTTTTTGAAGTTCCTGATTCCAATCCTTCAATTGTCTATTTTTTGTAACCTCCCGAAGGACAAGCTATCGGCTACGGACTGGCAATCGTTATGAATTATCCTGGTTAACCATAGATCTGATTTAGGACTTCTTCTTATGGCGATGGATAGTCGAATATGTAGATTCCGATTCCCGGTACGGATGCATACATATAGCTATTTATGGAATCGTAAATTATGTCCACGCATGCGCCTTGGGTTGCATAGGCATCCACGCTTGCAAACGAACTCTTATCGACCACGATAACGCCATCGGTACCGGCTGCGATCATAGCCGAATTACCGTAGACCCAAATTCGCCTGGCATCGGTGAAATCGGTTGTACTGCCGTATAAACTGAGAGTCCATAGATCATTGTAATCAACCACCTGCAATCCCGAACCGGTATTTGCCAGATACGCTTTTTGAGCATTTAAGAAAATGCCCTTCGCCGCGGAAGGAAGCGAGTAACTATTGACAAAGGACATATTATAAGTATCGGTGGCGTCAACTATGACAAAACCATCATTTTCGGTCGCTCCCATTATATAAAGATTCCCCGGATTATAAATCTTGACGTCGTTGAAGCCGGTTATTCCATTGTAATTCGACATCCAATAGAGACTCCAGGGGGACATAATATCAATTGCCTGTAAACCTTCGTTCGAAGTACCGACGAAGGCAGTCCCTTCCATGGCAGCGACCGACAAACATTCCCCGGTTATGCTGATACTGGAGTTCACCTGTACGTTACCATACTCATCGATAGCCAACGAAACGAATTTGTTATCGGTTACGATTATTACTTGGTCATTGTAGTCGTTAGCGACGGAAACGTCACGAATCGCTTCAGTCGGATGCTGATAGGAATCGGCTTCTTCCGGCGAGGATGGAATCGACACATCAAAAACGCGCAGATATCTACCGTCGGTCACCAGCAGCAATTCGGATTTCATCGCCATCCTTCCGTACTGGTCCTCACCGCCATCGGGATCGATGATTCCTCGGAAATAAAGAGGGCCGGTGAGATCGACATAGCCCGAATCCGGATCGGATATATCGGAATAGCCGTTGGAATTAAACGCTTTCACCTTATAACGATACCAGTCTTCGGATGATATATTGACATCTTCATGATAATTACTGGTGGCTGGCACCGAAGCCACATATTCATAAGCGGTATCGCCAATCGCTTTTCGATAGATCATATACGAGCTCGCATCGGAAGTCCATCCCCAGCGGACAGTCATCTTGTTCCCGTCAAAGAAGCAGGATTGAATATCAGGCTGTTCGGGCGGCAGACTGGAGGTGTCAAACCAAAACTGTTCTTCATTTCCCGATTCGCGGTTTCCGTGAACTGCGAGAACCTGGTAGTAATAGCTGTATCCGTAAACAAAGTTGGTATCCAAATATATGGTGGAGTCTGCGGAAACCGAGTCATAGTCGTACCAGGTCATACCATTGGTAGATCGTTTTATCAGAAACTGTTCCTCTCCGGTGGAGTTATCATCCCAGGTAACGGCGATTTCGGAGCTGGAATACCAGAAAACATTTAGGTTATTGGGGGGCCTTAGGAAATCCACATCGGTTGAAATAGTGACCTCGTCGGAGTAGCCGGAGTACATAGTTCCATTAGTCGCCATGATACGATAATAATACTCTCTGCCGAACTGGAATGTGCTGTCGATACTGATAGTGCTGTCCGCAGGTATCCGGCTCAGTTCGCTCCAAACGCCATACATATCTTCTTTGCGCTCAATTACGAATTCTGTCTCGTTATGTGAATTATCGGTCCAGGAAATAGCAATCTCCACATCCGAATACCAGTAGGCATCGGCGTCGGTGGGGCTATCAATGGAACCGGATACGGTGGAGACGTAGGCTTCGGTTGAATAGTCGGAATATACGCCGTCCCGTTCGGCGCGGATTCTGTAATAGTAGCCGGTTTCCAGGTTGAAGTTACTATCGTAGAAAATAACTTCATCCGTTCCTACACTCCCGTATGATTCCTCCCATGTTCCCATCTCTTCTTTACGATCTATAACGAAACCGGTCTCATCGAAAGAATTGTCTATCCAGGTAACAGCGATCGAGTCGTCCGAATGCCAGTAGGCATAGGGATCCGACGGAGGTTCGATAGCAATGGAGCCGGTGGAAAAATAAATCTCTTCGGAATGATTGGAATAGCCTCCGGGGTTTGCGGCATAAACCCTGTAGTAGTACTCCGAATCTAAATTGAAGTTATAATCGTGATATTCGACATTCTCCGAACCGACGCTGTCGATGATATACCACTCGCTGCCAACTTCCTGTCTTTCGATTATGTAATGTTCCTCGTTATATGCGTTATCCATCCAGGTCAACAGGATATGATTCTCGTACCAATCCGCATAAAGATTAGAGGGTGCATAAGGAGTCGTATGAACAAACGAAACATATACGTCGGTAGTCTCATTCGGTTTAATGGTGATATTATTCTCCTCAAACCAATAATACTCATTATTCGAACCATCCATCGCCGAGAGGAATATCGAATAGTCATCTCCCGCCGGAATACCATCCACCGTACCGCCATTGCTTGCGGCATTGAATGTATGAGTAGTGGAACCATAATTGGAGCCGTCAATGTTGACTTCGATAATTTCTACCTCCGGAGGCGCTTCGTTCGGTTTCCGCAATGGTTCCCGGGAATCAGCGTTGGAGTTCCCGGAAGGCGCCTTCGGCATACCAGGCCATTCGGCGCGTATCGCTATTCCACCTTCCGGATTAGACTGCATAACATCCCTTTTACTGCACGAGATGAAACAGACAGAAGTTAAAAGCAGCATGCTCATCATCGTCAAGAGTAATCTATGATTTGCCTTATCCATAGCTATCACCACCGTATTTTGAATTATTTCCAACGAATGTCAATTGAACCATGTCCATCGGAACCGCCGCCGGATTCATCGGCGGGGCTGCTTCCCATGGCAGCGGCGACTCCGCCTCCGGCGCCGGCGAGAATAATACCCCAGAACCACCACTTACCGAAGATGCTGCCACCGTCTTTGGAGGCAGCCATATCCATTCCGGCATTCAATTTCTCGGTTTGAGAGGAGCCATCGGTCTGCTTCCGAACCATGGAATCCTCGCCGAGATGCAACTCAGCATATTCCACCTCCAACCCCGCCATATCCTTAGCAGCATAACCCAGAAGCGGACTCAGGATCTCATCGATAGTGCATTTGGGGCAATCCCGGGTTACGGTGCGTTCGATTCTACCGGAAGCGATGTCGATCATCCGCAGCGTAATTGTCCAGGTAGTCCCAACTTTACCAACAGAACCACCGATGATTTTCTCCACGGGCAGCAGCTTACCGATTTCCAACAGGCAAGAGGCTTGATCGCAAGCTCCCGAAAGCTGGAATCCCTGTTCTGTCAGAATGTCGTCCATCGCCTGACGCTCCAATATATCGAATTTCTGCGTTTTCCAGACTTCGGCGCGCAAGCGATTTGACAGCACCATTGCTTCCTGTACGGTGATACCGCTCGCATCCATATCCGCCACAGCCACCGCGGGCTTATATTCTTCCTCATTCTGGGCGAAAACCGATTGAAACGGAATGAATAATTGCATCCACAAAAACAGCATAATCACAATTGGTGAGAGTTTTTTATATTTCATATCCGATGCCCCTATTGAGATGTGGTCAAAGAACACTATTCCTGAAATATCTATCGGAATCCAGCGGAGCGAGTTAAGCTTCAATACTGATAAAAATGACGATAAACTGGGGACTAAGCGGTAAATATAATACCGTGAAAACCGGTATCGTTTTCAGACAAAACAGCGAGGATTATGGCGCCCCGCAGAATCGAACTGCGGACACACGGATTTTCAGTCCGTTGCTCTACCAACTGAGCTAGGGCGCCGAAATGTAAATATACCGTTTATACAGGGTTTGACCGTCGAACAATCGGTTATCAACAATTGCTCAAAACAGCCTAAACAGTTTAGTTAGCATATCGGTATATGTCAAGACAAATTTTATGCTTAGCGTAATCTGCGCTCTTATAGGGCTTTCGAATGCTATTCGATTGAATTTTCGTATTATTTATACTATGAAAAGTTGACATTCATTCATTAATCATTATATTTATATAGCCCTTTTCTACAGATAAACCACCTTACAAATGAAAGGAACCAATATGAGTCTTAGGAATAGCGCTTCTATCGTTAAATGGGGGCAGATAACCTTAATAGTATCTTTTTTACTATTGATCTCAGCAGGTTTGGTTGCTGCCTTGGAAATGCACCATCGAGTTCGGATTGAAGTTCCTGGAGAAACGGCGATTCGTGACCTTCTGAGCTTGGGATTCGACCGCAGCGGTATGAATTACGTTCCGGAGGCGGAATATGTGATAATGCCGTTGAGCGACAGCGAAATTCGGCTGCTGGAGAAGGAAGGATTCTCGTATGCGATAATAATTCCAAACCTCGAGGATTTCTATGCCAGCCGTAGTGTTGGTTTGGATATGGGAGGATATCATACTTATGGCGAAGCTGTGGATATTATGAACCAGCTCGTGAATGATTATCCCTCGATCATCAAAATGGAGAATATCGGCGCCGGTCATAATGGTAATATTATCTGGGCATTGAAAGTATCGGACAACGTTCATGTGGAGGAGAACGAACCGGAAGTACTCTATACCGGAATTACCCACGCTCGTGAGCCTATCAGTTTGGAAATCTGTCTGGATTTCGCGGCTTGGCTGGTAACCAACTACGGAAGTGACCCCACAGCCACTAACCTGGTTAACAATCGTCAGATTTGGTTTATTCCCATAATTAATCCGGACGGCTATGAATACAACCGTCAGACAAATCCCAACGGCGGCGGAATGTGGCGTAAAAACCGTCGAAACAATGGCGGAAGCTATGGTGTGGATAACAACCGCAATTATACTTTCCAATGGGGATATGACGATTATGGATCCTCGCCGTCTCCGAGCAGCGAGACTTACAGAGGTCCCTCAGCCGGTTCGGAGCCGGAAAACCAGGCCGTGATGCAGTTATGTGAAGACCATGAATTCGTGCTGGCGCTGCATTATCACAGTTATGGTGAGTATTTCCTCTATCCTTATGGATACAATAATGCCGATACCCCCGACCATGAAACATTTGTCGCGATAGCTGATTCGGCAACATCATTCAACGGATATGCAGCCGGAAAAGCGGGTGATTTACTCTATCCGGTTAATGGCGATGCAGTGGACTATTCCTATGGCGAACAAACCACCAAGAATAAGATTTTCGGATTCACGCCTGAAGTTGGTAACAGCTGGGATGGTTTCTGGCCTGATCCTTACCGGATACCGGAACTTATCGAGTTGAATCATCCTGTCAATGTATATATTGCCGAATTGGCGGGCGACATTCTGAGCTTTAACTTCCCGAATGGATTCCCGGAATATATTAATCCTAACGGCGGTACGGCGGTCAGGGTCGAAGTATCGGAAGCTGCTCAGCCGGGAACCGGTGTGTTGCATTATGATTATGGAACCGGCTACCAGCAGGTCGATATGGTTGAAGTGGAACCGAACGTATATGATGCGGTATTCCCCGCAATTCCTTGCGGCAACACCGTTGATTATTACTTCACCGTAGTAGATCAGGATGGCGATACCAGGTATAATCCTGTCAACGCGCCTGACGAAACCTATTCTACCGTAAGCGCTTTCGGATTCATCACCATTTTCGAGGACAACTTCGAAAACAACCTCGGCTGGACTGTAGAGAATGACTGCGCTGATGGTCAATGGGATCGCGGCGTTCCGGTTGGCGGCGGCGACAGGGGAGATCCTCCCACCGATTATGATGGCTCCGGGAAGTGCTATCTCACCGATAACGTCGACGATAACTCCGATGTGGATGACGGCTATACCTGGCTTATATCGCCCACCCTGGATTTGACTGATTACGAGGATGCCATAGTATACTACGCACTCTGGTACACTAATAATTACGGCGCGGATCCAAACAATGACTTATTTAAAGTCCATGTCTCCAATAATAATGGCGGAAGCTGGATTCATGCCCAGACTTTCGGGCCGGTAACTTCCAGCGGCTGGAACGAGCATTCGCTTATCGTTAGCGAACATGTAACACCCACCAGCCAGGTGAAAATACGTTTCGAAGCTTCCGATCTGAATTCCGGTTCGGTGGTGGAAGCGGGAATAGACGCATTTAGAGTGGTTGTAGCCGATTGCGGCGGTCAACCGGATATAGCTATCGATATGATACCGGATGATCCGCCGATAATAGTCCCGCCCGGCGGTTCGTTTACCTATACCGGAGTACTGACCAACAACCTTAATCAGCCGACATCGACCGATGTTTGGGTGATGTTGAATGTTCCGGGCTATGGTACTTATGGACCGGTACAGCAGATAAACAACGTTCCGTTGGGTCCCAACCAGACATTAAACTACCCCGGCGTTACGCAGCATATCCCCGGGTTTGCGCCCACAGGTGTTTATGATTATATAGCTTATTGCGGTGACTATCCGAATGTCATTGTCGATCAGGCATCATTCCAGTTCACTGTTAGCGGAGCCAGGATAGGTGACAATGCCGAGTGGACATTATCGGGATGGAACCAGGACAACGGGCAGCTACCGAAATCGACGGTTCTGATAGGGAATTACCCGAATCCGTTTAATGCGTCAACGAATATCAATTATGCTCTCAATAGCGATAGTGATGTGAGGCTTGAAGTATACAACCTTGCCGGACAGCGAGTAATCACTTTGGTTGATGAGTATCAGCAAGCCGGATTCAAATCGATTCTTTGGGATGCGAAGAATTATTCATCCGGCATATATTTCTACAGGCTGTCGGTTGGCGAAAAAGTATTCACCAAACGTATGACGCTGTTGAAGTAATATCTATTCTAATTGCTGCTTAGGATTACCGCAGCAGGAGAATATTGAGGAAGGAGGTCGAACGACCTCCTTTCCTTTTGATGAAAAAGCAGGATAGGACTTCAGGTAGTATGAACCGGCGCGCAGGCGGACATCCGAGCCCGTTTAACGTCTTCCAAAACAAACCATCGAATCGTGCGCGGCATTCCTCCTCGAATGCCGCGTGTAATCTTCGGGGTAAGTCGGATCCCCCGTCGGGCGGCGCGCTTAGCCTGTATTATTCACAAATTTAGTTATCGGTAGCGGAAGCCTTGCGCTTCCGGCGTTTCTTTGAGATACTCAATTCCAATCAGTATATGATCTACTTCTCTTGAACTCCCGGAGGGCAAGCCTTCGGCTGCGGATTAATGAGTTTTATGAATTATCCGGGTTAGCCGGAAGGGATGAGCATGTATTTTGCCGCACATTTTCATACAAAAAGCGGGCCGCTTAAGAAAGCCGGCCCGCTTATTATTTACTATACGAAATTTCGATACGAGATTCGTCAGACTATATTAACCAGTTCAATATCGAAGACTAATGTCTTTCCTGCGAGCGGATGGTTGGCATCAATGGTTACATTATCGTCGTCGAACTCGGTTACGGTAACATTGATCACGCCTCCGTCTGCTCTTTTCATCTGAAGTTGCTGACCGACCGACGGAGTTATCGACTCCGGCAGGTTCGACCTATCGAAGGTTTTGACCAAATCATCACGCCGTTCGCCATAAGCCTCGTCCGGCTTAAGTGTAACAGTTTTAGTATCTTCCGCTTCCATACCTACCACTGCTTGTTCAAAACCGGGTATAATTCTGCCCTGGCCTATTGTGAAACGAAGCGGTTGGTCTTTGGGAGAGGAATCAAATACTGTACCATCCTCAAGTTTTCCTACGTAATGCACCTCAACGGTGTCTCCAGCTTTTACTTCACTCATTAAAAATATCCTTTCGTTTATGATTATCGGATTTCACGACATTTTTAGGTAAATGCTGAGAATTACCGTGATTATCTTAAAACAAAAGGAAACGATAAAATCATTTCCTTTAAATCAGCCCTATCGTCGCGTTGAAATTAAGTCTTCAGTTTACCAGCGTCTTCCGCCTCCTCGTCGACCGCCGCCTCCCCGGTTATCTCTCTTCGGTTTGGCTTCATTGACCTTCAAAGTATTCCCGTCTAATTGGGAACCGTTCAAACTCGAGATTGCAGACTGAGCTTCTTCCAGAACCGGCATCTCGATAAATCCAAAACCTCTCGATTCTCCGGAGTATCTGTCCTTAATAATATTCAACGATGACACCTCGCCGTGAGTTTCGAAAATCCTGCGAAGACTCTCCTCTGTGGTATTGGGCGCTAAATTCCCAACATAGATATTCATTACATTACCTCAAAAATAAAATGTCCAGCGCCGATATATTTATAATCCACAATAACCTCACTGCGAACCAAGCGGCGCTATTGCCTCAATTCCCCGGATTAAACTATTAAAAAGGAACGGATTTAAAATGCAAACCTCTGAAAGAATTAATCTAGGAAACTAATATCTTTTTTATTATAAAATCCCGACAGCCAATATGTCAAGAAAATTTTTAATATATTTATCTATATTTGTTAATCGTCATATTCCGCTGATTATTTAAAGTTAAATCGTCTTTAAGGAGTACCGCATCTTTCGACATCTTAAGCAATCCAAAGCTAACCCATTATAATAATATGCCTTATCGATTTTGTGGGGCGAAAGATCAAGCAATGTTCTTGTGGAACCAAAAAATGTAAAGGACGGGTTTCAAAGATGCTCTTAGCCCGGATAGTTCATCAACTACAAATCTGCAGCCGAAGCTTGAGTTCTCAGTTTATAAGGGGCGAGAAAATCACACCAGCCGGAATCTGTAATCCCGGATAAATACCATGAACTCAAGATTTCACTGACAGCACCGGATTTAAAGCACAATTCCGGCTAAATTGCGAGTAAAGATATTACTGGATAATGATATTATATTTATAATCATGGCTGTTTCATACATCTCTGAAATAATTGCATACTAATTCTTGATGCATTGATAACAACTCTTGTATATTGTGTTAACAGGCATTCAGAAAATTAATGATTTCAAATATTATAAAATAACTTGACAAAATTCATGTACCGTTCTATATTTTCATTGTATAGATAGGCGTTAAGCGCTTATATATTTAATAGATGATTCCATTATCTTCACAGATCAGGTGATTCTGAAAATTTATTAGTACATGGATATACTTAGGGTAGTAAAATATTACCGAAGTTACCGAATGGAAATTGTTTGAATTGATTTGTGATGTTTCTTTCATAATGCCGATATGTCCTGAATGACTTGATAGCAAGGCCACACGAGCCTTTTACCGGCATTAATAGTACAACAATTTTGACTTTCCGAGGTTTACGGGAAGAAAGGAGGTGTGCAGATCGTAGAGTTTGCATAATTTCTGTAAGTGTAGTTGTCATTTTCACAATTCTTAATTTCGGAGGCGACTAATGAAGTCTCACCATATCATTTATTTGATATTACTCAGCGTGATTTTAGTATCATCTTTTGCATTTGCCGAAGATGCCGATCGGGATCCTGCTCCACAAAATCAAAATAACACGATTCTCGCACTGGGCGACAAACTTTGGGGACCGATTGATATCCAAACTCAAGCAGACGATAACCAGTTACTGGGGTGTGAGTGGGATGGAGAGCATTATTGGGTAACCGGCGGGAATACTGGCCAGCAGCCAAATAAGCTCTATAAATACGACGCTGACTTCAACCTGATTCAGACAACTGACCAGCCGACTAACTCCTCGTGGGGCTGGCGCGATCTTGCATGGGATGGGGAATTTCTATATGCCGGAGATGACGGCACGGTAGTTCATCAGATAAGTATCGCCGATGGACTGCCAACTGGAGTTACCATTCCTAAACCGGCGGGTATAACTGTTACTCGCGCTCTGGCATATGACCCGGAAACCGATCATTTCTGGACAGCCAATTTTTCGTCAAGTATCGTTGAATTCGATCGTAATGGAGCGGTTATTAATACCTTTGCCAACACCAAATCGGCTTATGGTATGGCTTGGGATAATGTATCCGCCGATGGACCATGGCTTTGGGTGCATTCGCAGAACGGAACGCCTTATAACGGAATGCAGGTCTCCCAGTTTAATCCGGTCACTGGCGTTTACACCGGTATAGAGTTCCAGGCTGAGGAAGTAAACGGTCCTTCGCCAAATGGTGATATTGCCGGTGGAGCGGCTTTCTTCGTGGATGATTTCAATGCGCCGTTGGGAGCTATCTTATTATTGGGTCAAGGAGGCGGGATAGGATATGATTATCTTTCCTGCTTCGAGATTACCGAGGCTGGCGGCGAGACACCGTGCTGCGATGTAGACATGACGCCTGACGATGATCCCGTGATCGTTGAGCCGGGCGGTCGTTTCGGATTTACCGGATACATCGGCAACCCGACACCCGATCCTATCACTACCGACGTATGGGGCGGCGTGAGATATCAGGGAACCGTATATCAGCAGTTCTCGTTCAACAACATTCCGCTGAATCCGGGTCAGTTCCTGACAGCTCACAGCTGGCAGAACGTGCCGGGCTTCGCGCCTCAGGGAACCTATGGTTACGTTGCCTACTGCGGCGACCGACCCAGCGTGAAGTGTGATTCTGCTGAGTTCCCGTTCACGGTAGTTGCCGGACGCGGCGGTAATGCCGCCGAGTGGTCTATCGATGGCGAATTCCTCGGCGCCGGAACTGCTCCGATCGAGTATGCCTTGATTGGAAGCTGTCCGAATCCGTTCAACGCCAGCACGACCATAACCTTTGAGTTACCGGCTGCTGGTAATGTAAACCTCGAAGTTTACAACCTGATGGGTCAGAAGGTAGCCACCTTAGTCGATGGTCAGAAGGATGCCGGTCAGCACAGCGTTAACTGGAACGCTGCCGACCAGGCTTCCGGCGTATACTTCTACAAACTCTCCGCTGGTGAAAAAGTCTTCACACAGCGCGTGACCTTGTTGAAGTAACAACACGTTCGTACTTTACGTTACAAAGGCTGTCCTCATTCGGGCAGCCTTTTGTTGTTAATTTTCTAATGAATATCACTTGTTTCTCGCCGCACAAATTATGGAAATATTCACAACAAGTTAGTTGTTTCTTAGGATGTGGTGAGAAGTAATTTTTGCCTTGACTTAAGAATCTCTAATGATAAATTTTCATTGAAGGAGTTTTAAGTAGTTTTATATCTTATTCCACTTCACTTATGAAGGAGCCATCGTCATTTTTTCGGTTCGTGCATCTGTTTTACCGATAGTCATAGCGGGGATCGCCTTTTTCCTTATCTCTTCTGCCGCCTTTGCCCTCGATGACGAAACCAAGAATACAAACGTAGGTAATATATCGCTGCATATCACCAATTACGGCATTTTCGGGGATGGATTTAATCTGCGGGATTTGCCCAGTTGTGAATATCCCATTGACAGCGGGATTGAGCATTTGTTCGATGGCGGACTCTGGGTGGGCGCTAAAAGGGGCGGTCAAATATATGTTACCACCGGAGCGGTCGATGTGCCTTCTCTGGAAGCTTCCAATGATGGTGGATTCGAATTCACGACGTACGATGAGGATGTTAACTCCAATGGCATTCTCGATCCCGGCGAGGATTTCAACGGCAACAATATCTTAGACATTTACCGTATTATCGAGCGATCATCATTACCGACATCGCAGTACTACGATCCCGATGCGATCAGCCATCAGGATTTCGTGTGTGATTTCACCGATACGAACACCTTCGTTCCGCAGAGCGGTGAGGAAATCCCGGGGCATGAACCGCTGGGGATTACCGTTCATCTGGAAAGCTATGCCTGGTCAACATCCTTTGCGGATGCTTTCGTGATTCTCAGGTACGATATAACCAACGTTTGGCAGGATACTTTGACGGATGTTTATGTCGGTATATTCGCCGACCTGATGGTCGGCAATACCAATTTCACGCCAACCGAGAGCGGTCAGTGGCAATACCGTGATGACGGCGACGGATATATCGATAGTCTAAATATCAATTACGAATGGGATTACGACGGAGATTTCGGCAATGCCGAAAGTTATGGCGGGATTAAATTTCTGGGCAGCGATCCATCATTTTACGAAACAGAAATTGGCGATTCGGTTTTTTATGCTGATTCCACCAATTACTGGGTCTGGCAGTTCCAGAACTCCAACGACCCGGTTTTCTTCGAACCGCTGACCGAGTATCAGAGGTACGAAAGGATGCGAATCGGTCTGAATGATTTTCCCGGTTGGCAGGATTTTCCTTTTATGCAGGGACCGAATAACCGGATAACATTGCTCTCAGCAGGTCCATATCCTGAGTTACTTCCCGATTCGTCGCTGGAGGTAGTTTTTGCGGTGGTTTGCGGCGAAAAGTACGGCGATGATCCTGTGGAGCTGGATACGGATCGCTCTAAGTCTCAGTTTATAGTTAACGCCAGGTGGGCTCAACTGGCATACAACGGCGAGGATATTAACGGAAACGGCATCCTGGATGAAGGCGAGGATAAGAACGGGAACGGCGTAATAGATCGGTATAATCTTCCGGCTGCTCCGCCATCCCCGCGGATGCACTTGGTTTCCAATAGACAAAAAGTAACTGTATACTGGGATTCCTTGCCTGAAAGCGCGATTGATCCGGTTAATAATTCGGAGGATTTCGAAGGGTACCGAATTTATCGAGCGAGGATTTCCAACAAAGCTGACGCTCCCTCATTCAAGGAATCATTTACGCTGCTTGCGGAATTCGATAAGATTGATAGTATCGGTTATAATATCGGTTTGAGCCAGGTGGAGCTCCCCGCAGATACGGTGATAAACGGAGATACATATTCTTACGGTTTCGAATCGGAGATGCTTCTGGATGGATGGCAGTACGCATTTGCAGTTACATCATTCGATACCGGCGACCCGGTTAACAACCTGGAGAGTCTGGAATCGAGCGTGCTGGAGAATGCTACCCGTGTGGTAACCGGTCCCGATCCGGAAGAGGCTGCAGGTAGAGCTGTAACGGTTTTCCCGAATCCTTACCGCGCCGCCGCCACCTGGGATGGTCGGAAACAATCCGGCATCAGGGAGCGCGAGAGGATGATACATTTTGCCAATCTCCCGGGTAAATGTACCATCAGGATATTCAATCTTGCCGGGGAGTTAATAAAGAAAATCGAACATGACGGCTCAACCTATGATGGTTCTGACATATCGTGGTACGCTCAATATGCCGGCGAAGGAGCGATATTCCCCGGAGGTTTGCATTCCTGGGACCTTGTAACCGAACATGACCAGGCGGCAGCAACCGGTCTTTATGTTTACGTTGTTGAAGATCATAATTCGGGAGTTATTCAGAGGGGAAAGATCCTGATTATTAAATAGATTTTAAGGTATTATCCAAAATTGAGGAAACTGTTATGCGAAAATTGATGCTATTTTTAACCGCTGCTGCGCTGCTATCAGTAGGCTCGACAGCGAATGCGGAAATCTTTGAGATTTCGATATGCGAATTACAGCAGCCGGATGAAGCCGGGGATTCCAGTCTGTGGATAGGCGATACGGTTAGAACCAGAGGCGTGGTAACCGCCGGCACCGGATTGTATTACGCCGGCGGGGGAGAAACATTTTACATGCAGGATACCGACTGCGGTCCCGAATTCGCCGGTGTGATGGCTTATGATCCTACCGGTGCGCAATTCCCTGAGCTTTTTCCCGGAGATTCAGTTGAGGTGGTGGCGGTTGTATCAGAGTACCTGTGGCCGCCTGATGAACCAGGATATGATCCGGTATCGCACACGGAACTTTTTATAGTGCCGGAAGGATTCACCTATTTTCCTGGGATTCATCCGGAACCGGAACCTCTGCTGGTGCCGGATTGCGTTCTCGATTCCACCGGCGGTCAGGACGAGAACAGCGAAGGGTATGAATCCGTTTTATGTACGAAATACGGTCTTACGGTGGATACTGTATATGAATGGTCGTCCGTTTGCAGTTGGGAATGTTATGATTCCTCCGGCTGCATGTTCATGGTCAGAGAGGCTTCGGATTCAATCGAGGGCGTATTCTCACCTCCGATAGGAACCGTTTTGAACCATGTGACCGGCGTTGTTTATCATCGTTTCGGGTATTTTCAGCTTCAACCGCGTTATATGCGCGATATCGAGTTTGCATCGGGAGCGCCGATAATATCGCAAACACGGTCCTGGCCCCCCTATCCCATGGTTGATGATACCGTGGAGATTACAACAAGAATATTCGATCCGGATGAGGGAGGAGGAATCGACGAAGCCACCATTTTCTACCGGATAAATCCAATCGGCGAGTTTGTTGACTGGCCCCTCGAATGGGAGTCCGAAGATCGATACTATTATGTATTCGAACCCGGCGCCTTCGAGGATGGCGATGAACTAAATTATTATATTTATGCCAGCGACGTTGACGGAGAGAGCGCCTACGATCCGCAGCAGGCGCCGATCTCGTACAAGCAGGTCTTTATCAAACAGCCGGACACCGTATCGATCGGAGAGGCTATTGTCGATAATGAAGAACCGTATTATGAACCGGACAGATTGCACGATGCGGTAACCGTAACCGGCATTGTAACCGCTAATACTTTCGGAAGTGATTTCACCAACATCTATATCCAGGATGAGACTGCCGGTATAAATGTTTATTATGGAGAAACTTTTCTTACTACGCCTGTCGGCAACTCCTTAACGGTGACCGGAATAGTAGATCATTATAACGGCAAGAATCAGATAATCGTCTATCATGAGCGTAAAATCGAAGATAACGGACCGGGGACGATGCCGGACACGCTCGAACTGTTTTGTACCGACCTGGCGGATTCGATTGGCGAACAGTATGAGGGATTATTTGCTGTGGTTAAAAATGTCACTTTGATCCCGGAACCGGATCCCTGGCCCGAACTGGGATTTTCCGCAAACATGACTATCGAGGATGGCGATGGAAACCGGGCTGCTATCCGAATCGACAGGAATACCGATATCGACGGGCAGAATGAACCTTCCTCGCCGCTGAATATAACCGGCATAATCGGTCAGTACGATGAAGAGGCGCCCTTTGACAGCAATTACCAGCTGATGCCCAGGCAGTACTCCGATTTTGTCGAAGTGGAAACCGGAATTACCGAGAAGGATGATAATTTGCCGGACTGTTTCGCATTAGGCGGGAACTATCCCAATCCGTTCAATCCGACAACGTCGATTAAGTTCGCCGCACCGCATTCCGGTGTGGTCAAGATCGATATTTATGATCTTATGGGTAGAAGGGTGAAGAAGCTGCTGAACGAAAATATCGCCGCCGGTCATCACGAGATATTCTGGGATGGCAGAAATGATAACGGTGATGAAGTCGCCAGCGGAATCTATTTCTACAGGATGCGAGCTGACGATTTCAGCGCTGTAAAGAAGATGACGGTATTGAAATGAGCTTTTGGACACCGCTGGAAAATAACGGGAATAGTGCCCCGCGTTCACGCGTTGGGCTTATAATGTGAACGCGGGGATGCTTCCGGGGGCAGGTCTACCTGAGCGGCGCAGAACTGAATTTGATTATACTGATGAATAATACTGTTAAGACAATTCATTTCCTTACTCTGCTAATAATCTCCATCGGGCTATCGATAGTGTTGATGCCGGGATGCGGCGTCGATAAAGTGTCGGAACCATACGAAAACAGCGTACCGGAAACTCATCTGTTCCTGAGTTTCCCTGATACATTGCCTGATTCTCTGGCGATGCCGGATACTTCGACTTCCACCAAGATTGTCCACTGGTACGGCGATGATATTGATGGTGAGGTTGTGGGATTTTACCATGCCTGGGATGATACCTCATCGGATACGGCGTGGACATATACCACCGAGAACATGGATACCTTCCATGTCCCTATCAGGGAAACTTATGGTGAGTTTACTTTTTATGTCAAAGCGGTTGACAATGAGGGAGCGGTTGATCCCACTCCTGCTTATATAACTTTCCCGATAATCAACTCACCTCCCGAAATCCGCTGGCCGATTGATTTTGAATTGGGCTATATGGAGGTGGATTTCGTTAGTTTTGACAATATGACTTTCAGTTGGGTGAGCTCAGATCCCGACGGCGATGAAACCATCGTGAAGTATTTTTATTACCTCGGGGATACGTTGACCCCAATAGATACTTCCTATTATGATTCGTTGGAATGGACAGAACTCCCGCCGGAACCAGCTTCGCTCTCGTTGAAGGGGCTCGACGCCGGGCATTATCGGATATTTATGAAGGCTCAGGATATAGCCAGCGCCGAAAGCGAGGTTATATATTATCCTGATACCAGCGGTTCCTGGGAAGTTCAGGAACCAGTCGGTGACCTGCTATATGTTGATGATAATATATACTGGACGAACACCGAGCACATATACACTGATATACTGGATTCCATGTATGGCGATGATTATTCCCGGTGGAAGATCGAAGCGCGCACTTATTACAATCCGATCGATGTAATAACCGCATTCTCCAATTTTACGACAATAGTCTGGAATGGAGGCAGCAGCAGTCATTTCAGCGAATGTTTAAGCGGTATAAGCAGTTTCCTATTAGAAGGCGGTAAGATGTTTATCGCCACAGCGTATTTCGGGCAGCCGCCTAATTACAATGCCGATAGCACTTTCTACACTTTCATGCCGTTCGATTCGGTAACCATTACCGATGTTGGAAGACCTTATACTTATAGTTACACCTCGCTTCATGAGGACTACCCGGACTTATATACGGAGAGATGGATTGATCCTGTTTTCGGATTCATACCGGCGGCGCCCGAGATCTTCGGGCAGGGTTCAGCCGCTCCCTTATATAAAATGAATTATGGGGGCGGGGACCATATCGTTGGCGCAAGGTATCCTGATATCGGAACAGCCCAAATGATTATGTTTTCCTTTTACATACACGAATGTGATGGCGATCCCGGCATCAACCGGATACTACCTTTTGTGCTAACTGAGGAGTTTGGGCTATGAGGATATTAGTGTCGGCGATTCTATCGGTTATAGTGTTTATATCGGCGAGCGAATGCTTCTGTCAGCCCCATCTGGGAACCATCAAGGGTACGATAACAGATGCCAAAACCGGAGAGTTGCTTCCCGGCGCCACGATTATGATTAAGGGGACATATTTCGGCGCGCCGTCCGATTTCGACGGCGAGTATGAGATCCGAAAAGTGAATCCCGGAGAATACACAGTGGAAGCTTCGCTGATGGGATATGCCAAGACCATTCATACTGGGGTCGAAGTTGAAGCCGGAGAAACCACGATGCTGGATTTGGAATTGAAGCAGACCCACGTTTTCACCGGTCAGGAGGTGATAGTGGTCGGCAAGAAACCGCTACTGGATATCGAAGCTACCGAAAGCCGTTCCGTGGTCACCTCCGATGAGATCTCATACTCCACGATGGAGGATATAACCGATGTTGTGGAGGCGCAAGCGGGCGTTGTTCGTGATGGAGACCAAATACATATTCGCGGGGGCAGAGAATATGAAAACTCCTTTATAGTCGATGGTATCTCGGTGCAGGACCCTTTCTCCGGCGGTACCGAAGGCTTGAATCTGAGCGCCAAGTCTGTCGAAACAGTTGAGGTGTTAACCGGGGGATTCAATGCGGAATACGGACAGGCGATGTCCGGAGTTATAGAGGTAAAAACCAAGGAGGGAAGCAAAAGATTCGAAGGATCCTTCACCTACAAAACAGATGATATTTTGCTTGCTGAAGGCTACAACACCGACATTGTCGATCTAAGCCTTTCTGGTCCTCTGCCTTTCAAAGGTATGTCGTTTTTTCTCTCCGGTTATTCCTTGCTGTCGGACACATACCTTCCGCACGCTTCATCTTTGTATTCAACCATCGCAGGCGGGGACAACTGGGCATCCAGGGGTGACAACAATTACTCGCTGTTTGCTAAATTAATCTGGAAGATCAGGGAACCATATAAGCTGGTATTTTCGCACAGCGCATCACTGGGTATTGACCAGGGATATAAAATAAATCCTTATGATAATCCCGATCCATCGTATGATGCATTTCCGTACCGCTACCGGTATAATCTGGACAACTACAATACATATACCAGGATTTCCAATCGTCAGATGCTGAAATGGACGCATATAACCTCGCCCAAGTTCTTTTATGATATAGCAGTTTCCAGGTTTTTCACCCAATTGCACAGCGATGTGAATGGCAAACATTGGAGCGAATATCGGGAGCCGATCGATATCTACCCGATTAATTATTTCCTGACCGAAAACGATGATACGACCTCGGGGAAGGACTTCTCTTTTTATAACATCACTACCGGCGACGGATTCTATGACCATGGCGATGGAGACAAATGGCATGATCATTACATGGAGCAATGGACATTGAAGACATCTGCTTCATATTCCCCCAGCGAACGGCACATATTCAAAGCGGGGCTCGAAAATAACTGGCAGGAAATGCAGATGATCGATATCTATCAGCCCTGGGTGAACAGCAACACCGGTTTGGGATTGAATCACGATATTTACAGGGTGTATCCATCTTTTGGCGCATCTTATCTGCAGGATCAGATTACTTTTGGGGGGCTGATAATAAACGCCGGCGTGCGGCTCGATTGGTGGTTTCCCGGTAAGTACGTAGACGACGCCATCGCTGATACAAGCGTGACGACTATATCCGACGAGCTTCGCAGTCAATATAACGAGGATACTTTTGAAATGCTCGGTTTGCATGGCAAAGCGCATCTCTCCCCGAGATTGGGCGTATCCCATCCCATCTCGGATAGAATGATGCTTTATTATTCCTACGGGCATTTCTCCAAACTTCCCAAACCACAGCGTGTCTATGCCAAACTCAGAGGTGTGTCCGAATCATCTTACCAATTATTCGGGAATCCGAACTTGAATCCGGAAACTACTGTCTCGTATGAATTGGGCATAAGGTATGAGTTAACACAGGACGATGTGGTCAGCGCAACCGCGTATTACAAAGATATTTTTGACTATATCGCCGCCCTGTCTATTACCACCGCAGGAAGAACCGGCAGCGGCAGTTACCTGATGTATTTTAATCTCGATTACGCCAGAAGCCGCGGAATCGAGCTGGAGTATAAGAAACGCTCCGGAAGGCACTTTACGGCGATTCTGCAGGCGGCTTACGCTCTGGCAACCGGAAAGAGCTCCTCACCAAAAGACGAACTCCTGATCGCAAAGGGGGAGCTGGATGAGAAATCCATCAAGGAGAATCACCTTGCCTGGGATCGTCCTTACCTCTTGACATTTGATCTTAACCTCTACAGCGAAAAAGACGACCCGATGCGAATATTCGGATTCAAGACTCCTGATAACTGGAACCTTTACCTTAAGTTCTTCCTGCAGTCGGGGAAAAGATATACATCGTATGATGTGGTTGAATCATCAGGCGGTGTTGTCCAATATATACCCAACCTCGACGATCCTTATGACAAAACGGCTGAAATGTGGCATTGGTTTGATCTGAAATTCCAGAAGTTTTACGAGTGGGGGGCGACCAAATACACCGTTTTCTGTGAGATCACCAATATATTCAATGCCAGAAATTCGAAGATAATAAATCCGTTGACCGGACGAGCATACGAGTTTGGGGACCCCGTTCTTGATAGCTGGAACGATCCTCTCGAACCGGACGCCAATCCGATATACCCGTTCCCATTTAATCCTTCGCGTTACTTAGAGCCGCGCAACATTATGATCGGTGTTTCTATGGAGTTCTAATTGTCTGTGAATAAGTTGGTACACACAATCTCAATTATTTTGATTTACCTGCTGCTAATGCCGGCGGTTGCCGGGTGCTGGCAGATTTTTCCCGATCTCGGTGAGGAGAGGGTGGGGACTTCATCGGCTGCTTTTCTGAAAATCGGCGTTGGAGCCCGCGCGGCTGCCATGGGCAACTCCTATGTCGCGGTTGCTGATGACGCAACCTGCCTTTACTATAATCCCGCCGCTATGTGTCTCCTTAAAGGAGATAATATAGTTTTCAGCCATAACCGATGGTTTGTGGATATCAAACATAACTTCCTCGGTTACTTCCATTCCTACGATAACCTATCGCTGGGAGTATCTTTAATATCCCTGACCACCGATGATATTGAGGTTACCGATGAATATCATCCTTACGGAACCGGTGATTATTTCAGTTATTCCGATTTCGCAGGGGGCATCTCCATTGCGTATGATATGACCGCTTATTTCAGTTTCGGTATCACGTTGAAATATATTCAGGAGAACCTTGATGACCTGACTGCCAAAGGTGTGCTTTTCGATCTCGGAACTTATTACAAAACCGGGCTCGGTTCAACCCGGTTCGGTGTTGCTCTTCTCAATTTCGGCAACAGAATCGGACCTGGTGGAACTTATAATCTTGAAGTTTACGGGGGCGGGACGGTTAAAAGCGAATACCAGAAATTCTCCCCCCCCACTATTTTCCAGATCGGTTTCGCCTTCGAACCGATCTATAATCCTCATCACCGGGTGACGCTATCCTCCCAGCTTAATCATCCCACCGACAATGCCGAAAACATATCGCTGGGGACGGAATATGCTTTCAACGAAATGGTTATGTTAAGAGGCGGTTATAGGATCAACTATGAGGAAGAACAGTATTCTTTAGGCGCCGGGACCGCGCTTAATATCGGATTTACCGATCTGAAGATCGATTATGCGTTCGTGAATTATTCCAATCTCAACAATGTCAACCGTTTTACTCTCAGCATGAGTTTCTAAATGATGAGAAGTTGCGTATCAGTTCTCGCAGTTATCATATCATTCGCTCTTAGCCAGATAAATTGCGGTGATAAATTGGAAAGACCTACTGCCTCGGGAGGGGGAGAAACCGAATTGGGTGATACCCTTTATATACCTTTATCACCGGCATGGGATGAAGGAAACGGATACAGTTTCTCATCGCCGCAGGATGTATTCGTAGGCCTGGACACATATATATATGTAGCCGATACCGGAAACGATAGAATCGTCAGGTTGGATGCCGGAGGGACCGTTCACGCCATGTACAATGGAGTTCCACATCCCACGCAAATATCGCAGGATGAATTGATGCGGCTGATAGTAGTCAACGATACGCGGGACGTATATAAAATCGATGTCGGTGCCAATGGCGATGGAGTTCCGGTAATTTGCTATGATGCTTCCACACGGAAAGACTCCGCCTTCGCGGATGCATCCGAAATCTTCACCGGTGTTGCGGATTATCCGTCAAACGACAAAGCATATTTGCTGTCGGTATCGTCGGAACTGACTTCCTCCGGTAAGGTGATAATGATGCAGGGTAAGGGCATGGGCGATTTTCAGGATCAGATAATGGACAGTATAATCGTGTCTTATGATGAGAGTGATACTCTGCATAATCCAATCGTGGAGTATGGATTGGGCGCAGGTTTTGCAGCTCATCCGAACGCGCTTTTCTCCTTTTCCGACGGCGAATCCGTTTATTTGCTTATGACACAGGACTCATCGACTTTTAAGACGCAGCTTCTAACAGTAAAGAAAGTTCAGGGCGGGACCTATAATTTCGTAAGCGCTTTTGATCCATCCTCCAATCCCGATATCTACGGGCTTAATTTCTTCAGCTTGCCGGAGGATGCCTGTGCCGATATTCCGGGTAATATCTATGTAGTTGACTCCAGCCCTTCCGCCGATCACGGAGCCCATAAATTTAGCGCAAGCGGTGAATTGATGGAGAGTTTCGGTCCTCCCGGCAGCGAAGCGGACCAGCTTAACAATCCGATGGGTATCGCTTATGATGATAATGGCGATAGAAGAATTGTCTATATAGCAGATACCGGAAACAACCGGATAGTCCGTTATAAGCTCAATACCGACCTCGAATAATAAAAGTCCAATCTCCGTAATCCAATCCGTCTGAACTAAATCACAAAATTGTCAGTTAACTATCCTGGATTATTCATAAATTTCGTAATCGGCAGCGGAAGCCATGTGCTTCCGGCGTTTTTGTAATCTTCAATTGCAAACCGCAAATGAACCACTTCCATTGAACTTCCGAAGAACCAGCCTTCGGCTACGAGCTACGAATCTTTATGAATTATCAGGGTTATCAGTATCCATCGAATAACTGATGGTAAAATGATTAATTCAAGGAGAAATGATTGAAAGCGCTGATCACAGGCGCCAGCGGACAACTCGGTCGTTGTCTGGTTCCGGCGCTAATAAAACGTGGTTATAGGGTCAAGAGTCAGTATCGCTCCCGTGAAAAGGCAGCTCGCTCCGGGATGAAGGCAATGGATACTGTACTCGGTGACCTTACGGCGCCGGACTGGCTTGGCGGAGCGGTTTCAGGGTGCGACGTCGTCATACATTGTGCAGCCAAAGTAAGTCTGCGCCCTGAAAACCGCGAGGAGATGTACCGAGTAAACGTTTTGGGAACCGAGGCTGTCGTAAATGCTTGTCAGATGGCGAATGTTAAGCGGCTGATTCACATATCTTCCGTGGTTACGGTTGGCGCCTCGGATAATGGTCGACTGATAGATGAGGATTCGGATTTCAATCTGGGACATTTAAACCTCCCCTATATCGATACTAAACTCGAGGCTGAGAACATCGCGCTTGGCGCCAACAGCCATGACTTACAGGTAGTAGTGGTAAATCCATCCATAATGTTATCTTTACCGGATGAGATAACAGAGTCTGATTACGATAAAATACCAGGGTGGATTCCGGTTTATTTCGATTTTGGTTTAAACCTCGTGGAGACCGGCGATGTAGTAGAAGGCATTATCTCATCAGTGGAAAATGGCGTTCCCGGTGAGCGATATCTTCTCACCGGCGATAATATAGATCCCCAGAAAGCTCTCGACCTTGCACGGAAGCATACTTCAATCAAAGGACCTTATGTCAAGATACCGGTAGGGGTATTATATCCGATAGCGCGGCTTGCCGAAATAGTTCGCAAGCTGCAGGGCAAGCGAGTGAAGTTTCACCGAGGTTTGGTTAAACTGGCGAAGTACCGGTTTATATACTCCAATAGAAAAGCACGCAACCAACTTGATTTCGATCCCAAACCTCTGGAGCTTACAATCGAGCATCTGCTCCAGAGAATGCAGAGATCATTTAGCCGATAGTATTTTTATTGACCTTGAAGACAAACCAAGCATGAAGTATCTTAATCCGAACATTAAATGTTACCGCCGCTCTTTCGAGACGGGAATGTCTGCGCTACAGTCCTTGGTGACTATTGCCGACAAATACATTTGAGAAAACTCCCCTTGATTAACGCCGTCCAGTTATTGTATAATAGACCTGTTGTCGAAAAAAAATTATGAAAGGGTTTTATATGGATTATTCAAAGATATACGAAAAACTTATCCGCGCCGATGGGGGTAAGATTATAATGCTGGTATTGGACGGAGTAGGGGGGATTCCGGTCAAAGAACACAAAGGCAGCGAACTTCAGGCCGCCAATACTCCGAATCTGGACGCCCTGGCAAGGGAATCATCTTGCGGTCTTTTAGATATCGTCGGACCCGGTATTACGCCCGGAAGCGGTCCCGGGCATCTTTCGCTCTTCGGATACGATCCTTTGCATTATGATGTCGGAAGGGGGGTGCTGTCCGCCCTGGGTATCGATTTTGACCTTCACGAAGGCGATGTGCCGGCGAGAGTAAATTTCGCCACCATCGATAAGGATGGCAAGATAGCTGACAGGCGCGCCGGAAGGATCGATGATGAAACCAACAGGCGGATCACCCAAAAAATCAAAGATAATGTTAAACTCGATTATGACGCGGAGTATTTCTTCGAAACCGAAAAAGAGCATCGGGCGGTTTTCGTACTGAGAGGGAAGGACCTTTCGGGTGAATTGAGCGACACCGATCCGCAAATTGAGGGTATGGAACCTCAGCCCGTTGAGGCGCTTGCCGACGAAGCCAAGAAGACGGCTGAAATCGTAACCGACTTTATCAACCAGGTTCGTGATATCCTTGTCGACGAGGAAAAAGCCAATATGATCCTGATGAGAGGATTCGATTACTTCCAGCCTTTCCCTTCTCTTTACGACAGATTCAAGCTAAGGGCTGTTTGCATCGCGGAGTATCCGATGTATCGCGGTGTCAGTAAACTACTGGGTATGAAACTAATGCCGCAGCCGGAGATCATTGAAGATCGGTTCAGGGTTGTCGAGGATATATATGGAGATGCTTTTGACTTTTACTTCGTTCATGTAAAGAAGACCGATAGCAATGGCGAAGATGGAAACTTCCAGGGAAAGGCCAGGGTTCTCGAAGAGATCGACAAGCATATACCGAGACTGCTAAAGCTCAATCCGGAGGTTCTTATCGTAACCGGAGATCATTCCACTCCATGCGCCATGAAATCGCATAGCTGGCATCCGGTTCCGACATTGCTTAATTCTAAGTATGCTATTAAAGACGATGTTACCGAATTCAATGAGATAGCTTGTGCTAAGGGTATTCTCGGTGTCCGCCCGGGCGTGCAATTGATGGGCTTGGCGCTGGCGAATGCTCTGCGATTAGACAAGTACGGGGCTTAGTAAAATAGATCGGGATAAAGATAAACAGCAGGCCAAAACCTTAGAAAGATTGCCTTGTCGCTATGCTCCTCGTAATAACAGAAACAGAAGTCATTTATCGGGACGCCAGGTCAAGCGACCTGGCGCCGCATAGTAAAACGTGGTTGGCGGACGTCTCCGTCCGCCAACGTTACTCATCTAACGACCAATGATCATTTTAACAGCGTCATTCGTTTGGTGAAAATCTTGTCACCCGCCGTTAATTTGTAGAAGTAGATACCGCTGGAATAACGTGATCCGTTCCAGGTTATTGTATGATATCCCGCGTTTACCTTACCGTCTATCAGAGTCGCCACTCGCTGTCCGGCGATGTTATAGATCTCGAATTTGACATCGGAGTCGGAAGGCAGCTGGTATTCGAATGTGGTGGTTGGATTGAATGGATTGGGATAATTCTGGGAAAGAGCGAAATCAGTCGGGAGATTCTCGCCAATCTCGCCTTCCAGCCAGTCACTCGTCCATTCACCGCCTTCGCCTCTACCCATTCCGACTACGGTAAATTCGAAAAACGAACTATCAACCTTAACATTCGGTTTATCGCCGACGAATGCAATAAGGGTATAATCGCCCGCAGGTGCATAGCCGGGAACGTTAAGCGGCACATCGAAAATGCTGAAATGTGCGTAGGGTGGTAGTGGTAAATTATTCACGCCGCCGCTTACCGGAAAACTGCTGCCTCCCGCATTCACGGTCAGCCATACATCCACCGACTGATTGGAACCTAAGGAATTAACCAGATGTCCGTTGTAGTTGATTGCTCCCGGAGGAGTAATCTCTATCGGCGGATTGATCGGCTCCATGGCGATAGAATAATCGGTCACCTGCTTGGTGATGCTGGCGAGATTGCCATCGTAGCAAAGCATATAGTGATCGTAGTAATATTTTAGGTAACCGGTGACAGTGCATACATCGCCGATATCATAATATACCGAATCGTCGGCATGAGGATAAAGCTGCACCTCAACCGAATCCCCCGCAGGCGATGTAAACAGGAAGTTGTTTCCAAAGCCCCCGAAGTTTTTGCTGACCAGCTCCATGTTGTAGATGCGAACATAGAGACATTCATACGGCTCCGAAGAAAGCGAGTCATTATAGGTGCAGTTGGAAGCGTCAATTTCGATTGCAGGATAGACAGCCGACGGATCGATCTGCCAGAGTCCGTCGCCTTCTACCGCTTCATATTCAACCGTGACTTCGGTTTCACCGTTGTATTCCAGCACCTGTCCTGCAACCGTTACATAATCACCTTTATGGACGATCGACTCATCGCCTTTGTATGCTTTCACGCCGTAGGCGAAAGTATAGCTGGTATCCTCAACGTAATAATACCCTTTGGAAGTAGTTAGGCTTTCGGGTTCACAGGTGACTACACCGTGAATGGTTACCCATTCGCCTTCGATCTTGGAACCGAAAGGACCGGCGAAACTTACGGGCTCCTGAACCCTCCAGATAGGAGTGTAACCCCCGCGAAATTCAGCGGTATTACAGGTATCGGATATCACGTTACCGGCAGTATCCATCACATTGGCAACGGTCAGAGTATAAGCCACAAAATCATCGGTAGGATCGCAGGTTACATCCACCATTGCCGGATCATCCAAACTCTGCTGTGCATCGTATACGCCGATTCCGCCGGTGAACGAGTAGCTGCCCGGAATCTCGACACTGGTTTCATCCATCGCCTCGCTGAACAAAACACGAACCAATCCCGGATTTAAGCAGTATGCCGCTTCCACGCATGGAGGATCATCATCGCCGGGTTCATCCCAGTTGAATGTGGAATTAGCGGCCAGCGGAGTTCCCACATCGGTATTGGGAATCGAAGCCGCCCAGTAAGGACCATAATCATTGGTATACCATGTCCAGTTCATCAGCTCCAGCGATGAGCCGCCGCCGTTGTCGTCGCCGCGAGGCCAGGGATCGGTGGCTTCATTGTTATAATGGACATAGTCGATTTCATTGTCCATGTCATCAGCCAATCTCACCGGTTCGCCGGCATTGGTCAGGTTGTTAGACCAGGGACCGTATACCTTGTCCGGATTCAGACCATACCAGTTAATCGCCGAATCAGGTTCTATACTGACTAAAACGTAATCACAAGCCCCGATGACGGCACCAGAGGGGAATGTGTAAAATACGCCGTCTGTGAACTCATACCCTTCAAGGTCAACAGCGCTGCAATTGGGATTGTAGATCTCTATCCATTCGTAGACATAGTCGCTTCCCTGGAAACTTGGGGGATTGTAATGTATTTCGTTGATAATCAGGTTTTCGAAGGGATCGATTTTGATATCATCGGGATAACGGGGGGCGATTCTATACTGGTCATAAGCATAGTAAACTACGCCGGTAATACTTCCGTAGGTTTCGCCCACAGTTAGATTTAGATCGCTGATAACGTCATCGATTACCAAACATTGTCCGGAACCGTCATCGCCGTAGTAATCACCATAACCGGCGGTATCGGTAATGGTTACATTGCATAAACGCACCAGCATACCTTCATACTGCTCCGGTTCGAAACCGCAGCCGCCGCTGAAAATGCCTGTCTCGACACAGCAAGCGTTGTATCCGTGCCCGCTGCTATGGATTGTAACCGTTGGTTCGAATATTTCAGTAAGTCCGTTGTATTCCAGAACTTCGCCGACCACCGTGACGCTGTCGCCCATTGAAACCAGCTGGTCGCCATTATAACAATAAACGCCCGACCATAGATTACATTCGTCCATATCCTGAATGAAGAATCTATCGGGATCGTTTGCGTAGGCAGCGGTAACTATTCCGGTAAGTTCAACCACATTGCCTGCTTCGGGAGAATCGTAGCAGCCTTCTCCCTGGGTAACCGTGTACTGTACATCGTAGATCGTTAGCGCCGATGCGGCGATTGACAAACCTACGACTAACAGACAGGTTAACATGACTTTGAGAAATGTGCGCATTTTAAACCTCTCGTTTGAATATATGGTTTATGGATTTTTGGGATATTTTTTGCTGATAATCGTGGTTGTCGCATTGAATTCAATATCCCGAGAACAATTCGATAGCTAAGGTTAATGTTTATATTCCCTGGCTATTTTTACCTCTTCAGGTATCTCCTTGAAGACAATGGATGCAGACAACTCCAAAGTTCGGTGAATGCGATTATAAGTAAAATCGGTTATTGTTAGAATTATTAACTCCGGAGCCAACATCTTGCGGAAAATCATAGTCCCTGGCAACAAACTCACCATCCGTATCGCAACAATTAATGCGGTGTTTCACCAATAGGCAAGTGTATTGTTTGTTATATTTCTGTCAGTTTTATGCTAAAAAATCGGTTAAATCGTTGTATTTCCCCTGTCCTCATTAATGCCGATTTCCGGATTAGCGCATAACATAAGCAGTAGTACCAGGCTGCATCAAGCTCTCAGAACCACCGAGGAAAGGGAAATTTATGATGCCAACCTGTTAGCGACGGTTAAAAGTCCGATCCTCGTATTAGACCGGTAATCGTGCCGCAGGGCGTTCTCAATCAAAGGGATACGTCAGTTTGAGGGTCCGAACCGCAGCGTTTCGGACCTACTTGAGTAAAGTCATACGCTTGATGAACACCTTGTCTTCTACTTCCAGCTTATAGAAATAAACGCCGCTGGAGTATCTCACGGCATCCCAGCCAATGGCGTGTTCTCCCGCCGGAAGATTCCTATCAAGCAATGTCGCGATTCTTTGTCCCAGTAAATTATAGACGCTTAGATTAACGCGAGCGTCGCCTGATAATTCGAATCGAATGTTCGTAGATGCATTGAATGGATTGGGATGATTGCTGCATAACTCCATTACTGACGGAGCTGTTTTGTCGTCGCTATTGAACCATTCGGTCACTTCCCAATTATCAATATCTCCCCGTGACGGGGCGACCACCGTAAACATGAAAGACGCTTGATCGATGATAGTCGATGGATAATCACCGCAGTTAGCGATATAGTTATATTCTCCTAATGGAGCGTAATTGGGAACGAATTGGGTGATTCCCTCCAGGGTGATGATTTCATCGGGCGACAGCGGCACATTGTTGTACCGGGAGATAGGTCCGTATTCTCCGATACCGGGAACATCCAGCATCAACCAGACGTCGGTATTCTGGGGTTGATCGGTGTTGTTGGCGAGGATTCCGGTGTAAGAAAATGAACCGCCCTGCGGTACCGTTATTGGCGGATTGTCGGGTATCATATCTATGGACAAATCGGATGAAATCCCGGAACGAATTTCGAACGCCGCCGGAGTAATAGCGCTCACTTCAGTTTCGCCATGAACTGTCAGGCGCAAATAACAATTAGGGGAGTTCACCAGCGGCCAGTGAAGCTGATGTTTGCCGTTGTTTGGTAAGCCTGATGCGAGTACGGTGAAGGGGCCTTCGGGACCGGTCGATGAAAATTCAATGTCGACCTCGGTGCTTTGCCCCATAGGAACCGCGGATATCCATTCCACCCATCCGGCGCTACCGCCTCTGATCACCTCATTGCCATGGGGATATTCATTGACAACGGTAAGTTCTGTCGGAGTGGATATCTCCTTGTAGGCGCGGCAATGATTTCTTTCGTTCGGCCAATTGCCTTCTTCACTGACCAAGGCGATATCGCCGTAACCGTTGTTGTCTATATCGGAGCCGGCGCGGAACGCTTTGGCATAACCCGGATTCGTAGTTGCAAATCCATATAGCAGGGTCCATGAGAAGCCGCCATCCCCGCTAAATATACCCACATTACCATTTCCGTACCCGATGATATCGAGCATTCCGTCGCCATCCATATCAGCAATATCGACCATTTGTAAATCCGGATAAGCGTTAAGACCATGAGTAAGGTCAGTCCAGATGGTTCCATCTTCATTCAACTTCCAAACCTCTACGCGACCACCGGGAGTAACGATTGCTACATCATCGCGCCCGTCGTTATCAACATCACCTAAAGCTATATCCTCGTACCCATAATAGCTCGGTGGGGTGATGCCGCCACCGACAAGAACTTCGTAATCCCCGGTTCCATCGTTGATAAAAATACCGGAATCGCCATTGGTGGAGGCGATATCGGGGTAGCCGTCGCCGTTCATATCACCGAATTCCACATACAACCCGGAATTGCCGCCGTTGTAGCCGTATGTCTGCGTCCAGGTTCCATCTCCGTTATTTCGATAAACGTGGATACCGCTTCCCGCGCCGAATGATACGCTCACCAGATCAAGCAAACCATCTGCATCTATATCTGCGAAATCAGTTCCAAACATTCCCCAGCTTTCGCCATTTGTCGCCAGACCATCGTCATAAGGAGTCCAGTTCAAGCCGGTGCCGTCGCCAAGCGCAACCTCAATAAGCTGATCCCCGAAATCCTCGCCGGAATAGTTGTGATGCATGCCGTATCCGACATCATCGAATCCGTCATTATTGACATCACCAACGGCTATCCCCCCGTAACCAAAGTTTCCATTTTGGTAAATCAGCCAATTTCCTGTGCCATCTCCGAACCACACCATAATTCCATGTTCATTGGTGTTTATATACGGGGAGCCGTGATCACCGATACAAAGAAGATCGACATTGCCGTCGCGATTGACATCTGCGAATTCCAGGTCGGTGTTTCCAGCCTCCATCTGAGGCGGCGCTAAGCCATTGGAGGATTCCTCCCAGACCTGCGCAGTAACAAGCGCTGTAAAAGAAAATAGCAGCGCAAAAGCTATTAGAAGAAAAAAGTAAAATATTCGCATAATTCCTCCGTTTCGGTATCTGTTAATTTAATGTAATATAATTAATTTTTTAGATATATCAATCCCTAAGTTGCAAAGGTTTTTCACCCGGCATCAGGGCAGCTTCTATGAGAAGCCGATAGTGAATCCGATACTCCATAGCAGGTTCTAAGCGTATTGCGGAGGGCAAAACTGTCCGCAAAATATTATGAATTGTTCAAATTAGTAAAAAGACAAATACCCGATATTGTATTATGGTAACATTATATTATTTGTAATACCCCTAAACTACAATAATCAGGAAATGATGTTATGAACAAAGTAATTATGGCATTGATGTTGTCATTGATGTCGGTTAACATATTGGGGCAAGTAAGTTTCATGGGTTTTTGATGAGGATGGACTAAACCGGATAATTCATAAAACCCATTAATCGGCAGCCGAAGGCTTGTCCTTCGGGAGTTCAATGGAAGTAGATCATTTACAGTTTGGAATTGAGTATCTCAAAGAAATGCCGGAAGCGGAAGGCTTCCGCTTCCGATAACTAAATTTGTGAATAATACAGGCTAAACCAACAAGCTGTATAGAAATCTAAGCGGGGAGGGATTCGAGGATGTCAGCGTATCCGCCGGCGTTACGAATAACGCCAATGGTCGTGGGAATATACGGGGCGATTTTGCCAATGATGGGTTCTTAGATATATATGTGGTGAACCATGACGGAGCATCTAACTTACTCTTCCAAAACAACGGTAATAACAATCACTTTCTGCATGTCAACTTAATCGGGATAAGCAGCAATTACGATGGCATCGTAACGAATATCGGATTCGTATCGGTTACCTACACACTTGCGAAAGTTGATGTTTATAATATACCGGGTAAGAAGGTAGAATCTCTTTTGGAAGATGTTGTTTCACCGGGAGAGCGGTGGTTATTCTGGGACGCCGAAGGTATAGCTTCGGGAACCTACTTTTACCGAATCACCGCCGGAGAACGAGCTGCATCCGGAAAAATGATATTGATGAAATAGACAGTCCCCCGGATAGTTGCGGATCCGGGGGAGTCGGTTGTAGTGGTAGTTATGGTTGTGTAGAATGTGGATTTCTCGAAGTCTAAGGCGCGGGTGTAAAATCCTCCAGGACTATGCTTCCGAATTGATCGCCTTCATTAAGCGGCTGGGAACAGGAAGTATGGATTTTTAGCGACTGAAGTATATTATTGTCCAAGTCTAAAACATGAATCCAGGTGTTGCGCTTGAGTCGATTCCTACCCTGATTAGCGGAGTTGATATCGAAGGAATCATCCAAGCCCACCATGCCATCGAACCATATATTTGCCCTGCGATGGAAAGGATCCGATTTGTCGCACGCAACTATTCTAACCAGAGAAGCATATTCGGGATCCCCTTCGCATCTCACCTTGCGCGGATTCTGCGAATGATTGGAATATTCGCATCCCTGTCCCGTGTAGGCAGCGGTGAGTACCTGTGGTCTACCGGTTTCGCACCATGGCAGATCATCAATCGGGCAAAGTAATCCGCCTCTGCTACTATAACCGCTGACCACTTCGAAGTCACCTTTTATCAATCCGGATCCAATCGGTTTTCTACAATCTGTGTGTATCCTGGCATTGCGTGCACCATCAACAAAGATACTGATTTTGCGTCCCATTCTATCGTTGTGACGATTTCCATCAAATGTGAAGGTTTCGCCGGGAATGACTACGCCCTCGAAAAGGAGCTTATGAGGTATTGGTCTATTCCCTCTGTAAACTTGAATGAGCGATTGATTGGAGCCAAGATAACGAAGCGAAAGCCGGGTGACGCCGCCTTCGCATTCACCGCACTCTTCGCAATCGCCTGTTTGGATGGATATCGCTGCCGATGAAGTGCGGTTCTCCTGCGTGCCGGATTCACTCAGGTTAAAGTCCACTGGGAAATCGAAATTGGTATTACATTCCGCAGACTGATTACATATTTCGGCAACTAACTCAATATTCCCGCTTTCCATCAGAGTGTAGGTTCCGGCGCCATTCGCCGTATAAGAGAAACCGTTCGGCGCGCCTGCATCATAAGTGATGACAGCTTCCGCATCGACTTCGCTATCGATTAATACCTCCGGTAATTCGAAGGGTATATGTTCGGAAGCGATATTCGAATAACCATCATTAAGATATGATGATATCACATAACTCGCTCCAGGAATAGGTGAGAAGAAAGATTCATAGTTATAAGAATAGGTTTCGCCTATCTCCAGTGATGGTTTACTGCTTACGTCAACGTCGATGACTGCCAGGGCTTGATAAGTACTCTCGCCGATTCGATAACGGACTATCGATTGTATGGTGAAATTCTCCAGAACAGCATCGGTATCATTGGTTATTATTACTTCTCCGCGAACGCCGTGAACGGTTTGCTGCGACTCCAAAGTACGAACAGCATATATGAAGTAGTTGATTTCATCACATTCACCGCTATTCAGCTCAAAGTAATCAGGCGATGCGCTTGCCTCAATGGTCCAATCGTATCGAGTCTGGTTTTCCCAGAGACCATCGGCGGTATTAATGACACGCACGACCCCTCTTTCTAATTCACCCACAGCTCCCTGCTGAACGGGATCGATCAATGGTTGCTTATCGCAAGCTAACTGCATCGCAATCAGCAACAGCATGGTAGTTCCTAACCGGAGGAGTTTAAACGCTTGTTTCATCTTCAGCCCTTTCAATAAATGGTAATGAAATTGTTTTCATAACATTATCTGCACAGATCAGTTCATTCATATCCTGCGTTTAAGGCAAGCAAGAATGTTAATTTATGCATTGCAATTATTTAGCGCCCCCGCTAATTGTGCATTAAGCCGAGTCGTGAATTATCTAACCGGTAATAGCGCATGTAGTATGCCGATGTAGGGATTTTATCTTCAACCCCCCTGCATCAGCGAGTTATTCCTTTTTTATTGACCGTAAGGCTAATCGCTGCTATAATTTCCTGTGTCCTGCATATATGAAAATAGCAATTATCGGTATAAATGGAGGTTGTAATGGATCCCGTATTGACAGGATTTATCGTCTATCTCGTTTTAATACTTGTGGTAGGCTTTGTAACGGTTCGATTAACGAAAACGCTTTCCGATTTTATCTTAGCAGGAAGGAAGCTCGGTCCCTGGGTAGTGGCGTTTTCCGAACGCGCCTCCGGCGAATCGGCTTGGCTGCTGATAGGGCTGCCGGGGCTGGCGCTTGCAAGCGGTTATAATGCGATCTGGCCGGCGGTCGGCTGCTGCTGCGGTATACTGTTCTCCTGGCTGGTGATTTCCCGGCGACTGCGAGTGAATACCGAGAAACTAAATGCGCTCACCCTGCCCGATTTCTTCGAGGCGCAATTCGAGGATAAATCACGCTCCTTGCGGATCGTTTCCACCATAATTATCGTTTTCTTTTTCACCCTTTACGTGGCGGCGCAGTTCTTAGCCGCGGGGAAGGTACTCAACGCAACTTTCGGAATGAGCCAGCTTGCCGGTATGCTTTTAGGCGCAGCCATCATTCTATTCTACACAATTATGGGCGGCTTTTTCGCGGTGGTATGGACCGATCTATTCCAGGGGATAATCATGGTTTGTACGCTGGTAATACTGCCGATTGCGGGAATAATCGAACTCGACGGAATCAACATGATGAACAAGGGTATAGCGGAAATCGATGCAGGTTTGCTTTCGCTCGGCGGCGGCAATACCGGATGGGCGATGATCAGCTCCATACTTGGAGGTCTTGCTATCGGTCTCGGCTATATGGGACAGCCTCACCTGATTACCCGATTCATGGCAATCAAAAATCCTAATGAACTGAAGAAGGGAACTGTTATCGCTATTACATGGGCGCTGCTTGCGTTTTTTGGAGCGGTTTTTGTCGGCATAACCGGCCTGTCGATGTTCGGAAGTGATTTCTTCGCCGATACCGAGAAAGTGATGCCGGTTATGGCGACCACGCTGATGCCGGCATGGATAGCGGGGATAATGATTTCCGGCGCAATTGCAGCCATGATGTCCACCGCCGATTCCCAGCTCCTGGTAACGACCTCCGCGATATCCGAAGATATTTATCATCAGATGATGAACAAAAAGGCTGACCAGAAAACGCTGGTGATCATCTCCCGCGCAGCCGCTATAGCAGTAGGCATAATAGCGTTTATCCTGGCGATAACCGCCGAGCAACTGGTATACTGGCTGGTGTTGTACGCCTGGGCGGGGCTGGGCGCATCATTTGGACCGTCTCTGCTTCTTACGCTGTGGTGGAAGAAGGTCACCAAACAGGGAGTGCTTGCCGGGATGATAGTCGGCACCGTAACCGTACTGATTTGGTACAACGTACCGGCGCTAAAAGACTTCCTCTATGAACTGATCCCCGGCTTCTTCTTCTCGCTGGCAACGGTGTGGGCGGTGAGTATGGGGACG
>CAZLVS010000016.1:0-73343 GCA_964563085.1 uncultured Ignavibacteria bacterium | reverse complement strand
AAGGTGCGTGTGGGGTAACCAGGCGAAGCAGGTCGGGTTCCGGAGCGAAGCGTAGAAACCCGACACTTGTTCCGATAGTGAAAGATAATAGACTATGAACGAAGAAAATATCGAAAACGGTTTACCATTATCCAATGAGGATAAAATCTGGCTGGAGCGGATGAAAAACCTCACCACCGATTCCATAAAATCGGTGGAGGAAGCCGCCAAGCAGTTGATCGCCATGATAACCGTGATGCAGGGGATTTACGCCGCGGTTTTGGCATTCTCCGGTATCAAGAGAATCCCGGAGGATAATCTCATCGCCGCTTTATTTTACGCCCTCCCGATTGTATTATGGCTGTTAAGCCTGTTCTTCGCTCTCAATGTATTCAAGTCCCGCAAGTATCAGCATTACAGCAACTCCCCTGATTCCTGCAAGGAGACCTTCAATAAAATCGCCAACTATAAGTACCGCCATCTCAACCTGAGTTACGCATGTTTCGTGCTGAGTTTTTTGGTCGCTATCGCGGGAATTATGTATTGGTTATATACCGGAGCGCAACCGGAACCGCCTCGGATGGTGCTTTAATATGAATGTCAGGGGGCAAGCCCCCTGACCTGCTCACTATCAAAGAAAAGCTGTCGGGTGAGGCCACCCGACTGCACAAGAAGCGGCGACGGGTCGCATGACCCGGCGCTTAATATTCCGGATGCAAGCTGCTCCACCTACCGATTATTCTTCCTTCTCTGTCTGTTTGGTTATCAACTCGATAAACGGTTTAAACAGGTCGATTGGGATAGGGAAGAGGGTGGTGGAATTTTTCTCAGCAGCCACCTCGCCCAACGTCTGCAGATATCGAAGCTGCAGTCCAACCGGCGTTTCCGAAATAATATGTGCCGCCTGGTTAAGCTTATCCGCCGCTTCCAATTCACCCATCGCATGGATGACCTTGGCGCGTCTTTCACGCTCAGCTTCCGCCTGTCGCGCCAGCGCTCTCTGCATACCTTCCGGTAAGTCAACATTCTTAACCTCAACCGCAGTTACCTTAATTCCCCACGGCTCTGTCTGGGAATCGATTATTTCCTGCAATTCCTGGTTTATCTTTTCGCGGTTAGCGAGGAGATCGTCAAGCTCCTGCTGACCCAGTATCGACCTCAGCGTTGTCTGGGAAATCATGGAGGTTGCATAAAGGTAATCCTCGACCGCCACCACAGCCTTAGCGGCGTCGAGTGCTCTGAAATAAACAACTGCGTTAACTTTCACAGAGACATTATCGCGGGTTATAACATCCTGCGAAGGCACATCCATCGCCACGATTCTCATACTGACCTTAACCATCTTATCCACAATCGGGATAAGCAGGATAAGTCCCGGACCCTTGGCGCCGATTAGACGTCCGAGTCGGAATATACAGCCACGCTCGTATTCCTTTAAAATGCGAATAGCGTTAGCCAAAATAAATACCACAATAGCGATAAGCGCTATTAAACCTGTTGATACAGCCGGCATTATTCCTCCTTTATATAATGTTAAATCTTTTCTACTTGCACTGTGAGGTTCTCAATAGAGACAACCTTTACTTGGTCTCCTTTTTTCAATGAATCGTTACTAATGGCTCTCCATGTCTCCCCGTGAAGTAACACCAGCCCCTTGCCCTGTTCAAAATCGCGGGTTACCGTGGCGATCTGGTCAACCAGTCCTTCCGAGCCAGTGGATACCTTTCGCTTTTGCGCTTTGAGCGCGAATCCGATTGCGAAAAGAAAGAAAGCAGAGGTAGCCGCAACCACCACAATGATCAATACTGTTGAAATTTGCATATATGGTACTTCCGTATCAATTAACATCATTGACCCGATTATCATGGAAATTATCGCCCCGATAGCTAATGCCCCATGGCTTGTTATTTTTATCTCCAGTATAAACAGCACCCCCGCCAGCAAAAAGAGCATGAGCCCGGCATAGTTTATCGGAAGCGTGGAAAATGAGAAAAACGCCAGAATCAGGCAGATTGCGCCGATCACCCCCGGAAAGATAGCGCCCGGATTGGAGAACTCGAAGTACAAACCCATCATGCCGATTGACATCAAAAGATAAGCGATGTTGGGATCGGATATTATACGCAAGACTTCGTCGGCAAAGGTAATATCGATTCTCTCCACCCTGGCGTCCTTTGTATTCAATACGGCGATGGTTTCGCTGATTGTGATCTCTCTATCGTGGCACTGCTCCAGTAGATCATCGACGCTTTTAGCCACGATATCGATAACATTTTTCTCAAAAGCCTCCGATGCGGTTATACTAACCGATTTATACACCGCATCCTCCGCCCATTCCTGGTTCCGCCCGCGCCGCTTTGCCAGCGAGCGTATATAAGCAGCCGCGTCATTCGCGACTTTTTCGGACATGGTGGAATCCATCTCTCCGCCCATCGCCACCGGATGAGCCGCTCCGATATTAGTTCCCGGCGCCATCGCCGCCACATGCGCGGCATAGATTATAAATACCCCCGCTGATGCGGCGCGCGAACCCGAAGGGGATACATATACTATAACCGGCACATCCGATTTGAGTATCAATTTTATAATGTTTCGCATGGAGGTATCCAATCCCCCCGGCGTATTAAGTTCGACTATAAGCGCATCGGCAGGAATCTCTTCGGCGCGTGAAACCGCGCGCTTTATGATTCGCTCGCTTACCGGACCTATAGGTGCGTCAATGGTCACAATCTTAACCAGCGAAGGCTCGTAAACCTGCACTTCCTCGGTATCTTTACCGGCGGAATATCCCAATACGGCAATTAGCAGTAAAAGGCAAACCGCAAATACGAATTGAATCGACTTTTTCACGCTTTTCATCCCCTAATTATTGGCATATTTTAACAACGGTGTCAAGCTAAATTTGGCTTCCCCAATCTCTAAGCGGTTTGAGCCGTGTTCAATGTTATTACTGTGCACCGCAACAATGAAACAAATCCTACCGTATGCAGTTTAAATATATATCTAAATTCATGAATTTTAAATGACAGTCCTTTTTAGGATTGTTTTTAGAGAACCGATTATCTATATATAAGCGCATGAAAGCAAATTTATTCAAAACCATAATCTCAATTTTAATTATATCCATAGTCGTTGGCTGCTCCTCAGCACAGAAGGCTGTAAAGCCGACCTTACCGCAGAAGCAGACCACGCCCCGGGAAGTCAACAAAGCCTATCGAGCCTATCGTCACTACATGAGCGGTTTACTATTCGAATATGCTGGACAGATGGATTATGCCAAAAGGGAATACGAACGGGCGCTCTCAATAGAACCTAACTCCCTCGTAATTAACTACGCTTTAGCATCGCTTTACTTCCGTCAGCGGCTTTTTAAAGAAGCATACCAACTGCGTCACAATATCGACAATCCTGACGCCGAATTCAGTCTTCTTATGGGCGAGTTGGCGAAGGTTCATGGTGATGATTCCACCGCGCTGGAGTATTTCCGCACAGCCGCGGAGAAGGAGCCCGACAATTTCAGCGCTCATAAGTCCCTTGCATCGCATTACCTCAATAACAATCAGCCGGATTCCGCTCAGCCTCACCTCGAAGAAATGGTGAAATTAAATCCGATGGATGTTCAAGCTGCATCGGCTCTCGGTCAACTGCTGACAACGCAAGGTCAATACGATTCGGCGGCAGTCCTCTTCAACCGGGTGCTGGATATTTATCCAAACCACAAAGGCGCTTCTGCCGGTTTGGCGGCTATCTTTCAGGAGACCGATCAGCCTGAGAAAGCTCTTGAAATTTATAACCGGGTAATCCAGGAATATCCCGAAGATATTTTGTTTTATTCCATGAAGATTAATACCGAATTATCATTGGGAATGACAGATGAAGCCCTCCAAACCGGAATGCATGTATTGAGCATGGAACCGGATAATCGTCAATTTCTTCTCAGCGTAGTTCAGCTGCAGATAGCGCGAGAGAACTTCACCGAAGCGGAAAGCCTTCTTAGGGAATACCTGGATCATAAACCGGAAGATAACGGAGTAAAACTTTTATTGGGGCGGATTTACACCTTTGATGAGAAATTCTCCGCTGCAAAATCGATTTTGCAGTCGATTGTAGCCGAGGAAGATACGCTGGGTGAAGCCTATTTACTGCTGGCTTCCAACTATCTCCGTCAGGGCAAAGTCGACAGTTCAATCGCTACCCTTCAAGAGGCAATCCCCAAAGTTGAGCAAAAGGATGTAATGTACCATCAAATCGGCAATATTTATAATTCACGCCGCCAGCACCTTCAGGCAATGCAATACTATCGCAAGGCGGTTGAACTTAATCCCGATGATCCGGGACATAGGATCGCTTTAGCTGAAGTCCTTGACAGTAATGGCGACTTTAAAGAAGCGGAAAGTACTTTGAAGAATTTGATTGAACAGTATCCTGACAATGCTACAGCCCTGAATAATCTTGCATATATGTACATCAACGAGGATAAGAATCTGGACGACGCCGAGAAATACCTGGAACGAGCCCTCGAGATCGAGCCGCAAAACGGCGCTTTTCTCGATAGCTACGGCTGGCTGATGTTCAAAAAGGGGAAGACCGAAAAAGCCATATCATATATTCAAAGCGCCATCGATATGATCGGCGCTGATCCTGAACTTTTCGATCACATGGGCGACATTTACAGACATCTTGGCGAATTCGAGAAATCTCAAGAATACTACAGTAGAGCGTTGGAGCTTGTGCCAGACAATGAAAGTATCCGCGAAAAGCTCAACTCGCTTCCTCTTTCCAACGGTAACGAGTAAACCTGTTCACTAACATGCCGCATTTATGGAATTCCTTGTACGAAGCGCATGGTTATGAATTACCCTCAGAAGCTTAAAGACAGACTTAATACGTTACCTCGCGATACCGGCGTATATCTTATGAAAAACTCATCGGGCAAAGTTATTTATGTGGGCAAAGCCAAAAATCTTCGTAATAGGGTAAGAAGTTATTTTCAGTCGAGCCGGTTCCTCGATCCTAAAACTGAGAAAATGGTGTCCAAGATTTCAACATTCGAAGTGCTGGTTACCGACAGCGAAATGGAAGCCCTCATTCTGGAAGCAAATCTTATAAAAGAACACCGTCCGCGCTACAACGTAGACCTCAAGGATGACAAAAGATTTCCCTATATTAAGATAACCATGCAGGACCGATTTCCTCGGGTGGAGATAACAAGGGTTCTTGAAAAAGACGGCTCCAAATATTTCGGTCCCTGCACCGATGCCAGGAGAATGCGTTCGACCGTTGATTTTCTTCACGATCTGTTCCCCCTGCGAACCTGTGCTCAGTTTCCCTCGAAGGAATCAAACAATAAGCCCTGCCTGAACTATCAGATCGGAAGATGCCTGGGAACCTGTATCGGCAAAGCTGCCCGGGATGACTATATGAAAATGATCGATTATGTCATTAAATTCCTCTCCGGAAAAAAGCGGGAAATGCTTTCGGAACTCAAGGAGCAGATGAACAAATATTCTGCCGAACTGAATTTCGAAGCCGCTGCTCGCTGCCGCGACCAGATCCAGTCTATGGAACGCGTAATACAGAAGCAGAAGGTTGTCAGTATCGATGGGGTCGACCGTGATTACATCGGATCAGCCGAAGTTGGAGACGATGGCTGTTTTTCCGTCATGCAGGTACGCGATGGCGTGCTTATGGGCAGGCAGCATTTTTACTATTCCACCGGCAGCGATAACAAAGGCGGCTTCCTTAAAAACTTCATCATTAACTATTACCGAAATACTGCTGTATTCCCTCGCGAAATTTTAATAAGTGCGGACGTAGCAGATCGGGAACTGCTGGAGGAGAAACTAAGCCGGGATGCGAAGCACAAAGTAGAGATAATTAAACCCCAACGAGGTAAAAAAGCCGGATTACTAAACCTTGCCGAATCTAATGCAACTCTGCTCCTGGACCAGCTGCTAACTCAGAAAGCGAAAGCAAAATCAAAACTTCCTCATTACCTGTATGACCTTCAGTCGATTTTAAACCTGGAAAATATCCCTCGAAAGATTTCGGCATTCGATATCTCCAACCTGGGCGAATCCGAAGCAGTCGGCTCCATGGTCTTTTTCAATGATGGCAAACCGCGCAAAAGCAATTACCGTCATTTCAAAATAAAAACGGTGAAAGGACAGGACGACTTCGCCATGATGGGCGAAGTCGTATCAAGATATTGCAAGAGAATCAAAGAAGATACCGAAGAGATTCCGGACATGATCCTCATCGACGGCGGCAAGGGTCAATTGAACGCTGCCGCTTATGTACTGAAGGAATTTAACATATCTATCCCCGTTATATCCCTTGCGAAGAGAATCGATGAGGTTTTCGCACCCGGTAAGAAGGATTCAATTATAATCCCGCATGGTTCATCGAGCCTTAAGCTGCTGCAGCGAATACGGGACGAAGCTCATCGCTTCGCAATCGAATATCATCGTAAACTCAGAGGTAAAAAAGTTATTTCGTCCGAATTGGATAAAATATCTGGCGTAGGGGAGATGCGTAAATTAAATTTATTGGCTAAATTCGGTTCGGTCAGCGGCGTTAAGAACGCTTCGTTTGCCGAGATTTTAACCTGTCCCGGTATTCCCAAGAATATCGCCGCGACGGTTTTTAAATTTTTCCATCCGCAAGAGGAGATTACGGAGAAAGGTTGATTTATGTTGATTGATATTTTGGAAGTAGGGCTATACCTTGCCAACTGCTACATCGTCGGCTGCGAGAAAACCCGCAAAGGGATTATAATCGATCCCGGCGACAACGGCGATTTCATTCTCTCCAAGATAAAGAATAACAATGTCGAAGTGGAGAAAATCGTTCTGACTCATGGACACCTGGATCACATCGGGGCGGTGGAATACCTGCGCGATAGCCTGAATGCCCGCGTCTGTATCCATGAAGCCGATGCCGATATGCTCTTTTCGGCAGATAAAAATCTATCTAAAGACATGCCCGAACCGGTTGAAACCGAACCCGCCGAGATATTACTCGAGGAGGGTATGTTCATAGAATTCGGAGAGGACAAACTCAAGGTGCTCCATACTCCCGGCCATACTAAAGGCGGAATTTCCCTCGTGGGGGACGGAGTGGTTTTCACCGGCGACGCCCTTTTCCTTGGCTCCGTCGGTAGAACGGATCTTCCCGGAGGCGATTTCGACGAATTGATGAACTCGATTCGGGAGAAGCTCTTCGCACTACCGGATGAAACCATTGTCTATTCCGGTCACGGACCCGATACCACCATCGGTCAGGAGAAACAATACAATCCATTCGTAAGATGATACCTCCACAACTGACCGACTTCCATATTCATCCCGACTATTCCATCGACGCCAAAGGCAGCATCGAAGATTACTGCCTTGCTGCGTTTCACAAAGGCTTAAAGAAAATCTGCTTCACTACCCACATCGATCTTGATCCGCGTCGAGAAGAGGTTGATCCGTTTATGAGAATTGATGGAGAGATTAAGCGAATTAAACCGGAATATCTGCAGCGGTACTACCATGAAATTAAGGCAATACAACCGCGCTTTCGAGATGAGGGCTTACAGGTACTCACAGGCGTGGAAATCGACTATTTCGACGGAGTGGTCGATATCTGGAACGATTTCAATCCCGGCTTAAAGTTCGATTATATTATCGGCTCGGTGCACTGCATTGATGGAATCGCATTCACCTGGAGCAAACAGGCGCCGGAGTGCTTCAACAGCTTTCCGCTTCACATTCTATTTCAAAAGTACTATGAAGCCGTTATTGCTCTGACAAAAGCCAATCTCTTCGACTGCGTGGGACATCTCGACGGTTACCGCAAATATGCCGGAGCTTCGGTGGGTAATGCAATAAATGATCCGCCGCAAGAGCTTTTAAGCGAAGCCCTGACGGCTATCAAGGAAGCAGATATTGGAATCGAGATAAACTCCGCTGCATTACGCCACAGGGTTGGAACAACTTATCCCTCGGAAGAAATACTGCGCCTTGTTGCTGAAATGAATATCCCCGTGATCTCCCTCGGCTCAGACGCTCATCAATCCGAAGGCTTAGCCGCCGGCTTGGAAACCTCGGCTCAATACATCGAAAAGTACGGTTTAATATGGAGACCGAAACTCTGATTCTCCCACAATCGTTTTACAGTCGGGATACTTTAATCGTAGCCAGGGAATTGCTGGGTAAAGTGTTTCACAGGCATACTACTAATGCCGTATTCACAGCGAGGATCGTAGAAACCGAAGCCTACATAGCGAAAAACGATCCCGCCTGCCATGCTTTCAACGGCAAAACCAGGCGCAATGAGGTGATGTTCGGTCCGCCCGGTTTCGCTTATGTTTATTTTACCTATGGAATGCATTACTGCCTGAATTTCGTCACCGAACCGGAAGGTGCGGCAGCCGCGGTGCTGATAAGAGCCCTGGAACCGCTCTCCGGTATTGAAATTATGAAAATAAACAGAAAAACGAACATAATAACAAACCTTTGCTCGGGACCCGCTAAACTGACCCAAGCGCTTTCGATTACCAAAAGCGACAACGGCTTGCCGCTCTTCAAAGGCAACTTCATTGTCGAGGATGATGGATTCCTTGACTTTGAAATAACTACAACTTCCCGAATTGGAATCAAACAGGGAACTGAATTTCCCTGGAGATTCTACATAAAAGATTCTCCGTACATCTCCCCCAAGTAAACAAAATGTTGCAATTAATTCTTATTACATATATCTTGAACACGTAGTTTGTTGATAATTCAGGAGGTTTGGATGCCAGGAGTAAAAAGTACTGATATCCCGCTGTCGGCATTTGCTAATGCCATGCAGCAGTTTGATGAAGCAGCGGCTAAACTTAATCTTGATGCTGACTTGCTCGAAGCTATCAAACAGCCGCGCCGCTCTTTGATTGTGAAATTACCCATAAGGCGTGACGATGGAAGTTTGGAAGTATTTACAGGTTACAGGGTTCAGCACTCTATCAATCGCGGACCAGCTAAGGGCGGAATCCGATATCATCCGAAAGTTACCCTGGACGAAGTAATGGCTTTAGCCGCCTGGATGACCTGGAAATGCGCCGTCGTCGGTATTCCCTTCGGCGGGGGAAAGGGAGGAATATGCTGCGATCCCACCACCATGTCATCCCATGAACTCGAGCATTTAACCAGGAGATATACCGCCGAGATTATGGATTTGATTGGTCCCGAAAGGGATGTTCCCGCGCCGGATGTAAACACCAATCCGCAGACTATGGCATGGATTATGGATACATATAGCATGCACGCCCGTCAAACATCAACCGCCGCAGTCACAGGGAAACCCCTGGAGATCGGAGGTTCCCGCGGCAGAGTGGATGCCACCGGACGCGGAGTAACAATCACCGCAAGAGAAGCCGCCAAATACAAAGGTATATCTTTTAACGGAGCCACCGTTGCTGTGCAGGGATTTGGGAACGTCGGTTCTATCAGCGCTAAATTGATGCATCAATCGGGTTGCAGGATAGTTGCCGTCAGCGATGTCTATGGGGCAATACATAATCCTGATGGACTGGATGTACCAAGTTTAATTGAGTACGTCAAGAAAACCAAGAAGGTGATCGATTTCCCGGGAAGTAAACCGATTTCCCATGAGGAACTGCTTTCCATCGATTGCGATATCCTCGTACCGGCGGCATTGGAGAATGTGATAACCGAGGATAATGCTAAGTCAATTACAGCTAAGATAATAGCCGAAGGCGCTAACGGACCTATCACCCCCGATGCTGATAAAATTCTCGACCGGAAAGGCATCCTGGTCGTACCGGATATCCTTTGCAATGCCGGAGGAGTTACAGTCAGCTATTTCGAGTGGGTTCAGGACCGGATGGGATATTTCTGGGATGAGGATGAAGTCAACCGCAGATTGGAACTGGTAATGGTTCGCGCATTCAATGATGTAATTGAGGTGGTTGAGGAACATAATACCAGCATGCGCATAGCAGCATTTATGCTGGCTATTAAACGCGTCGTTGATGTAACCTTGATGCGCGGCTTTTACTCGTAGGTCGAGCCCCCTGGGTTTTCGACAGAGGGGTAGGACGGGTTCCGAACGAGCGTAGCGAGTGAGAAACCCGACACCGTTTTGCAGCCAAGGGCCGCTCAGCGCTCCGGCGCTGACGTTAGCCGCAACAATAAAAATGTAACCATGTTGACGAATTAACAATTATGTTCGATCTCGAAAGCATCATAATTCGTATCCCCGGTTTCCTGTTTGCCATCACCATCCATGAATACGCTCACGGGTGGATGGCTTTACGCAAAGGCGATCCTACCGCCTATTACGCCGGGCGTCTGACGCTAAATCCCATTTATCATCTCGACCTCTTCGGCACCATAGCGCTTTTCCTGATAGGTTTCGGCTGGGCAAAACCGGTTCCGGTTAACCCCGGCAACCTGCGGGATCCCCTGAAAGATAATTTGTGGATATCTTTAGCCGGACCTGGCTCGAATATGCTGTGTGCATTCATCTTCGGCATCATCATCCGTTTTCTCGACTTCAGCGGAATGGCATTTAATGATACCTCCTCTGTTTCGGCTGTTTTGGTTGGCATGCTTATCTTCGCCATGCAGATCAATATCATACTTGCGGTTTTCAATATGATACCGATCCCGCCTCTCGATGGCTCTCACATCCTTGAAGGCTTGCTGCCGCGCGAATCGCTCGGTTGGTATTACCGAATCGAACGTTATGGTCCTATGATCCTGATGGGTATCATAATGCTCGGATTTGTTACACAAGTTCATATCCTATGGATTTTCATTAGCCCTTTTCTGCGCTTCTTCTCTTACCTTTTTGCAGGTTTCTGATTTGATCTCACGAGGACTCATATATATAATCTGGGCTTTGGTGTTGGCAGGTATATTTTCATGCGGACCAAAGCCGGAATATCAACCGCCTTTGCCCATTGGCAGTCCTGAGGATATTCTCAATCAACTGCAAAGTCTTGAAGATAGTATCGCCTCCGTTGCACAAACCTTCGACATTGACGTAACAACGCCTCAAACCGGCGCTAACTCCCTCGATGGAACTCTATACAACAGCAATGATGAGTACTTCCTTTTATTGGAAGGGACCTTGGGCAAAGATGCCATTAAAGCCCTCATTAGAAATGATATACTCCTTGCGTACAATCCTATTGATGAGCGATACATCGAACAGGATCCGTCGTCGATAATCCCTGACTGGCAAATTTCCTTGAAGGATTTGTTGAATATCATCATCGGCAGATTTGGATTATCGAAGTCCAATGCAGAATATGTCGGTATGGTCGAAGGTTTCTATTTTTACGAATTCGAACGCAACCGATACATATACAAACTGACTGTCAGGCCCGAAACAAAAAATATAACCGGCATTCGCTTGCATTCAGCCGATGAGGATGATAATCTTAACATCGATGTCCGGTTTGCGGATTTCGAACCATGGTTGGATTCTTATAGACCGCGAAGTATTGATATGCTGGTCAGAGAACGGAACCTTAATCTTTCTGTTAAGATCGAATCTGAAAAGGTGAATATCGATTTACCCACCGAATTATTTATTCTCGAAATTCCCGAAGAAGCGATGAGAGTAGATCCTTCTCTCTTCTGGCAATTCGATCGTTAAAGGAGAGCATGAGCCCGGATAGCTTCAAAAGAAAATGGATTATTCTGGCTGCCGTTTCCACCAGCGCATTCATGGGAACAATCGATGCTTCCATAGTGAACATCGCCCTGCCCACCTTAAGCAGCGAATTCAGCATCGATGTTAAAACCGTCTCCCTGGTATCAATTTCCTACCTTTTAGTTGTTACCAGTTTCCTCATAGTTGGAGGAAAAGCCGGCGATTTCTGGGGACGGAAAAAGGTGTTTGTTACCGGCATTTCGATTTTTACTGTCGGCTCTTTACTTTGCGGATTAGCTCCGAGTTTTTCGTTTTTAGTTGGAGGCAGGATTGTCCAGGCTATCGGAGGAGCCATGCTTGCCGGTAACTCCTCAGCGCTGGTAACCGACAGCTTTCCTCAAAGTGAGCGAGGTAAAGCTTTGGGGATTATCGGTACCGTGGTTTCCGTCGGTTTGACTATAGGTCCCCCGTTAGGCGGGTTGATTATCGAATATATAGGATGGCGTTACATCTTCTGGGTCAATATACCGCTGGGTATAGCCGCGGTGTTGGTTTGCATAAAAACCATTCCGAAAGATAAACCTGACCCCGAACATCCCGGACTTGATATCCCCGGTGCCATTTTACTCCCTCTACTCCTGCTATCCTTGATAGTCGGGATTAACTTCCTTGGTAATGGCGGTTTGGGAAATACCAATTTTATAATTCTGTTATTCGCTTTTCTCGCCTTCACCGCCCTGTTTTATCGTTTCGAAAAACGCTCCGAATATCCTCTTATAGACTTTGGATTATTATTCCGGAAACGTTTTTTCTTCAGTAACATTGCGGGATTTGTCAGTTACTTTTCCATGATATTCGTTATTATTCTGCTTCCGTTCTATAACGAGGAAATACTTGGTCTCTCAGCCGGAGGTTCCGGGAGGATATTGCTTACCTTACCGCTGACCACCATGTTCCTGGCGCCATTAGCGGGCACTATTTCCGATAAAATCGGTCAGAGAGTATTAGCTTCGGCGGGATTGATTATCGCCTCCTTCGGATTTTATTTACTCATCGGATTGGAAAGCTCCGGAACTGTCAAAGATGTGGTGCTGCGTCTTGTTGTGATAGGGATCGGATTTGGAATTTTTACGACTCCGAACAATAGCGCTATCATGGGCGCGGTCCCTATTGCGCAGCGGGGATTAGCATCCGGTATGCTGGCGACAGTTCGTAATCTCGGTATGTCGCTCGGAGTTGCCACCAGCACATCGCTCTTTACATTATGGAAAAACAGTTTACTGAATCAGGATTTAAACTATCAATCGGCTTTTATGCAGTCACTGCACCGCGTCCTCCTCATCGCCATAGCAGTTCTTCTTGTCGGCGTAATATTTTCTCTTTTGCGTGGTGAAGAGCCTGAGTAAAAAGCTATCCCGGATAATTCATAAATACCATTAATCCGCAGCCGAAGGCTTGTCCTTCGGCGAGCGGCATGTTTAGCTTGACGAAGGTCGGGTTCCGGAATTCGGCGATAGCCGAATGGAGAAACCCGACACCGTTTTACAACCCACTGCCGGTCAACCATCCAGCGCTGACGGTCATTGCGAGAGAAGCGAAGCAATCCAATTCCCCTCTTGAGAGGGGTGATTTCCCCGCTTGGCGGGGAAATCGGGGTGTGTTGTATTTCTCGTGCAGGCCCCCGATTTCGTGCGCGGCAGACCTCCCGGTCTGCCGCGTAACACCGACGGTCAGCCATCCAGAAGCCGTAAACGCTCCAGCGCTGACGGTCATTGCGAGCAAGACGAAGCAATTCCTTCCCTCACGATTGGTAGGCGGGACGTTCTTCTCCCGCTGTTTTCTGCAGGCGAAGGTCGGGTTCCGGAATTCGGCGATAGCCGAATGGAGAAACCCGACAATGGGCCCGGAGGGTCACGCTTCGTCGTGACCAGGGGACGCGACAAAGCACATCCATCCAATATATGCTTTATCCGTTTCCCTTCCACCCATCTTTTTTCTTGACTATTCGTTATCAACCTATTTTAATGACATTCTTGTGTTGAAATGTGTAGTATTAGAAAACGCGGGGGGATTTTTAAATCCGGAACCTTAGAGCTGAAATGAGTATGATAAACAGAACTCCAAAAGAGATTGTAACACACTTAAACAAATACATTATAGGCCAGGATAACGCCAAAAAATCAGTTGCAATTGCCTTGCGCAATCGTTGGCGACGTCAAAATGTAAAATCCGAATTAAAAGAGGAAATACTCCCCAATAACATAATAATGATCGGACCCACCGGCGTAGGAAAAACCGAAATCGCTCGCCGCTTGGCTGATATCGATGGTTCGCCATTTGTCAAGGTGGAAGCTTCCAAATATACCGAAGTGGGCTATGTGGGGCGAGATGTGGAATCAATGGTCAGGGAGCTGGTTGACCTTGGTGTAAACAAAGTTAAGGAAGAGCAAAAAGCGAAAGTGGAGGACAAAGCTCGTCTGATGGCCGAAGACAGAGTCCTGGATATCCTTTTGCCGTCGAAAGGTTTCAAGAAGCCGGAATCCGGTGACGCTTCGGAATCATCCGATGAACTGACCCAAAAATATTACCGCACCAGGGAGAAGTTCCGAAAACAGCTTCGTGAGGGACAGTTGGATTCGCGCCAGATCGAGATTCAGACCGATACCGACAAATTCCCGGTCGTGGAGGTCTTTTCACCCATGGGCATGGAAGAATTGGGAGTCAATTTTCAGGAAATGCTCTCGGGAATTATGCCTAAAAAAAGCAAGAAACGCAGGGTATCCGTTAAGGAAGCGCTCAAGATATTCCAGCAAACCGAAGCCGATAAACTGGTCGACATGGACAGCGTTATTCAGGAAGCCAAATCCAGAGTTGAGAATTCAGGGATCATTTTCATTGACGAGATCGATAAAATAGCCGATGAGGAATCCAAAAGCGGACCGGATGTCAGTAGGGAAGGAGTTCAGCGCGATATACTGCCAATTGTGGAAGGATGCAACGTGATGACCAAATACGGCATGATAAAAACCGATCATGTCCTCTTTATCGCCGCCGGCGCTTTTCATGCCGCCAAGCCTTCAGACCTTATACCGGAGTTGCAGGGGCGCTTTCCGATCCGGGTGGAGTTGGACACTCTTACCACTGAGGATTTCATCCGTATTCTCACCGAACCGGAAAACGCTCTGATAAAGCAGTACAAAGCTTTGATGGATTCCGAAGATGTTGAATTGTCTTTTACCAAATCAGCCATTACCAGAGTTGCGGAAGTGGCTTCAATCGTCAACGAACGAACCGAAAACATTGGCGCGCGGCGCTTGCATACGGTTATGACTACTCTGCTCGAAGATATCATGTACGATGTTCCCGATGAGAATATCCGCAAGGTTAAGATTGCCAAAGAAATGGTCGACCAAAAACTATCCGAAATCATCGAGGACGAGGACCTCAGCAAATACATCCTCTAAGTATGCCGGACACTCTTGTCCGAAGCCGCATGGATTAACTGCCGGTCAGCGCTCCAGCGCTGACGGAATACCGAATCGAAAAGACAAACCTATCTTATATCAATGATATATTTAAATGAATACCGGACATAAAATAGGAGACCCTATGACCAAAGACTTCTTACAGATAACTGACTTCACTGCCGATGAAATAAAAGAAACTTTTGAGATTGCGGAGAAACTAAAGAAGGGTGATCCATCCTATTCCAATATTCTCCAAGGAAAAACCGTCGCCTGCATATTTCATAAACCATCATTGAGAACCCGTATCTCTTTCGAGACCGGCATCTACGAACTTGGCGGGTATTCCCTTTATATCACCGATAAGGAAATTGAACTCGGCGTTCGGGAATCAATCAGCGATGCGGCTAAGGTTCTATCTCGCTTCGTTGGAATTATCACCATCCGTACATTTGAACATGCCCTGGTGGAGCAACTCGCTGAACATGCCGATATCCCCGTGATCAACGCTCTAACCGATTTAACGCATCCATGCCAGGTTATGGGGGATATATTTACCGCCAAGGAGCATCTGGGCAAAGTTGATAATTTAAAAATCGCTTATCTTGGCGATGGAAATAACGTTTGTAATTCCTGGCTTAATCTCGCCTGCCGCATACCAATGGATCTGCGCATCGGTACTTCCCCGGATACCCTTCCGGATGAATTGATATTTAATCGGGCCCGCGAGATAGGAATATCCACCGTAACCGTTACTCAGGACGCTTCGCTGGCGGTTGCCGATGCCGATGTAATCTACACCGATGTTTGGGCGTCTATGGGACAGAAACACCTCGCCGATCGGAAAATACAATTGCTCAAGGAGTTCCAGGTAAATGATGATTTAGTGGCTAAAGCAAGTCCCAAATGCATCGTTATGCATTGCCTGCCCGCCAACAGGGGACAGGAGATTACCGATTCGGTTATGGATGGTCAGCACTCCGTAGTTTTCGATGAGGCTGAAAACCGCTTGCACATTCAAAAGGCTATAATGGTTCAGTTGATGGGAAGAAGATAAAAAAATGGGTACAATGTATTATTTCCGCCGCTGCATCGCCTGCGGACCGGAAAATCCTATCGGTTTTAATATCAGATTTTACCAAGGCGATGGCTACGTCTACGGTAAGACTATCATCGATGACAGGTTCGCAGGATATGAAAATATCGCTCATGGCGGAGTACTTAGTATACTACTTGATGAAGTCATGGCGAAAGCCTTGTTTGCTGCAGATATCGTAGCTGTTACAATGGAGATTAAAGTAAAATTTCGTAAAGAAGTATTAGTTGGTCAAAACCTTACACTCAAAGGATATGTAGAAGACCTCAGGAGTAAGGTCGCTTTTACACATGGAGAGATTTTGCTGCCCGATGGAAGCATTGCTGCTGAAGCTGATGCCAAATTCTTCATAACTTCCGGGGAGAAAAAGGAACAAATGCTTGCCGGGTTGAGTAAACAGAATGATAATGAGTATTAATCGCAACAAGACTTTTTTAAAATTATGTTGACATGCAATGGGAGTTCATTTATTTTTACGCTTCTTGTATTAAAGCTTTGTGAAAGGCTTTTTTAATACATTACATTGTGAATTTATTCACCTTTTAATGAGATTATGATGACCGAGGTTTTCTTTCCAGTATTTATTTTGTTTCTGTTAGCTGTTGTCACGCCTTTGGTTATGCTAACCATTCCGAGAATTCTCGCCAAAAGGGAACCATCGGAGATTAAGGATGCTCCTTATGAATGTGGTATTCCTGCCGTGGGAGATGCCAGGCAGCGCTTTCCAATTAAATTTTACCTGATTGCGATTTTATTCCTCATCTTCGATATAGAAACCGTATTCCTTTTCCCCTGGGCATACCTTTACAAAAAGTTAGGACTTTTCGGTTTGATCGAGATGGGCGTATTCATTCTCATATTGCTGGTGGGGTATTTCTATATAATTATGAAAGGAGCCCTCAAATGGCAATAGACAACTTGCTGAAAGATGGGATAATTCTCACAACTGTAGATAGAGTGGTTAATTGGGCGCGTAAGAATTCTGTCTGGCCCCTCGGCTTCGGACTGGCTTGCTGCGCTATTGAGATGATGTCGACTATGGCGAGTAAATTCGATATGGCCCGCTTTGGCGCCGAAGTGATGAGACCGTCGCCCAGGCAGGCCGATCTGATGATTATCGCAGGCCGGTTATCTATTAACATGGCGCCGGTTCTCAGGCGTTTATATGATCAGATGCCCAATCCCAAGTACGTTATTTCCATGGGCGCATGCGCATCATCCGGAGGAATTTTTAGAAATTATGCCATCGTACAGGGCGTGGATAAAGTTGTTCCTGTCGATGTTTTCGTACCGGGATGTCCGCCTCGCCCTGAGCAGTTAATGCATGGATTCAATATGCTTCAGGAAAAAATTATGAAGCAGCGCACCGCGGCGAGGAAGTAAGATGACGATACCGGAGATTATTGAAAAACTCCAAAACAAATATGGCGATGATATATTGGAAGCGACCGAATTCCGCGGCGACCACTGGATTCGTGTTAATCCCGATATCCATTACGAATTGATGGAAATGCTTTTCCGCGAATTCGAATTCAATCTGCTCTCCGATATTGTGGGTGTTGATTATCCCCGGCGGGAAGAACGTACTGAGATCATCTACAATCTTTATTCCTTAATGACCCATCAAAGGCTATTCGTCAAAATCAGGGCAGGAGGTAAAATCGCCCCCCGCTCGGTTTCCGATATCTGGGCTTCGGCGAACTGGCTGGAGCGAGAGGTTTTTGATATGCTGGGAGTCCAGTTTACCAATCATCCCGATTTAAGAAGAATTCTCATGCGCGACGAATTTCCGGGATATCCCTTGAGGAAGGATTTCAAACTTACTTCCGATGAAGTCAACTTCGGCGTTCCTATTAGAACAAAATCACCATCCGGTGATATTGAAGAGGATAGATTAGAATAACTATGATAGAAACGACTGTCGATACTGATTATAAATTAATGGAAGTAAATATGGGTCCCCAGCACCCCGCTACTCACGGCGTGCTGAGACTCAAGCTGCTGCTCGATGGTGAAACGGTAGTAAAATGCACTCCCATTATAGGTTATCTCCATACAGGTATAGAGAAAACCATGGAGAACAAAACCTACAAACAGGCATTGACTTGCACCGATCGTATCGATTATCTGGGACCGCTTCTCAACAACCTCGCATACACGCTTTCTATCGAGAAACTTATCGAATTGGAAGTGCCGGAAAAAGCCGTATGGGCGCGTGTGATTTTAGCCGAATTGACCCGGCTTAATTCGCATCTGGTCTGGGTTGGAACGCACGCCCTGGATATCGGCGCAATGACCATGTTCTTCTACGCTTTTCGAGAGCGTGAAGTTTTATTGAAGTTATTCGAGGATTGCTCCGGCCAGCGAATGATGTGTTCCTACATCACCCCCGGCGGTCTATATTACGAGCTTCCTGATAATTTCGAAGATTCGGTTCGTAACATCTTGCGTACTTTCCCGTCTATGATTGACGAATACGAGGATTTACTCACCAATAATCAGATCTGGATAAACCGCACCAAAGGAGTTGGTGTGATTTCCGCAGAAGATGCTGTAAGTCACGGACTTACCGGACCTACATTGCGAGGATCGGGGGTTAATTATGATGTTCGCAAAGCTAATCCCTATTGCGATTACGAGAAATTCCAATTCGAAGTCCCGCTTGGCTCCAGCGGCGACTGCTACGATAGGTATCTCTGCCGTATTGAAGAGATGCGGCAATCATTGAAGATTATCCAGCAGGCCATCGATGGATTACCGGAAGGTTCGGTTCGCAGCGATAACTATAAATATGTACTTCCGCCCAGGGAAAAAGTTATGAAGGGTATGGAGTACATGATTCATGAGTTTAAATTAGTTGCGCATGGAATGATACCGCCTCGCGGCGAAGCTTATGTTCCAATTGAATCCGGTAAGGGTGAATTAGGATTTTATATAGTATCCGATGGAACCAAAAAGCCATATCGCGTCAAGGTGCGTCCGCCATGCTTTGTTAATCTTTCGGCTATTCATAAAATGGTGGAGGGCAAGCTGATTGCGGATGTGATTGCGGTTATCGGAAGTATAGATATTGTTCTTGGGGAGATAGATAGATAATGCTCAGCAATGCCGCTAAGGAAAAACTTGCGGAATTAAAGGGTAAATACCCGACTAAAGAAGCGTCCATTTTACCGGCGCTGCATGTGGTTTTTCAGGATTGCGGTTACCTGGACGTTGAGCAATTGGACGAAGCGGCTGATATTATCGGAGTATCCCGCTTGGATATCAATGAAACTGCAACCTTTTACACGCTTTTCCCCAAGGAAAAAGTTGGAAAATACCTGATCCAGGTTTGCGATAATTTGTCCTGCTCATTGATGGGCGCTGACAGCCTCCTTGAATATCTCCAGGAAAAGCTCGGGATAAAAGTCGGCGAGACTACCCCCGACGGCTTGTTCACCCTCTGGACCGTGGAATGTCTCGGATCATGCGGCACGGCGCCTATGATGCAGGTTAACGATAAGTACTATGAACGTTTATCCCGCGCCAAAGTCGATGAATTAATCGAAAAATGGCGCAGCACATGATATTTCGAACCGCCGGTCAGCGCTCCAGCGCTGAGGTGATAAGGCGGCCGAAGGATTACGCGCCTCTGACGCGCTTGCCCTTCGGATACATGGTCATTGCGAGGAGCGCAGCGACGAAGCAATCTCGCTATGCCTACTGGAAAGGATAGAGTTTACCATCGGTCAGCGCACCAGCGCTGACCCGATACGGATTCCGTAGGAATCCGAAATTCCCCTCTTAAGAGGGGTCGCTTCATCTTCGATGAAGCGGGGGTGTGTTCCCCTCGTGAGAGGGCTGGATTCGCCAAAAGCGAATCCCGGATGTTTTAATAAAAATGGCAGAAAAAATACTTTTCAAATACATCGATTATCCCGACCAGCACAAAATTGACGTCTATATGACAAACGGCGGCTATACCGCATTACCCAAAGCTCTCAAGGAATACAAACCGGAAGAGCTGGTTGAGATGGTCAAGAAAACCAACCTGCGCGGTCGGGGCGGAGCCGGTTTTCCCGCCGGCGTTAAGTGGTCATTTTTACCCAAAGGGATAAACAAACCGGTTTATTTGATCGTCAATGCCGATGAATCCGAACCCGGCACATTTAAGGATCGTCAATTAATGGAATACGATCCCCATCAAATGATCGAAGGAACGATTATTACATCTTACGCCATAAATTGCCATACCGCCTTTGTTTACATCCGGGGCGAATTTGCCTGTTGTGCAGAGCAAACCGAAAAAGCGATAAAAGAGGCAAAAGAAAAGGGATTTATCGGTGAGGATATCCTGGGAAGCGGATTCGATCTCGATATTCATGTCTTCCGCGGCGGCGGCGCTTATATATGCGGCGAAGAAACCTCGCTGATGGAATCGATTGAAGGCTGGCGCGCTATGTCCCGCCAGAAACCTCCATTTCCGGCAGTTGAAGGTCTGTGGGGATGTCCCACTATCATCAACAATGTAGAGACAATCAGCAACATTCCTCATATAATTAATAGCGGCGCCGAATGGTTCGCATCTATTGGTACCGAGAGATCAACCGGAACAAAGATTTATTGCCTTTCCGGTCATATCAACCGTCCCGGCAATTATGAACTGGAGATGGGAGTTACGCTCAGGGAACTGATCTATGAATACGGCGGCGGGATTCTCGACGATAGACCGTTGAAAGCGGTGATACCGGGAGGATCCTCGGTTCCGATCCTGAAAGCGGATGAAATCGATGTTAATATGGATTTTGAATCGCTGGCGGAGAAGGGAAGTATGTTAGGTTCCGCCGGTGTAATTGTTATGCACGATGGAACCTGCATGGTTGCGGCATTACAGAAATTAACCAAGTTTTATGAGCATGAATCATGCGGCAAATGCTCCCCTTGCCGTGAAGGCACAAACTGGATGAATAAAATCCTCAAAAGGATGCTGCAAGGCGAAGGGAAACCCGAGGATGTTGATCTGCTTTTTGATGTGGCTAAGAACATTATGGGCAATACCGTTTGTCCGCTGGGCGACGCAGCGGCTATGCCGGTGATGAGTTTTATAGAGAAATTCAGAGACGAATTTGAAAACCTTTGCAACGGAGGAAAACCGAAGGGTACTATAACGTTCCCCTTCAGATAGATGGTGCACGAACAGGTAGGCCGGATACTTGTAAGCCTCCGGCTTGTTCTTGTCCTGCATTGATACCAAACAAGCAGGTCGGCGGGTTTACCCCCGACATCGATTCCCCTCTCGAGAGGGGTCGCTTCATCGAAGATGAAGCGGGGGTGTGTTAAACGCCATGAAATTAATTCCGCCGGTCAGCGCTCCAGCGCTGACGGGAAGGTTTAAGAAAATATACCGGAGAATATACGACTAAGATGCCAGAACTGATCACATTAACAATAGACGGACGCGAGGTCAAGGTCGAGAAGGGAAGGACTATTCTCGATGCTGCCCTTAAGCTGGGTATAATTATCCCAACATTCTGCTGGGACCCCCGTCTCATTCCGATTGCCGCCTGCAGGATGTGTCTGGTTGAGGTCGAAAAGTCTCCCAAACCGATTCCCTCGTGCGCCGCGCCGGCTCTCGATGGCATGGTGGTCAAAGTTTTCTCCGAAAAGGCGATTGAAGCGCGTAAACGAGTTTTGGAATATATACTGGTAAACCATCCGCTGGATTGCCCTACTTGTGATAAGGGCGGTGAATGTGTCTTGCAGGATCACACTTTCGACCATGGGCCTGACCATACTCGCACAGAAGAACCCCGGAATCGGACTGTTTTCGACAGGAAGTTTGCATTTGATGATGTTCCCCTCGGCCCGATTGTCTGGCTGAACATGAACCGCTGCATTCAGTGCTTTAAATGCACCAGGATCATCAAGGAAATAGCCGGTGATGCTGATCTGGGAGCTTTTAATCGCGGATACAGAACCATAATCCATCGACATCAGAAACGGCCTTTCCGTTCCGAATTTTCCGGAAACACTGTCGAAAACTGCCCGGTCGGAGCGTTAGTAGCCGATAGTTTCCGCTACAAAGTCCGCACCTGGCTGCTCAAACGGACTCCGTCGGTCTGTCATTTATGCGGCGACGGATGCAACACCACTCTCTGGCATCAAGGGCAGAAATTGTTTAGAATATACTCCCGCTGGAACCGTAATGTGGATAACGGTTTAATTTGCGACCGCGGACGGTTTGGCGGATTATTCGCTGACAGCGATCGTCGACTTCAGCATCCCAAAATCCGCAAGGAGGGAAAGCTTCAGGATGTTACCTGGGATGAAGCTTTGGACTACGTTGCGGATAAGCTCTCCTCAGCTCACGATATAAATGGAGCCAAGGGGATCGGTGTAATTGGCAATGAAATGACATCCAATGAAGAAGCATATTTGCTTTCGCGATTTGCCAGGCAGGTGATTGGGACTAACAATATCGATTTCAGATTCGAGGATAGATTTACGCCATCTCCCGAATTAAACCGCAAGATTCTTGGTCTGTTAAAGAACAGGATTCCCTTTACCGAATTCGAAAATTTCAACAACCTCGTGATTCTGGGCGCTGATGCTGAAACCCGCCATCCTGTTATGACGCTTTGGATTAAGAAAGCGATAAAGGAAGATAACTCGAAATGCTTCGCCGCTTATCATCGGAAAACCGATTTCACGCTTTTCCCGGTGAACAGCCTGGAGTATTTCCCGCAAGGCGAATATAATTTCCTGTTGGCGCTCTACAACGCCCTCAAAGGTAACAACATAGAAGAGCTTGCTGCGCCCGCTGGCGTTGCCTCCAGTAAAATGCAAACCTGGGTGGATGAGCTCAAGAATGGAAAAACATTGCTTTTCGCGGGCGAGGATTTATATAATAATCCCCGTGGAAATGAGAATATCGATTTGCTGAAAGGAATTTGCCAGCTTTTGGGCGAGGACTCGAAATTAAATATACTCTTTGACGGCTCAAATTACCTCGGGAATTTACTCTGGGGCTGCACACCGGATATTCTGCCCGACGGCATGGAAAATAATCAGAAGAATCGTCAGCATCTCGCCGAAGAATGGGGAGCTGAGAGAATTGCCGATGAACCCGGAATGAATACAACTGAAATGTTGAAATCAGCGGCGGATGGAAGTATGGGGGCTATTCTGTTTTACGGCTCAGACCCGGTCGGCTTTTATCCCGACAGGGAATTGGCTGCAAATGCTGTTAAAAGCGCTGCTTTTAAGGTAGCAATCGAAACCTTCCTGACTGAAACCGGCAAGACCTGCGATGTGGTTCTCCCTCTGGCAGCATTTCCCGAATACGATGGCAGTATCATTTCAACCGAAGGTAGAATTCAGTATTTTGAAAAAGCATACAAATCCGCATACTCTTCGGCCGAAGGTTGGAAAATTTTACTCAGGTTAATGCAGCGACTTGATTTTGAATCGGACTACCGTGAACCGGCAGATATATGGGCGGAAATGTCTGAGGATTCTAAGGTATTCGGCAAAAAGGTTTACAAAGGAATGAGATTCGGCGGTATATTCCTTGATTTTGATTTCGATGAGCCGCCTTATGCGGATGTAACCGGATTTAAATCGGATGGGGCGCCTTCGCCCGATGAAAATCGACCATTTATCTTAACTTATGGTTCGTCGGTTTATCAGAGAAGACATCTGACATATTACGCCGAATCAATGGAGAAAATAGACCCGGGACCAAAGCTTTATATGAACCCCGATAATGCCGCCAAGATAAATTTGAATGATAATGACACCGTTAGAATTAGCTCGGAGTATTCGAACCTGACTATGCGGATGACAGTTGACGAAAATATCAGACCGGGAACCGTTTTCATTCCCGTAAATTATCCGGAAGCCGAAGTTAGCTCGCTTTTAAGCTCCTCTTCGGATTTAACCTTTGTTAAGGTGGAAAAGCTGTAGATGGAATTGCTCGATTATATAATAATGATTGCGAAAGTCTTAGTCATTTTTGGCGGTTTGATGGGCATGGTCGCTTACATGACCTTATTCGAACGCCGTATGGTTGCGTTTATCCAGACAAGGAAGGGACCGAATCGAGTCGGGTTCGGAGGTCTTCTGCAGCCGATCGCCGATGCTATCAAACTTCTTTCTAAAGAAGATGTTACGCCGATAAATGCTAACAGGATTATTTTTAACCTTGCGCCGGTTATAACTTTCGTTCCTGCGCTATTGACAATTGCGGTTGTTCCGGTCGCTGACAACTTTTCGCTTCTCGGCAGAGAGATCAGTATGGTGATCTCGGACATGAATATCGGTATTCTGTTCATTCTCGCGGTGGCATCGATGGGCGTCTATGGAGTTGTTCTCGGAGGATGGTCGGCAAATTCCAAATACCCGCTGCTCGGTGCTTTACGCGCCTCGGCACAGATGATAAGTTACGAAGTTTCTTTAGGTTTGGCTTTGGTCGGGCTGCTGATGATCGCCGGCACTTTTTCTCTCACCGAAATCGTTGAACAGCAGGACAGCATCCTGAAATTGGGTATTGTCAGGCAGCCGCTCGGATTTATTTTATTCTCAGTTGCCGTGCTTGCCGAAACCAATCGAATTCCCTTCGATCTGCCTGAAGCCGAAGCTGAGCTTGTAGGCGGTTATAATACCGAGTATTCAGGTATGAAATTCGCCATGTTCTTTATGGCGGAATATGCCCACATAATCACCACATCCATGGTTGTAACCACCTTATACCTCGGCGGTTGGCAGGGGCCGATTTTGCCGCCGGTTGTTTGGTTCTTAATTAAGGTTGTGCTTATATTGTTTGCTTTTGTGTGGATAAGAGGAACATTACCGAGATTCCGTTATGATCAATTAATGAGATTCGGATGGTTGGTATTACTGCCGTTAGCATTGTTGAATATTTTCATAACCGGAGTAGTTTTAGTTATTTAGATAGAATAATATGTTTGAATTTGCAAATACAGTAATAAAAGCGATACCGATCGGGTTATCTACAACATTGAAGAATTTCTTCAGGAAACCGACTACTTTGGAATACCCCGAATTTAAACCCGATTTATCGCCCCGTTTTCGCGGACTGCATTATCTGGCGCGCTATGATAATGGGGAGGAAAGATGTGTTTGCTGTGGTTTATGCGCGGCTGCATGCCCGGCGGATTGTATTTATATGGAACCGTACGAAAATGAAAAAGGTGAGCGTAAAGCTAAGATTTATATAATCAATGAAATCCGCTGTATATTTTGTGGTTTCTGCGAGGAAGCTTGTCCGGAAGAAGCTATCTTCCTGGGACGCGATTTCGAGTTTAGCAAATACGAACTGAAAGATTTCATATACACCAAGGAAATGCTGTTGGAGCAATTCGACAAAGTTGATAAAGAGAGGCGAAAAAAGGAAGGTCACAAGTTCATTCGCACAACTCGATTCGATTTCCGCGCCCCGACTCCCGCAATGGGTGAAGGAGCGCCTGATCATTAACCGATTTATTTAATAAAGATTTGGTAAAATGCAGTTAGTTATATTCACCATATTTTCAATAATGTGTATCGCTGGCGCGATACTGGTTATAACGTTACGTTCGCCGGTTTCAAGCGCTATCTCGCTGGTTTTTGTGATGTGTACTATCGCCGGATTGTTTGCGTTGATCGGGGGATTATTCGTTGCCGCAATTCAAGTTATAGTCTATGCCGGCGCGGTGATGGTGCTATTCCTGTTTGTAATTATGCTGCTGAATATTAAGGATGAGCTTATCCAGCGAGATGAGAAGAGATTAACCAGGGTATTAGGCGGAGTTCTGGGAACTGCGTTCTTACTGGAGATTGGATTTTTTGTAAGAAAGGGACTTTCAAGCGGCAGTCCCGGGTTATTCATGCCGGCGCCGAATGAATTTTCCAGTATCGAATCACTTTCATCCGGTATTTTTACCAAATATCTTTTTGCTTTTGAGGTGACAAGTATACTTCTTCTGGTAGCTATTGTCGGGGCGATAATGCTTACCAGAGGAAAGGGGAGAACGGAAACTTAAAAATATGGTGTGCGCGCAAAGCATATTTTTAGATAACATCTATAGATATTGAAATAATAAATGGATCGCTGAAAACGCCCGGAAAGCTGATTTGCGGTCTGCAGGAATTAAGTAAGTTTACAAGACGAATTTGACACAAAATAGATGGAATTAGGATTAGCACATTATCTCGGATTAAGCGGCGTAATTTTCGCCATAGGAGTTATCGGCGTAATGATTCGCCGCAATGCTATTGTGGTGTTAATGTGTATTGAACTTATGCTTAATGCCGCTAATATTGCGCTGGTCGCCTTTTCAAGCTTTACTCAAACAATCGATGGTCAAGTCTTTGTCTTTTTTGTGATTACGGTTGCCGCCGCCGAGGCGGCGGTAGGCCTGGCGTTAATTGTTGTGCTATTTCGTAATCGAAAATCAATCAGTGTTGATGACTTTAACCTAATGAAGTGGTGATATGAACGGACCTCTCTGGCTGGTGCCATTTTTTCCCTTAGCGGGATTTATAGTAAACGGATTATTCGGTAAATACTTGAACCGGATTATGGTCACGTTAATTGCCTGCGGAGCCGCCGGATTATCATTTATATGGTCGGTAATTCTCTTTTTCAGACTCACTGCTTTGCCGCCGGAAGCCAGAATTTATGTGGAAAAGTTGTTTGACTGGATAGTGGCGGGACGTTTCTATGCCCCGGCGGAATTCCATCTTGACCCCCTTTCCGCGGTCATGATATTGGTGGTTTCGGGAGTCGGATTTCTAATTCATGTCTATTCCCATGGTTATATGGGGCATGACCAGTCCTACGCAAGGTATTTTTCCTATCTGAATCTATTTATGTTCTCAATGTTTTTGCTGGTTTTGGGCAGCAATTTATTGGTGATGTTCGTCGGATGGGAAGGCGTGGGGCTTTGTTCGTATCTACTCATAGGTTTCTGGTTTGAGAAGAAAAGCGCATCCGATGCCGGGAAAAAAGCATTTATTGTCAACAGGATAGGGGATTTCGGCTTTTTACTGGCGATTTTCCTCACTTTTGTAACATTCGGTACGATCAATATCCAGGAAATAAGCATCCGGGCGCCGGAATTACTGGCTATGGGCGGAGGCTTAGCAACCGCAATTACGCTTCTGTTTTTTATGGGAGCTGCCGGAAAATCAGCGCAGATTCCATTGTATATCTGGTTGCCGGATGCAATGGAAGGACCCACGCCGGTTTCCGCATTAATACACGCCGCAACCATGGTCACAGCCGGTGTGTATATGGTTGCGCGACTATCAGCTTTGTACGTAATGGCGCCGGTATCAATGGCAGTTGTTGCCATTATCGGCGCCGTAACTGCCATTTTTGCAGCCACCATCGCCATAACTCAATTTGATATAAAACGGGTACTGGCATATTCAACTATCAGCCAGTTGGGCTATATGTTCTTAGCATGCGGTGTGGGGGCTTTCAGCGCCGGGATATTTCACCTGATGACCCATGCCTTTTTCAAAGCGCTTCTGTTTATGTGCGCCGGGTCGGTGATGCATGCGCTTTCTAACGAACAGGATATGCGCTACATGGGCGGGTTGAAGAGTAAGATCCCCAAAACCTTTATTACGATGTTGATAGGTACCCTCGCGATCTCCGGTATACCGGGATTATCCGGATTCTTCAGCAAGGATGAGATCCTGTGGTATGCTTTTTCAGCGGAGCGAGGGCATTGGCTGTTATGGCTTATTGGAGCGGTTGCCGCCGGGATAACCGCGTTTTACATGTTCAGGCTGATTTTCATGACATTTTTCGGAAAAGAGCGATTGAAATCGGAAGCCCGCCATCATTTACATGAATCACCGCCGGTGATGACTATTCCCTTGATGATTCTTGCTGTATTGTCAATAATTGGCGGTTACGTGGGAATACCCCATGTTCTCGGGGGACACAATAGTTTCGCGCACTTCCTTGACCCGGTTATTGCCAAAGTACCAACACACGGCGATGTGCATCATTCTGCAGCCCTGGAGATAATCCTGATGATTCTATCGGTGCTTATTGCGTTGGCGGGGATTTACATCGCTTACAGATTATACGCGGTCGATCCCAAACTTCCGGTGAGAATAGGGGAGAGGTTCGCTCAATTACGGAATGTTCTCTATAATAAGTATTATGTTGATGAAATTTACGGCTTTCTCTTTGTCAAACCATTTATTAAATTGTCGGAATTGCTCTATAATATTGCGGATAAGGTATTTATAGACGGAACAGTCAATTTGACAGGTTATGGCGCCGTTTGGACAGGCGAAGTTATTAAATGGTTCCAGACCGGATATTTGAGAAATTATATCGTCACATTCATGATCGGTGTGGTGATATTAGTTGGATATATACTTTTTGGATAGGTGTTTTTTATGATTCCCGGAGGATTCCCCATACTCTCGCTCGTAGCATATCTCCCCATAGTGGGTGTCCTTCTTATTTTATTGATTGATAAAAATAAGCTCAATGCGATAAAGATGGTCGCGTTGATAACGGCAGTTATCAATTTCATTATATCCTTACCGTTGTATTTCAGCGATTGGTCTACTGCTGATTTTCAGTATGTGGAACATTTCAACTGGATTCCGGAAATCGGTGTATCGTATTACTTTGGCATCGATGGAATCAGCATGCTGATGGTGCTTCTCACCACTTTCTTAACTCCCCTGGCGATATGGTCGTCTTTCAGCTCGATTAAGGAAAAGGTCAAGGGATATATGATTTCATTCCTGGTCCTGGAAACCGGAATGATCGGCGTTTTCATGGCCCTGGATATGGTTTTGTTCTTCGTTTTCTGGGAAGCGATGTTATTCCCGATGTATTTCATTATCGGTATCTGGGGAGGTCCTCGACGGATTTACGCCACGATAAAATTCGTTTTGTATACGATGTTCGGCTCGGCGCTGATGTTGGTTGCGATTTTGTATCTCTATTTCCTCAATTTTGAATACACCGGCGTTTACACCTTTAATCTCATAGAGTTAGGGCAATTCCCGATTCCGACCAACATGCAGTTGTGGATGTTTGCCGCATTCGCATTGGCGTTTGCAATTAAAGTACCGATGTTCCCATTCCATACCTGGTTACCGGATGCCCACGTGGAAGCGCCGACCGCGGGAAGCGTTATACTGGCGGCGGTATTGCTGAAAATGGGAACTTACGGTTTCCTGAGGTTTTGTCTGCCGCTTTTTCCCAATGCCGCTTATGAGTTTGCTCCGGCGATATCGATTTTGGCGATTATCGGTATAATTTATGGCGCCATGATGGCGTTTGTGCAGAAAGATGTTAAGAGCCTGGTGGCATATTCCTCAGTATCTCACCTGGGATTCGTAATGCTCGGTATATTCGCTTTTAATGTTCAGGGGATGGAGGGCGGGATTCTGCAGATGATTAACCATGGAATTTCCACCGGTGCCCTGTTTTTACTGGTGGGGATGATATATGAGCGACGTCATACTCGAATGATCGAGGATTTTGGAGGATTGGCAAAAGTTGTGCCGGTTTTTTCGGTGATGTTCATGATTATCACGTTATCCTCCATCGGATTGCCTGGAACTAACGGATTTGTGGGCGAATTCCTGGTACTTTTGGGTGTTTTTAAATCCAATATCACTTATGCGGTACTGGCGGCAACCGGCGTTATTCTGGCGGCTGTATATATGCTGTGGATGTTCCAGCGAGTGGTATTCGGAAAGGTGAAACATGAGGAAAATAAGAATTTAAAGGATTTAAATTTGCGCGAGAAGCTGGTTTTAGTTCCGCTTATTGCGCTGGTATTCTATATCGGGATATATCCTAAACCTATTTTGAGTCGAATGGAGACTTCAGTACAGAATTTGGTGTCAACGGTCAATCAAAAGTTCCGGGTTGAAAATATCCATCAGGAACATATTGATATCGAAGCTGTTAATGCTGATAAAGGTTTGGAACAGAAAGGAGAATACCATGAGTGATACTGTTATTTATACAAAGTCCGGATGTCCATACTGCGCGGCGGCTAAGGAAGATTATACTAAACGGGGCATTGATTTTGAAGAGATTAATGTTACCGAACGTCCGGAGATGAAGCAGAAAGTACTTGAAATAACCGGCGGGCAGAGGATGGTTCCGGTTATTGTTGAATGTGGAAATGTTAAAATCGGCTTTGGCGGAGGTTGAGGATTCTAATTCCGTGGTTCACGGAACAAAGCAGGACTTAATTTGAGATGATACCGATACCTGATATAAATATATCGATAATTTATCCCGAAATAATACTTTTTGTCACGGCTGTGGCTGTATTACTCGGGGAATTACTTATCAAGGGCGATAAGCGTCAGGCTTTATCATTTATAATGTTTATCGGGATATTGGCGGCGGCATATGCTGTTACCCGGCAATGGAATACTAACGAGATCGGTTTCGCCGAAGCGCTGATTGCCGATAATTTCTCGGTGCTTTTCAAGCTCATATTTTTTGCCGGCGCAATGTTGACCTTGTTCCTGTCTGTATGGTATCTGCAGCGAGAAGAGATTTTCCATGGTGAATTCCTGTTTTTGATATTGACATCGACGGTCGGGATGATGATTCTGGCATCCGCCAATGAACTTATAACGGCGTTTTTGGGATTGGAAGTGATGTCGATTCCGCTTTATTTACTCGCTGGTTTTGACAAGAAGAAGCTGTTATCCAATGAAGCGGCATTGAAATATTTCCTGATGGGAGCATTCGCCAGCGGATTCTTAATTTATGGAATCGCATTTATTTATGGCTCATTCGGTACAACCAATTTCGGTTTGATCTTTGAAAGCCTGGCAAATGACATATTCAGCCTTGATCCGCTGGCATTGATCGGCTTGTCGATGGTTTTAATCGGATTTTCGTTTAAAACCGCATTCGTACCTTTCCATTCATGGGTGCCCGATGTTTACACGGGGGCTCCGACTCCGGTTACGGCATTTTTCTCCATAGCGCCGAAAGCGGCGGGGTTTGCGATTTTATTCCGACTTCTTTACCAGGCATTCGGTCCCGCTTATGGCGAGATAACGATTGTGCTGTGGGTGCTGGCTGTGCTGACGATGAGTGTCGGCAATTTGATTGCATTGACACAGCGCAATATCAAACGGATGCTCGCTTATTCCTCGATAGCGCATGCAGGGTATATACTTATCGCGCTGGTTACGGGTACTGAACGTGGTGCCGAGGCGGCGTTATTCTATTTGCTGGCATATACTGCCATGAATGTGGGGGCTTTCGGGATCGTCATTTTGCTCGGTAAGAAGGGCGAGGAGGATTTAACCATTGCTGGATATGGCGGATTAGCCAAGCGTTACCCGATCACTGCCGCCGCTATGAGTTTATTTATGCTATCGCTGGCGGGAATACCACCAACGGCGGGTTTTATCGGCAAGTTTTATATCTTTTCCTCAGCGGTTTCCGCAGGATATATCTGGCTGGCGATTATCGGTGTACTTAACTCCGTGGTTTCGGTTTATTACTACATCCGGGTAATTGTGACTATGTATATGAAACCCGAAGCTGAGGTTGACCGCAAAGTGGCATTCCCGATTTCTCTGATGGTGGCGATCCTTTTAGCCGCTTGGGGCACACTGCATATAGGAATCTTCCCCAATCCCTGGTTCCAGCTTGTGAAGGATTCCGTTACGGGATTTTTCTATTAATATTTGCTGAGTATTATTCGCAAATGAGAGTGTAGCCGCCATAGTAAGTGTGGTCTGTTACTTACTTAACCGGGATAATTCATAAAACCCATTACTCTGTAGCCGAAGGCTTGTCCTTCGGGATCACATAACTATGTGCTGCCGGCTGCCTCCACCCGTCATTGCGAGCGTAGCGAAGCAATCCGTGACCCCGTGCCGCCGGTCGGCGCTCCAGAAAAATGCAGGTCGGGTTCCCCCGATTCATCGGAGGAACCCGAGTTACTCCGCCTTGTGCCGATGAAATCCGGACAATGTTTGTATCCCCCAAATAGCATACACCGCATCGCCAATTATCTTTCTAATTCCGAAAGAAGCGCGGTAAATTTATCGAGTTTATATCCACTCTCCTGAGCGGATTTCAGGATGAACCGAGCATTTTCCAGAACAACGCTAATATTTAGCTGATTATCATCAACAAGAAGCTTCACCGCTTCCAGATAAAACAGCATCTTAACCATTCTCTCTAATCGTTCCTTGTTGAAATACGCCTCGCCCTCATAACGATTAACATTGAGGTAAGATCGAAGATCAGGATCGTCGAATATCTGCACTGAATCCATAAACGAAGTTCCTCTTATCAAACCTTGAAGGTGGCTATTGCTGACCAGAAGCGCAATAAGCGCTGAATCGGAGCCAGCCGCATCAGCGCTGCCATAGAGATTAGATAGCGATTCGGTTATATGCTTCTCAAGAAACCAATCCTTCATCCTGTTTCGCATAATCTTTTCGGGAAGCGAATCATCATTTTTAGATTTTATCTCACCCAAAGGACTGACGATGAATCGAATCGCTATGGCGCAATCGTACGGAACCTCGTTTTCCTGAGAAAGAAACTCGCTAATGCGAGAAGCCAGGATGTTGTCAAATTCGGCGACATTTTCTTTCAAGGGAATTTTGGACAGCATTTTCGAGGTCTGTATTGCAAGTTTATGCATGTCCTCCTCTGAAGAAGCATAATCCGATGCGGCTTGATAGAATCGTTGAAGTAAATGCGTGAGGTTGGATTGAGTCTTTTTATCCGCTTCCGCGATTCCCTTCAATATATCGGGTTCAATACATTGCTGAAATGGATGCAAGATCGGTTCCATTTGCATTTCACGATATCGGGCATTGATATCAGGAACACCTGCCCCTCCGAGGATATATGCGAGTTTCCCCCAGGAGCCATCGCTGTCGTAAACTTCGCGGAAATCGAGAAATATCTGGTAATCGTATCCCCGCAAAGCGGCGTGAAGTCCTTGTTCCGCCAACTGCTTTCCGTTTCGAATGAATTCCAGTTTTGTCCGGTATTCGCGGAAAATGTAATATACGTTCGGGGCATTGTTTAACTCCAGCGCTTCGGTTAGCCCCTTTCTTACCGGTTTTGGTTCATCGGCGCTGCCGACATTGATGGCGGTCGAAGTATGTATACTACCGCTGGTAGAATTATAGGCGTTGTTGTAAAGGACAATCGCTCTCTGCCCGCCTACGCGATTGGAATAAGCGAAAACATTCTCATCTACATAACCGTCATCGGACATAAAATCAAAAAATGCGAAATTCTCAGCCCCGCTGAAAAGCCATCTGCGTTTCATAATTGGGAAGATATCGCTTTCGTGTCTACGAACCATATCCTCATCGACATGTTCATCCCAGTATGCCCGTCGGTATTCCATGCCGTATTTCTCGGTGAAACCCTCCACCTGACCATGCCCGAACATAGGCAAACCGGGCATAGTTGCCATCATCACCGCTGCTCCGAAATATTTATCCCCTTTGCCGAATTGGGCGACCGCCGTTTCCTCATCCGGATTGTTCATAAAATTAACGAAACGCTTCAGAACCTGCGGGCTGAACTCCAGAACATTCTTTACGGTGGTGCGGTACTTGGCGTTGTCCTCCATCTTGAGCATATTCATAAAAGCGCTGTTGTATACGCGATGCATGCCGAGTGTTCTTACGAAATATCCTTCCATCAACCAGAACGCTTCTGCAAGAAGCAACGTATCCGGCGCTTCGGCGGCGACCCTGTCAACCACCTCCCGCCAGAATTCAATGGGGAATAGCTTATCGAACTCCTGCTTGCTCAATCCATGCTCCGCCCGGGATGGTATCGCTCCGCCATCGCCTAATTTCGGAAACCACAAACGTTGATAATGCTTCTTCGCTAAGGTCATAGCGGCATCAAAACGAATGATCGGGAACTTGCGGGCGACATGTAGTATCGTCTGTATCACCGCTTCGCGAACTTCCGGGATAAGAAAATTGAGCTGGGCGGTATCATTCCAGGGCATACTGGTGCCGTCATTCCCGTGATAGATATACCTGGTATCCCCGGTCTCCTTGTCTATACGTTTGAATACTACCGCGGCATCCCGACGATCCCAGTACCCATCCTCGATCTGGATACAGATACGGGGATGCCGGGAAAGATCTTCACCGGTGTATTGATAACATGGGTAAGGCGGATAGCGTAATTGGATAAACCAGTCAGGATGTTCTATCACCCATTGGGAGTAGATTCCGGTATGATTCGGCACCATATCGCTTGCCAAACGAAGCCCCCTTTGCCAAGCGCGTTCCTTCAAATTCCGATAAGAGGATTCTCCGCCCAAATCTTCAGCAATTGTATAATCATAGAGAGAATACGCCGACGCCACCGCTTCGGAATTCCCCATCATCTGCTTGATTTTCTGTGACGCCGGTGACCGCTCCCACAGGCCTATCAACCACAAGCCGGTAAAACCCCAGTTGGCAAGCCTATCCAGCTCCTCATCGGGAATATCATTCAGATGCCTTATTTCTCTTTTGTATTTTTTGGAAAGCTGATCCAGCCAAACATACACTGATTTGGCGATCAGTATCACATTGGACATCCAATCAGCATCGCGGCTGAATCTCTCCGGTTCGGGGTAACTGAAATCCTCACCATAGGCATATCTGCCGAACTCAAGCGCCTTGGTCTCACCCGGACCCAAACCCCGCATCCTTTTTTCTTCCTGAAGTATGTCCGTAACAAGTAATAGTTCTTCCAGAAGGTCGGGGGGTAAAAACTTAGCCCAATTCTGTTTGATATAATCAAGCTGACCCTGGAGCGAATTCAGATCGGCTTTCATCGGAGCGCGAAGACAGGCCAGCAGCGGTTCGCCGGTTAGCTCGAATACCGGCTTTGTATCCAAAAATTCTTCAAGGCTGCGCACGAGAGGAACATAAGGAGACTTATGCCTCAACTCTTCATCATCGAACAACTCATTGAATTTTCTAAACGCCGGATTCTCCATGGAGAGATAAAGGAGAATCATCTCTCCGAAAACTGTTTCTAAATTATTTTCCGCTTCCTCGCTATAATCGAGAAATTCACTGATGGATTCCTCTCCGGCGGCAACCTTTTGAGGAGGAAATAGCTTTACGAAAGACGGCGGAGGTTGAGAAACCAGGTTTTCTCCCCTGTTTGCCGAAACCCAGTCGAACGCCTCGCCAATCACTCCCGATATCTGCTCCTGAGCATATTTCTTGAAAATGTATCGCAGGATAGTCACAATTATACCTGCCGAAACCAACTGCCCCGCCTGAACAGGTTCCAACACGCGAGAGCTTCTAAACCGCTTCTCATTCATTCTATCTGCCAGGCTGCGAAACCTCAATATGTTAAAACCGACTTTTGCAGCTCTGGTTGAATCAATTATACTATCGACTTTAAACTGATCCCATGATTCTTTCGACAGATGGAATCCAAATGGAAAATGTTTCCGCAGATCCTTCTCCAACCGCGGTCGTTTCATAAAATCCTCCGCTGGAGTAATATTCCCGATTAATTGCTGTACTGCATATAATAGGGAAATAAACCGGATAGTTCAAAGGAAAAAGCAGAATGATTAAAGTATGCTAACTGCAGTCCAAAGAATTCTTCCTAACTCTGATAATTCATAAAACCTATTAATCCGTAGGCGAAGGCTTGTCCTTCGGGAGTTCGTTAGAAGTAAATCATTTACAGATTGGAATTGGGGATTACAAAGAAACGCCGGAAGCGCAAGGCTTCCGCTACCGATTATGAAATTTATGAATAATCCGGGATAGAAAACCAAATGGGAGAAGTACCGTAATATTAGCTACATTTGCGCAGCGGTGGTTTATGGTATTAATATAATTGATGCGCTGAAGATTAAAGCCTATTCCGAACCACCCCAGGACTCGGGATTAGGATTAATCTTTGACGATGAGAATTTAATTATCACATATTCGATATGCTTTTAATCCAAAGTAAATAGAAGAGGGAAATTACCATATCAAATACAGCACATTAAAAAACCAGGAATCCGTTCGGGCTCCTGGTTTTACCTGTTTACTTACCGCAGAATAACTAATCGCTTTGGAGGCGCTGCTGCATTCTGCCGCCGCGGTCCTTGGAGTAGCCGCGATGATGTTTACCGCTGCATTTCCTCTCCATCCGCATCTCCCGAAGTTCTTTCTGCTGGTCTTCGGATAAAACGCTCATGGTTTTAATCTTAGCCGAAGCCTGAACCTTCTTCATTTCGGTCTTGATGTCGGAAATGCGGTCGATCAGCTTATTGACCTGGCTTTCGGATGGTGTGCCGTCATACCAGAGTTCTTTCATCTCGATCTTGGATTTCTCCAGATCGGCTTTATAGTCAACCAGTCTCTTGTGGGTATCTACCCTGATACTGTGGATATCATCCTTCTGCTGATCGCTCAGTTCCAGTTCATCGGCGAACATGCATATTCCAGGACCGAATCCTTCGCCGTGTCCGTGCCCGCGCCCGAATCCCGGACCGTCGCAGCAGCCTGCTCCTCCCCTTCCGTGCATCATACCGGGTCCGCCGCAGTCAGCCTTCATCATCCGCCCAGGCTGAGTATATCCGAGGTTTGCGTAAGCGAAGGTTATTAATACCAGCGCAGTTATCGTAAGTGTGAGTTTTTTCACCATGATGTCCTCCTTCCAAAGGTCTGTTAAGTTATCGTCGTTCTTTAAATGGACGTCCTCTATGTTCTCTTTCACGTGCTTTTTGTATCATTTCATGTATTTCACTACGAAAACGATGTTCGAAAATCGTGAATTTGGCAATCTGGCGGATAGTCAGTACATCGCGCAATTTATCCCGGAAATTTTCCCGCTGTTTAACCATCTCATTCTCAATCTGTTCAATATTTTCCAACATCTCGCTTAGTTCTTCTTCCGGGTAATCATCAAGTTCCACGGCGCGAGCGATTTTCTTGAATGTCGTTCTTCGCTTGTCATTCAGATCTTTCTGAGCTTCGGTGAACTCGTTGTACATGGGGAAGAACTCCTGCGATTGTTCACTGCTCAAATCAAGATAGCCGGTGAGCTTCCATATCTTGAAATCCTCGATCCTCTCCTGGATTCTGCCTCTTCTCCCTTCCATCTCAGGCGGAGGCGGATCCATAATATCCGTTTGTGCGGAAAGGACATTTGGAAAACCTAAAATCAGAGCCGTTATAACTATGTAAATTGCGCTGCGCATATATAAACTCTCCTACGAAATGTTTTTCATCTTCCGATCTATTTCCGTACTGATATATTCTAACTCACCATTGTCCAAACCGCTAAGTATATTCTGATAGTCGTAGTTCTCCAGGTAATAATCTTCCAATTCGGTTAGTGATTCACTATCGATATCCGAATATAATTCACCCATCAGGTCACCGGTAACATACTCCAGCTCAACAAGCTGCGAAACGGTAAAATCATCATATATGTACGTATAGCCGTTATCGATGGAGATAGTATCCGTGAAATCAGCGGTTCCCATAAGAAGAATCAATACCGCCGCCGCTGTTGCGGTTACGATAGAGAAGAAATATTTCGGATTAAATCTAAAGGTCTTCTCGGTATTATCGATTTGCCTGTTAACATCGACTACCAGATTCGCCAGCCGCGCATCCTCGAATTCACGAGTTTTATCCCTTTCCATAATACCGAACAAAGCCTTCATCTCATTAAACTCGATACGGCAGTTCTCACAGGTTTCGATATGTTTGCCGATTTCAGGATAAGAGTTTATATCAGCTCCGCTTTCGGTGAACTCAAGCAATCTTACTTGGTAGTCTTCACATTTCATAATTATGCTCCGTTAACGATTTCTCTCTTTGATGGAAATCCAAGAACATCCTTTAATGCGGTTTTCAGTTTCTTAACCGCCTGGAAATAATTAGCTTTGACCGCGCCTTCGCTGCGGTTCAGTATTTTGGAAATTTCAGCATGGGTCATCTCGTCATAATAACGCATAACAAATACAGCGCGCTGCTGAGGCGGAAGCTGCTCTATCGCTTTATCCAGTCTTTCGAGCAGCTGGCTTTCCTGCAATTGGGAATCCGGAGTTACAGTTGATACCGATGATTGGGTTAGATCAGCAACTGATGCCATTGTTCTATATTTATCTCGACTGGTGAAATTAAGGCAGTTATTTATCGTAATTCGATACAGCCATGTATACAAACTGGAATCACCCTTGAAGTTTTTCAAGCCCTTATATGCTCTAATAAAAACTTCCTGAGTGATATCATAGGCATCATCTTTATTTCTAACCATCCTCATTGCGGTTTTAAAAACCTTATCTTTATATTTGTTCACGATTAAATTGAAGGCATTTCTGTCACCTTGATTTGCTCGTTGAATTAACTCTTTATCTTGATCTGCCTTCATTTTGATTTCTGGTTTTGTTTATGAGACACAAATTTTGCCTTTAGGGTTTAATCGTAATCAAGATAATAATATAACATTTAGCGGGAGGAACGTATATCTAACCTGGATTATTAATAAATTCCGGTTTTGGCGGCGAATACTTTAAATTTTTTGCATTTATTCGGAAAATCCATGCCGGCAGCTTATCAGCCTCTGGCAGGTAAGTTGCCGACCGGCCCCACTGATCGAGAGTGCAACACGAGTGTGTGCTCCCCCGGCGTGGACGTTTGACGCCGCAAAAAATAACACTCTCTACGGTTTAGTCGCGCATACTCTTAACTAATACCTTTTCATATTTTTTGAAATTGTCCAGAACTATACCGGTTCCCCTGACCACACAGGTTAGCGGGTCTTCGGCAATAAACACCGACAGATTGGTTTCTTGGGTCAAGCGACGATCCAGGCCATGGAGTAATGCGCCTCCGCCGGTCATAATAATTCCTCTATCCAGGATATCAGCAGCTAATTCCGGGGGAGTATGCTCAAGAGCTTCTCGAACAGCTTCAACAATCGAATCAATCGGTTCGGTCAGTGATTCTCGTATCTGCACGGAGGATATTGATAGGGTTCTCGGAACACCGGCAACCATATCTCGACCTTTTATCTCCAGGTTTTCTTCTTCTTCAAGAGGAAAGGCTGAACCGATTTTCATCTTTATCTGCTCGGCAGTCCTCTCGCCAATTAAAAGATTGAAATTCTTTTTTAAATAATTGACGATGGCATCGTCCATTTCATCGCCGGCTATCCTTATGGAAGTGTTGTTTACGATACCATGAAGGGCTATGACTGCAATCTCGGAAGTACCTCCTCCGACATCGATTACCATGCATCCGGAAGGCTGATCGACCGGTAATCCCACACCGATAGCCGCCGCCATCGGCTCCTGAATCAAATAAACTTCGCGCGCGCCGGCGTTTTCTGCCGAATCACGCACGGCGCGCTTTTCAACCTCGGTAATACCCGAAGGCACGCATACGACAATTCTGGGCTTCATCAAATACCTATGTCTGACCACCCTCTTGATGAAATCAGCCAGCAATCGTTCGGTAACTTCGAAATCGGCTATTACTCCATCTTTTAGCGGTCTGATGGCTTCTATCTCCCCCGGGGTTCTGCCAATCATATCTTTAGCTTTTTTACCGACTGCCAACACTTTTTTGGTGTACCTCTCAACCGCTACCACGGAAGGCTCATTCAGCACGATTCCGGCGCCTCTGACATAAACCAGAGTATTGGCTGTTCCTAAATCAATTCCAATGTCATTGGAAATAAGGTTGAAAAACGACATATTTTCTCCAAATCAATAAAACTCAAAATAATAACCTTCAATCTACTATACGGAAACCATAATTTCAAGATTATTTAACGCTTCACAGATTTTTTTATAATGTTCATCGACTTAATTTAAAGTAAGTTCAAAAATATTGATGAAATTCTATACAAAACGTGATTCGATATGAATAGACTTCTGATTTTAACTTATCTGTTTAACTGTTGCTAAAACCAAGGTTAAATAATTATTGGATTTTGAGATTGACTAATGGCGAAAAGTATATTAATATAAAGACACCACTTTTCTACGCGAAAATGTTGACCGTTATGATCAATTTATACTTGACTTTGATAGTCGTGTTTATTATCTTAGACCCACTTAAACCGGTAATTTTATGAGAGACAAATCAAGAAATGAACAGAAAGGAGGTTTGCGCCAAAAACAAGTTTTTCCCGACTCCCCTCTAACCATTAACTCAAGAAAAGGATAATTCAGATGAAAAGATTTTTCTTCCTTACAATCATATTGACTCTAAGCCTATTTACAGCAAATAGCGCTATTTCCGGTTATCTGCATCCTTCGATAAATCTTCAGTTCGAAGAGAAGCCGGAATTGGAATATCACTCGGTAATAGTGAGTTTGGAGGAGCAGGCTCCAATTAGCGAAATCAACGAATCGCTGAAGGCAAGAAGGGCTACATTAGCAGAGCGTCACGAAGTTGTACTGACCACATTGCATCAAGTTGCTGCCGCTTCTCAGCCCGAATTCGAAAACGTCCTCAGAGCCGGTGTGGAGTCCGGTGAGGTGATTCGTTATGAATCAATGTGGATTATCAATGCCTTCCGTGTTGATGCGACCGAAGAGTTCATCAAAGAACTTGGCGCTCGCAACGATGTAAAGGAAATCGCATTGAATTTCGAAATCGAGAGCATTACTCCGGTTGAAACCAAGGATTCCGAAGGTATCATCGCCGGTGTGGAGACAGGCGTTGAAGTAATTAACGCTCCGGAAGCATGGGCTCGCGGATTTACCGGCGCAGGACGCTTGGTATCGCATTTAGATACTGGTGTAAACGGTAACCATCCCTCGCTGGATGACCGCTGGAGAGGTTTGGATCCTCAGTATGCCGGACATCCGGAATGGGCATGGTATGATCCGGTTACATATACCACTTTCCCGTTTGACGCCGGTTCGCACGGAACCCACACAATGGGAACAATCTGCGGCGCAGACCACAACTCCGGCGATACCGTCGGTGTTGCCATAGACGCTGAGTGGATTTCCGCCGGCGTTATTGATCGAGTAGATATCCCCACCACAATCGCAGACGCTTTTACCGCATTCCAGTGGATCGCCGATCCCGATGGTAATCCAGGGACGACATTCGACGTACCGGATGTTTGCTCCAATTCCTGGGGAATATCGCCGATTTATCATTCCGGTTATACTTATCCATGCGATCCTTATTTCTGGACAGTTAATGACAACTGCGAAGCTGCCGGGGCGGCTATCGTATTTGCAGCCGGTAATGAAGGATACTGGGGTTCTAACACTCTGCGCACCCCTGCTGATCGCGGCTCCACGCCATACGCCACATTTGCGATTGGCGCAGTCAATGGAAATCAGGGGGGCTATCCGATAGCGGACTTTTCCTCCAGAGGTCCATCGGACTGCGGTCCTTATACCACCAAGCCGGAAGTCGTAGCTCCCGGAGTGGATGTGCGCTCTTCTTATTCTAATGGCGGATATACTACCATGTCCGGCACCTCCATGGCTTGCCCGCACGTAGCTGGCGCGCTTTGTATATTAAGACAGGCTGCCCCGAACGCATCGGTTGACGAGTTAAAAGAAGCTTTGATGATGACAGCTTATGATCTCGGCCCGAACGGTGAAGATAACACTTATGGATGGGGGCTTATAGATATAAATGCAGCCATAGATTACCTCGGCGGCGGACCCGATCTTGATATCACCATGACTCCCGATAACCCGCCAATCGAAATCGATCCTCCGGGAAGCTTCACTTTTGACGGTATATTAGAAAATACGACTGATCAGTATCAGACTACCGACGTCTGGATTATGATAGATGTTCCTGGTTACGGAATGTTTGGTCCGGTCCTTCGTTACAATAACATCACATTAGCTCCGCATCAAACTCTGAATGCATATAACGTAAATCAGAGCGTCCCGGCTTACGCCCCTGCAGGAATGTATGAATATATATCCTACTGCGGAGACTATCCGTCTGATATCGTCGATCAGTCATCGTTCGAGTTCAGAGTACTCGGTGAAGGCGGCGGCGGTATGGTTGACTTCGAGGATGTCCCCGAGCAATACTGGTATTTCGGCGGCGGACAGAACCTTGGCGGTTTCTATACCGGACTGAATTTCGGTTCTTCGGTCACCATTCTGGAAAACCAGGTGTATGGTTACAATGACACCGGTTATCCTCCGCATTCCGGGCATCAAGTAGCTTTTACTGCCGATATCTCCACCATCAGAGTGGATTTTGATGCTCTCACCGATCACGTCGGTGTGTGGTACACCGTTGGCACCGGCGGAACTCTTTATCTCGAAGCTTATAGTTCCGGCGGCAATCTTTTGGATAACACCTCGGGCGGGGAAAATTATGGTTCCAATGACTTCATGGAAGTCAATGCGGCCAATATCGCCTACGTGTTGATTCACAATTCCGCCAATTTCTATACCATTGATGACTTCGAGTGGGGTGACGGCGGACTTGCCGCAATAGAAGGAAAGGTTAGCATCGATGACTGGAGCTGCAGCGGATGGGGCAATGAGTTGGCTCGGTTTGCCTCTATGGAAAACAAAGCTGACGACGCCTTTGGCCGCGAAGGTCAGATTCCGACTAACTATGGCTTGAATGATGCCTATCCGAATCCGTTCAATGCGCAGACTAACATCACTTACAGCGTACCGGAATCCGGCAACGTAACCTTAGAGGTCTTCAACCTCATGGGACAGAGAGTCGCCACACTGGTTAACAATAAAGTAGAAGCCGGTGTTCATACCATAACCTGGGATGCAAACCAGCAATCCTCCGGTATTTACTTCTACAAACTGACTGCCGGCGACAAGAGCTTCACCAAGAGAATGACCTTGTTGAAGTAAAAATATACTTTGACTGCTGGAACATTTAAGCCGACAGCAGGATATCGGGCTGGGTAAATCCCAGCCCTTTTTATATATGGATATCTCGGTCGAGCTATACAGCAGGGCATTGAGCAGCGGCTATTCCCGATCTATTTTAAGAACGGCAAGGAACGCCTCCTGGGGTATATCCACGCGCCCCACCGTTTTCATCCGTCGTTTACCTTCGCGCTGACGTTCCAGCAGCTTTCTTTTTCGGGTGATATCACCTCCGTAACATTTGGCGGTAACATTTTTTCGAATCGGTTTAACAACCTCGCGGGATATTACTTTATTTCCGATTGCAGATTGAATAACCACCTCGAAAAGCTGCCTGGGAATTAGTTCCCGTAATTTCGAGCAGAGCGTTTTCCCATGATTTTGAGCCTTATCGCGATGAACTATGCTGCAAAGCGCATCCACAGGGTCGCCATTGATCAGGATATCGAGCCGAACCAGGTCGGATTCCCTGTATCCCATGTAGTCATAGTCCAAAGAAGCATAGCCGCGCGTCAGGCTTTTTAGCTTATCATAGTAGTCGAAGATAATCTCAGATAAAGGGAAATCGTAATGGAGCACCGCTCTATCGGTGGATAGATATTCGGTTGTGTGATATACACCTCTGCGCTCCATCGATATCTTCATGATATTACCGATGTAATCCGGCGGGGAGATTATATTGGCGCGAACGAATGGTTCTTCGATTTTGATACCGCGCGCCGGAGGAGGCATGTTGATGGGATTATCGATAGTCTTCGTTTCATCATTATCATAGGTTATTTTGTATTCAACGTTAGGGACGGTATTTATTATGGAGCTTTCGTACTCCCTCGAGAGTCTCTCCTGCACAATCTCCATGTGAAGCAATCCCAAAAAGCCGCACCGGAATCCGAAACCCAAAGCCGCCGACGTCTCCGGCGTGTATATGAGTGAGGCATCGTTCAACTTGAGCTTATCAATAGCATCGCGAAGCTGGACATAGTCGTCGGAATCAGCGGGATAAATGCCTGAGAACACCATCGGTTTGATATCCTTGAAACCGGGGAGAGGTTTATCGGCTGGATTGGAAGCGACGGTAATGGTGTCGCCGACTTTGGTATCGGCAACGTTCCTGATATTCGCGATAATATAACCAACCTCGCCAGCGGTTAGTTTATCGGAAGCAACCCTTTTCAATCTCAAATAACCCACCTCATCAACTTCAAAAGCTTTATCATTTGAAAAGAATTCTATCCAGTCTCCCTTCTTGATCTCTCCGTCAACAACTCGGACATAAGGCACTGCCCCGCGGTAGGTGTCGAAAACCGAATCGAAGATCATCGCTCGGAATGGAGCGGTTTTATCGCCTATGGGGGAAGGAACCTCCTTCACAATCCGCTCCAGGACTTTTTCCACATTGGTTCCCATTTTAGCCGAGATAGGAATAACTTGGGATTCATCTACTCCGATCAGGTCGCAAATAGATTTGGTAACGGCAGGGACATTAGCTGCGGGGAGGTCGATTTTATTTATAACCGGAATTATGGTTAAATCATGCTCCAAAGCCAGGTATAGATTGGAGAGGGTTTGCGCTTCGATGCCCTGTGAAGCGTCCACAATCAAAAGCGCCCCTTCGCAAGCGACTAATGAACGACTCACTTCGTATGAAAAATCGACATGCCCCGGAGTATCGATCAGATTCAATAAGTATTTATTACCATCATGCGCCTGATATTCCATCCTGACGGCATGAGCTTTGATAGTTATACCGCGCTCCTGTTCCAAATCCATATCATCCAGCATCTGCTTATAATATTTCATCTTGCCAGTGATGGAATGAGTAAGCTCCAGAAACCGGTCGGCGAGAGTAGATTTACCGTGGTCTATGTGCGCGATAATCGAGAAATTTCTTATCCGGTCTATGTTCATTTTGTTAGCAAGTCCCATTTATGAAAGTTGAAATTATAGCAGCTCTAAGAAATATCCGCCACAAAATAATTATGCTAACCTATATTATTCACAAATATCGTTATCGGCAGCAGAAGCCTGGCGCTTGCGGTGTATTTCCAAAGTCCGTAATTTAAGCCTGTCCATAACTCGCTGGCTGTAAACTCCCGAAGGACAAGCCTTCGGCTGCCGATTAATGTTATTTGTGAATTTTTCGGGTTAGGTAAGATCAGATATCACGAGGTTGTCTCAACAGCCTGATTTCGAGTATTGCATGAAAACCGGAGATTGCCGCACCCTCATCAAACCTTGGGCTCGCAATGACTTCTTTTTCCGCAATTGCGAGGAGCGTACGACGAAGCAATCTCTTTCACGTTATGAGACCGAGCGCAGGCATTCGGCTACAGTCTCAATGGCAAGCGAGGCTGTCGGGGGACTGCCCGACAGCACGATGAATCCGCATTATGATGCTTCTAACCATCAGAAACGGTGTTGGGTTTCTCGCTCACTTCGTTCGCTCGGAACCCAACCTACGGAAGGAACGCGGCAGGTTTCAAATCGTCAAGACCGCGGGGGTCTTGACCTGCTATGGAATCAACTCCCGAACCTTTTTCAGTAATTCATCCCTATCTACCGGTTTTTCGAAAAAGCCTTCCGGGGATTTCATACCCTTTAGGCGATCGAAAAAATTCTGAAGTTGAGGCGTGGCTCCGGTGACGAGTATAACCGGAATGTCTTTTAGTTCGTCGGATTCCAACAGTTTCTTGTACATTTTAACGCCGGACTCCCCTTCCATCGAAATATCAAGCGATATCAAGTCCGGTTTCTCGCTTTGTGCTTTCTCGAAACCCTCTCTACCATCATAGGCGCCAACAGTTCTATAGCCGTTTTCCTCGAAGAAAACGGTAAGCCATTCCACCACATCCGGTTCATCGTCTACAATTAATATTGTTTTCTTATCGCTCATAGCTAAGCTCCTTTGCTTTCGAATTAAACTCGTAAACCATAGAAAGCGAAAATGGCACAAACGCTAACCGTAAGGGATTGCATTATGTGCCGCGCAGCGCCAAAAATAATATACACGTATTGGCGATCGTTTCGCTACTTCTTTTTATCAATCATCTTTTTGAGTTTTTTCAGCACCTCGGGGTCCGCATCATCAATCAGGTTTTTCAGTTCATTCTGAAGCTGAACCTGTTCGGCGTGCGTTTTTTCTTCCTTGGTTGAATCCAAGCCCAGAATACCTTTGATAGCGGCGATATAACGCTCCGGTTTAATAGGTTTCTCCAGGTATATCCCGGGTCCGGACATCGTAAGTTCCTGAAGATCAGCTTTGCCGAGATCGTCGCGCGCATGACCTGTCACAATGATGATAGGTATTTTAGCCCATTCTTTGTTTTTAACAAGTTCCCGGTGAAATTTGGCGCCTGATTTTTTGGGCATAACCAGATCGAGCGATATCAAGTCCGGAGGATTCTCCTTCACCTTCTCCAGGGCATCGAAACCATCTTCCGCTGTTACCACCTTAAAACCAGCTTCGGTCAGAGCTAATTCCAAAAAATCGCGCACATCAGCTTCATCGTCGACCACCAGTATGGTCTTCTCGGCTGGTTCAGTCATATAAATCTCCTTTATCTTTATTCATCATTCTTTTTCTCTTCCTTATAAATAGCCTGCAATCTATTCTTAGGAAATTCCATTCGGAAACAGGAGCCTTTGCCCTTTTCGGTTTCCACAAAAATCTTACCGCCATGTTCCTGTACAAGCTTCCGAGTGGTTAGTAAACCCAAGCCGGTGCCTTCGCCGCCCTTGGTGGTGAAGAATGTCGTAAAGATTTTCTTCTTTATCTCATAGTCCATACCAGCGCCATTATCGGTCACTTCTATTGATAGAACTCCCTTCTCATCGCTGGTTTTAATCACCACTTCCGAGCCTTTCTGTTCACCCATCTGACAAGCATCAATAGCATTTGAAACCAGATTTGTCAAGCATGTGTGAATAGCGTCCGGATCGAGGGGAATCTTCTTTATATTCTTAGCGGTTTCGGCTTTCAGATTAATCCCTGATTTGGCAGCTATATCTTTATAAAGGTCTACTATCTCCATTGCTAATTTATTCGGGTTCGTCATCTGCAATTTGGGAAGCCTGCCTTTCGAGAAACTAAGGAAATCTTTGACCAGCGTGGTCGTTTTATCGAAATTCCTCTCCAGCATCTCCTGCCCGCGGCGGACGAGATCTGTATCCTCCTTCTGCAATCCCAAACTTATCATATATTTCCCGCCTTCCAAACCCATCAGGATGTTTTTGATACTGTGCGCTAATCCGGCGACCGTCTGTCCAACCGCCGCCAACCGCTCCGCATCGATTATCTTCTTCTCCAGGTTTTTGAGCTTGGTTACGTCGGTGCATATCTCAATAACATGATCCACCTGACTGCCCTGCCTTCTGAGCGGAGATGTGGAAACTACATATTGAATGTCTTGCCCTCGTTTTCCGATACCTTCCTGGTGCGAGCGATGAATCTTCCAGTCTTTGAATGTTTTGGCAGCCGGGCAATTGGGACATCTCGATTTACGCCGTTTATATACTTCATAGCAGAATTGACCGATCACCTGCCCGAACCTTTCGCGGAAAGCCTCGTTCGCCCTGATAATCCGGTAATCCTGATCGATAACGGTGATAAAACAGGGGACTCTATCAAAGAGGATCTGGTATTCCTGCTGATATTGAGCTGTCTCCGTAACGGCGCGGGTTAACTCCATCACATATTCGACCTTCCCTTCTTTGCCATTTTCCCGTACAGGTATGCTATGGCCTATGTAGTGAATCCTACGACCAAGCTTGTCGATACCGATGGCATCGGTAACCCGGCTCATCCCGTCCTCAAATGTTTTTGCGGAGGGGCATTCGTAGCAGGGATCTTTGCGTCTCTTATAGACCTTGTAGCACTTCTCTCCAACCCAGTCGCCGAAATTATGCGTGAAATTATCGTTAGCTTCCACTATGTTGAAATCCCTGTCGATAACCGCCACATTGTAAGGGACTTGTTGGAAAAGTTCCGCGGATACCTTTTTCCTTACTTTGCTTTTATTCTTCGTCTCTTTATCAGGCATATAAACTCACTTGCTTTTTTAAAAATCCCCATTAGAAGATGTAAGCTTCTCGACTTTATTAAGAAAATCGTCAACTTTTATAGGTTTTTCCATATAGTGTTCCGGCGGCGGATATTTCTCATCGGGGACGAAAGAACGAAAATCGAATTCCCCCTTCTGAATCACCCCGCTGATAACCATCACCGGAATGCGATCATATTTCGATTCATCTCTCAAACGAGTATAAAATGAGATACCGGTTTCTTCCGGCATCATTATATCAAGACATATTAGATCCGGCTGGACTTCCTTCATTAGGTCCCAGGCATCCTGAACTCCGGAAGCGACGTAAGGTTCGTAACCGTTGGCTTCCAGTATGGTCTGCAGATAGGTCATAATATCCGGTTCATCTTCAATTATGAGAATTTTTTTATCCATTACCGATCATTCCTCTTGTTCTCCCAATTCTATGGTGGGCACTATAACACGATTATATTTTCTCTGTACTTCCGCTACATATTCTTCCTTGTTAGTAGTTGCGTAGTATAGCTCGGTATGGCACGAAGTGCATATTGCCAGTTCTTCCCGTTCCGGCAGCTCCCGGCTTTTCCTCTCGTGGCAGGTGATGCAGGTTTCATGCATTGCATCCACATAAGAGGGCGCCATGAAATTATCGGCTTTCAGACTTTCGTAATCTTCAATCATGGCGGGGTGGCATTTATCGCACCTTTTAGCTGTTGATGCCTGTCGCAATTCGCCCTGCCGGTGACATTGCACGCAAGCGATTCCGGCGCCATCGGTAGATGAATGCCAGTCATGGCCGAAGAAATCATGAGCTGTATACATGCTTTTATGACATTCCCAGCAGCCATTCTCTTTGCTCCTCGGCAGACTCATATGATGGCATTTCACACAGGACTGCTCCGCCACAATTTCTTCATGTCTGGCATGATTAAAACTCACTCCAAAACCGTCGAAGTTGCCATCGATGAACAAAGTATCGGTGATACTGCCCCTTGCTTTTTTGGTTTCCACCGACTCCACGCCCTCGCTATGAATCCTATCCGCCGGAATCAATGCGAATCCGATTGCGAAAGCCAGTATGAAGGCAAGCGAATATTTGAATGCGGATGCGAGTCCGGGCGTTCCCAGCCAAACCTCCGAGGTGCGGTCAAAGGAGGGTCGAGTGTAAGGGTCGGATTCCGGGTGGCTTGGGCGTTTTTCCCAGATATGGAACTTCTCCACCGCGAAAAGGAACGCCAGCGCCGCCGCGGAAACCACGCCTAAGCTTATCGATATCTCCATCCATGAAGGCACATAGGAATCCCCCGTCGCGCGAAGCATGGTTAATCCGCCGACATTGATCCTGTTGAAAACCATCCCTACTACTACCATCGAAGAACCGATCCACTGTCCGGCGCTGCTGTTGCGCGCTTTGGGGATCGCAAAAATCGTAATCGGAATCAAGATCGATATTAACATTTCGATTATGAAGACAGTGCTTTCCCAACTCCCGCTGAAGATTAATCCCAGTTCGCCGGATGCGGCTATCTCGGCGATCTTCACCGCGAAATAAATCCCCAGCACCCAGATTGCCGCCTTAGCCAGTTTGCTGATCAGATGCGTTTCCGGTTTACGTCCATACAGCCAGTGCGAGATTAAACTTTCGAATGAAACCATCATCAAACCCAATGCGATCGCTGATAAGAAGAATTGTACCGGCAGAATCTGCGAATACCAGAGAGGGTGCAGTTTAAACGGCATAATCAAAAAGAGCGAACCGAGCGAGGACTGATGCAAAGTAGAGAGCATGATTCCCAGCAGCACCAGCGGAAAACGAAACTTCATCAGGAAACTGCGGATTTTGGCATAACGGCTATCCTCTTCCATCGGCACCGGACTGAACTCCAGCAGCAGCACGGTGGTATAAAGCATCACGCACCAGCCGACTTCGAACAGCGGCGAATGAGGATTCCAGAAAATTATCATGTGCCATATATTCCAGGGCAGACCAAGGTCGAACATCAGTCCGAAAATAACTGCCAGGTATCCCAGGAATGCGGTCAACACCGCCGGTTTAACGAGGGGCTGAAATTCCTCCCGTTTCATAATATAGAAAATAGCGGTCATAACGAATCCCCCGGAGGCTAATGCCACCCCGGCCATTACATCAAATCCGATCCAAAGCCCCCAGGGAGTAGCGTCGGTCAGATTGGTGGTAACGCCCAATCCGAATACGAAGCGGGTGATTCCTACCGCCGCCGCCAATCCTGTTAAAACCCACAATATCAATTTAACATTCTGCACTCGACTCATAGGTTATTCCTTCTTTGCATCTTTATCGTTCTGAAGTTTCATTCGTCTTCGTATTATCCAATTAAGCCCGTACATCAAGCCGCCCATTCCCACAAACGCAAAAGGCACCGCGTTCATGGCGGTCTCGGTGGTCTTGGGCAGCGGCTTGGAATCGGTTGCGGAATTGTAGCTCATGAAGCTAAGGTCCATATCAGAAATATATAGAACCGAGGTTCCTCCGAAATCATCCTCACCCCAAACCTTGTTGATGTACTTATGCGGATTATGCTTTATTCGCTGATGCGCAATCTTCAACAGCTCATCCCTTTTGCCGAAAATGGTGGCTCCGGTGGGACAAGCTTCGGTGCATGCCGGCTGTTTGCCATTCTTGATGCGGTCAAAGCATAATATGCACTTACGCACGTAGGGTACCGTTTCATCCCAATCGTAACGGGGAATTCCGTACGGACATGCCATCATGCAATAACGGCAGCCGAGGCACTTGCTGTCATCATAGACAACCGCGCCTTCTTTGGTGGTGCGCAGCGCCGCTACCGGACATGCCGAGGCGCACGCCGGTTCCAGACAATGGCGGCATTGTTTGCGTATGTAATGTTTCTTCTCTTTAAACAGAACCGATGTCCAATTTTGCGCTGACAGACCATCATCCTTCTGCCAGATCCTGGGAACATCCGGTTCCAGATTATTCTGTTTCTTACAGGCTTCCACACATTCCAGGCAGCCTATACATTTGGTTGTATCCGTCAATATTGCATAACTCATACCGGAGCTCCTTTCTTGTTAAGCGTGGTGCAGATAGCATCATCGGTTTCCGGCGGGAATTTCCATGCCAATGTCGATATAAACTGCGACAAGGGCATCAGCACGCAATGGGCGATCTTGGTGAACGGGACAAGGATAAATATCAGGTTTCCCGCAAGCACATGTATCAGCATCATTGTGCTATAGAGCCGCGGTCCTGCACCGAGATGCGCGCACACAAAGCCTGTTAAAAACGGTATCAGCAGAACTATTGGCCAGAGATAGTCTTGCTTTCGACTGAGGAAGCTGGATGATTTCGAGAGCACCCGTCCGATAAATAACGCAGCTCCGAAAATAATCGTACTGATAGTCAGTCCGTATGCCGCTTCGTAAGGCAGTGTAGGCCAGCTTATACCGACAGCATCTTCCCAGAGCCTCACATGGGCATAAAGGAATATCGGCACCAGCAGCAGCCCGACATGAAAAAGGATGGAAAAGATACTGTATATAGGACGGTTATGAAATACTCTCTTAACAGGGAAGAACCATTCCAGGCTTCTCTTTATCACCAGCCCCCAGGGCATATCTTTATCACCGGCTCTGCGATAAGCTCTGTAAGCATTGTACAGATCTAAAAACAGGATCCGTGCCAGACCCAGAACCATCACAGCAAAGCTGAAACGAAATAGCGGACCGCGAGCAAATTCCAATAATGATTCCATAAGCTACTCCTTGTCCTCTATGTTAATGCTTTCTTCTTCTTTTTTCTCTATCATAGACTCATCAAATACAATCGCTTTGTAAATAAGATCATGCAGACCGACCACTTCACAATCGATTCCCTGGTCTTCCACCAGTTCCCTTAGCTGCTTCTTACAGTTAGCGCAGGGCGCAACCAGTATCTGACAGCCGGACCGCCTGATCTGATCTGCCTTGAGTTTCCCTCCGACCGAAGTTCTGTAAGGACGAATCTCATCAATCGATACGGTACCGCCGCCGCCTCCGCAGCAGATATTCTCGTCGCCGAAGGGCGTCATCTCGACATAATTCTTGCAGAACGCCTTTAGCAATTCTCTCGGTTTGTCGATTATCCATCGCTGACGCGCGATATTGCAGGGATCGTGATAGGCGACCTTTTCGGTTACCACGTTCGGATCCAGCTTTAATCGTCCTTCCTTCCAAACCTTATGGGTGTACTCCATGATATTTATGACGGGATAAGCGTCCTCGCCTCCGCAATAGGTCGGTATGAAGTACTTGGCGGAACGCGAAGCGTGCCCGCATTCTCCGATCAATATGTTCTTGCCCTTGAGACGTCTGGTTTCGGCATCGACTTTCTTCACGACTCTTTCCAGCATCCTGTCGCTGTAGAACAGACCGTAATTGATTCCATCGAAATAACCGGTTCCGGTAGTCCAAGAATCGCCGGTAACTCTGAAAACCGCAGCGATACCCATCAGCGTTTCGGCTTCCATCAGAAAGTCGCTGACTGCCGGGAAGAATACGTAATCGGCTCCTTCGACATCCATCGGGAACTTAATCTCGACCGATTTCTCCTCAAGCATGTCCTCTTCGAGGAATTCCAGAGTATCGACCAGCGCCGGAACAGGAATCGCCGAAGTGTTACCGGTTGCGCCTTCCAACTGCTCTCTGGTGCTAACCACCAAAGCGCGCGGAGCTATACCGATTTCACTTAGTATAAACCGCCCTAAATGAGTGATCAATCCATGGTCGATCCCGCTGGGACATTCCAAAGCACAACGCCGGCAGGCAGTGCAATCCCAGAAACTGTCAGCCATCTCCTGTATCTTCTCATCGGTGAGATGACCGGTACCCAATGCTCTCCCTTTGAGCATTCCCCCCAGCGTGAAATGCCGACGATAAACACTCAGCAGAAGTTCGGAACGATAGCAGGGAATATCTCTGAGATCTCCGGTCGCTTGATAAACCTGGCAGTTAGTGGCGCACCGCGAGCATTTAGCGCTCATCCTTATGTAATGATCCAGCGCCATCCTGTAATTGGTGTGTTTCAATATCGCCGCAAAAGCTTCCAGAAAACGCCTGGGTCGATTTTCAACATCGAAATCCTCCACATGATAGCGGACATTGAGTTTCTGCTTTTCGATTACCTCCGGTTTTCTGGGCTGCTTAAAGGCTCTTTCTCTTTCCTCCGAGGTAATTTTTCGAGTCTTCATTTATTCTCCATCTATTTCAATTCAATACATTTCATCATTGGTCGAATTTCGCAGGTCGGGTTCCAAACGAGCGAAGCGAGTGAGAAAACCCGACGCTCATTGCGCTGTCGCCTGCCCTCACCCGACAGCAATCCTCTCTACAACTCCTCTATTTCAACAAACGCTTTCTCATGCCCTTTCACCGGCCGCCGCAACAAAGGTATTTTTCTTGTTTTATCCTTCTTACCAGTTCCCATTTTGGGATCAAGCAATTCAATTCCGTATTCCTCACAATATTGCGCAAGATCGGGATTACTCGAATGAATATAAACCCGGGCATTATAACCCGATTTCGCCAGGTGATGGAATTCCCCTATCTCATGGTCATACCGGTAAGTATGTGCCCCGCAGCAGATTGCAACTCTGATTTTCTTCCCGCATACAGGACATGCAATCTCCGCAACGAGGTCGATTAAAAACGAATCCTGCCCGGGGCCTTCGCTTACCTGGTAACCGTTGCTCTCAAAAGCCTCCTTTGCCCGGCGCAACAGGTCGGAATGCGACACTTCTTCAATTTCGGTTAGATTGTTTGGCTTATATTCAAAAGGTTTTAAATCACCTTTTATCAGCCTCTTAAGCGCTTCGTCAATCGACCCGCTTACTCCCGGAAAAATTGTAACACCGGAGACCGAAAGGAGATCTTCGTAAAATTCTTTGATCCCGTTGCAGATCAACGCTTCGATATCATGCAGCTTAATAAGGCGAATTCTCTTGTATCCTTCAACGCCGCTGCAAGTTACCACTTTTTGGGAAATATTCCCGTCGGCATCGATTTCAGCGATACAGAAACTCGCCGCCGCCTCAAAGCAGGGCGCAACCATATCATTAAATTTAGGTATTGCAACTTTCATTTGCATCAGTTGTAGTGCAACTTTCGTGCCAAAAGCCGCAACACGGCGTAAGCCCCCGTATGATAATAAAATAGGGAGTTATATTAAAAAGTGGTGTTGCATGTCACGCAACAATAAGCGTTGCGATTAATTGGGTGTTGTGGTTTATACGTTGCAATTGCAACAGCAATCAATGCAGGCTGTCTGCGCTAATATTGTAACGTTTTAATTTACGCCACAAAGTCGTACGATGGATTCCCAATTCTTTAGCAGCGCCGGAAATCGACCCGTTTTTACTCTTCAATGTTTCCAGTATGCGAGTGTATTCGTCGATTTCTCTCGATACCGGTAGGGATTGCAAAACAGGCTGCGAACCATCATCCGGTTCGGATTTATACATTTCCTCGGGAAGATGTTCTTTCTGAATAACGCTTCCGCGACAGACTACGAAACCGTATTCGATTATATTCTCCAACTCCCGGATATTGCCGGGAAAATCATGGCGCATAAGCAAATTCATAACTTCCGGGCTGACGCTTATTATTTTCTTACCGGTGCGGGCTTTGAATTTCTTGATGAAATGATCAACCAGGTACGGAATATCCTCCCTCCTGTTCTTCAGCGGAGGAAGTTCAAACTTAACCACAGCCAGACGGAAATAAAGATCATCCCGGAATTTCGCCTGCGCTACTAAATCCTTCAGGTCTTTGTTGGTAGCGGCTATTACTCGAATATTAGCCTTTTGCGGAATTGTTGACCCCAGCGGTTCATATTCGCGCTCCTGCAGAAGCCTGAGCAACTTAATCTGAACCGAAAGAGGGAGGTCTCCGATTTCATCAAAAAATACCGTACCGCTCTCGGCAGCGGCGATCTTACCGCTTTTGTCCTGTTTAGCATCGGTGAAAGCGCCCTTGACATAACCGAACAGTTCCGATTCGAAAAGCTGTGCCGGCAATGTTCCGCAGTTTATCACTACGTACGGTTTATCCCGTCGGGGACTTAAGTTATGGATCGCCCTGGCGAAAAGCTCCTTGCCGGAACCGGATTGCCCCTGGATAAGCACGGTGCTTTCGCTCTCTGCGATATCCGGTAATATGGCAAAAATCTTGTGGATCTCGGGGCTTTTGGAGACTATATCCTCCATGGTGTACGCCTGGGTCAACTCTTTGCGGAGATGTTCAATAGCAGACAGGTCCCGGAATGTCTCCACCGCCCCCAGTACATTCCCGTCATCATCCCTCAACACTGCGGTGGAAATGCTGATCGGTATCTTCTCGCCGCGGCTGTTTATGATATTGACCGGACGGTCTATCGCTTCCTGCCCCGTTTTTAGCGTTCGCTCCAGCAGGCAGTTCTCACAGATATCGGAATGAAAAATATCATGACATTTCCTCCCGATAGCTTTGGAAGCTGCTATTCCGGTAATCCGCTCGGCAGCGGGATTGAAACTGGTGATAATCCGGTTGCTGTCAACAGTGAAGACACCATCGGCGATGGAGCTCAATATAACTTTGAAAAATCTTAAATCTTCAGGCGTTACTTCCATAATCTATTTCACCACTTGTAATTAATATATAATAAACCGCCCTTTTGTTCAATATAATACATAAATTTTGAATTTCAAAATAAAACATGAGTATGTTACTTCTTAAGTAAAGTAATTATATTTAGAGTAGTAAATTACTTAATTGAGGTGTAATTATGAAAATTTTCGAGAAAACGATAGCTTTTAAAACCTGGCTGTCGATAATTGGCTTTTTATTTGCTCTTTCCAGCTTTGTCTTAGCGGATCAAAGCCCCACCGATTATGAGAGCGAGTACCTGATAATAGTACATGAGGATCTGATGTGCGAAGCTGTGGATGATCTGGCTTCCTGGCGCAGTCAGCAGGGATATTCCGTATATATACAAGAGGTCAACGACGGACTTACGTTTTATGATATTAAGGATGAAAAAAAAACGTCATTATAATCCAGCATATAATTCCTATCAACTACTGCATGTAACGCTTTTTGATTGACAATCCCTTCCATTGTGTACAATATTTGGGAAACCAATGGAGGAGTTTTGTTCTATCGAGGTCTGCATCTTTCCCTTATCGTAATATTCTTCCTGCAAATACTATCCGGTATGTCATTCTGCCGGAATAATGAGCAAGCTATTATACATCTTCAGAACGGTATCGATCATTTCCATGCGGGTAACCTCAAGGAAGCCGAGTCGCAATTCACAGCCGCTTTAGAGTTCGATCCGGAATTATCCATAGCTCATTATAATCTCGGAATAATCGAATACTGGAAGGGCAAATTCGAAGATGCGCGTGAATTTTTCAAAAAGGCGATTAAAATCAAGAAGGGGCAGCCTAAGTATCATTTTAATCTGGGTTTGACATATTTCCAGCTCGAGGACTACAAGGACGCATCCAAGCAGTTCGAAAAAGCGGCTGAGCTGGATTCCACCGATGCCGAGATATATTACAATTTGGCGATATCGTACCGGAAACGGGGCGAACACCGAAAAGCTGAAGATGCCTACGAGAAATGTATTGAGCTCCAATCGCGGGTCGATGACGGTTCCAATTTCAGAATCAGGCCGCTGAGTGATGAAATTCCCTACAGCCGCGAGGCGCAAATTGAGGATGATATTGCGACTGAATCAGAATCCGAAGAAAGTGAAGCTGATAAAGTGATGGAGCCAGGCAAAGATGAAGACCTGTATTTCTCAAAGACTTTTCAGATCGGATTCGCAGCTGGTCCCGGTTTTCCCGAGAATTATTATTTTAAACAGGTTTCGGTTTCACCGGATAGAATATCATTTTCCACATTTGCAGCCATGGCATTCCCCAGAAAATCGGATTTTCTGGAAGCATTCGGCGGGGATGGCTATGGATTCGCACTCAAGGGGCGTTATAGCGCTAAAACCACCGGCGAGCAGAAATGGAGGGAATATTGTTTGTCTGCGAACATAAGAGTGTTCGAAAATTTGGATCGATCCGGCAAGGGTAAATTTTTCATATCTTTCGGTCCTGGTCTCTATCTGGTCGATGCTGAGTTATTTACCGTTGACGAGTCCAACTCGCAATTCGGAATCGAAGGCGGAGCTGGCATCGATTACCTTCTCCTGAATATGATTTCTGTCCATGCCGAAGCAAGCTATGCGTTTACATATCATGGTGACAACCAGCATACCAACAGCAGCGGATTCGTTCATCTCGGGTTAAGTTTTCATCTTTAAACCAATTAGCCAGCAGATCTTGTATTGGGAACTATATGACGAAATCGGTAAAGCCGGCGATAATAGTGCATGGGGGAGCATGGAAGATACCGAAATATCTTTGGAAAAAGAGCATTATTGGATGCGAGGATGCAGTAAAGGAAGGTTATCGGATATTAAACGAGGGCAAATCGGCGATATTTGCTGTCACCGAAGCGGTTAAAATAATGGAGGACAATCCGGTTTTTGACGCCGGTGTTGGGGCTCTGCTCAATTTAATTGGCGAAGTCGAATTGGATGCGATTGTAACAGATGGTGAAAATGTCACCTCGGGAGCCGTTGCTGTTGTTCGGAATATCAAAAATCCCGTTCTACTCGCTTTGAAGGTTATGGAATTAACTCCGCATCGTTTGCTTGCTGGAAAGGGAGCTGAAATGTTTGCGGCCGAATTGGGGATTCCGAAATGTAAAACCACCGATTTGATTGTGGGAAGGGAATTAAAGAGATATGAGCAGTTAAAAAAGAACAAGAAATTCAAGATCCCGGATGCGTTCAGGGGCAAAAAAGGAGGAACCGTAGGCGCGGCTGCAATTGATATAAACGGCAAGACAGCCGCCGCTACCTCAACCGGCGGAGTCCCCAAAAAGCTCCCCGGAAGAGTGGGAGATACTCCCATAATCGGGAGCGGGGCGTTTGCTGATAATCGCACCGGAGCGGCATCGGCAACCGGATGGGGAGAATCTATAATGAAGGCGGCTTTAAGCAAAACCGCTTGTGATTACCTTGCCGCAGCCTTTCTGGCGCAACGCTCTGCCACATTGGCGGTAAGGGAGATGGAGAATCGCTGGAATGGATTGGGGGGAGTGATTGTCGTCGATAAAAAAGGAAATCTGGGGATTGCACATAATACTCCGGAGATGGCATTTGCGCGTATTGGTCGAAGCGGCAAGTTGAAATCGGGTATAAGCGCCAAATGATCTGTTATTTGGGCGCATAAAAAATGGGTCGCTTACGCGACCCAACTCCTCACGGGCGTCCCAACCCACCCAAATTTTCTACCTCACTTCAAATAGAACCAACGCTATCCTAAAATACCCCCAAATGAGAATAAGTCAACCCGACAATATTACGTAATAAATAAGTAGGGTAAATTACTCATTTTAAGTTCTTGAGAAAGGTTCTCAAGTTCACTTCTTTTCGGGTTAAACCAAGCTTTTTACGTATGAGTTCCCTATACTTATGAACCGTGGCGGGACTAATATTAAGTTCCTCGGCAATTTCCTTAGATGAGAAACCTCTTCTTATACAGTTGCATATCTCGATTTCTCTGGGAGTGAGTTTTGAAAAGCGGTGAACGAAGTCGGTTGAGGTTTGCGCCAGATCCTCTAATCCGCCTCTTAAGACAGTTAAAGCCTGTTGATTAACTGAGCCGTCAGGATTGGCAATTCTGCGCAAGAACGGCATCAGCATCTCGTTGATATTGTCCGCAACCTGCCTTTTTATCTCGGTTTTTTGGGCATCGATATTGGTGAGGATTTCATTTAGTGCGATATTTTTCTTCTCAAGTTCTTCGCGTTCCCGTTCCAGATTTTGTACCGATCTTATTTCGCGGATTTTGCCGGCGACAATGTTCATAATCTCTTCAATATATAGAACAATATCCTCGCTTGGCCTGCTGCAGTTGTACGGCGTATCTACAGAAAGCCAGCCCTCGATTTTACCCTTCGAGCTTCGCAGCGGAATAAATAACTCGTCGCCTGGCCGCCATTGCGCTTTCTCACTATCGGCTGAAGACTCCGGCGCAATATACCTTGCTGTCTGCACCATGGACAAGCCGGCTTCTTCGGGAATGAAATATGAATTACTGATTCTAAATCTTTCCTGAGTCATTTTCCGGCTTAACTCCGGATCGGGCGCAGGCGCGTTTCTTGCCGCCTCCACGATATCTTCTGATAAACCGAAATGACCCAGGTGTATGATTTTCCTCTCAGCGGTGTGAATTGTCATAACCGACCGTCGAAATAACCGGGCATCTGAGATCGCCTTGCAACCTATAGTCAAGCACTCATCGATAGTCTTTGCCGAACGCAGGTCTTCCAGAAGCTGAATTCGCGCCTTGTTGTGGATATCCGCCATTTTCTGTTCAGAGATATCAGTAGCAATAAGCTGTGCGGAGACCGCCCCGTTATCGCTGATTATCGGCTGGATACTGGTGTTAAACCATTTCGTCTCCTCGCGGAGTTGGGTGGTAGCCTCCGTTTTTATGCCTTGGCGGGTATTAATTACCTTTCGAATTGTATTCATCTGTTTTTCGGCGATCTCATTTGGGAAAAGATCCCACATAGTTTTGCCCACCAGTTCTTCCGAAGAACCGCCCACATAATCCGCCGCAGCCCTATTTATCATCCTGAACACACCTTGCCTATCCACGATGAAGATAGGCTGCTGCGCATTTTCTACCAGTGTTCGATACCGCTCCTCGCTTTCGCGAATTGCTTCTTCAGCTTTCTTACGTTCGGTGATATCAATAGTAGTTATTACTAACAATGCTGGCGCGCCGTTATCGTTAAGAACCACGCCGTTGGTGAGCGTGGGGAATTTCGTTCCGTTCTTATGTATGTGCCAGACCTCTTCAACATCGAACGAGCCCTCGGATTTCATCCTTTCTAATATCCTCCAAAAAATCGGGAGCTGTTCTTCGGAATAGAGCGTACTGATGTTCTTGTTTTTCAGATCGTCCGGTTCGTAACCGTGCATTTGCGCAAAAAACCTGTTGACATAGAGCAGGTTACCATTCAGATCGGTTATGGACGTTCCATAGTTAGCGTTATCAGAGATAGTTTTAAACTTGCTCATCTCTTTTTCAGCTTCCTTTTGTTCCGATATATCTCTCGCTATTCCTTCCACTCCGACAACATTTCCATCTTTGTCTTTGTATAGGTGAGAATTGACAGACACCCAGAAATCAGAGCCGTCCTTTTTTCTCAGAACTGTTTCGAAGCCATAGACGTGACTATCCTTCCTGATTTTTTCCAATAGTTCGTCGCGGTGACTCGGCTGGACGTAAAGATCCCGGACAAGATTCATTCCAAGCAGCTCATTCATTGAATAGCCGGTTATTTTTGATACGGAAGGCGAAACCAGCAGCAGATTCCCCTGCATATCCGATCGATAAAACATATCCTGCAGATTCTCGAACAGGTTGCGATACTCCGCCTCGCTATCCTTGAGAGCGAGCTCGGCTTCCTTCCGTTCGGTAATATCGGACATGGTGCCCACGATGCGAGAGGTTCTCCCTTGCAGGTCGCGAATCGAAGTGCCCTTTATCAGAATCCATCGCAAAGAACCATCCTTGTGCATCATACGATACTCGTATTCAAACTCGATAGTTTTCCCCTTAAGATGATCTTCGATATTTTTAAGCAGTATTTCCCTATCTTCTTCCACGATTAAATCGGACCAAAGATCGAAATCATTAGGTATTTCGGCATCGCTGTAGCCCAGAATCGCCTTAATGTTAGGATCGATAAAGACCTCCCTGGAGTGCGGATTCCAATCCCAAACTCCCACTTTGGTAGCCGCAGTTGCCATACTATAGCGATCTTCGCTTCTTCGCAACGCTTTCTCCGTTTCGATTCTTTCGGTGATATCCCGGAAGCTTCCTAATACAATCAGCTCTTTATCGATTTTTAACCTCACCATGCCGCCTTCAACACTGATCTTTTTCCCCTGTTTACTCAGGAAGGCGGCTTCGTTCACGTAATATGTATCTCTGGTAAGGGTTTCCTTAAAAACCGATTGCAGGTTAGAACCGTTGTTTTGAGGATTGAGATCGTAAAAGGACTTAGATAACAATACATCCTTGTCGAATCCCAGTAAATTACATGCCGATTCATTGGCATCGTTGATTTTACCATCCTTATCCATAACGATCAACGCATCCGAAACCCTGTTGAAAAGCAATCGGAATTTCCGTTCGGATTCCCTGATCTTGGAATTATATACGATTATCGCGCTAATAATGGCAAGAGCCATGGCGAAGAAGACCACGCTTCCTATAATTAAGGCCCACGCCAATTCGGAGGATGTCGACGACATAACAGTCCTACCAAAATTAAAAGGTTAAAGATCACATTGATCGATATGGAAAGTCCCCAATCCGAGACAAACTTTCCGAAAGCGAACGGTAAAAGGTTCCCCGAGAAGTATATTAATACTGCAACACTCACCCAAAACTTTGGTGTTTTAATAAGGTTTTCATAATTATCCCGAACTATACTTCTTTTTTGGAGAATCGTGATTAGTGTATATAGTGAGATAAAAACGAGTATTGCAGCGGAAAGCGACGCCGTAAAACCATCAAAGTTCCGAATCGGTTCAAGGTATAATTTAAATAATATGCCGATTAAGATGAACACTGGTATGCTCCACCTGATTATGGATTTCGCAATCTTCCCGGTTTGCCAATACTGGAAAACCCATGCCAGGAAGCTGTATTCGAAGAATGTAAAAATGTGCAAAGAAATGCTGTTATTTCCATAATAAACCGCCTGCAATAGCTGAGTGGTGTCAACTAAGCATATCACAAGAAAATAGGCAACGATGACTCGCAGAGCGCTATCGAGTTTTCGGAATAATATCAAGCCAGCAATTAATGTTATAAACCCGGTTAGCGACGAAAGATAGGAAACCAATGGAAAACAATATATATTCGGCATGACGTTGTGACCTACTGACCAAATTCATCGGGACAGTATGGCGGGCATGGCCAGGATCTATCCCCGAAAATTCCGTTGTCCAAATCTTTATAGATATCCTGTCCGACACCGACCACAACCAGTCCTCTCTCCCCGTTGTCTTTTTCAGCGTAATAGAATCGCAAACCGGTACAACCGGGCTGCGCTAATATCTCCTCAATAAACTTTTTCCCGAAAAAACCGCCGTAACTGCCATCCGGTAATTCAGCGGCATTTACCCCCTCAAATCGAGATCGATGCTTTTCGACCATCTCTTTTGCTTTCTCTTTGCTAATACTATGTTCTCTGTGTTCAGATTTGTCCATACTCTCTCACTTAGAATCAAATAAGATAATTCGCCAACTTTTCAATTTATTCACTAATATATTTTAGCAGCCCTCCTTCTATCAGGAAGTTAGGAGATTAAACATTATTGGCGCTCCCGAATCACCGGATCGGGTTGATTCTTCCTTAAGCATAACAAGTCCCTACGATTATTTGATGTGTTTTAAAATCCTTAATTTATTACTTGAATATAGCAATTTGCAATTTGAAAATCAAGTATAAATTGCGTAAATTTAATACTAATTTTCGCGATAGGGATGTTCAGTGTAAGCAATTCATAGACTTGATGATACTAAATACTGACATCTGCTTAGTATTAGTATTCAGAAGTATTGAAAAATAGAGAAATAACAACAAATCCCGCAACTTATATCAATCATGGGAATATAAACTAATAGTAGATTTGGTTTTTCAGAACAATCATAAACTGAAAATAAGTTCAGCAAATGAAAAAGAAGAATGCTATGGAGGTTTCGAAAAGATTAAGCAGCGGGAGTGCAGCGCATAATAAGGTTGGTTTGCTGACATTTATTGTTGTTTTATCGCTTACAGTGACTCCTGCAGATTTCGGATATTGTGACCAACCACTGACATCAGCCAATTTCCTTACGATCTCTTTTGATGCTCGCGGGAACGCGCTCGGGGATGGCGGCAGCGCATTTGCATCCGGGGCGGCATCGGCATTTTACAATCCTGCTAATTTGTCAACAGTTGAGGAGATATCCTTGCAATATGATTTTGGTAATCTCAGGCGGGAAGGTTTTTCAAGGAAAATTAATACTGCAAGCGTCAGCTTTGCCATAAATCTCGAAGATTTTGGGACCTGGGGGATAAATTACAATCGAATAGCATACCCGGACCATACGGTTTTAGGCGAGCGAGGAGAATACCTATTTGATTTCCGTCCCTATGATTACTCATTAGGTTTATTTAACGCTTTTGACATCAGTTCGGACTATTCTGTCGGTTTTGGTTTAAAATATCTCTACGGTTCCCACTGGGAGATTCGGCGTGGCTATTCGTGGGACTATTCATCCTGGTCGTTGGATGCCGGTTTTAGGGTTAAAAATCTTTTCAGCGGGGCAACTTATAAGGGAAATGCGGGCTGGTTTCCTGAGGTCTGTGATTTATTAAGAGCAAGAAGCACAAAGGGTTTTTCGGTGAGCACCTCTGCTGCCAATATTGGTCCGGATATTGACAACGCCTATCTTTATAAAACATATAAATGGCCCATTCCTCGTACGTTTCGGTTGGGGATTGGTTATCAGGCAATTGACAGCGATATTCTGGGATTGAGATTAACCGTAGACGCTGCTAAACTCCTTCTGGATATGAGAGATAGCTTTGAAACCGAATGGCAGGAAATCAACTGGCATTATGGATTTGAAGCAGCAATTCTATACGTTATAGCCTTTAGAGGCGGAAGACAACTGGATAGAACAGGTTGGGCCAGTTTTAAAAGCTGGGGAGTAGGCTTTGGTCCGGAATGGCTCAACCTAAACATTACTCATATCTCATACGATAAGAACCGGTATATCAAACCGGTTGCTGACGAAGGAACCTTCTACTCCTTAAATTGCAATTTACCGACATCATTTTAAAAAATAGCTTGACAAGACTGTATTACTTTGTATTATCCGATACTATTATATATAATATAATACATTAAACCGATTTGATGGCGGTGATAATAATGAGTTTCAATGATACGGAGTTTTATTCGGCGGCAGAAGTTGCGCAGAAACTGAGGATAAATCATCAGGTTTTGCTGAGAAAACTGCAATCCGGTGAAATAAAAGGCTATAAACTGGGCAGGGATTGGCGGATAACTGACAAACATATATGGGAATGGCTGGAGAAGCATTCTAATCGCAATCCTAAGCCAACTGAAAGAGAAAAAGTTATCAGGAATTACTTTGTCGATGGTAAACTGAAAACAATTCCATCAAAGTTGAAGCGAAAACAGATCGTGTTTGAGTGTATATTGAAAAATCTCAAGCCGGATATGGCTTACGATGAGAAGACGATCAACAAAGTAATAGAGCAATTCCATGCTGACTATTGTACTGTCAGGCGGGAAATGGTGGATTTGGGGATGATGACGCGGGATGGCGGTGACTATCGAGTAAATCCCAAATATAAGTATATTGAGGACATTGAATAACTGACATAGCAATGGCCAATATCTGCGACACTCAGATAAATGGAATTTCTTAATTCGAACCATAATCGGAAAAATGGAAAAGGAAATATGAATCTTTTAGCGCTTTTGGCAATCTTATGAATGAAGCTAAGCTGATAAAAAGAGCTCAGTCCGGTGATTTCAGCGCTTTTAGCGAACTAATTAATGCACAAAAGAGCAGAATTTATACGCTGGCATTGAAAATGACTCGTAATCCCCAGGATGCTGAGGACATAGTTCAGGAGACATTTTTGAAAGCTATAGATAAGATCGACCAGTTTAGAGGTGAAGCGGCATTCGGAAGCTGGCTTTATTCGATTGCTCTTAACCAGGTTCGTCAACACTTAGGAAAGCAGAAGCGGGAAGACTTGAAACCGATAGAGGAATATCTGCCGGCGGGCGATGCGGATAGGTTTCATAATTCCAGGGCGGTAAGTCTTTTTGACTGGCGGGATCCTCATGCGGTATTTGAGCAGGATGAGTTGGAGAAGATGATTGAGGAAGCTTTGGAAGAGCTTCCCGTGAAGTATAGAGAAGCATTTCTGCTTAGATATTATGAAGAGCTTCCGGTGAAGGAAGTGGCTCGTATCACCGGTCAGAGCGAGGCGGCTGCGAAATCACGGATTTTGCGAGCCAGGTTGGCGCTTCGAGATAAATTGTCGAAAGTATTCGAGGTTAGTTATGGGAAAAAAATGCCAGGACTACATTAGCGAGTTAAATGATTTCATAGACGGCGAGTTGGATCCTCAACTTTGCCGGGAAATCGAGCAGCATATCGGAGAGTGCGAGAATTGCCGTATAATGGTGGACTCGCTTCAGCAAACGGTAAAACTATGCCGCGAGGGGAAGACCGAAGAACTTCCGGCGGAACTCGAGAAAAAGCTCAATAATATTTTACTCAAACGCTGGAAAGAGAAATTCGGTACTGCCTGAGAGACTCACCTTGTCGGCTCTTCTGCTGGATATGAACAAGACAGAGGTTCACGAGTGTCCCGCCTCCTCTAACCTCGGCAGCGCAGACATTCTTGTCTGCGATGAAATGGTATCACTACCGCGGGACACCCCGATGGAATCGGGGCGCGCTACCTGTCAATTAAATATCCTCTGCGCTTGAGCGCCGACCGGCAAACTCGTCTGACCGCAGGCGTCAATCGAGAACGTTTGACGCCAAATAAAATAGCGCTAATAGCACGCATCGGAAAATCAAGTTACATCGGTAATTGCCGAAAATTCAATAAGAACCATTATACAATTAGTCGGTATAAATTTCCAATCCTATTTTTGATATCCTTCAGATAAGGTTGGTTTCATTTGAACTTTGACTATGGTGAGGGGGGCATGGAGATACTAACTACAACCCAGAGTAAACTATCGGTAAAGAGGGGATTTTCCGAGGAAAAGGATGAACAAAAGGCTGTCAGGGAGTTTCGCAGTCAGATTCAGCAACCTGATATCTCAGGAATTATATTCTTTGCGTCATCCAAATACGATCCCGAAAAACTGGGAGAAGCAATGCGGGGTACATTCGACGTCCCCATAATCGGCTGCACTACATCAGGAGAAATAACTCCATCGGGATACTGCGAAGGCTCTTTAACAGGGGTAAGTATCGCCGGCGACAAATTCAAGATGCATACTTTTCCCATTAAACCATTAAGAAATCTGAATACCGAGCAGCTTGTCCGAATCGGGGAGGAGACCGAAGCAATTGTTACCGAGGCTAAAAAGAAAGACGATGCAACCAAAGCGTTTGCATTGCTGCTAATAGACGGTCTGTCGGTGATGGAGGAAACGGTTGCCGCCAATTTATATCAAGCCCTGAAAGGGATTCCCATAATCGGGGGGTCTGCAGGAGACGACGTTGCATTTGAAAAAACGTATGTATACACCGAAGGCGAATTTGTCTCCAATGCTGCGGTGGTGGCGCTATGTAATACATCAGTACAGTTCGAAACATTCAAGACGCAGCATTTCGCGCCTACGGACAAGAAATTGGTGATTACTGAGGCTGATCCGAAAAACAGAACGGTAAAGGAAATCAATGGCAAACCTGCCGCCCGGGAGTATGCCTCCTTAGTCGGGCTGGAAATTGACGAATTGAAGCCGAAGATTTTTTCCAAGTATCCGGTGATGCTAAAAATCGGAGGGGAGTATTTCGTCCGTTCCATACAGAAGGTAAACGAAGATGGAGGATTAACTTTTTACTGCGCAATCGACAACGGTTTGGTATTAACGTTATCCAAGGGAATGGATATTGTGGAGAACTTAGAAAGCTGCTTTAATAATCTGGCGAAACGGATTTCTGATCCGCAGCTGATTATCGGTTGTGAGTGCATTCTGCGAAGGTTGGAAGTGCTGGAGAAAGAACTAACTCCGGAAGTTGACAGACAGATGAAGAGATACAGTGTGGTAGGATTTCATACTTATGGCGAGCAATTCAATTCGGTCCATGTAAACCAGACATTTACCGGTATTGCATTAGGGGAATAACAATGAGTGATTCTCGCGACTTGGAGAAGCAAAATCAGGAACTTCTGGAGAGAATCCGTTCTCTGGAAAAGATCAACCAATCCCTTATGAACCGAGTAGAGCGGAGTGTTGATAATTCCGGGAATGCCTTTTCCTTATTTGAATCCAATATTCTTCTCCAGAACGCGGTCAATGAGAAGACCAGAGAACTGGCAACCGCAAACGAAAGGCTGCTAAAAGAGATCGAAGAGCGTAAACAGGCTGAGGAAACGTTGCGCGAGAGCGAAGGAAAACTTAGAACGCTATTCGATAACGCTGCGGACCTGATAGCGGTAGTTGACACTAAAGGAAGGTTCGTTGATTTAAGCCGTAAATTCGAGGAGGAAAGCGGTTACAAAAAGGAAGAGATGATCGGAAAAAACGTGATTACGTGCGGCATCGTCTCCAAGAAATCCGCTGTAAAGATAGCCAGCAGTCTCGGTAAGTTATTAAGATACGAGGATACTCCCTCAATTGAAGTAGAGGGGATTCGTAAGGATGGCGGTATCGTACATTACGAACTGAAGGCAGTTCCGATTGTTCGCGATAATAAAATTATCGCTATACAGGCTATTTTGAGGAATATAGAGGACAGGAAGAGGGCTGAGTCAGAAAGACTTGCCCATTTGGAAAGAACCAAAAGGCAGCAATCGGCGCTGCTGAAGCTGCTAACCGACGACTCAATAGCAAACTGTAATTTCGAGAAAGCGATTAAGGTCGCAACCGAAGCCTCCGCAACAGCGCTGAAGGCGGAAAGGGCGAGTATCTGGTTATTCAGCGAAGATCGTAATACTTTAGAGTGTGTTGATCTATACGAGTCCGATCGAAGAGAGCATTCTTCGGGCGTAACTATACAGGCTAAGCAATATCCTAACTATTTTAAGGCTCTTGCCGACGAACCGGCAATCAATGCTGATGATGCTCGTACGGATCGAAGAACCAATGAATTCACAGAAAGTTATTTGAAACCATTGGGTATAACTTCAATGCTCGATTCAGCTATTCGAGTATCCGGAAGAGTACTTGGGGTTTTATGCATCGAGCATGTGGGAGAACCTCGCAAATGGACAACGGACGAAGTATCTTTTACCGGTCAGATTACTGACCAGATTGCGCAAACTCTCATCAATAGCGAGCGCAAAGCAGCCGAGGAAAGCTTAAGAGAAAGTGAAGCCAGATTCAGGAGCGTAACTAATTCTGCAAATGACGCCATAATAATCATCGATAGCTCCGGCTGTATCTCGTTCTGGAACAATGCGGCAAGGCAGACCTTCGGGTATACCGACGGGGAAACGGTCGGTAGAGAGTTTAGCAAACTACTGCTTCCGGAGCGGTTATATGGGAAATACAGGTCAGAACTACTTTCCTTCCGGAGCACCGGAGCCAGCTCGGCAATCGGAAAATCTATCGAAATCTCAATGATAAAAAAGGGCGGGGATGAGATACCGATTGAGCTTTCCCTTTCAGCTCTGCAGCTCAGAGGCGAGTGGCATGCTGTTGGGATAGCGCGGGACATCTCAGAAAGAAAACAGCGAGAGGAGATAAACAAGGCGCATCGCGACTTGAGCATAGCTTTGGGCTCCGTTATGAATTTCGAAGAAGCGCTCCGGTTGTGCCTGACCACAACCATCAGGATAACAAACATGGACTGCGGCGCTATTTATTTTCTAAATGAAGAGGGAGGATTTGATATAGTTACCCACACCGGAATTACTCCCGAATTCGCAGAGAGTGTAAGAACATTTGGGGCGGATGCCCCGTTAACCAAGCTTTTCATTGCAGGAGAACCGGTTTATTGGGACAGAGGATGCGAAGAACTGAAAATGCTTGCCGGAAATGATCTGGAGGAATTAGTCAGCAGCTGCATAATACCCATCCACCATGAAGGCAAGGTTATAGCCAGTATGAATATCGCATCACATACTCTACCGGCATTTCCACAATTAGGGCGCAGTGCTGCAGAGGCGATCGCCGCACAAATGGGCGATGTTTTGGCGAGGCTGAAAATCGGAGAAAGTTTAAAGGAGAGCGAAGAACGATTTCGAAACGTTTCCGACTCGGCGAACGACGCAATTATAATCCTGCGCCCAGACGGTACGATAACTTTCTGGAACAAAGCCGCTGAGAAAATATTCGGATCTACTTCTGCCGAAGCATCCGGCAAGAAGCTTCTCGATTTGCTGCCAACGGAGTCAAATTATGAGGAATATGAAGAACTCCTCAATGAATTCAACAGTAACATCGATACAAAATGCTATGGAAAGACGATTGAGTTAATAGCCACGCGCAGCAATGGAGATGAGTTCCCAGTCGAGCTTTCAATGTCTTCCGTGAAGCTGCAGAAAGAACGGCATATAGTTGGGATTATCAGGGATATATCGGAGAGAAAGAAAGCCGAAGAGGAGTTGAGGGCAACCAACGAATTGAACCAACGGATTCTGGATACAGCGGCAACTGCCGTCTTTACCGTGGACTCCGATATGCGAATTACCAGCATTAACGACGCCTTCAAAACCATAACAGGCTACGAGGAAGAGGATTTAGTCGGCAAATCATGTCGTTTTCTAAATGTTGGAGATTGCGTTGAAGTCTGTCAGTTGTTTCAAGCTCAAGACCCTGAACATATCATAAGAAAGCAGCGCAAGATTAAAACCAAAGACGGACGTATACTGACAATACTTAAGAATGCTAATACGCTAAGGGATGAAACAGGAAGGGTGGTTGGCGGTATTGAATCATTTGTGGATGTCACCGACCTGATAGAGGCGAGGGAATCGGCAGAGAAAGCTAAACGAAAACTTGAGTCGATTAATCGGCAGCTTGAGGAAACCATAAAACATGCTAATCAGATGGCAGTTGCCGCGGAAGCAGCCAACAGAGCCAAGAGCGAGTTCCTTGCCAATATGAGTCATGAGATACGAACGCCGATGAATGGGATAATAGGTATGACGGAGTTGGCTCTGGAGACCGAACTGAACGAAGAACAGCGAGACTATCTAACCACCGTTAAAACTTCCTCGGAGAACCTCCTGACTATTATAAATGACATACTGGATTTCTCCAAGGTCGAAGCGGGGCTATTGGAGCTGGAGGAAGTCGAGTTTTCCCTTAGAGAAGTTGTGGAATCCACGCTGGATACACTCACGCTGAAAGCACATCAAAAAGGATTGGAGCTGGTTAACTACATTCATCCCCTGGTTCCGGACCGTATTATCGGCGACCCGACACGTCTATGCCAAATATTACTAAATTTAATCGGTAATGCGATTAAATTCACGGATGAAGGAGAGATCGTTTTTGAGGTGGAGCTTGAGTCGGACCCCGAGAACGGTATTTGCTTTCATTTCTCGGTAGCAGATACCGGAATCGGTATTCTGGATGACCGCAAGCAGGATATATTCAAGAGTTTCACGCAGGCTGATGGATCTACCACGCGCAAATTCGGCGGCACAGGTTTGGGAACAACCATTTCCAAGAAGCTCGTGGAGTTGATGGGAGGGGATATCTGGCTGGAAAGCCCGAATAAGCCCAATCGCAAAATAGGCGGTCCCGGAACGACTTTTCATTTTAGAATTGCATTTAAGTGCGATCCGGCTGATAGAGGTTTGACAAAACGCAGTCAGCCGGAGATTACCGGATTGAAGACCTTGATCATCGATGATAATGAAACCAACCGGAAGCTGCTTCGAACCTTGCTTGAAAATTGGGGTTTGGAGCCGTACACGGTCGACAACGGCAAGGATGGGCTTGCTCAACTAAAAACTGCAGCTAAAACTGACCGACCTTTCCAGCTATTATTACTCGACGTCCTGATGCCAGGCATGGATGGATTTATGGTCGCAGAACGGATCAGAGAGGATAAAGATCTGATTCATCTTAAAATTATCATCTTAACTTCTGCGGGGAAATTTGACATAGCGAGAAATCGCAAGGACCTGTCTGTCGATGGAATTATGATGAAGCCGATTAAGCAATCGAAGCTCTTCGATATGATCGTCAATACGGTTACAGAGGGTCATAACCAAAAGGATGTAAAACCGGAATTCGCCAAAGAAAGCAGTATTCCCGATAAATCTCTCAATATTATTCTCGCCGAGGATAACCGGATAAACCAGAAGATAGCAGTACACCTTTTGAAAAAACAACAGCATAAGGTAACAGTCGCAGAGAATGGACAAGAAGTCCTTGAGCTGTTTGGAACCGGCAAATTCGATTTGATCCTGATGGACGTTCAAATGCCAATGATGAATGGACTTGAAGCGACTATGCGGATCAGAACCGAGGAGAAGAATACGAATAATCATATCCCAATAGCAGCGATGACTGCGCACGCCATGAAGGGCGATAGAGAGAGGTGCCTTGAAGCAGGAATGGATGATTATCTTTCAAAACCGATCAAAGCTGAAGAGTTGCAGCGGGTAATCACGAATGTAATAGGAAGTTCAGAGTTAAGCGGGAGCGGGAACAACGATGATACTGAACGGTTAGATGCTGAGGTTTGGAATCCAAATGAGACTCTGGCTCAATTGGATGATGATCAGGGACTGCTCAAAGAGATGGCGCAATTATTCATGGATGATTTACCTAAGTTAATGGGCCGCATTGAGGAAGCCGTGATTGACGGCGACCGCGATAAATTGGAGCGGTCAGCTCATACTCTTAAAGGTTCAGTATCCCACTTCTCCGCGCGGCGAGTGCATCACCTGGCTAAACAACTCGAAGATATGGGCAGAGAAGACGATCTTGGGCAATCCAGGATTGTGTTAGATGAATTGCGGGATGAGGTTGACAGGCTGAATCAATCGCTTCGCGAGTTTGTTGAAAATCAGCCGGAGTCAAATGAGGTTGGCGATCTACATAGAAAAACATAGAGATGTTCAGTTTGCTGAGTTGGATAACACTCCCTCCTTCTAAAGAGGTTTGATGAGATTACTGCTCGCCGAGGATGAATCGGTATCTCGGTATCTATTGGCGGCTGCATTGACCAAATGGGGATATGAAGTTGTCGCCACCTCCGACGGTGATGAAGCGTTAAGCGAACTCCGGAAGGATGATTCCCCTAATCTTGCTATTCTTGATTGGGTTTTACCTAATAAGGACGGTTTGGAGATCTGTCGGAGCATAAGAGATTCAGGCGGCAAAAAAATCCTGTATATCATCCTGCTTACCGCGAAGGGAGATACGAACGACAAGGTTAGGGGGCTGGATGCAGGGGCGGATGATTATATAATAAAGCCATTTCACAACGAAGAATTACGCGCTCGGGTTAAGGCCGGTGAGAGGATAGTAAAACTGGAACTCTCACTATTTAAAAACATACAAAAACTGCAAAATGCGTTTGCAAAGGTCAAAAAATTACGAGGGATTATCCCCATCTGCGCCAGATGCAAAAAGGTGCGTGATGATGATCAATACTGGCTTCGGCTTGAGGAGTATGTCACAAACCGATCAAAAACAGAATTCACACATTCGATCTGCCCGGAGTGCCGGGATAAGTATTTCGGAGCAGAATTAAATGATAAGGTGTTTTCTTAGGGCGAAATAAACAATGAACGCCAGCATTAATTGCTGCGAAAAAAAGCTTGACTCAAAGGAGTCATACTAATAATTTGGATGTTTGGAAAAGTGGTGTTAAGGGATTTCACATTACTTTTTAACAGAAGTTTTTTGCTTAGCGAAATAATGGCGGCTTAGCCAAGTGGTAAGGCGGAGGTCTGCAAAACCTCTATTCTCCGGTTCGAATCCGGAAGCCGCCTTTTTTAATAGGTGAATTTCGGGATCATCGCGTGATGGTCAATTGCCGGAGTGGCGGAATAGGCAGACGCAAGGGACTTAAAATCCCTCGGTAATTATTTACCGTACCGGTTCGATTCCGGTCTCCGGCATTTGTATTTTTTCTTACGAAGTAATCCCTTGATAATAAAATCATTCTTGACATACTGTACGGCGCTTTACCCCATTTCTTATGGTGTGTCATGGCAAGTATTTCAATATAAAATAAATTAATCTGGTAAAAAGACCTATTATGTATGGTCGCACCTATCGGGGAAAGGCGTAAGCGGATCAGGGAGTCTATCGCGGCGTCAAGTCTTCTGACCTGCCCACGAAGGAAACGGATTGCTTCGCTTCGCTCGCAATGACTTCGGGGGACGGTACTCTTGGGTGCGGTCAGATGTC
>CAZLVS010000015.1:7464-76447 GCA_964563085.1 uncultured Ignavibacteria bacterium | reverse complement strand
CCGGCAGCCTTCTATATCAGATAAAACATTAACCAAAATCCACCTTAATTTTACTAAATATTGGTCTTGCCAATGGGGGAAGGTTTAGAAGTTTAATTGTGACATTAAAATGTTCACCTGTTCGTCTGTGACCATCCAGGTTCCTCCTTCCGTCGGTTCCCGAATAGTCTAATTCCCTATCTCTTCTTAGGGAATTCTAATTGTCGCCAATAGGTATTTATAAATGTCGCTGATCACTTCGTTGTTATTCCACGAAAGTTCAATAATAAAGCCTATGATTCTTATGAAGAGAATCCTGCTATATTACTGATTTAAAACTGAGGATCGTCTATTCGAAGGAGTTTTAGTGGGCATTTACGGGAGGGCTGAGTCTAATTCTCAGCCCTTTTCCCTGTTCACGGTTTCCATTTCCCGACGCTATTCTTTCTATTTCTTTAGAGGGCTGACCACCGGTTTAATGAAATCTCCATTGACTATTTACACACCATTGTTTAGCTTGCGGTTATGGATTTCTTTGAAAAAGAAAAACCTGACAATATCTCTTCCGGTACGCCGCTTGCCGATCGAATGAGGCCCACTAAGCTAAATGAACTGGTGGGGCAGGAGGAACTTCTTTCTCCCGGTTCTCCGCTTTATACCTCTATCGAAAAGGACCGGATCGGTTCTATGATATTCTGGGGACCTCCCGGATGCGGAAAAACCACAATTGCTAAGATTATCGCACAGCATACCGGGATGAAGTTTCTTTCCTATTCGGCGGTTACATCGGGGATTAAAGAGCTTAAGGAAGTGATCCAGGCGGCGAAAAAGCGGAAACAGTTTTCCGGCGAGAGAACCATACTTTTTATAGATGAGATTCACCGCTTCAATAAAGCTCAGCAGGATGCATTTCTGCCATACGTGGAATCCGGTGATATAATTTTGATCGGAGCAACCACTGAAAATCCATCCTTCGAAGTTAATGCTGCGCTCCTTTCCCGCTGCAGAGTTTACGTATTGCACAAATTATCTGATAACAATATTAGGGATTTAATCGATCGCGCGCTGAAAGGTGATGAAAAGGGATTGGGCAAGATAGAAATCTCAATACAAGAAGACGCTCTGGCGACTATCGTGACGCTCGCCGATGGCGATGCTCGTAAGGCGTTCAATCTACTGGAGTTCTGCGGTGAAAACGGCGAACCGGATGATTCCGGTAGGGTGATGATTGACAAAGGATTGGTTGAGAGGGCATCTCAGCGTTCTATCCTGTATGATAAAGCCGGAGAGGAGCATTTCAATCTTATTTCGGCGATGCATAAAAGCATGCGCGGAAGCGATCCCGATGCGGCGATTTATTATTTAACGCGGATGTTGAAAGGGGGCGAGGATCCTCTGTATATCGCCCGTCGTTTGGTGCGGTTTGCGGTGGAGGATGTTGGTTTGGCTGATCCTCAAGCGATCCGGATGGCTGTTGCCGCCAAAGAAACCTATCATTTCCTGGGAAGCCCGGAAGGAGAGTTGGCGTTGATCGAAGCCGCCATTTATTTAGCCACCGCTCCGAAATCCAATTCCGCCTATGCCGCTTATAAAAAGGTGCAGGATGAGATCGATACCAGCGGAACATTGCCGGTGCCGCTTTTTATCCGCAACGCGCCTACAAGGTTAATGGAGGGAATAGGTTACGGCAAAGGATATGAGTACGACCACGATTCCGAAGAGCGCTACATTCATCAAGAGTATTTCCCTGATGAATTAAAAAATAAAAAATTTTATGATCCGGGTAAATTCGGATACGAAGCGGAAATTCGGAAACGCCTGGAATGGTGGAAAAAACAAAGATTAAGAGAAAAAAACAAGTAATATTGGGGGGGCAAACTCCACAGGTGAAATTATGAACGGCGAGGGAGTTTTTGGACTCAGGCGTTCGTTCCAGCTTGCCGGCGCAGAAACGGTTGTAATGAGCATGTGGCAGGTATCGGATAAATATGCCTGCGATTTCATGCGCGATTTTTACAGCTATTATCTGTCCGGCATGGATAAATCAGGTGCAATCAGGCAGGCGACAATGGATGCCCTGAATCGGGGAAGGGAATGCGGTGAATACTTCCATCCCTTCTACCGGGGGGCATTTGCGCTAATCGGCGATCCGAATTAGGATTGAGATTCCTCCCCCGTCTGGTCTGACTCGATTCGAAGCTGGGATATCTTCCATCTCTTGTATTCCTGAAGTTCCTGCTCGATCATCAACAGGCAAATTCCCACCACCGCAGCATCATCCAAATACCCCACAAATGGTAGGAAGTCCGGGACTAAATCCAGTGGATTTATTACATATAGCAGAGTAAACACGATGGCGCCTATTACCCAGACAGGCACCTTTTTATATTCCTTATTTCTATAATCCTTCACAATTGACACCAGCAATTCAACATCCTGGATAAACCTGCCTAAAGGACCGGATTTCTTGAATTTGTGCTGAATCTCATCAGCCCTATCGGTTACTTTCTGGATGTCCTTATCTGTTATACCTTTAGCGCCCTTTTTGATAAACTCCTCATCGATAGAGTCGATTTTGGCAGGAACGTTAGGATATAGATTTCGCTGCTTTCCTCTCTGTCTCTTTCTTATCATAAAACCACCTACTTTGCTTTTAAACAATATAACAATATAAGGTGTAAAGGTCAATGGCTGAATGATAGTTACCTGCCAATCCGACAAAAAACAGAGCGGCAGTATATTAACCCGAGTAATTCATAAAAAAGCATTAATCGCTATGCGAAGGCTTATCCTTCGGGGGTTTAAAAACAGCAGACCATTGACGGCCTGGAATTGGACTTCAGAAATGCGCCGGAAGCGCAAGCACGCCGGAGGCGCGTAAACCCTCCGCTGCCGTTAACGGAATCTATGGAGAAAACAGGCTAAAAATCTCTACATCAGCCACAAGATTGTTTCCTCCGGATCTCATTAGCCAGCCGGTGCGCTTTCCTTATCGGTTCGGGAAGTCGGAATTCGGTGCAACAATTTAATACGATTTCGGTTGCGGATTGCAGGTCGATTCGATTACCGGTTGAAACGAAAACCGGCTTTACACCTTTACGGGTTCGAAGGACATTACCGATTTGCTCCTCTTTGTCAATCAGCGGAGTTACTGCGCCGCAAATATTCTCAGGGTTATTCCATTCACCCACCAGGGAGCTTTTTGCGCATCCGATGGATGGTTTATCCAGCAGGATTCCTATCATAGCGGCAATTCCCATTCTGCGCGGATGAGCTAATCCCTGACCATCGAAGAGCAGTATATCCGGCTTGATCCTTAATTTGCGATAGGCTTCAATAATGGAAGGACCTTCGCGAAAGGCAAGCAAACCGGGGATATAAGGAAAGGTAGCCTTTCGAATCACCCATTTACTCTCGATAACCTGATGGTCGGGATATCCTATAACAATTACGGAAGTATAATTAGTTTTGCCCCGTTTCTCATAGGAAACATCGAAAGCGCAGATAGTTTCGATTTTTTCCTTATCCGCCTGCGAGTTGATAAGAGAAACCAGAGACTTCTGAAATACCGACGCTTTTTTAGTATCTCTGTTTTCGCAGATATCTATAAATGATTTAATTAGTTGCATTCGCTGCATAAATTAATAAACCTTGCGATCGAAAACTAAAGGATGTCAATCCGGAATTCAACCACAAATCTGAGATGTTACGGTTTACTGATGATTCACTCAGTCTTTTTTACTTGACAAAAAAGGCGAGTAGGTTATCTTTAAAGTTTGTTTAATTGGGGCGTCGTCAAGCGGTAAGACACGGGCCTTTGGAGCCCGCATCCCAGGTTCGAATCCTGGCGCCCCAGGAATTATATATCCGAAAATAATGCTAACTTTAATATTTTCACACAGTTAGGGAGTAATCGTGCGATATCTCGATAATGTTAGGCTATTAACCGGGAACTCGAATCCGGCTCTTTCGGAAGAAATCTCAAAATGTATTGGAATATCGCTTTCTAATGTAGTAGTCTCTCGTTTTTCCGATGGCGAAGTTTTTGTGAAAATCGAAGAGAATATTCGCGGATGCGACGTATTCATCGTACAATCGACAAATCCTCCGGCGGAGAACCTTATGGAGCTGTTGATCATGCTTGATGCCGCCCGAAGAGCATCTGCGGCGAGGATAACGGCGGTAATTCCGTATTTCGGCTACGGTCGGCAAGACAGGAAAGATCAGCCGAGAGTAGCCATAACCGCCAAGTTGGTTGCGAATATGATAGTAGCAGCGGGAGCAAGCCGGGTTTTGATGATGGATTTGCATGCGTCGCAGATTCAGGGCTTTTTCGATATACCCTCGGATCACCTGTTCTCATCACGGATTTTTAATGACTACTTTAAATTGAACCCGATACCGGATGCGGTAGCGGTTACTCCCGATGTAGGATCGGCTAAGATGGCGCGCGCATTTGCTAATAAGCTGCGCTATGGTTTAGCCATTGTCGACAAACGCCGGTATTCTCCTAACCAGAGCGAGGTTATGACTATTATCGGTGATGTTAAAGAGAGAAATATTGTAATCCGCGATGATATGGTGGATACAGCGGGTACATTGGTGCAAGCAGCGGAGGCGTTGGTAGAGCAAGGCGCCAATGAGATCTATGCCTGCTGCACCCACGGCGTTTTTTCGGGCGACGCTTATGAAAAAATTGAGAAATCGCCGATAAAGAAATTATTGGTCTCCAACTCAATTGCCTTTGAAACAAATGGCAGAAGCAGTAAGATTCAGAAGCTTTCCATGGCAGAGCTTTTTGCGGAGGCGATAAAGCGGATTGCAGGCGGAGAGTCTATAAGTTCATTATTTGATTAGATAATAGTTATTCACAGGAGCAAATATGAAAGCGGTAGAATTAATAGCAAATAAAAGGGAAACTTCGGGAAAGGGAGCGGCGAGGAAGTTGAGGATGCAGGGACGCATTCCAGCCATATATTACGGGTCTTCCGAGGATAACATATCGTTAGACTTTGATGCTAAGAGTTTTGAACAAGCGATAAGCAAGATCCAAAGCACAAATGTTATCGTTAGCCTCGATATCGGCGGCGATAAAAAGACGGCGCTTCTTAAATTTTTGCAGAGGGATCCTATCGATAATTCAGTCTTACACGCGGATTTCTACGGTGTGTCTCCGGAGCAGAGAATCACATTGAGAATACCGGTAAGATACGTAGGATCTTCGATCGGGGTTAAAGATGGCGGCGTGCTGCAAACAATAATTCGTGAGCTTGAGGTAAGCTGCAAGGTTTCCGCGATTCCCGAATTCGTTGAAGTTGATGTAACCGATATGCAGGTCGGGGATTCAATTCATGTCGAGGAGTTGGAGCTGGAAAATGTGGAGATACTCATCGATCCTGATAGAACTATGGTTACGGTGGTTCCTCCGACTATCGCCAAGACTGCGCTGCCTGAGGAGGAAGAGGCAGAAGCCGAGCTCGCCGAGGAGGAAGAAGGCGAGGAGCCTACCGAACCGGAAGTTATCACCGAAAAGAAGAAAGAGGAGGACGAAGAATAAAAAGTCTGTTGAGGAATTTGACAAACTGGCGATTAATATAGTAAGGTAATATGCTGGCGTCGATAGGCTGCAAACTACGGCGATAAGCCAGCACTAAGCAGTATAACCTTTCTAAGTAAGCAAACATTTGAACGCCAGAACAGCGGTAAAGAATGCAATTTCATGATCAGGTTTATGTATTAATTTCGCCGGAATGGTTTCTCAGCATTCCGGTTTTTTTGGAGGAGCTATGAAAGGAGTCATACTTGCGGGAGGTCTGGGAACCAGACTGAATCCGCTAACGACCATAACCAACAAACATTTGCTTCCGGTTTATGATAAACCTATGATATACTATCCTATACAGACACTGGTGAATGCCGGAATCGAGGATATAATGATAGTCTGCGGCGGGAATAATGCGGGGGACTTTTTGAGATTGCTGGGCAATGGCAGCGAGTTCGGGCTGAAGCATCTCAACTATACATATCAGCAGGGTCAGGGGGGAATCGCGGAGGCTGTCGGCTTAACCCGCCATTTTATCGGAAAGGAAAAGGTGCTTATAATGCTGGGCGACAACATTATTGAAGGTAATATTCGCCAACAGACCGAAGAGTTCCAAAGCCAGGATTCCGGAGCCATGATACTCCTTAAAGAGGTTGATAATCCCCGGGAATATGGCATTGCGGAACTCGACGGCGATAAAATAGTAAATATCGTGGAGAAGCCGGATAATCCGAAAACCAATTATGCGGTTATCGGAATCTATATGTATGATCAAAATGTATTCGATATAATCGAGACATTGGAGCCGTCGGGCAGAGGAGAACTTGAGATTACCGATGTGAATAATGCATACATAGAGAGAGGGGAAATGAAATATGCCTTCCTCGAGGGATACTGGGCTGATGCCGGAGAATCGATAGATTCACTTCTTGAAACTAATAACTTCGTGAAAAAATTCGGCGCTAATAAAATGGATTAATTCGCTTTCGCTGTTTGTTATATAGAGATGTGTTATTTTGATTTTGGGTATTAAGATGGAATCAATAAAGGATGTTGTTTATAAGCCTCTGAGAGCAATCCCCGATGAACGCGGACGCCTGATGGAGATGCTTCGTTCCGACGATGAGATATTCGATAAATTCGGCCAGGCGTATTTAACGACCGCCTATCCCGGGGTGGTGAAGGGCTGGCACTATCATAAACTCCAGGACGATCATTTCGTAGTAGTGGCAGGGATGATGAAAGTAGTATTATATGATGGAAGAGAGGATTCCCCGACAAAGGGCATGGTTAACGAATTCTTCATGGGTGTTCATAATCCCTCGATATTGAAAATCCCGAGAGGCGTGATGCACGGATTCAAGTGTATCTCCGATACGGAAGCGATAGTAATAAACTTCCCCACCGAGTTATACGATTACGAGAATCCTGACGAATATCGGGTACCGGCCCATTCCGATGAAATACCTTATGATTGGAGCAGAAAGGACGGTTAGGTATGAGATTATTGGTCACCGGCGGCGCCGGATTTATCGGCGCTAATTTTATCAGGTACATGATTGGGAAATATCCCGAATATGATATTGTAAATTTCGACAAACTTACCTATGCCGGTAATCTCGATAATCTATCCGATGTGGAAAATCGAGAGAATTATCACTTCGTTCAGGGCGATATCGCCGATGTGAGAGCCGTGCGCGAGGTCATCGGTAATCACAGGATAGATGCAATCATAAACTTCGCCGCCGAATCGCATGTGGACCGCTCACTGGACGATGCATCGGTCTTTATCGTAACTAATGTAGTGGGTACGCAGGTGTTACTGCAGGCTGCAATGAAATTCGGCGTTTCCTCATTCATCCAGATTTCCACCGATGAAGTTTATGGAGCCCTCGGCGATGACGGGTGTTTCACTGAAAAGACTCCGTTGAGTCCAAACTCCCCGTATTCGGCATCCAAAGCTTCGGCGGATATGCTGGCATTAAGCTATTATCGCTCATTCGATCTCCCTGTGATCGTTACTCGATGCAGCAATAACTATGGGCCCTATCAATTCCCGGAAAAGCTGATACCGTTATTCATAGCGAATGCTATGGAAGATAAACCGCTTCCGATTTATGGAGATGGGAAATATGTGCGGGACTGGATTTATGTTCTTGACCACTGCAGAGCTATCGATCTGGTACTGCATAAAGGTAAACCGGGTGAAGTTTATAATATCGGAGGTAATAGCGAGCGGGAGAACCTATGGATTACCGAGTTTATCCTTAACTATTTCAACAAACCGAATTCCCTGATAACGCATGTTAAAGACCGTCCCGGGCATGATCGCAGATACGCTATCGATGCTTCCAGGATTAAAGAGGAACTCGGTTTTGAACCATCGATGGATCTGCAAGAGGGGCTGAGAAACACTATCGAGTGGTATGAGAATAATCAGGAATGGTTGGCGAAGGTTCGCAGCGGGGAGTATCTCAAGTACTACGAAAAGCATTATCTTCAGCGGGAATCATTATGAACAACATACTTATTACCGGATGCTGCGGACTTTTGGGACAGAAGCTGATCGTTTCGCTGAAAGATCGGACAATAGGAGGTGTGGATCTACTGCCGAACTTGCCTGATCTTTCAATTGACATAGAGTATTTTCCGGCGGATTTGACCGACTCCGGGCAACTCGATTCCATCATTGATAAATTCCAACCCGAATGTATAGTTAACAGCGCCGGGTACACCAATGTTGATGGCTGCGAGCAAAATAAGTCCGCTGCTTACAGAATAAATACGGGCGCTGTGGAAAGCATGGTTGATATCTGCGCCCGGCGGGGAATCAAACTGGTGCAGTTGTCAACGGATTACATATTCAACGGCAAAAACGGTCCCTATTCGGAGAATGACACACCCGATCCTATCGGGTATTACGGTCAAACCAAGTTACTGGCGGAAGAAGCGATAAAGAAAGAGTTGAATGATTATATAATTGTAAGAACCAATGTCCTTTATGGGTATGGGATCGGTGTTCGTCCTAATTTCGTGGACTGGGTGATAAAGGGACTGCAATTGGGAAAGACTCTTACGGTAGTTACCGATCAGATGAATAATCCCACCCTTGCGGATAATCTCGCGGACGGTATAGCCGAGATGATCGAAATCGACTTCCAAGGAACCCTGCATTTCGCAGGCGCCGATTACCTCAGCCGGTTCGATTTTGCCTTCAGGATAGCTCGGTTCTTCGAATATGATCCCGAATTAATAATTCCGGTATTAACCGAGCAGATCGGGCAATCAGCTAACAGACCTTCCAAAGGGGGACTGCGAATCGATAAATGCAAGGCATCACTGAAAACAGCGCCAATCGGTGTCGAGCAAGGTTTGTCAACAATCAGCCAATTCATGCAGCCTAATGCAGTCGATTGAATAACCATCGGTGTTCGGAAAAGTTGGTCTCAGCAGAGCGGAAATCCCTGCGCTTCCGGCGTTTCTTTGAGATACTCAATTCCAATCTGTATATGGTCTACTTCTATTAAACTCCCGAAGGGCAAGCCTTCGTCTACGGACTAATGGGTTTTATGAATTATCAGGGCTAAAGAGCAAGGAATTCGAGAGGGGGGGAGAAAGAACTACTGAGTTTCGTCCGCTGTTATTAATTTCTGTAGGTTCTTCTTGCAATATTCTATTAATACGTTATATTACGTTAGGTATGCATGAACGATTGAACCAGGAACAGCAACCCATAATAGGAGGGACTTTTAGCTTATTATGTCGACCAAACTTAGTAATTCGATTATTGATAGTTTATCCGCATCTATTATCGGCGGGATAGTCGGACTTGGATTTTTCGGTTTAGCGGAATCAATTCAACTGACCATTTCGCACAATCTTAGCAAATTAGTATTACCATTTTATGGAATGTTGTACTATGGGATTCTGGGATTGCTGTTAGGTTTAATAGTCGGTGTGCTGAGCATAATCATATCGCGATTACTCGGTATAACTCCGGCAAAGGATAAGCTGTTTGGTGTCTCGGCTTCATTGGGGATTAGCTGCTCCATCGGTTACTTCGCCCTCTTGGTGCTTAACAAAGTTTATGGGGCAATGGCTTCGATGATCATTGAAATTCCGGCGTTCATACTAATCTCGGCTATTTCATTCGTGATAGTATATAAAATTGCTATAATGGTGTTTTCCCTCTTAAACCGACTCACCGGTTATCCTGCTGCCGTGCTTTTTTCACTATATCTTGCTGTATTTATAATCGCATCGGTATTACTACTGACCACGCCCAAGCTGGTATCATCATTGGAAATAGACAAGGAAGACCTACTATCGACTGAGCCGAAAGAAACGAATGTAATCGTATGTGTTCTGGATTGTTTGAGACACGACTTCGTATCTGTGTATGGCGCGGATATCGCAACACCTACTATCGAGGAAATTGCCAGGGAAGGGATAACATATCAGGATGTGTACGCAAACAGCAACTGGACTAAACCTGCAACCGTCAGCCTTCTCACATCTGCGTGGCCCGATGTACATAACGTTCTATGGTATAATGCCTCCATGCCGGATGAATTAATCACGCTGCCGGAGGTGTTAGCGGATAATAACTATACTACCGCAGGTTTCAGTACGAATCCTCATGTTCAAACCGAGACCGGTTTTGACCAGGGATTCGATGATTTTTACTATTTAAAGGGCAAAATGACTGCCGTCCCTTACGATAGAGAGGCGCCTCAACTAAGGTTGTTGAAACTGCTATTACCGGAGTTGATTAGCATGTTTCCGAGATTGCAGGCTTTCAAGAGTATGTTCAGTAATGCGAAGGTTACCACTGACATGGTTATTAGATGGCTGAAAATGAGCGGCAAAACGCCATTTTTCCTTTATTTGCACTATATGGACTCACATTCCCCGTACCACGATCATCCCTATAAGGGCGAGCGCGTGATTCCCTATATACATGGCCACTCCGAAGAGGATGTTGATCGTTTTGTACGCCTCTACAAGGAAGAAATTGAGTTTTTCGACAAGCATTTTGCGAAGCTGATTAAGTTTCTAAAAAGTGAAGGAATTTACGATAACACCATGATAGTCTTTACTGCAGATCATGGGGAGGAGTTCTTCGAGCATTACCTGTGGGAACATGGTTCGTCAATGTATGACGAAGTTCTCCATATTCCCCTGATTATCAAGGCTCCCCGGATCGAGAAAGAAGGCGCGATTGACTCTTCATTAGTGGCGCAAATCGATATAGCCCCGACTATTTTAGATTTAATGGATATTAGAATCCCGCAAGCCTGGTTCGGCGAAAGTCTTGTGGACCGTGATTCCTCCAGGAATTTCGTGATTTCACAAGCCATAAATGGGAACATTGGCGATAAAGTAGACGCTTACAGCATTCACAGTATCGCAACAAGGAAGTTTAAATTAATGGAGGTGGACAGCGGTTACTCAACCCTGAAAATGCAGGAATACAGAGGCGTTCCTATAGACCCGCGCGGTATTTTCCCTGAAAAGAACCTCTTTGACCGCATTAATGATCCTGCTGAAATGGAAAATCTATATGGCGATCCGAAATACGATGGCGTGTTGAATAGATTAAGAGATATCGATTCTTTGGCTGGGGAGATTACAAAGGATAATGTGATTGCACCCCAGACACGTGAATTGGATTCGGAATTAATCGAGAAGCTGAAAGCGATCGGCTATATAGATTATTGATCGGCTATTCCCTGTTCTTTATAACCCGGTTAACCGAAATTATTAAAAATGCTCGATATAGAGCAATCGCACTTCACGATCGAATGATGGGATATCGCGATTGCGAAGTAAGTCCTTAAAGTGGAATTCGATTGAAACCGAAGGCGTTAGCGCCCATTCCAAGCCGACATTTAAATATCCGCGCCCATAACCATAGATATCATAGCGAGTATTATCATTAATTGCCAGATCGTATTCCGCCATAAGATAAAGCTCATTGTTTATCTGCGTATATAATCCGAAATATCCTGACGGGTCTTTGTCCTCGTCGCGATCCTCCATGCTGAGATTCATCCCCGCTGTGAACGACATCACATTTCGATATACTAAAAATGATTTCGTAACCACCACGAAGAATCCCTTCGACTTGACCGCGTATCGATTGTTTTCCTCATCCCAGGAGCCGCTTCCCTGGGAGTTATAGCCAAAGGTGAGCGCGGGATTAGAGTAACTCTCTTTCAGCAACCGGAATTTGAGTAAAAACTCCATGTTCGGATTCCAATCGGGATGCTGTACCGACAATAGCTGACCTGCGCCGTAAGAAAGACCGATATCGATTTGATCCAGGATCCCGACATTGACGCCCGCTTGAACACCTCCATGTGAAAATGTGCGAACATCGAAATCAAACGAGGCGCGAGGCAGCATACCCGCGGTGATTGCGTCTATAAGAATCCTGCGCTCAACCCTCCCTGCCGGATAGTTACTATAATCATCGCTCCGGTTGTAATAATCTTGAGAGAAACCTGTCGTATACGCAAATCCCGCGACTATACATATTATCAAGACTGTAAAGCTAATGATTCTCATCGATGAACTCCGTTTGAAGTTTCCGAAAATGCTGTCAGTACACTCGGCAAACTTTAAACCAGAAGCGGTCGTCTGTCAAGATAGAAAATAAAAGTTGGAGAAATATTTACTGATGCATAATCGTGATAAAACCGGCCCCAGTCCGAGACTGCTAATCACCGGTCATTCCACGGCATCCTTGAAAATCAACCGCATGATTACTATTATGGCAAACAGCGCTACCAAAGCTATGATGAAGAATTTTTTCATTACGCTCTCTCCACAGTTACAGGTACTATATCATTATCCTTTTGTTCGAACTTTCCGATTGTAATATCCGCATCGTGATCAAATGCGACATAATGATTATTCTTTAAGCATTCCGCGATCATCGCCTTCTTCTGCTGCATTGATTCCAATGGAAACATATCCACCGCTCCCACATAAGGCGCTTTTATATGGGCGGTAGTAGGAATAATATCTCCCGGATAAACCAGGGATTGGTCCTCGGACTGAACCAGTATTGCCATGTGTCCTCTGGTGTGACCTCCGGTGCGGTGTACCGATACCGAATCGAACAACTGCCCGTCGTTGTCGATAGCCTGAACCTCTTCATAATGCTTTAACAATTCGGGCAGATATGTGGCGGCGGTGCGTTCGTTTGTTTCCAAGGCATCCTCTATCTCGAATCTATGGGCATAATACTTGGCATTCGGGAAAACCTTCACCACATTGCCGCTATCATCACGAGTTAGCCCGCCAAGGGCGTGATCGGCATGCAAGTGCGTAAATATTATTGAATCGATATCCTCCGGTTCCAAACCGGCATTCCTCAGGGATGGAACTAATTCCGATGGCTTGGTGATCCCATATATCTTCCTGGTTTTATCGTCTATCGCATCGCCGATTCCGGCATCCACGATGATATTCTGATCCTCCGCTTTGATCAGTAAAGGGCGCATATCCAGCCAGATAAAGTTGTCCTCGTCAGCAGGTCTGATCTTCTGCCATATTTTCTTCGGTATAATACCGAACATTGCTCCGCCATCGATGCGAAACTGATTTTCATAGAGTGGAATTACTTCAATATTTCCAAGTTGCATAAATATTCCTTATTGAAAATTAGTAACGGTCTATTCAGACCCGTATATGGATTATCATAAATGCCGCTTACCGCTGAGCGCTTATCAGCTAAATGCTTGCCCGGCAAATAAAACATATCTCCCAAAGATTAGCGGTATGGCGAAAATATCTTCCGCCATACTAATACCATTTATATTAAAAACCGCTCAGACAATTATAATTATCTAAGCAGACCTGTTGCTATAACCAGTCTCTGGATCTCCGATGTTCCCTCGTAAATCTCGGTAACGCGCTGATCGCGGTAAAGCTTACCGATTATGGAAAACTCTTCGATATATCCATAGCCGCCGTGGATCTGGATTGCTCTATCGCAGCAGAAGCCGGCGGCTTCTGATGCGTACAGCTTAGCCTGAGCCGCCTGAGTGCCGAATTTCTCTCCATTGTCCCACATTACGCTTGATTTGTAAGTCAAAGCTCTCGCCGCTTCCAGACGACAGGACATATCGGCGATCATCCACTGTATAGCCTGAAGCTTGGCTATAGGCGCGCCGAAGGCGGTACGTTTCTTGGCATATTCTACAGCCTCGTCGAAAGCGCGCTGAGCGATACCTACAGATTGCGCCGCGATACCTATTCGCGCTCCATCCAGGGTCATCATGGCATAACGGAATCCTTTACCTTTCTCGCCAAGCAGGTTTTTCTTGGGAACCTTTACGTTTTCAAGCTTGATATGACCGGTGGTTGCGCATCTCATGCCCATCTTGTGTTCAAGGGTGCGCTGAGTAACGCCCTCCTGTTTCAGATCTACTACCATTGTGGAGACACGATCCTTAATTCCCTCCTCCTGGATTTTGCAGAAAAGTACCCCGGCTTCGGCAACATCGCCGTGCATAATGAAAATCTTCTCACCATTGACGATATAATTATCGCCGTCTTCGACAGCTACGGTCTTCTGGTTAGAGGCGTCGGAGCCCGCTTCCGGTTCGGTCAGCATGAAACACATTATCATATCGCCATTGGCGGCTGGTTTCAGGTATTGCTCCTTAAGGTAGTCATTTCCGAAATGTATAATTGGCTGTCCTGCTAACTGCTGAATCGAGATTAACAGTGATGTCGGGGGGTCGTGATATGCGAACTCCTCGATCATCGTGTTATATTCAAGGCCGCTCTTGCCGCCTCCGCCGTATTCGGATGGGTATGAATATTTCGGGAAACCGGCTTTAGCAATTACATCGAAATACTCAAAGGGAAACTGCGCCGGTTCCGGGCGACGGTCTAATTCGATGCCCTTCTTCACTATATCATGTTCTTTGCAGAACGCGCGCACTTCTTCGCGAACCGCCTGTTGTTTTGGATCGACATTCCATGGATTATTAGGCATTTATTCCTCCTGCTCAAAAGACAACTCTATTTCGTTCTATTCCCTAAACATATATATATCAATAATAAATCGCAAATCAATTTTTCGACTAATGTTTTTCTGAACGCCATAAGCCAGAAACGCATCGTAACTGCCTCGCCTCATCCGCCAATGCAAATGAAGCGAAGTAATCCCCCCTGCTGTCCGTGCGCGGCATTCGCCCTCGAATACCTCGGGCGGTATGCTTAGTCCTAAGGCGAAGCCCAAGGATTACTCTTTATAGTTAATCACAGAATTCAATGGGGTACTGTTATAAACATATCCTCGTAGCGCTAATTAAGAAAGAGAACCGTTATTTCTGCCGATACTTAAATAAATAAGAGCAAGTTCCAGGAGGCGATATGGGTTTATTTATGGAAATCATTGAATGGATGGATCCGACAGGCAACGAGATGATCCATCGCATTCCGGAAGAAGGATCGGCGGATATAAAGTTAGGCGCACAGCTTGTCGTGCGTGATTCACAGGCAGCGGCATTTTACGTGTCCGGTAAAGCATGCGATGTTTTCGGCACAGGAAAGCATACGCTTTCCACCTTGAATTTACCGATTATTACCAGGTTATTATCTTTGCCGTGGGGATTCAAATCACCTATCCGCTGCGAGGTGTATTTTATCAATACCAAGCTGTTTACCGATATGAAATGGGGAACCAAAGATCCTGTGGCCTTTCGTGATAGCGAACTGGGGCTGGTGCGCCTTCGGGGATACGGTGTATATTCCTGCAGGATCTCAGAACCGGTGCTTTTTCTAAATACAATCGTAGGGCGTGAAGCTGTATTTACCACTGCCGAAATCGAAGATTATCTGAGGGATATTGTTGTCTCCCGTCTAAATGATCTCTTTGGAGAGAAACTGGATACGATCCTCGATCTGCCCCGGCAGTATGATGAGCTGGCGGTTGAAGCAAAAGTACGAATTAAGGACGAGTTTTTTAAATACGGTATCGAGCTGGTTGATTTCTATATCACATCGCTGACCCCGCCCGATGAAGTCCAGAAGATGATCGACCAGAAATCCGGTATGAAAGCGGTCGGCAATCTGGATAAATTCCTTAAGTTTTCACTGGCTAAAGCGATAGGTGAAAGTTCCGGCGGATTTACTCAGGCCGGCGCCGGCATGGGAATGGGCGCCGGCGTGGGGATGATAGTTCCGGGCATATTATCCAAAACTCTCGCGCCGGACACTGACCTCAAACAGGTTGACCTACCGACTATAACCTGCCCCAAATGCGGCGTGGATACTCCCGAACATTCCCGCTTCTGCTATAAATGCGGCGCAGCTATGGCTGTAATGAACCGCTGCCCGGAATGCTCCGCTGACCTTCCGGTGGAAGCTAATTTCTGTTTCGCCTGCGGGCATAAACTGGAGAAGAAAAAAGCTGTATGCCCCGAATGTAATCATGAGAATCCCGCCGGAGCTAAATTCTGTGTAGAGTGCGGGGCGAATATCGAGAATAAAACGGAATAGGAATCGGGAAACCGCCTAATATCTCTGACGATGCAAGACCAGATTCAAATTGTCGTTAACTGCACGCAATGCGGAAGTCCTTTCAAGGTCCCCGAAGGGAGCTACTCCTTTAAATGCCCCTTCTGTTCCAAGGTGCTCCTTATCACATCGCCTCAGAAAATACTGAAGTTTTATCTGAACACGGAGTTGAATCAACGAAGTGTGAAATTCGTCACCGAACGATATTGCAAGCGCTCCGGCATCGACCTACCCAAATCGTTCGTTGATAGCCGCCTTTTTTTTATTCCTTTCTGGCGTTTCAAGGGGATGATATATCAACTGAGAGCCGAGGCCGTTACATATACGTTTTCCGATGGAGTGTCACTGGAAACCGAGAAAAAGGTAAAAGTAGATTCAAAACCGTTTGACATCAACTTCCCCGGCGTCAATCAAGAGTTGATAAATCACATCATAATGGGGATGCGCAGCCAGGTGATGGAGCTTCATCCTCAATTACCGACGAAATTGGCTAAAAGTGCCGAAGTCATAAAACCGGAGATCACATTGGATGCGGCGCGCGAGATGGCTTATAACAACGCATTCGGCGTGTATCGCAAAAAAAACGTATGCTGCCAGGAATTAATCGGCGAGAAATTAACGCTGATCTATTTTCCGGTATGGGTGTCGCAATTCACCAATAGAACAGGCGCCTGGTGGTTATTGGTCGATGGTGTTTCCAAAAGAGGTATTACCTGCGGTCAGGATGAATTTTGCGGCTTTTACTCACATAGCGACTTCGATGGCGTAGGTTCAGTTAAGATTTTTCCTCATCATTGTCCAAATTGCGGAGCCGATTTGCCTGCCGGTAAGAATGCGGTTGTATATACCTGTCAGAACTGCTGGCGAGGCTGGTATCTCGACGGCGATAGACTGCGCCAGATCGAGATATCCTATGTCGATTTCAATAATGATAACAATGTGAAGTTCTTTCCGTTCTGGCAATTCAATGCATCATTTAACAGCAAAGGCAGCATCCTGACTTACCATCAAGCGCAGATACTTTTCAGAAACAAGTTATCGGTATTCGTCGATGATTCCGAAGATGGAATATTCAGGTTCTTCGTTCCCGGTTTTTCGGCTCGTAATCCCCGTTCTCTCTGGAAGTTATCATCTCGCCTTACGCAATCCCAGCCCAATTTCACGACCAGCAAAAGGCTGAGATTCAGTTCTGTCCCCGCTACTTTGCCGGAGGATGAAGCCGCTCAGATGGCAAGAGCTATATGGTTTTACTTGATTTTTGGAACGGCAACCAATTCATTTCATAGATGGAATCGGTCCGATGAAATGCCGGAGATAAACTTCCATCCGGGTAAATTGCTTTATCTTCCCATGAAGGAAGATGGTATTTATCTCCGGGAGCAGTTCACCGGTTTCGCTGTTCAAAGAAGAGGTATATTCTGAGAGTAGCCGTTATTGATTTTGGCACCAATAGTATCCTTTTGACCATCGCTGAGAAGACTGAGCGAGGATTCGATATAATCTATCAGGATAAAGAAGAGCCACGTTTAGGTTATCGTTTCCCGCGAACCGGAAGGCTTCATCCCGACAGCATGAAGAAAAGTATTCAGGCATTGCAACGGTTACTGGGCGAGGTTCGGAGGTTTAATGTTGATAAAACTGTTGGGATCGGCACCAGAATTTTCCGCGATGCAGGTAGCGCTGATGAATTTTTAACACTGGTGAACGATGAATGCGATCTTAAGATAGCGATTCTCTCCGAAGAACAGGAAGCGGAATATGCATTCAGGGGCGCATTGCGGGGATTAAATCTTATCGACTCAGAATGCATCGTTGCTGATATCGGCGGCGGCTCTACTGAAATCTCTTATATGGATGCCGACCTTAATCTGGTTTTAAAAAGCTTATCCCTGGGAGCGGTGTATTTAACCGAGAGATTCCCGAGTGATTTACCACCCAAGGACACCGATTTAACAAGCATCAGAGATTACATTAAAGATCAACTTTCATCAACTGTCCACGACAATATCGACTCGAAAAGCTCTATTGTATTCTCAGGCGGAACAGCAACCACAACCGCCGCCGTTATCCTCGGCATGGACGAATACAACAGTGAGAAAGTGCACGGCAGCCAATTCCCTCTTAACGAGCTGAATAACCTGATCAATAAAATTAGAGAATCGGATTTGGGAGAATGTAAGCGGATTCTTCATGTTAATCCCGAACGCGCTGACATTATTTTGGCGGGTTTGCTAATCCTTGAAACATGCATTACCTACTTCGGTTTTGAAACATTTTTCGTCTCCGATGGCGGCGTTCGATACGGCGTTATTAAAGAAATTTTAAAAACCGATTAGGAAATTGAATTAATTGCCCTCATAGGCCAATTCCAGCTTGACAGATTCGTATTTATCGGTTTTCTTATGTATGATCTTCGCCAACTCCCAATGATGGTGAAATTGGGAGCGTGTTTGAATTTAAAAACGGAGGATAAATATGAAGACCGTATGTAAGTTTTGGGCGGGCTTAATCATGGCAGTTTATTTATTTGCGCCAATGCTGAATTCATGTTTGATTTCTGCGGACTTAGCTTCGTATAATATCAGCCTGTCTCACACCGGTAAATTTACTTTCAATTCCCCGAATCCCGAGGCGAAACGTTTCTCGGACAATGGTAAATTTTGGTGCGACTATGATATAGGACGCGTCGGAGATGAAGTCCGTGAGTTGAATAACTTCAGATTCTATGAGGAGAATAGGCAGCTTTTTTCCATGAAGCTGGCTCCCGGTTCAGATCTCTACATTTCCAATTCAGGTTACTTAGCTTTTATGGATCACAGGCGCCATTACAAAGGTGAGTTAACCATTCATTTATACTCACCTTCCGGGAACAAGCTAAGTTCAAAGACCTACCTCGGCGCATCGCTTTTTGGATTCTCTCCGACGGGGAATAAATTCGGCGTCGGTAATTCGAATCAATTGAATATCGTTTCCGTGTCGGATGGAATGACGCAATCATATCCTCCGGGATTTCAATTTGATATTTCAGAAGATGAAGAATACCTGGCAATAGCCTCGGAGGATTACCTCCGGATCTACTCCAATGGCGAGTTGCTGAAGACATTGGAAACCGGTTTCTGGCATACTCGCGATGTAAAGATATCCAACGAGCATAACCTCGTCGCTGCTATCGATAAAACTAAACTCAAAACGTTCGCTTTGGATTCCGGAAATTTGCTTTATGAAGATGATGTCGAGAATGAATTGTCATTCCGCGACCTCGCAGTAGCCGATGGTTTTCTATATGCTGGTGTCCAGTATCGCGCAGATGGAATTCTGAAGGGTATCTTGCGAACTTACAATCACGATGGCGACATCATTGCCCAAAGCGAAGAGGCTTTTAAACGATATCAAACTTTTGATAATCCCCCCACACCGGACAGCGGATCGGAGTATGATACAATTCCCTGGCCCTTTGTACCTTTCGATGAAATGCATACGGTATGGAATTACTATGAACAGCACATGGGCGGATGGGGAGGAGATTACTCCTACCTCCATCAGGGATTGGATATGATAGTGCCGATTGCCGAACCGACTTATTCCGTTCAGGAAGGGTATGTGAAATGCGTGCTTACAATTGGCGGCGATGCTTACTGGCGGGTTGCGATAAGTCCGGTTCAGGAACCGGGATATTCCGACGGCTGGTTGTATGCCCATCTTATTGAGAGTACTATACCGGTTGACGTCGGCGATTATCTTCAGATCCACACCTATCTCGGCGATATCATTCAGTGGAGCTGGGATTGGGGACATATACATTTCGTGGAAATTCACGATGAAGGAATCGTCTGGGAATATTGGGATAACGAATGGGGCATTAATTTCAATCCGTTGCGCGCCCTGCAGCCGGACACTGATATTGATCCCCCTTACTTCGAGGATGTTTTCGGTTACTCTAAGTTTGCATATTGCGCCAATGAAACCAGCAATTATCTCCAGCCGGATAATTTGCACGGCGATATCGACATAATCGCGAAAGTCGTAGACTATATCGGGGAGTCCGAATGGCAGCAGCCGGCATTCGAAACCTATTATTGGGTGGAGAAGCTTCCCGAGAATATCACTGTGTTCCCCAGAACCATGGGGCATAGACTCGACCATTCCTATCCGTTCTACGATGGAGGAAATTACGAGCCCTATGCCGCTACTATTTTCAAACGCGATTATACGCTGCAGCCATCCTCCTGGATGGATACTGAGCGGAATTATTACCATTCTTTAACTAATAGTAATGGTGATTCGATAGTTGAACTTTGGGAAAAGGACCTGGCATTCCCCACAGCCGACTATCCGGATGGCAGTTACAGGATATATATCGAAGCTGCCGATGAATATGGCAATTCCGCCATTGAGAGCGAGGATGTGGAGTTCAATAACAGCATCGGCGGTTTGCAGATATATATGTACCCGGAAGAGTATCCTATCGAGATTGAAGCGGGAGATTGGTTCACCTATACCGGCATGCTGGATAACAACGATAATTACCAGCAGACCGTGGATGTGTGGATTATGCTCGATGTTCCCGATTATGGGATTTATGGTCCCCTTCATCGATATAATAACATCCCGATTCAGGCGAATCAGACAATGAATACCACCGTCAGGCAAAACGTGCCGAACTTCGCTCCTAACGGAACCTATAAATATATCGCTTATGTAGGTGACTATCCTTCGAATATTACAGACTCGACTTTCTTCGAGTTCACCGTAATAGATTCCGGCGCTCAAACTTCGCTTGACGATTGGAGTCAGAGTTATTGGTTTGATAACGTATCCGGGATGCCCGACGTGGTCAGTCTCAGCAATAACCATCCCAATCCTTTCAATGCTCAGACAACAATCAGCTTCAGCATACCGAAGCCCGATAACGTGAAAGTTGATGTCTACAATATTTTGGGTCAGAACGTTGTTACTTTGCACGAAGGAGCAATGACAGCAGGAGAGCATATATTAAGCTGGGATGCTTCGAATTATTCCAGCGGTATATATTTCTACAGGTTGGAAGCCGGGGAGGAAGTTATCACCAAGCGGATGACATTGCTCAAATAGTCATTAGTGAATAGTTTTAGTCGTTAGACAAAATGTCAAACGATGGTGCAAGGCATACGTCCACGCCACAGGCGTGTAAACCCGTATGCCTTGTTTTATACTTGACTTTGGCGGATGAGGACGCCCGCCAACCGCATTCACAAAACACACCCCAATTTCATCCCGAAGAATGCGGGATGAAATCGACGCTTGTATGCTCTCAAGAGGATAACAAGATATGGCGTTCCCGAAAAAATCGGGACCGCGCCTTATCAAATGTGGCGTCAGGTCGCCTGACCTGACGCCAACTTATGTTTACAATCCGTCGGCGCTGGAGCGCCAACCGGCGGCGTTGATGCGGATTCAACACACCCCGTCTTTTACCAGGCGGAGGAGTTTTGACGCTTTGTTCCCTTGATTATTATGTATTTTATGTTAGAATGGAACCGACGCTCTCACCGTAATCTTCAGGTCGTCATCATCCTCGTCAATCGGCTTGGCGAAGTCGATTCTCATACTCTCCCAGAATCTCAGTCCGACGCCCAGGTTGGCGTGAAACTCCTCATCCCTGAATGCATCATCGCCATATGCGGCTTTCCCGACATCATAAAATATGATTCCCTCGAAAAAGTCAGTGAAGTTTACCACGTACTCGACATTCGCCAAAAACATCCGATTCCCGCCGAACTCCTTGTAGTCAAAACCTCTCAATGAACCTATGCCGCCGATGAAAAACTGTTTGAACAACGGCAGTTCATCTTCGGAATACCCCCCCACCAGCCGCATATTCAAATGCTGCCTATAGCTAAGCGGCTGGAGCCGCTGCAGGTTTATCCACCAGCGTTCGTATTCGAAGTCTCCACCCAATTCGCCGCCGGCTTGTTCGTACTCCAAATACGCGAACCATCCTGATTCCGGCATACGTTCTCGATTGCGAGTATCCAATTCATAGCTGAAAACCAGGCTTCGCAAATCTCCATCGAAACTATCCAGATACCGACTGCCGGGCGGGATAAACGAATAATTATCCCTGAAATCCTTATTTCCCCCGAATAATGACCAGTTGGTATTCTTATTCAGCAATTCGTAGTTATCCATAAAGTACTCGATCTGGAATCGCTGAATGTATCCCAGCCATTGCTCCGCGAACAGACTGATACCTTCGCGCTGATAGATATCTTTGAAATCCTCTCTCAAGAAGAATGCCGCCAATGAGTTCTCCTCATCGCCGATAATCCAGCGGTCGGAGTTGTCGAACAATCTGTAGAAACTTCCCCCGAAGAAAAAGGCGTAATAATCGAAGAACTGCTGTTCGAAACCGAAATGGTAATGCCATCTCTTCAGAGCGAAAGCATATCCTCCCCTCATTTCCAGGCGGGGCAGCGCATAGGAGCGATCGATAAACTTTGCTTCCGCGCCTGAGCCCAATCCAGTAACGCGGTTATATCGCCCGAGTACATTAAACTCCATGCTCTTTTCTTCATCTATATGCAGCCTGGGAATCTCGGGATAAAAGTCTGCGGAGAAAGGTCTGCCTGCTATGTCGGCTCCTTCATTGGTGATTATCTCTCCGGCAACGGCTACCGCATCTCCGCCGACGATTGCTGTGGAATCGAGGAATACATCGCCGAAAACCGAGACCACATCGCCTTTAACCTTCCCATACACCTCCACATCTCCCATAATTGAAATAGCCGAACCTTCGACTATATCATCGGTATCAACAATCACGATACCGGAGAATAACCAGGCATCCTTTTCGGATTTGGTGTACTGGATATTGGTTGATCCATCGATATAGCGGCTTAAATACGACCTGATATCCATCCGCCAGGGGGAGTCCGCCGTTTTCTCAATCGTTACCGACTCCAGCTTCTCCCGGGAGACCTGGTTCCCATCGATAATCAACCCATCATCATTGATACTAACTCTTTCATTTACTTTTATCCCCCCGATGAATGATTCCAAATCCTCGGGATTGGCGCTAAAGCTCTCGGTATCCCCCTGTTCTCTTTCAACCACCACTCTAAAGTAATCCGAATTAATTATAATCTTGATCTTGGAAATCTCTTCGTCGGTGTATGCGTAACCGGATCTCCCCCCGATCATGGAAATACCTATCACAATAATCAGCAATATATAATACTGTCTATTCATACACTATACTCCTTGCGCGAGAATTGAAGCATTTTCAAAATATACGGAGAATCCAAAGTATTGATTCATAGAATCTATCAATTTCCCCTTTAAATTTCCCTTTAAAAAAATGATTTTATTCTCACAAGAAGTGAGTTATACTATTGGTGCGGCGAATAACTCGGAGAATATCTTTTTCAGCCGAATATAACCGGAATTAAATATATTACGAAAGGAGTGGTTTTGGATGATCAGAAAGGAAATTGTCAATATTGAAGATTATGAATCAATTGTGGGGGCGGAGATCGTGCAGCGTATACTGGACAAAGCGGAGCCATTAAGGGATTTGCACATTACTCATATAAATTCAACGTATTACGGCGGCGGCGTAGCCGAGGTGCTGTCATCGTTTGTAATATTGATGAACAGCGTGGGAATTAAGACAGGATGGCGTGTTTTGCAGGGATCGCCTGATTACTTCGGCATTACAAAGAAGATTCATAACGCCCTGCAGGGGGGCGATATCAATCTCAGCGAAAGGAAAAAAGAGATATACGAATCAACTATACTTGAGAATGCGATACGCAATCACCTGGAGCACGATATCGTTATCATCCACGATCCGCAGCCTCTACCGATGATCAATCACTACCGGAAACGGGGTCCCTGGATATGGAGATGCCATATCGATCTAACCGATCCTAACCCCGAGTTATGGAATTATCTCACCCGCTTTATTGAAAAATATGACGCCGTGGTCCTTTCCCTGGAGGAATACAAAAGAGATTTGGAAACTCCCCAGCTCTTCTTCCCGCCCGCGATCAATCCGTTTTCCATCAAGAACAAGGATTTTAGCGAACAGGAAATTGACGACAGGATGGAGCATTATAAAATCCCCACCGACCTTCCAATAATTACCCAGATATCCCGATTCGATAAATGGAAAGATCCGGAAGGAGTTATCGAAGCATTCAAGCTGATAAGAAAAGAGGTTGATTGCACCCTGGTTTTGCTGGGTAACATAGCTACCGATGATCCCGAAGGAGAGGAAGTTTATAAGTCATTGCTGGATGAATGCGATGATAGGTTACTCATACTCAGCCATCAGGACACGGCGCTGGTCAATGCGCTGCAGAGAAGGGCTGCGGTGGTTATTCAGAAATCGAAGCGGGAGGGTTTCGGGTTGACGGTAACCGAGGCAATGTGGAAGGGTAAACCGGTAGTCGGCGGAAATGTCGGCGGGATCAAGCACCAGATAAAAGATGGTGAAAATGGTTTCTTAGTCAGCTCAGTTGAAGAAACAGCCGAACGCGTTATTCAATTATTGAAGGATAAGAAGTTGTGTAGTGAAATAGGTCGAAAGGCGAAGGAGACCGTGAAAAGCAAATTCCTGTTGATTCACCTGCTTGAACACTACCTTGATCTGATTGGATCATTTGAAACCAGCTTTAAAATAAGAGATAAGCGCGCGATTGACCCGGTTTAGAGGCGGTGGGATAGTTCAATTCACCTATTGATGAGCTTGTCGGATGCAATCTGCCTGATCGGATAAGCAACCGAATGGCGGCAGATAAACGCAGCAGAGGTCGCCGCAGGATTAGATTTCTCGCGGAGTTTCATTCGCTTTACCGACTAAAGAGCCGTTCAAAGATAAATAAAGGATTAACCTGTATTATTCACAAATTTAGTTATTGTTAGCGAAAGCCTTGCGCTTCCGGCGTTTCTTTGAGATACTCAATTCCAATCCGTAATGCTCTACTTCTATTGAACTCCCGGAGGACATGCCTTCGGCTGCGGATTAATGGGTTTCATGAATTATCCGGGTTAAGTATCACCGAAAACATCGGGAGCATAAAATACTTGATTAGTATGGCAATGAAGTAGTAAGTTTTAAGATTGTGATAGAAATCGTTGTTAAAAAGCTAAGAGTATTTTGAAGATAAATATTACCGCTGATAATGTCAGCAAAAGCTTTAATGGGCATTGTATATTTAAAGACCTCAGCTTTGTTGTTGAATATCGGGGAGGTTTGATAATAACGGGCGCTAACGGTTCCGGGAAATCGACCCTGATAAAAATCCTCTGTGGATTACTTTCACCCACCAAAGGGAGAATTGAATATCATATTGATAATATAAAAGTGAATAAAGAGAGATGGCGCGATTCTATCGGACTGGTTTCTCCGGAGATTCAGCTATATGGCGAATTGACAGCGCTGGAGAATATCCAGTTTTTTTCAAAACTGATGGGACTATACTATACAACGTCGGGCGCTAAGAACCTATTGCATGAGTTTGGATTGGGAGGGAGAGGATATGATAGATTGCACTCCTTTTCTTCAGGGATGAAACAGCGTTTTAAATATATAATCGGATTACTGAAGAAGCCTCCCATACTTTTTCTGGACGAGCCTTCATCCAATTTGGATAAGCAGGGACAGTCGATTGTTGATAAAGTCTGTCAACGGCAATTGGAACAGGGTATTTTGGTAATCGCCACCAATGATGATCGAGATCTGAAATATGGTGAAAAGCATATCAAGCTTTACGGCGGCGGCAGCCGCGGTGATACATAAAGATATAGTTTCGGAATTCAGGACAAGATACGCATTCAATGCGCTTATAATGTTTTCGCTGGTTACACTTACGGTTGTCAGTATCGCGATCGGGAGATTCAACCTAAGGGCTGACCTTTCGGCAGCTTTTCTGTGGGTGATGGTTTTCTTCTCGGCCGTATCCGGATTGAGTCAGTCATTCGTTAAGGAAGAAGAAACGAGAACTATAATATCCCTCCAATTGTATGCCGAACCATTGACTATCTTTGCCGGTAAGTTGATTTTTAACTGCATACTCATGTTGCTTTTGGAATCGATTTTTATTCCATTATATTTTATATTGTTACCTGTTGATTGCGGGAACCTAATTTTGTTTTTGTTAGTAATAGTTCTTGGTACGATTGGGCTGGCGGGAACTACAACCATAATTGCCGCCATCGTCGCCAAATCTTCAATGAAAGGCGCCTTATTCGCGGCGCTTTCGTTCCCGATTTTGCTGCCGCTATTGGTGGCGGCAATCGGTGCAACAGAAACTTCCTTTTCCGGAGGATCATTTGGCGCAGCTTCCAATGATTTGAAGCTGCTGATTTCATATCCGGTGATTATGATAGTTGCATCGACGTTCTTATTTGAATATATATGGAATGAATAGAGTCCGTAAATGCCGTATATTATGAAATATATTTTACTTATCTTCATGTCCGCTGTGATAATTGCCGCCTGGATAGTTGAACCGCCGCAAAGTCAGTTGGGTTCGGTTTCCCGGATATTTTATTTTCATGTGCCCGCCGCTTTGATTTCGGTTATAGCTTTTGGATTCGCTCTGTATAATTCGATCGCATATCTGAAGACTAAGGAAATAAAACACGATTTTCGTTCTGCCTCGTCAGTGGAGCTGGGATTGATGTTCTGCATTCTGGCAACGATTTCCGGGGCGGTATTCGCTAAAGCCGCCTGGGGAGCTTACTGGAATTGGGATCCGCGTCAAACGTCTATTTTTGTCCTGATTTTGATTTACGGCGCATATCTGGCGTTGCGTTCTGCGCTTGACAATGAGGAACGCCGCGCATCGCTTTCCGCCGTTTATGCCATATTAGCGTTTATAACCGTTCCCTTCTTGGTTTTCGTAGTGCCGAGGATATATCCCTCGCTTCATCCTGAGGATACTATTGTCGGTTCCGGCGGAGAGATGCAGCTTACGGGAATGGTTGCGGCGATTTTCTGGATATCAATGGTTTGTTTTGCAATAATATTCTATTGGCTGTATTCACTTCAATCGAGAATAGAGTTGATTCTTCGAAACAGGTTAAAGGAAATCTGATATGGATGGCAACTATATAGCTATGATCGTAGTTCTTATTGTCTGGCTGGGGATATTTTTTTACATTTTTAGGCTTGATAGAAAGATTGATAATTTTTCGGATAAACCTTAAACACTCTTAGGGTGGATGTTTTATGGTAAAGAAAGTTAGAATAATAGTCGCAGTTGTTTTAGTAGCTGTGTTCGGATACATCGCCTGGACATCATTCGGTGAGCAGATGACGCCCTATGTCGATTTCGCACAAGCGCGTCAATCTCACAAGACGGTACAGGTTATCGGCGAGCTTGTCGATGGCTACTCCAAGATAGATTCTTCCACCGGGGAGTTGAAGTTTACTCTTCGCGAGGAGAGTACTCAGGATATACTCAAGGTAATCTATACCGGCGGACCGAAGCCGGGAAATTTTGAACAGGCGGATAAAATCGTCGCAATCGGACGGTACGAAAACGGTGTTTTCGTATCAAATCAACTACTGGTTAAATGTCCATCAAAGTATCAGGGGATGGATTATGAAGAAGGGCATGGTGACGGAGTTTAATGTTAGGAAACATCTTACTTTATATAGCTTTCGGCGCATCGATATTATCGATAATATCATATATATATAACTATAAAACCGAATCAGGGAATGCTGTTATCGGTCGGGTATTTTACTCGATATTCGCATCGGCGACAGTAGCAGCCATGGTTTATCTTTTGGTCTTATTTTTAACCAACCAATTTGAATACCGCTACGTCTTCGCATACAGCAGCCTGGACCTTCCCACCCATTTTAAGGTTTCCGCGCTATGGGGCGGACAGGAGGGTACGTTCATGCTGTGGCTGTTTTTCGCCGCGCTTTTAGGAATATGGGTTTTGTTCAGGTCGGGGAGGGACGAGTCTTTGATAATGCCCATATTTATCATGGCGCAGTTATTCCTGTTCGTTCTGATGTTTATTCAAAGTCCATTTGCGAAAATGGGAGGTGTGCCTCCGGACGGGCGCGGCCTGAATCCGCTGCTTCAAAATTTCTGGATGGTTATTCATCCGCCAGTAGTTTTCGTGGGTTACGCGTCGCTGTCGATTCCTTTCGCATTCGCTGTCGCCGCAATGATAAAAAACAGATATGAAAACTGGGTGCGGTTGACAATGCCCTGGGTCGGCTTTTCGGCGGCGGTGCTGTTTTTGGGGATATTCCTCGGCGGGTACTGGGCATACGAGACTTTGGGCTGGGGAGGTTACTGGGCATGGGATCCTGTGGAAAACTCATCATTGGTTCCCTGGTTGTTTTCGGTGGCGCTCCTTCACGGTATGCTGATAGAACGGTCTCGCGGTTCGATGCGCAAAAGCAATCTGTTTCTGACCTCGGCAGCGTTTGTACTGGTGTTATACGGCACCTTCTTGACCCGTTCCGGCGTGCTTGCCGATTTCTCGGTTCATTCGTTCGTTGACCTGGGCTTGAACAATTGGCTTTTGGGATCATTGGGATTCTATGGAATCGCTTCGCTGGGGCTGTTAGCATTCCGCTCCAGAGATATCCCATCCTCGCCAGCATCAACATCGAACTTCTCCCTCGATTTCTTTATATTTATCACACTCCTCTTTTTGGCGCTGTCCGGAGTGATTGTTCTGCTGGGGACCTCGGCGCCTATCATCACCGGCTTTCTGGGCAACGCCTCGGCGATGAGAATGGCGTACTATATAAACACCCATTTGCCTTTAGCGATATTTATGACCATAGCCATGAGCCTGTTTCCATTTGCGATATGGAAATTCAAGGGTAATTCTCAGGTTAAGAAACGCATCCTGCAAACGATGATACTTCCGGTTCTGTCAATTATAATTGGATTAATCATAAGCGTTGATTTTATACATCTAATTTTACTATTCACGTCCACTGCTGCCCTCGGGGCTAATGCCATACTCTTTTATGAAAGAGCAAAAGCGAATTTCTTGAGCACAGCCGGCATGGTGACCCATATTGGATTAGCCGTAATGATTATAGGCGTTATCGGTTCTTCCGCATATTCGGTTACCAGACAGGTTTTCGCCACTGAAAACACACGGGGAGAAGCTTTCGGAAGGGACTTCCTCTTGAAGGATGTGGAGCAGATCAAAAGTGCCAAAAAACGTATAGACATGGCTGTCAAAAAAGGTGATACTAATTTCACCGCTCAGATGTATTTCACCGATTCGGAAGGCGGGCAGGTGAGGACGCCGTATATCAAGAAATACCTGTTGTACGACCTTTACATATCGCCGGGGCAGTTGGAGGAACCCGAGAAATCGCCTCCGATAACGTTCACCAAAAACGAGACGAAAGAGGTTGGCGGCTATGATGTAGAGTTTTTGGAATTTATTTCCCGGATGGATGAATCCGTGGAGGGGGGGGTATCGGTGGCGGCAAGGATTAAAATAATCACAGAGGATAGCTCGTATATTGTCTCGCCGCTTATAATCAGCGGCGCAAACGGGTTTGAATCCAAGCCGGCTGTCACCGAATTCGGCGGCATGGTTAATATAGCGGGGATAAATGCAGACCAGGGGAAGATTTCGCTGCTGTTCGAGGGTTTCGGCGGCGAAGATCACCCGCAGGCATCGAAGACGCTGTATTTTCAGGTCTCAACAAAACCGCTTATTAATCTGGTTTGGCTGGGGACGGTTATGATGGTAATCGGCACATTTTTATCATTCGGAAGGAGAGCGAAAGCTGCAAGAAGAGGAAATGACGGACTATAATTATCCTCTTTATATTGGATTGGATATTGGTTCGGTATCGGTCAACGCCGTAGTGCTGGACGATGACTACGGGTTTCATTATGACAAGTATGTTCGCATTCAGGGACGTCCATTGGAAACCGTTCGAAGTATCCTGCAGGAGATAGCCGATATTTTTCCGTCGGATTTAATAAAAACCGTGGCGGTGACAGGCTCCGGTGCGGAGTTGGCTGTCAGGAATTTCGGCGGATGCAAAGTTAATGAGGTAATTGCTCAGGCTCAAGGTATCCTGCATTATTATCCCGAGGTGAGAACCATCATAGAGATGGGAGGTGAGGACAGCAAGTTAATCATCCTTAAAAACGGCGCTCTCACTGATTTCTCCATGAACTCCCTCTGTGCGGCAGGAACCGGTTCGTTTTTAGACCAACAAGCGGCGCGTTTGCGGATATCAATAGAGAACGAATTCGGAGAGCTGGCATTAAAATCGGTTAATCCCCCTCGTATCGCAGGAAGATGTTCGGTATTCGCTAAATCGGACATGATCCACCTTCAGCAGATAGCGACTCCGGATTATGATATCGTAGCCGGCTTATGTTTTGCCATGGCTCGGAATTTTAAGGGCACGGTGGCGCGAGGCAGGATACTGGAAACTCCCATAAGTTTCCAGGGCGGTGTTTCGGCTAACGCCGGCATGGTCAGGGCTATAAGGGAGATATTCGAACTGAACGACAAACAACTTATAGTTCCCGAAAGGTATGCATCGATGGGCGCCGCCGGAGCGGTCATCAGTTTGATGCTTTCGGGCAGGGATGGATTCGTTTTCCCGGATCTCTCTCGAACCAAACTCACGATTCCCAAGAGTGAAGGGAACAACGGTAATCGAAAACTGATTTTCCGTTATCCCGAAAAGAAGTTTTATAAAACCACTATCGCCGATGATGGCAGCATTGAGACGGTAGCCGGATATTTGGGGGTGGATGTTGGTTCATTATCCACTAATTTGGCGGTAATCGATGATGAGAACCGAGTATTGGCTCGTGAATATTTGATGACCGAGGGCCGTCCGTTGGAGGCGGTCTGTAAGGGGCTGAGATTGATAGAGGAAAAGCTCGGTAGCAAAATCGAGATAAAAGGTGCGGGGACAACCGGTTCCGGAAGATACCTAACCGCCGACTTCATCGGTGCGGACCTGGTCAAAAACGAGATCACCTGTCAGGCTACAGCCGCTATTAGCCTTGATCCCGAGGTTGATACTGTCTTTGAGATCGGCGGACAGGATAGTAAATATATCAGCATCAGGAATGGAGTAGTTGTCGATTTCGAGATGAACAAAGCTTGCGCGGCGGGTACCGGTTCATTCCTACAGGAGCAAGCGGAGAAGCTGGGGATAAATATTAAGGAGCAATTTGCCGACCTTTCGTTCGCCTCTGATTGTCCGGTAGGCTGCGGTGAGAGATGTACGGTGTTCATGGAATCCGACCTCGTCGGTCATCAACAAAGCGGAGCGCGGAAAGAAGACCTGGTTGCCGGACTTGCGTATTCGATCGTACATAACTATCTCAACAAGGTGGTTGGTGACCGCGCCGTAGGTGATAGAATATTCTTCCAGGGCGGAGTCGCTTGGAATAAAGCAGTAGTGGCTGCATTTGAGGAAATTACCGGAAAGGAAATCACCGTTCCCCCACATCACGACGTTACCGGAGCGATAGGCGCCGCCATTTTGTCCCGTGATTGCATGAATGGCAAGAAGTCCACATTTAAGGGCTTCGGGCTCCATAAGCACAAGTACACATTAACCAGTTTCACCTGCGAGGACTGCCCTAATTCGTGTCACATACACAAAATAGAACGCGAAGGTGATGAAGATTTGTTTTATGGAAGCCGCTGCGAGAAATATGAATCAGGCAGTAAACCGGAAAGGAAGATCAGGGATAATATCGCGCTCAGAAATCGGATGATGATCAGGGCTTCGGGTAAAGCTCGCAGTGAAGGATTGCGCATTGTGATACCGATGACATTATCCAATTGGGAGCTGTATCCTTTATGGGCTAAATTCTTCGGCGAACTCGGCCATCAGGTTATCACTTCCGGGAAAACCAACAGGAATCTAATTAACAGGGGCGTGGATTTAGTCGCATCGGAAACCTGTTTCCCGATGAAAGTAGCGCACGGACATATCGCATCATTGCAGGAAAGCCAGTTCGATTATATTTTCCTCCCGTCGATGATTACGATGCCCAAAGAAAGCCCTGACGAAGAATTCAAACGTTATTTCTGCCCTTACGTGCAGTCCTTTCCTCATGTCTATCAAGCCGCTATTGCTGGTTATGAAAGCGACCGGACCGCACGCATACTAACTTGCGATATTGAGCTTCATTTAGGCGAAAAAACAATTGCGCAGCGTTTGCATAAAATCCTTAAGAAACTGGGCAATAATCGTAGACAAGTTGAAGACGCGCTAAGATTGAGTATAGAGAGCTATCGCAATTTCCGCAAACAGCAGAGAGACGAAGGGAAAAGATTTTTAAGTAAACTTCCGCAGGAGCAAAAAGCCCTCGTGGTTATAGGACGCCCTTACAATGTGTGTGATTACGATGCTAATATGGAGCTCCCCAATAAAATACGCCAGCTCGGCATTCCTTTCGTTCCGATGGACTTTCTACCCATCGATGATACCCGCACTCTGCCGAGTATGTACTGGAACTATGGCAGAAGAATTCTATCCGCAGCTAAATATATAAGAAATCATCCTCAGCTCTATGCGGTGTATCTAACCAATTTCGGATGCGGGCCCGATTCATTTATCTCGCATGAATTCCGCAGCATAATGGAGGAAAAACCTTATCTGCAATTGGAAATCGATGAGCATTCCGCGGATGCCGGTTTTATTACCAGGATCGAGGCATTCTGGGATCACCTGAATTTGTCCGAGAATAAATTAAAAGAATCCGATAAACGGCTTGACAGGCAACGCAAAGTGACCGCTGATTTCACGGTATATATTCCGAATATGTGTGATCACGCTCATGCTCTGGCGGCGGCTTTTCGCCATTACGGCGCCCGAGCCGAGGTTTTGCCGGAGCCTGATGAGGAATCGATGAATGAAGGTTGTAGATTCACGTCGGGAAGAGAGTGTTTCCCTGCCATTCTGACCACCGGCGATATCGTGAAATTGGTAAAAAGAGAGGATTTCGACAGAACAAGAAGCGCATTTTTCATGCCGACCTCCCACGGTCCTTGTAGATTCGGGCAATATCATCAACTGCACAGAAAGGTGCTGGATGAGCTGGGGTTCGAGAATGTGCCGGTATATTCGCCGAGTTCCAATGATTCTTACAGCGGATTTGCTGTCGGCGCCGGAAAATTCAGAAAGCTGGCATGGAAATCCCTCGTATCCACCGATATCCTTCAAAAACTGCGGCACCACATCAGGGCATACTCGGAGAATCCCGAGCTTGTAGATAGAGTATACTCCGATGCTATTAACGAGTTAAGCGAGTGCATTTGTCGGGGCGACGATCCTTTTCCTTTATTAGAGGCTGTTGCTGCCTGGATGGCTCAATTAAAATCCGTTTCCGAACGCAAGCCGTTAGTTGGAATTGTTGGCGAAATTTATATCCGAAACAACCGTTTTTCCAATAATAATCTAATTGATAAACTGGAGAAACTCGGTTGTGAGGTTTATCTGGCTCCTTTCGGCGAGTGGGTCTTCTTCACCTCTCACTCTTTTAGCCTTGAAAGCCTGAATACTCGGGATTATAGCGGAGTTATCAAAGGTAAACTCCATGAATATATCCAATCCTCACAGGAACATCGTTTATCAAAAGTTTTGGATAGATTCCCCGATATAATTAAGGAGAAGCCGATTAAACGGACTCTCGATTTTGCTAAGAAATATATGTCAAACAATGTAGGTGGTGAGACGATTCTATCAGTAGGAAAAGGAATTGAGCTTATTGAATCCGGAGCTTGCGGAGTTATAAATGTTATGCCTTTCACCTGCATGCCAGGAAATACTGTTACGGCGCTATCTAAAAGTATTAAAGCCGATTATCCGGACTTCCCATGGCTCAATCTTTCTTACGAAGGATTGGAAGAAACAGGAGAAGCGATCCGGCTGGAGGCATTCGTACATCAAGTCGAAGAATACTATAAAAAGAAGAATTTCAAACCACAATAATTGGGAACTGCTATGACTCAGACATTCGGAGAATTGGTTGACGAAATCATTGATTTTAGGTGGAGATCATCCCCTGTGGAATCTTCATTCGAGGGGATACATGATTATGACCATCTACTCGATCACTATGATCCTCAAACCCGGAAAAAGTATTTTAAGAAGATCTCGGAATACCTGCAAAAGCTTGAGCGCCTCGATGAATCCGAGCTTGAGAATAACGAACTGTTAGATAAGGAAATTCTTACAAAAGCATTCCGTGTTGAGATAAAACTTGAAGATGAATACAAAAGACTGGATCGCGATGCCACCATATATCCGGAAATCTGTCTTTTTGGTATTTACATAATCCTGCTCAGGAATTACGCTCCTTTCGATGAAAGGATAAAATCGGTACCTCATCGTCTGAGAGAGATCCCTCGCGTTTTAAACGAAGGTATGGAAAATTTAAGGAAAGGGAGCGATATTCCCGAGGTCTGGACCCGGATAGCGATCGAGGTTGCCGAAGATGGAATCCAGTTTTTCAATTTTGTTATGCCTCAGGCGGCAGCCAGAGCCGGCGAACTCAGCGATGAGATACTCCAGGCGAATCAGCAAGCGATAGAAGCGCTAAAAAACTATCTCGCTTTCCTCAAAGAAGCGCAGCTGGCAAAATCGAATGGCAAATTCGCATTCGGAAAGGAGTTGTTCGAGTTCATCCTGGAAAACCAGCACATACTACCCTATTCGGTCGATGACCTGATCAAAATCGGAAACGACGCCATAGAAGCGACTCAAAAAGAAATGGATGAACTGGTCGCCGAGATCGATAATGGTAAAGACTGGCGAGAGGTTGTAAAAGAGCTTAAAGAAGAACACCCAGCGGCAGAGGAGCTTATCGATTACTACAGAAGCGAAATGGAGCGCGCCCGGGATTTCGTCAAGGAAAAAGACCTGGTTACAATCCCTGAAGGCGAGTTTTTGAGTATAATGGAAACTCCGGTCTTCGAACGCACCACCATACCGTATGCCGCTTATATGCCCCCTGCACCCTTCGAGGACAGGCAGGAAGGGTTTTTCTGGGTAACGCCAGTCAATCCCGATATGCCGCCGGAGATGCAGAATGAACAGCTTCAGGGACACAATAAGTGGGGCGTTGTGCTGACCGCTTTGCACGAAGCCTACCCGGGGCATCATTTGCAGCTGCTGCATTCTAATCGAGTTGACAGCAAGGTGAGAAGGGTCTTTGGGACTCCGGTTTTCGCCGAAGGATGGGCATTATATTGCGAGGATTTGATGTACGAACAGGGATTTTACAGCAATCCTCGTACGCGCTTAATGCAGCTTAAGGATAAGCTATGGCGCGCCTGTCGTGTCGTCATCGATGCGAAATTGCATACCGAGCAGATGTCCTTCGATGAGGCGGTGGATATGTTGGTAAACGTTGCCAACCTCGAACGCACCAACGCCATCGCCGAGGTGAAACGGTACACGCAATCCCCGACGCAACCGATGAGTTATATCATGGGCAAGATGGAAATTCTGAAACTGCGCGATGAGTACAAAGCGCTAAAGGGCGAGTCATTCGACCTGAAGGAATTTCACAATAAACTCCTGAGCTTCGGAACTATACCGGTGGAACTGGTGCGAAGACGGATGCTATCGCAGTGACGCCGGTAATCTATTTGTATTTTGCTAACATACGCGAATCGGGTGTACTACCTGCCGCAGGAATCTGTACGCTCATCATCAATCTATATAGTCATGGATTGAGGAACTACGAGTTCTCCGTATCCAGAAACCAGTATTTTTCACCCAGATACCTATCAAAGCTCAACACTGCCGTACCCACCAGGATTCCGATCACCGAGCCCGCTAAAACATCAAACGGATAATGTACTCCACAGTAAATCCGGGAAATTGCTACCATGGCGGCGACCGCATAAAACTCGCGCCTTCGGTGCAGAAATTTCTCTCCAAAATATGTGGCGGCGGCGAATATGTTGACCGCATGGGATGACGGGAAAGATTTACCGGGTCCACAATCAACCAGCAGCCGCACTATGTCCAGCTCATGGCAGGGGCGGATCCTCCCAACCAGCGGCTTTATAACGGATGAAGATAGCTGATCGGATATCGTGATCAAAACCGCCCCCCATAGTATTATCACTACTCCCTGTCGCTTTTTTAGAAGGGCTACCCCTATAATTATCACGCCGAGAGGAACGATAAAATAGCTTTCGGTCGTGATAAAGGGCATCACAATATCCATAACGCAATTCCGTATGGTTTGATTAATAAATATGAACACTGCAACATCAACGCTTTGAATAAATTCCAGCATCCCTCTTTCCTCTAATTAAAATATTTCGCTCTTCCATTGGTTGACTCGGTAAGCGCCTTCTTAAACCGTTCAATGTATGATAATCTTATCTGCAGCTTAAAATTAGCATCGGGGCTGTAGATTTCTTCGCTCACTTTGGCGTTGAAATTACTCACAAGATGATAAACAGACGAAACCATGTCAGCCGGTACAGATAGGCTGATTTCGCCGAATAATATTTTGGTGATGGTTTTAGACTGATTGAGAACCTCCTCAGCGGCGGCGGCATAAGCGCGAGCCAGGTTGCCGGTTCCCAGCTTGGTTCCTCCGAAATACCGGGTGACCACAACCGCCAGATTGGTCAAGCCGCAGGATTCTATCGAATTCATTATCGGCAATCCCGCCGTTCCCGATGGTTCCCCATGATCGCTGTAACGTTTTTTGATTTCTTGACCCAATCCCACCTTGTATGCGAAACAATTATGCGTGGCGTCATGGAATTCCGATGAAATCCTGCCGATGAATTCCTCGGCTTCCTCCACCGAGCGCGCCGAACCCACCGAACCGATAAATCGCGATCCCTTAACCTTAATTTCGGCGCGCGCCGGTTCCGATACGGTACGGTATTCATCGGAAGGCGGATTTCCGTCCGGTTTATCGGCAGATGGGGAATTAGCCATAACTTATTGCAGATGCAGGTACTGTTCTTTGAGTCTTTTGAAACGGGATGTATAAATCATGTCATAAAGCTCGAGCTTGTCGGCAAAATGTGTTTCCGCAAATGCTTTGATTCGTGACTCCATTTTATCCGCCGCATCCGGTTCGATGGTTCGATTCTCGATTTTTCGGCAGAGATAATCGACCATACGCTGCATCCGGCGATAAGTAGTGTCTTTTCGTTCATTATTTTGTATCATATTATCATCCATACTTTGTATATCGAATATATCACCAAGTTCCGATGATTGCAAATGGTTGTATCGGGACAAGACGGGATAACTGAAACAGGCGCGGATACTGCAACTCGCAATTGAGGCGCTCTTGGCTACTCTAATACCTTTCAGTCAAATAGCCTCTCAGCCTATCATCCTTAATCTCATGTAGGTTACTGTCCCAATATCCGCCAATGAACCTATTTTTTTCTTGGGTACTCAGTAAATCCTTCCATACAGCATATAAGTCTTTATTGACATACTTCCGCAGGATTGGACTGAATTTCAGGTGTTCCTCTCTTATTGTTTTAGTTTCATTATTCAAAGAATGAGATAAGTGAACAATACGATAATCCTCAATTCTCAGGTTACCAATGTCGATATCGAGAGTGGATTTCGCCAGAAGCGTCATTCGTAGTAACTGATATAAGTGATCCACTGAGAAATCGTATAGCCCAATCCCGCCTTCGTCACCAAAATTAAAAGGGAACAGATCGGTATTACGCCATTGATGCAGCACAGATGAATATCGTCGCAAACGCTCAAGTCCTCGATAGCCCGAGAATTTCCCCAATGCCAGAGGTCTTGATTTGCCCTCGGTGAATTTCCATTCAATCAAAATCTGTGTGATTCTCCCATCGATTTTGGCAATCACGAAGGCATCGATACTCGTTCTATTAGAGCCTCGACCGCCACCCTTTTCATTGATTGGAGAATCCTGAGGTCCTATCCATTCGAAAACAGCATAACCCTTATCTTTGTAAATCCGACCACCAACGTTTGCTCCGCAAGGAAATTCATATATTTCGTCCATATTCAAACCAAACATATTTAAGAAATCCATCAATTGCGATGGTTTGCTTGCGAGCGATCCGATGACGTTTAAACAAGATGCAGCGCTGCTCAGGGGATTAGTCTTAGCCTCTTTGTGAAGTATGACGTCTGGATCTATATTTGCAAACACTGAATCATCATAAATTAAATGGTCCAGGAATTTCCTTTGATATTCGATACAGAGTTTGTCGATAATATAATTCCCTTCTTTCCAAAGGTTTCATTTGGATTAACCGTATTTTACTACCCAAAATGATCAAGTATCAAATAATGGATATTTTTATTACGAATTTGTCAAGGAAATTTCTTAATATTACTTTTCCCTGATGCAGCCAAAATACTCTACTTTACTAAATACCTCTATTATCCATTCAATTCTTCGCTAATCACTTGTATTAAACCACAATTCATTTGTCAATTGATATGATTGGGTTTATAATCGTACTTTGAGAGTGATTTTCGAATCGGGTTGATGTCAAATGGACCACAATTGGGAAAACAGACTGAGAATCGTCTCTATTATCGCGGGCGCGGGATTTATCGTTACTTATTTGATCCTCGCGGTCATCCGGATGAATTATCCATTCGAACTTGAATGGATCGAAGGCGCTATCGTGGATTCCTGCCGATGGATACTATCGGGCAATCAGCTCTATGTGGCGCCGTCCATCGATTTCGTGCCGCTCAATTATCCGCCGCTGTTTTTCTATGTCTCCGCGCTGGCGATGAAACTAATCGGCGAAGGGTTTTTAGCTCCCCGACTTGTATCGATTCTATCGTCAATCGGATGCATGTTGTTAATATTCGGGATGGTCAAACGGGAAACAAAGAATACAACCGCCGCTTTTTTAGCCGCCGCCTTCTTTGCCGCCGCCTACAAACTGTGTGAAACCTGGTATGATATCGCTAAATCCGATTCTTTTCATCTGCTTTTAATGCTGGCATCGGTATATACTGTGCGGATATTCAAAAACCACTGGAAGGCGATTATACCATCATTTTTTCTATGCCTGGCTTTCCATACCAAGCAATCGACTATATTCCTGATCGCATTTATCGCTCTGTATTTCTTTATTTATGAGCGGAGGGTTTTCATTTCATATATTATCTCCATCTTGGTTTTACTCGCCGGGACGTTTCTATATCTGTATCAAATAAGCAGCGGTTGGTATTATTATTACGTTTACATGATTCCCCAGAATCATCTTCGCTCGGATTCAAACTATATCTTTTTCTGGACGGAGTATTTTCTGCCCTACCTCTCCCCCATGCTGATACTGTTGATTACTTATTTCGTGCTTAGGAAGAGAGTTTCCCAAATCGATCTCCGGCTTAATACACCTTTCTATTCGATAGTAGCGGTCGGGATGCTGTTAAGTTCCTATCTTATCATGCTGCATAATGTTGCCTGGGCAAACAACCTGATGCCGTCGATTGCCGCTGTTGCTGTGTTGGCTATGATCTGCTTTAGTGATTTGCTGAAGGCTGCGCATACTAAATCAAGGTTTCTGGTGCGCATTCTATGGTTAATTATTTTGCTCCAGTTTTCACTTTTTATTTATCTGCCAAATCAGCAGGCGCCAACCTGTGAGGATGAGCAGGCCGGATATAATTTGCTGAACATTATCGACAATATCGAAGGCGATGTTCTGGTGCGGGAACATAGTTATTACAGCGCCATGGTGGGTAAGCCGACCTTCGCTCAGCGGATGGCGGTTCTTGACGTGATGAAAAATAAGGATTTGGAATTCAATGGGAGTAAGCCGGCTGACCTGCTGCGGGAACGTATCGTAAGCAGCATCAGGGCGAGAAGGTTCGGCGGGATAATTACCGATGCGCTTCATGGCGATCCTTATGATCATCAGATGATAAGCAAGTATTATGACTTTCGTGGTATGCTGTCGGGTGAGGACGCCCGACAGCACAATAACTATGATTCCCATGAAGGGATTTTTAAATCGGATGTAGCATTTTATCCGATTACGGGTTATCAAACCAGGCCGGAGTACGTTTATATCAGAAGCAGGTGAGCGGTTTTCAAAGCCGTAAATCCCGACGCAGTCGGGACAATAACCCTCTTTCAATCGGCATCAACCTGATATGGCGTCTATTCCAACTCTCTCAGAAGCTCCTGCACCGCTCGAACGAGCTGCGGGTCTCTCCCGTTAATGAAATCATCGGGGAGGTTTTCCACAAAAATATCCGGTTCCCGAGGATAAAGCTCGGTGTCCTCCATTTCGGTTGTGTATGCCCCCCACGACGGTCTTCTCACCCGCGTTCCGTCAATCAGCGTGTATGATGAGGTGCCGATTACCCCGCCGGCGGTCGGCTCCCCGACCACCTTGCCCAGTTTCAGCTTTCTGAAACCTTCGGTAAATATCTCGGAATTAGAACCGGAGTAATTGTTGATAAGCAATATCATCGGCTTTTCATACGATTTGGAGCGTAACTTATTTTCCGAAGTTACCGGGAAACTCCTGAAATTTCGCAATATGTAGGGAGATTTAACCAAAATCCCCAGAAGATGTACTGCGACATTGCCGCCGCCGTTGTTGCGGACATCGATTATCATAGCCTCTTTCTTCTCCGCAATTGAAACCAGCTCTTGCTCGAATCGTTTCAGGTACGTATGCGACATCCCTCTTATATGAAGATATGCAAGACGACCATTCGACAGTGAGTCGACAACCTCTCTGCGCCCCCTTACCCAATCTTCATAAGCGAGATTATAAAGAGCGCCGCCGGATATCGGCTTGAGTAATACTTCCTTACCCTTCCGGTTGGGATTATCACTCACCTGCAGACTCATTCTATGATCTCTCTCCCCGGCAAGCAGTTTATTGAAATTGAACTCCGGCGTTAGTTCTTTGCCGTTCAAACTGATGATATACTGGCCTTCTTTTAGCCCTTCCATATATGCTGGAGATTCGTCAATGATTTTCTTGATTCTGAAATGTCCATCATCCTCGAGCGCATTATAATCCAGCTCGATTCCCAACTCCCCGGTAAGGATGTTGTCCGATGGATTCGCGGTTTGGGAATAGATATAAAGATGCGATGCCTTAAGCTCTCCCATCATCTCAAACACCAGATTCCTAAATTCCCTATCGGTTCGGACATGCTCCAGAGCGGGCGCGTACTTCTTCCTGGCAGTATGCCAATCGATCCCGTGGAAATCGGGATCATAGAAGTAGTTCTTAAGCATCTGCCAGGTTTCGTTAAGTTTCTGTTCATTATTCTTCCGAACGTCGGTCTGCAGAACAGCTTCGAAACTGAGAGTTTCTGTTTTTTGGTTGCTAAGCCCGCATTTTTTAATCTTCCCATCTTCTAAGAAGTATACCGTTTTGGAATCCGAAGTAATTAGAAGGTTTGATTTGCCTTTGCCGGTATGGGTCAACTGAGTCAGGTCAGGATCGCCTTCGGTGTTAACTGCCCATATTTCCGGTTTGCCCAGAATGGAAGCTACAAAAACGTACTTTTCACTATCGGGAGTTAATACCGGATAGGAGCTCGATCCGGTTAACCGATAAGCCTCGGTGCGCCTTAGTTCGATATTTCTCAAATCGACTTTGATATCTCTTACTTCTTCGGATTCCTTATCCTCCTCCTTTTCCTTTTCACCATCCTTTTTCTTCATAAACAAGCTATCGAAGGAGGATTCGAAAAATTCCACCGGTTTGTGAAGAAGGTCGATTTTGTATGTCTGTTTATCTTCGCCGTAGCCGGAAGAGAAATAGACGATTTTACCGTTGTTAGAGAATCGGGGACGATGGTTCCATCCGGCGAATTTGGATATATTACTCACCTTGCCGTCAATATCGACGAGATGGATATCGGTATCATAAGTTGGTCCTGCCATGTTAAACACTAACCATTTGGAATCCGGGGACCAATCGTATTCAATCGTCGATTCCACCGCCAAATCATAGAATACTCCTGTTGCCCATACCGTTTCCTTCCCGGAGGATAAATCGCGGCGGATTATTTCCCTCATACCGCGGTAATACGCCAGATATTTGCCATTGGGTGAAACGATCGGCTTGGTTTCGTTTTCCTCGGAATCGGTTAGCTGCTTCTCCTTCCCCGAAATTGCGTCTGCGGAAAAGATATCGTAATTACCGTTTCGGTCGGATGCGTAGTAAATGACCTTCGAGTCCTTGCCCCAAACCGGATACCTTTCTCTGGAGTCGGTTTCGGTGATCCTGATACCTTCTTTCGGTTTTTCCGACGGTATGACATATATTTCGCCATGTATCACAACCGCAATCTTCATTTCATCCGGCGATAATGAAAACCATTCAATATCGCCCTTAAAAGTCTTAACCGCCGTTAGGTTTTCCCTCTCATCCGTGTCAATATCGATGATTATCTTCCGGGGAACACCGTCAGCGGGATCCATTTTCCATAATTGCATCCCTTGTTCGAAAACAAGCATGGTTCCCTGCGGGTTGGAATTAAGCCACTGCACGCCATCGTCTGTGAAATCGGTAATTTGAACCGCCTGCCCGCCATCGGCCGGTACTTTCCATATCTGCCCCCAATCACCGCGGCAGGAGACAAAATATATCTCGTTGGCAGCCGGATTTAAGACAGGCCAGATATCATGATCCTTGAAATTTGTCAATCGGACCGAGGTAAATTTGTCCTTGCTTCTATCCTGCATGTAAACATCTGTATTCCGTTTGGTTCGAAGGTCTCTCCGCCACCAGTTTCTCAATCCGGAACCATTGTTGAAAATGAGATACCTGCCATCAGGAGATATTCTGCCGTTGTATTCCCGCTCGTAGGAATAGCCGGTCAGCTTTATCGGCATTCCCCCATCTATCGATACTTTAAAGATATCCGCCCAGCTTTCGCGATTGGAAGTAAATAAGATACTATCGCTATTGGGAAACCAACCGGTTCCGACGTCGTAATCGGAATGGAATGTCAATTGACGTGATTGCCCGCCGTCAACCGGAATAATGAATACATCATAATTATTGAAGCGGCTGGATGAAAAAAGAATCCATTTCCCATCCGGGGAAAACTGAGGTCGAATATCGTCGGCTTCATGCACCGTAAGCCTCTGCCCTTTTCCGCCTCCAGCCGGAGCCAACCAGATATCGCCATGATAGGTGAATGCGACAGTATTGCCATCCGGCGAAAGAGCCGGATACCGGGCATATAGAATTTCTTTCGCATCCGATTCCGATGGAATTAATATAAGTATTAACAATAAAGAAAGCGCTAAGGCAGCAAACGAATATCTCATAACTAAAACTCCCGTTGAAATTAACTCAGGCTGCAACATAAGTAAAACCGCCCCAAAATCCAACGGAAAAGTCCGTAGCCGAAATATCCCTTTTTATCAAAATATAATGGTTATCTTACCTGATGCCGCTCAAACTCCGGATTTATTTCCCGGTCGGTTGTTTTTGGATTGTGTATTGGATAGTCTCGTTGTATTTTATGCAGAAGCGCGCCAATGCCGAAACCGAGCAATAACTGCAGGCAAGCGAATGTGAGGATTTTAAATATAAGTTCCATACCAGTATATTTATCGGCTGCATTTATTGATCGGTTAAGGTAGTGATTTGAATTAAAGGCATATTTTGATAAATCTGAATTAACTTTGTTCTAATCAAACATTGATAACACCGTAACATGTTGTTTGTTAATCGATTTTAGAGTTACTTTAAAATAGGTAGATTGAGTTATGCAAAAATTTGCGTTTAACAGCCTGTCACGAACTGGCGGGCTGCAGTGGGTCAATTTCGGAAAGTTATTGGCGGCAGCCATTATCTTTGTACTGCTTAGCTTTTCTATAAATGTTTCTGCAGCCACGCTCAACATTCTTCATGTTAATGACACCCATTCCCATATCGAGGAGAATAACCGCGGTGATTACGGTTATGCCAGGATGAAAACCGCTGTGGACAGGTTCAAAAACCGCGACGGCGAGAATACATTATTTATTCACTGCGGTGACATGTTCCCGGGCTCGCTGTTCTATAATATCTATCATGGCAGATCCGATATATGGGCTTTCAACATGATGGATCTGGATATTCTAATTTTGGGCAACCATGAGTTCGACGCCGGACCGGATTCTTTGGCGGCGATATTGCCATTAGTCAAAGCGGATGTACTCTCGGCGAATCTTGAAAACCTTCCTCCCAATCTTAGTAAGTTCGTCAAACCGCATACCGTAATCGAATATGATAATCTAAAGGTCGGGGTAATCGGATTGACGACCGTGCATACCCGGGATATCTCCATAACCGAAGGGATCAAGTTCGCTGACTATGTGAAGACGGTTAAGGAATCAGTCAGGGAATTAAAAAAGAAGCAGTGCGATTTCATTATACTCGCCGCTCATATCGGCGGATGGGAATGCGCCGGCATCATCGCAAACACGTCCGGAATCGATTTGGTGTTGGATGGACACTCGCATCAATTCGAGGACAGATTCGTTCCCAACATCGACGGGATGATGGTGCGTTATCGTCAAGCGCGTCATCACAGCGAATACGTTGGCGCGGTGACCTTGAATTTCGATAAAAAGGGGAAGCTAACCGAGCCGCCTCCTGTGTACGAGATGATCAAGCTGGATTCCTCGATCCCGCAGGACAGGGAGTTTATGGATTCACTCCAGGTGTGGTCGGAACCTATCAAAGAATATGCTAAAACCGTGGCGGGATATATCTCCGCTGACCTGCCTGATGAATATCCTGCTGCGCGTCAGCGAGAAGTTGCTTTGTGCAACCTGATTGCAGATGCTTTCCTGTGGTATGGGAAAAAATACGGCGCCAGCGCTTCTATCATAAACGGCGGAGGTGTCCGCGCAGCCATTGACGCACCGGATGTCACCTTCCGGGAGATTTACGAAACCCTTCCTTTTGAAAATACGCTTGATATGGTGGTTTTAACCGGAGAGCAGCTTATTGATGCGCTGAACAATGGCGTATCAAAAGTAGGAACCGGCAGCGCTACAGGCCGTTTTCCGCACGTAGCCGGCATCCGTTACGCCTATGATAAAGAAACGCGACGGATTACATCCGCGAAGATACTTGATAGCGGCAAATATGTCGATATAAATCCTCTTAAGGAGTATAAGGTTGCCGTCAATTCCTATATGGCTGGCGGCGGCGACGGTTATCTTATGTTAGCCCAGCTCAGCTCAGCCAACAAAATGGGCGGTTTGGCAACCCAGCAGGATGTCGTAGCCGAATACCTTCGAAAAATTTCCTCCGAGGATAATCCTCTGCCGGTTGATAAGCTGGTCGATGGGCGGATAGAAGTGACGAATAAATAGTCCGGATAATTCCTAAAGACTGGTAATTCGCAAATGGAGATTAACCCGCCTCAGGAGGATTTATAGCTCATGCGCAGCAGACATCCTCGTCTGCCGAGCAACACCGCCGGTCAGCGTCCAATCCGTCCCGCACGGTGCCGGATTCCATCGGGGGCGTCCCGCGATAGCGCTGCTATTTCATCACCGACAAAAATATCTGCGCTACCGAAATCATGTTAGTTACTCGTCATTGCGAGCCCGAGGCATGCCGAGGGTGCGGCAATCTCTTGTTCTTATGCAATGCCTAAATGGGAATTGTGAGTTTGCTTTCCTTACCCAACTACTATCCCAATTTCCCCCGTTTCGCCAGGTAAGAAAACAAGGCTTTATCAAAGGTGTCGGTGGTAATAAAGGTATTGAAATCAACCAGCCCCCGTCGCGATTCCGATTTCAGATTCTCCGTGAATTCGCTGAACTGCTTTTGATACGCTTCCTTTATCTGATGAGGATTTGTGAGGATAATTTCGCCGGTTTCCATATCCTTAAACCGCGCTTCGAAAGGGAAATTAAAATCCTCTTCACGCGGATCGAGTATACGGAAAACCACCACTTCATGTTTCTTATGGCGAAAATGTTTAATCCCTGAGATTATCTTGTCGTAATCATCCAGCAAATCGGATATTATTATCACCAGCCCCCGTCGTTTCACTCTGTCGGCGAGTTCGTGGAATGCCGATCCGGAATCGGTTTTCGAAGAGGGTTCGGCGGCATCCATCTCTTTCAGCAATATATTCAAATGCGGACGCGCCATACGAGCCGGTATAAACTTTCGGATTCTCTCATCGAAAGTCAGAAGCCCCACCGCATCCTGCTGCTTGAGCATCAGGTACGCCAGTGACGCCGCCAGTTGACGCCCATAGTCGAACTTCGTCAGCCATTTTGATTTCGAGCTGTAGTTCATCGATGCCGAGCAGTCCAATACGATATAACATTTAAGGTTGGTCTCTTCCTCGAACTGTTTGACATAATAGCGATCAGTCTTACCGAAAACCTTCCAATCGATATTCCTGATAGGATCGCCGGGCATGTACTGCCGATGTTCGGCGAACTCCACCGAGAAACCGTGGTACGGCGAGCGATGCAGCCCGATAATAAAGCCTTCGACCACAAGTCGAGCGCGCATCTCCAAGCTCTGCAGCTTGGAAACAATCTCCGGCTCTAAGAATCTTAAATAATCTGTGCGTTGCGTGTTCATGTTATTTCTCAGTTGAAGAAACGATTTTCTTGATAAACTTCTTAGCGACTTGCAGCGATTCTTCGATTTCCTCCGAAGTCAACACCGATGCGGCGGTAAACGGATAACGATCTTCAACATAATAGTGAGTTATCTTAATACAATCCCGACGATACTCTTCGAGCAAAGGTTCGTGATCTATGGCATAGTTTAATAGTATATCAAGGTTGTGAATCCTGCGAAGCTCCCATCCTTTGGACAGAAGATAACCTCTTATATATTTCTCAACCGCTTGCTGTATATTAAATCCTGCTCCATTGAGATCGCCGTCTTCAAATAGTCTTTCGGCTCGCTCGATTTCCTTTCCGCCGATTCTGAACCAATCACCGAAATATTTGGATTCCTCATTTTTCATACAGGACATCCCCTTTATCCAAAATCTCCTGAACGAATTGGTCACCGATTCTCACACTACTCGCTAACTCATTCGGAGTAAGAACAATCGGCTCAACAGGAGTCCGAAGTTGACGGTCAGAAATTATACTGCTAACCGCCACACGCCTATCAATAGGCCTTTCGGAAGTCTCTTTGATTATCAGAAGATCAATATCGCTGTCTTTATCGGGATTACCGTAAGAGTATGATCCGAACAGAATTATCTTAGCCGGGTCGTAAGCCTTGACGATCTTCTTCGCCAGCGATTCTATCAAATTTCGTATTTTCTTATCCTTTACCATTATTAGACTAATCCACAGCGGTTTCTGCTTTGACGTTTATAATCAGGAAACCGTGCCTTGTTCCGATGGGATGAACATGTATTTCCTATGCTTTAAAATTACATCAAGTTAAAACCTATTCAACGCTTTTGGATTGCATGTAAGAAACAAAATCCTTTAGAAAAATCCTTCTCCAGTGAGTCCCTACTAGATTGTAAGGCACATTTCTCACATCAATTCTGACAAGATTTTCTCGTGATCTACGAGTTGGATCGGTTGCATTTACGCCCTTCTCAATTCCTATGCTCTTTAGTAGTCGCAGGAATTGGTTCATAAATTTGGATGCGCCGTGGGGAAAACTAATACCCATTCGTAAAAGGCCATAATTCTTCTTTTTCGTATCATATATCCCATCACTCACACTAATCCGGCTCTTTAAATCGCTATATCCCCTCACAAATGCTAATTTGACATCACTGCTTTTCGACTTTTGAATGGCCTGAGGAACTAATGGACTAAATTTTCCTTTATCAGAAAGTAGGTTCATATCTTTAATCCCACGAAAGAGGGTCGATTCTTCACCAAAGAAAATGTTGATACGAAAACGATATCCTCCGACATGCTCCATTCGAACCTCGTCTTCAGCTTCAAGATTCCTTATTAGTAGATTTAGATTCTCAATAATCCTATCAACATCCTTCCTATGTGCATCGTATTGAGATATCTTATAATCACTGATATCGGGATTATAGTAATATCCTTCATAGGATTTGCCTTTGTTTGCGAGTCCCCTGTGGAGCTCTATCGACAGTTTCCTTCTTCTATCATCAAGTTTACCGTTAGCAATCATTAATCCCAAAAGATATGCAAACTCCTCATTAATTAAATTCCTCTTAGACTCGATTATTTGTTTAACTTCAACTTCTATTTTCTCGCGCAGTTGCCGGAGTTTGTATGCTTTAGTTTTTTCTAGTTGCCTGCTCTTTAAAAAAGCAGTCTGGTACATTTCAAGTAATTCGCTATTACTTAATACGTTTAGCGCCTCATCTGATAGCCAAAGACTATTAAAAAAGTCTAAGAATTCGTTAAACAATTCGTCTTTTGCACCATGAATAGCGAGGTTGCATTCAATATTGCGTTTAATACCACCTAGCGTAAAATTGGAAGATCCAATAATTATACGGTAATTTATCGTGTTGTAAAAAAGATAGTATTTAGGATGAAAGCTTCCCGTTGATCCTGCTATGTTACCTTTCTTAATAAAAATCCTGCAATCCGAATCACCGGGTATTGTAGCGAATTCCTCGATAAGTTTTCTATCAGTAATAAATTCCTCAATATCGAATAAAGCTCTTAATTTCCCGTTATTTCTTAGGAAGCTTTGGAAGTGCAACTTTAGAGAATCAAATGCACCATATGAACCATAAGCAACTGCCAAACATGCATTTTCAGCCCATTTTAAGCTATCTTTTAAAGTGTCGTAGAAGCTTTGGTCTGTGTTCTGGAGTATCCTTATCCGCATTTCTTAAAAATAAGAATATACTCATGGATTTTATTAACTCTAAAAACATACGGATGTCCAAGTGGCCTTAGATTATTGTACTCGTTACCCCTGTCCCAGATTATTATATCGTCTAAGGTAAAGCCGATATCTTCCATAAATCCTATTGTATCAATATGAAAAGGATAAAACTTATCCTTCTTCCTGATGTCCATTAATACTACGCAGCAATATTTTTCTGGTTTTAATACATCATACACGTTCGAAAATATATCTTTTAGGGCAAGCAAAAACCGGTCGTAATCATGAATTTCCCCCAAATCCTTTTCTAAACCACCGTAATTTTTAGGATCTTTGTAGTCGGCAGTTCTCTTTTGATTGAGAATATCCCAGTAGGGAGGCGATGTAATGCAGAGACCAATGGTTTCATCTCCAATAAGCTTCCTTATGTTCTCAGCCGAATCCAAATAAAGTTTAAAAGGAGACACTGTCTCGCCCAGCTTTACCTCCGATAATCTCCTTTTAGTGATGGTAATGAATTCTTGCGATATATCAAATCCGATTGAACTCCTGCCCCTCTCTTGTGCAGCGACCATCGTAGCGCCGGTTCCTAGGAATGGATCAAGGACAATATCATCTTCAAATGAGAGAACCTCAATTAGCCTTCCCGGGAGCTCTGCCGGAAAAATAGCCGGATGCTTAAGCTTCTTCTCAATGGCTGATTTTCTAAGATCTCTCCATATTGATATAGAATATCGCTGCCAGGTCTTTCCATCAATTGGATATTTTCTTTTATCGCCCTGGCGTTTATTAGTTTCCTTTTTGTTATTTACATTAAATAGATCAGCCATATTTAGTAATATATCATTTCCTTCCACGATAACAACCCGTTTTTGTTAAATTTGCATTTCAATCCTCAACCCAAACCTCAACCTACTCGGATCAACCTTCTTATCTATCGCCACCGGATCAGCAAATCGATATGGCAGTAATTCCCTTGCGGTATTTATATATTCATAATCAGGTTCTCGGTAATCGAACTTGATTTCTGATTCTTTAAATAGCGAGTGAGTGGAGCCTTTGAGCTTGCTTTTAATAGTCTCCTCGAATTCGCGATTTATCTCAATTCCGAATTCCAACAGGACCTTTATTCTAAGTATTTAAAGCTGAGGTTAAGTCTGCTTCGCTTCGCAAGCAGGTCAAGACTAAAAATATTGCTAACCTCTACGCCTAATGGTGTGAGATATATTTTATCGTATTTTCCTCCTAATTTTATTCTTTCAACCAATCCCAGTTCGATGCAGAAATTACAGGAGAAATTTAGTAACTCATACACCGTTCTTTTTTTATAGGTTACCCCAAATAGACCATTCACTAATTCTAGTTTATCTTCCTCAAAGTTCTTAGAATTCGGTATCCACTGGCCGTCTGTAACCTCGATAAATCTTAAGAACCAATAGATATTTACCTTATGAACTGTCCATTTTCCATTTGTGAGAATCGTGAGCAACAGCCTTCTTTGCTCATTGAGTAAATCAATCGATGGTAATTGCTTTTTTGTGGATTTTAATATTATCGGGTTGAAGTTGTTTATATATCTTTCGCCATTCCTTGTTATTAAATAATTGCTCTCTTTTAGTTCGATCATTTCAAAGTCTAATGCTAGTCTCAGATAACATCTGAAATTGGTTGTATTGGATGAGGTAAAATACTTTGCTAATTCCTGTGGATTGAGAATATCTTTTTTGAAATCGAAAAAAGGTTTCAGTATTTTGTTCAACCACCTCAAATAGCAAATCGTGTAGGTCTTGGGCGCCGGCAATGCCAATCCGAAACTCTGACCTAACCTTTTTAGAGTTTGAGCATATAACGACCTAACCTCATGCATTGAGTAAGTGCGACGCAACACATCATTTAGAATACTGAATTCCTCTATTTTAGACTTCTTTTCATTTGGCGTTTCTATCGCATACAGAATGCAATAGCTCGTGTTGTCGGTGAATTTAACATTTTTATAGTTACGAACTTGCTTGAAACAGTATTCCAATTTACTTTCAGTATTTAGAATGGTCTCCAACTCAACAATCCATTGCTCCCCTTTATATCCCTCTACGATAAAATCAATTCTACCGAAATCCGTTGTTATTTCCTGACCTCTTCCACAGGCTATGTCAAAGTTTAAAGCTTTTTTTAAGTACTCGGGATTGTTCATGAGCGTCCATCGGACAAGATTCTCATTCACGCTTCAGCTCCTATTGAATTAAGAAGAAAAAAACGCTCTTGCTTTCGTATAACCTATCTGACCTTCAACACCATAATCCTTTAGCTGCCAGTATGGCGGGGAGGTTATTACCAGATGAACCGAATGGTTATCAATGGTTTTCATGCAGCGGGCATCGCCGAATATTATTCTATGATTGGTTTTCATCCTACCTCCCCACCAAAATTACGCCGATTAATATCAATCCGATTCCTATCCATTTATAAGCCGAGAAAGGTTCTTTGAATATTAAGAATGAAACCAGTACAATCAATACATAACCGATACTCATCAGGAGCGGGTAGGCGAATGAAAGGTCGGTTTTGGAGAGAACCATCATGTATAAACTTACCGATGCCACGTAGCTGAACAGCCCCAATAAAACCAGCGGAGTGGTTATCGCGTTAAATGCATAATGCAAAAAACTTCCTGTTATCGGTCCCACACGGGTCATCCCCGCTTTGAGGAAAGAATGTCCGCAGACATTAAGCAGTATCGCGCCTATCATGTAAAGAATCTGAATCATTTAATATCGTCCTCTTATCTGTGCCCATTTTGAGTACAAATGTACCCTATTGGGGTACAATAATCAACCGTTATGATTTTTTGTGGTTCTCGCTAATACTTCTCGAACAACTGTCCCCATTCGGTTTTCAGCCAGTCGTTGACTATTTTGCGTCCCTTTATCGGGTACCAGAGAAAATCATGATAAAAGAACGAAGCGAAAACAAAAATGTACACTAAAGGAGTGTGGAAAAATAGTTTCTGCAGTACCTTTAGAGGCGAATACCAGAGCAAGTCTCCCACCAATGACGGCATGTTGTCGCCTACCGTGAAATGGAAATCCCAATCGGATACATCCTCGCCCACGATTTCAATCTCATCGAAATTACCGATTCCTAATCCCTTCTCGTGCGCAAGCCGTATGCATTTTATCTCCATCGGGTCGAATCCCATGATTTTAGCGGAGACCGCATCGATCGCCACCATATCCCCCGAAGCCATAATCACATCCTTCTGCACCGGAGTCATAGTACGCGGTCCGGGACCGGATGCGGCGGTGGTGCCATCCATAAAACAGAATAAACCTGAGTGAATCTCTTTCTGAATTGTCAATAAATCCACAAGCGTTTCGTGGATTACGCTGTGAGTGTAATGACGGCGGGTATTGAGCAGTCCTCCGAAGGCGTTTTTCATTGCGCCGGTCATGGTGGTATAGATATGCGATTTCACCGTGGGAAGGTGGACGATATTCTTATCCTTGAAGTATTCCGGGATATAAATTCCCTTGGGATATATTTCCCTCAGCGCAATCATCTCGCCTTCTGGTTCGTACCGTTCCCACCTTATATCTTCTTTCCTGAAATTGTACTTAACCGGAATATTATATTTCTTGTAAACCACATCGTATTTATTAAGTTTTTCGCCTTTATACGGATCGGTAACAACTGTATTGTTGTGAACATCAACCAGATCGGCGTAACCCTCTTCCTGTAATGCCCTGATACAGCCCTCCAATTGCCAGGGGGTGGTATTCGCTCCGGGGAAGGGAAAATGCCAGGAAATATTGTCTTTAAGGATAGTAGTTTTTCCCTTTTCCATCGATTCGCCAATCCCCGCCATCCTTCCGAGTTTTATATGATCTTCGATTACTGAATCCGGTTTAGTTTTAAGAACCGCTACTTTAGCTTTCTTCATTTTTTCCCTTCTATGATAGCATAAAGATTAAAATAACTGTAGCTAACCACAACACGATATTAATAAGTATAGGTTTGTCGGCAACTAACGCCTCGGTGGGAGAACCACCCTCTGCTTTGTGATAAACTATATAAAGGTATCTAAATATCCCATATACTACAAATGGAATCGTAAGTTCCAAATGCATATTCTTAGCTGCAAACTTCCCGTCAATAGACATGGTGTACATCGCATATATAACAACTGATGATGCTGTAGTGACCGAAATCATCTGATCCAGAAAGGGCAAGCTATATTGATCCAGTATTTTGCGGTGATTGGTCTTAATTGCATCCAAAAGTACGACTTCATAACGTCTTTTGCCGAATCCAAGAAACAGCGCCAACAGGATTGTGTTGATTAGCAGCCATGGCGAGATAGAAACATTTACCGCATAAGCTCCGGCTACTGCCCTCAGCACAAACCCAATTGCAATAATCATGACATCCAGAATAACAATCTGTTTCAAGAATTGCGAATACAGGATATTCATGATGAGATATGATAAGGCGATGATGCCCAAAGGATTATTAATGTAAAAACAGATCGATAGAGCAACAGCCGCCAGCAAAAAAGACAGGCTATAAGCTCCACTTGCCGGAATTCTACCGGCTGCAATAGGGCGGTTCTTTTTCTTGGGATGCGCCCGGTCAAATTCTCGATCCTGAATGTCATTGTACAAATAAACGGCGCTGGATAAGAAACTGAAGGCGATAAAAGCCACAATAGCCCGCGCAACCAGTGTTGGATTGGTAAACTTGACTGCAAAAATCAATCCAGCGAACACAAGACCGTTTTTAGTCCACTGGGCAGGCCTGCAAGCAATGATATAATCTCTTAGTTTTGCCATAAAACAAAGATAACTATCTTATTGAGAATAGTCAAGATACAAAGAAGCTGAAAAAGGCCCCTTCATTCGATACAGATTATACAAGCAAGTAATTTACCGGATTGAGCTTTAGAGATGTATTTTTGTTGACAATCGGCTATTTTTTGCTAAATTATATGTAGGACAAAATGGAGAAGCAACTCACAATAGGATTTGAAAACGTCAATGGTCATCGATTATACAATTTGGAATAGTCCGAATGCGCTCAATTATCACACAATAATTGTTACCGATAATTCTATTAGACAACAATTCTATCATATCAGGGGGGAGAGATGAAATTATCGCAGCGTCAACAACTTAAGCAGCAGCTGACTCTGGCGCCGCAGATGATTCAGTCTCTGAATATGCTGCAGGTCCCGATTTTGAAACTGGAGCAAATTCTTAGACAGGAGCTTTCGGCAAATCCAATGTTAGAGGAAGAGATTAATATCGATGAAACCGACGCTGAGCTGGATTCCTCACAGGAAGAAGAATCTACCGATCCGGAACTGGATAAAATCGATTGGGAAACATATTTCGGGGAGGATCACGAGATTAATGGGCCGAAATGGCGGGGTACCAATGAGCAAAGCGAGGATTTCGAAAGCCAAACCGCCGCTTCGGAAAAGAACCTGTACGAACACCTGAACGACCAGCTATCATACACTCAACTCAGTGATAATGAGAAACTTATCGGGCATTTTATTATCGGTAACCTCGATGAAGCCGGGTTCTTAACCTGTGATGTGGATGAAATCGCCGAAGCGCTATCCGTAGATGAATTACAGGTATGGAGAGTACTAAGTGTTATTCAGGGATTCGATCCCCCCGGCGTGGGAGCCAGGAACCTGAGAGAATCATTACTAATACAGATGAATTATAAGGAGATGGTGGGAACGCTTCCCTATATTATAGTTGCGAATTATTTTGATCGGCTGGATAAATTAAGCCATAGTCAATTGGCGCGATTCTTAAAGGTCCCTCAAAATAGAATCGATTCGGCATTTGAAGATATAAAGCAATTAGCGCCCGAGCCCGCGATGGGCAGGTTTTCCGCTCCGGCGGCAACTATTATCCCCGACTTAATCGTGGAACGAATTGATGATGAATTTATTATAATTTATAATGATAAGAATATGCCCAGATTAAAAGTGAGTAATGCCTATCGCAATTATTTAAAAAAGGACGATAAAAAAGGCGAGGAAACTCAGAAATATATAAAAGAAAAACTGAATCAAGCGCGTTGGTTTCTATCCGCTATAAATCAGCGTCGTTCCACTATGCTTAAAACCATGACGGCGATAGTGGAAGCTCAAAAGGATTTCTTTGAACATGGCGAATCACACCTTAAGCCATTAAGGATGGAGGATATAGCCGAGGAGATCGGCGTAGATACATCGACGGTATCTCGTGTAGCTAGCGGTAAATATGTCCAGACTCCAATGGGTGTATATGAGATTAAATATTTCTTTAATTCCGGCGTATTAACTGAAGATGGCGAGGAACTCTCGAAGAGAAATGTCAAGCAGCTAATGGCTCAGATAATCGATGAAGAGGACCCCAAGCGTCCCTTGCCCGATCAAAAGATAAGGAAAATTTTAGAGGAAAAAGGGATAAAAATAGCGCGTCGAACCGTTAGTAAGTATAGGGAAGAGTTAAAGATCATGCCTGCCCGTTTCAGGAAGCGTACCGGCAAAGAGCAAGAATCGGGGAAGGAGAGTACATCGAATTCCGATGATAAAGATAAGCAGGAAGTTCAACCGGCGGAATCCGTATGGTAAATCTTTAGGATAACAGCCTGCTTGCTGCCTAATTTATATGGTGTATATCAGTTTTCAAGAAACTACGGTTTATAAACAGGTCTTCAGTTTAATTCTAATTAGCTAATGATTTATCTGCCTGATTGTTACAATTGTGAATCTATTTTAATGGAGGGTGATGTAAAACCAATTACAAATCGCAGTACGCAAATGTAAAACCTAAAAATCGGATGGTGGCGATATGCAGCTCAAAATAACAGCGAGACATTTTGATATTTCGGAAGACTTGAAACAGTATGCGAACAAGGAAGTTACGAAACTCGAGAAATATTTCAATAACATGCTGGACGGGAATCTGGTGTTGACATTGGAGAAATCCCGGGTCAATGCCGAGTTGTCGGTAAAAGTCCACGGAGCCCTTTTGAATACGACCGCCAATGACTTTGATATGTATAATGCTGTGGAGAAATCGGTTTCTAAGATGGAAGGAAGGCTGAAAAAGCACAAAGATAAAATTCAGGATAAGAAACCACGCAACGGGCAGACTATAAAAGATGCGGAAAGCTGGGACTTGCCGCTGGGCGATGAGCGGGAAAAGGAGTAGATGCATCCTTCGACAGATTCGATAACGGTTGAGCAGTTAATTATTGAGCGTCGGGATTATTTCGAGCTAACGGTATTCACGCCCGGTTGCGGACTTGATAATAGAATAATAAACAATCAAGTTCATCGACCGGGCTTGGCTTTGTCCGGTTTCACTGAAAGATTCGCTCATAAAAGATCACAGATATTGGGCGAAACCGAGCATACATACATGAAAAGCTTGAGTTCCGAGCGTTTGAAGACAGTCTTAAGACAGCTATTCTCTTTCAATGTGCCGGTGCTGATTATAACCAAGGGTAATCTACCTCCAAAGGAGCTGATAGAGACGGCAATGGAGACCAACACTGCGGTGCTGGGGACTCGTTTAAATACCCTGGAATTCACATACAGGTATTCGGCGTTTTTAGACTATGTTTTCGCTCCGCGGACATCGATTCATGGCACGCTGGTGGATGTGTATGGCGTGGGATTGTTGTACACGGGGCGGTCCGGAATCGGTAAATCCGAATGCGCACTGGATTTAATTGAACGGGGACACCGTTTGGTGGCTGACGATATTGTCCAAATCAGACGCAAATCGCCGACTCTCATTATGGGTTCGGGTACGGAGATGTTGGGACATCATATGGAGGTGCGGGGAATCGGAATTATCAACATAGAGAGGTTGTTCGGAATCCGCTCGATTCGGATGCAGAAGAGAATTGAAGTATTGGTAAAATTAGAGATGTGGGATGAGACGGCGCAATATGAAAGATTGGGGATTGAGGACAGATTTACTTCTATTCTTGGAGTTGAAGTTCCTATGGTAAAGATACCGGTATCTCCCGGCAAAAATATCACTGTGATATCCGAAGTTATCGCTATGAATCACATGCTGAGAGTATATGGACAGAATCCCGCCCTTGAGTTATCGCGCCGGCTTACCGATGAAATAGAAAGGAAACAGCGCACTACCGGATATTTGGAGGCCGACATCGAATAACGAAATAATCCCGGGAATCATATTCGCTCATGGAGCGGTGGGCGAAGCATTGAAAGATGCCGTAGAGGGGATGATCGGTAAACGGGAACACTTCTACGCCATCAGCAATATCAACGCTGGTCCCGATGAGATCGAAGCGCGTTTGCAGGAGATATTCAGGGATTATCAGAACTGCGCCTCAATTTTTATCTTCATCGATTTGTTCGGTTCCAGTTGCTGGAAAGCCGCTAAATTATTGGCAATACGCAATAAAAACGTAAGAATCGTTACTGGCGTTAATTTACCGATGCTTCTTTCTTTTCTGACAAAAAGGGAGAGGTTTCCGGCAGATGATTTGGAAAGTTTGGTTAGAGATGCCGGCAAACGGGGGATAGAGAGCAGAAGCTAATGAAAACGGTGTTTTTTAGGGTTGACGAGAAGTTTATTCATGCGCAGTTCATTCATGGATGGCTGCCGTTTATAAGCGCCAAAAGGATTATCGGCGTATCTGAGAAATTTGCCAACGATCCCGAATCCCGACAGATTTATTGTGATGCGGTGCCCGGGGATATAATGACCAGTATTATCACTCCAAAGGAAGCTGTCAAAAATAGTATCGGCGAATCGGAGACGGAGAGGGTGGCGGTTTTGTTCTCATCGCTGGAGGATCTAAGAGTCTATTACGAATCCGGGGGCATAGTAAAAACGCTTAATCTCGGGGGTATATACCCTCGCGAGAACAGGCGTAAACTATTGCCTTATATATATCTTAGTGATGACGAAATAGATTTTATTATGAAGCTGAAGCATGCTCTCACTGATATATACTGTCAAGATGCCCCGCATTCAGAACAGGTAGAGTTTTCTAATTTGTTAGCAAAGAAGTAAAGAAGACACAATAATATGAGTAGTAGGAAAATCGAGTTAAGGGTAGGGATAGTTATTTTTTTAGCTATCATCATATTGGGTTACGCCGTTATCTGGCTCAAGGAGTACAAATTCAATGTTGAAAGGTATGAATATCAGGTCTGGTTCCCCGAAGTAGGTTCTCTTGATGTCGGCGATCCGGTGGGCGTGCTGGGTGTTGACAAGGGGGAGGTGAAGAAAATAGAGATCAAAGAGGGTAGGGTTCTGGTTACCTTTAACTTAACTAAAGATGTTGTATTACAGAAGGATGCGGAATTCACCATTATGAATATAGGCTTGATGGGCGAGCGGTTTATACAGGTCAAACCGGGGCAGTCTGATACGCTCCTTGATCTTAGCACACCCTCCAAGGGATTCTATGACACCGGCATTCCTGAAGTGATGGGGATGATGGGCAGGGGGATCGACGAAATCAGGGAACTTATACGGACTATCGCAGGCACTATCGGAACTGAACAGGCAACCGCTAACATTACCGAGATTATCGATAATCTCTTACGAATAACGGGAGAAACCCGCTCCCTGCTGGACGACACCAAACAGCCGCTAAGGGAAACTGTTACGGATTTATCTTACTCGGCAGCTCAACTTCGGACTTTTGTGGATAGTAATGAGACGAAGTTTACAAATACCATCAGCAATCTGGACAGCGCTTCGGTAAAGCTGTTAAAACTTACCGGAAAACTATCAGAGATTTCCGAGAACTTCAAGCAGATCAGTAATAAATTGAACTCTGAAGATAACACGCTGGGCAGAATGCTTTCAGATGACCGGGAGCTGTATAACAGTCTGAAAAAGACCTCCGAGGATTTGGATAGTCTAATACTTGATATCAAAAAGAATCCCAAGAAATATATCCACCTGGAGATATTCTAATGAATACCGTAAAATTCGTTTTTGCCATACATGCCCATCAGCCGGTGGGCAATTTTGATTTTGTCTTCGCAGATTCATATAAACGCTGCTATCATCCATGCTTATCCGCATTTTATGAATATCCTCAGTTTAAATTTTGCCTGCATTACAGCGGTATTTTATTCGAATGGATAGAAAGGCATTTCCCCGGTCATATCAAGATGATTAAAGAAATGGTGCAGCGGGGGCAGTTGGAGCTTCTTTCCGGCGGGTATTACGAACCGGTGCTGGCGATTATCCCTGATGAGGACAAAGTTGAACAAATTGAGATGTTGAGTAAAACGCTGGAGAATTGTGTTGGAGCCAAGCCTACCGGAATGTGGCTTGCCGAGCGTGTATGGGAACCTCATCTTCCGGCGTCAATGAGCAGAGCGGGTATTGAATATGTGGTTGTAGATGATAATCATTTTCGCTATGCCGGGCTGCAGGATCATCAACTCGATGGATATTATATCGCCGAGGAAACCGGGAGTATTGTGAGGATATTTCCTTCCAGCAAGTTTTTAAGATATTCGATTCCGTTCAAAGATGTACCGGAAACTGTCGACTATATCATGCGATTATGCAACAAAGCGGGGAATCCGGTAGTTGTTTACGCCGATGACGCCGAGAAATTCGGTATCTGGCCTGGCACGCATAAACTATGCTATGAAAAGAAATGGCTTCCGAACTTTATAGAAACCGTAATTAAATGCAGTGACATAGTCCAAACAGCGCATTTCAGCGAGGTTATAAACTCAATTAAACCCAGGGGGAATATATTTCTGCCAACCGCATCTTATGCGGAGATGATGGAGTGGTCGCTTCCGGCGCGCGCTACGGTACAGTATCAGGATTTCGAGAAGCGGCTGGAAAAAGAGGGATTGATGGATAAATATGGGATTTTCGTTCGGGGCGGTTTCTGGCGGAATTTCCTTTCCAAGTATCCTGAGGCGAACAATCTGAACAAAAAGATGTTATGGATAGACCAAAAAATAAAGCAAGCGCGGGACAATACTCCCGATCCAAAGAACCAATCCATTTTAGACGAGGCTAACCGGGAGAAACTCGCGGGACAGTGCAACGATTCATACTGGCATGGGGTGTTCGGCGGGTTGTATCTGAACAACCTCCGTTCCTCGGTATATCAACATTTGATTGCGGCGGAAAAGTTAGTGGATAAGGCGGTACATAACGACTCCACCTGGATAGAGGCAAAAAAATTCGATATCGATCGAGACGGAAACGACGAGTTTATTGTCGAGACACCATATATTAATATATACCTGTCGCCGCTGCGGGGCGGAACGATTTACGAATTGGATTATAAGAAGAACCCGTTCAATTTCCTCAATACTGTAACCCGACGAGAGGAAGCGTACCACCGTCAGATACTTGAGAACCTTGCAAAGAAGCCTGCGAAAGACGATGCTGCCAGCATACATGATATGATCCAGTCCAAAGAGAAGGGATTAGAGAAGCTGCTTCATTACGATCGTTACCGTCGAACATTCCTGATAGACCATTTCATGTCACCAAGCGCTACACTTGAGAAATTTTCTGCCTGCGACTACAGCGAAATCGGAGACTTTGTAGAGGGCGAATACCTATTGGAGACCGATGGGGATGAAGAGAGCTTAAAGATAATTCTAAGCCGGCAGGGCACGGTCGGCTGTGAAGAGGGATCGTGTCAACTTACGGTGAGAAAGGTGATAACAATTCCCAATAATTCCGCTTCGATGGAAATAAAATACACTCTTACCAGCGGATACGATAAGGAATTGCCGCTATGGTTCGGTTGTGAATGTAATCTTTCCATGCTGGATGGAGAGTCGGCGGACAGGTACTATTTCGTGGCAGGCCGCAAGGTGAAGCCCCGCAATCTGTCCAGCATTCATAAACTTCCCGCTGTTGAGATTTACGGAATCAAGGATAGCTATCTAAATACCGAATGCAGATTCGAACTGTCCTCCCCCGCTGATTTGTGGCTATTCCCTATCCACACGGTATCTTTATCGGAAGGGGGATTCGAGAAGGTTTACCAGTCATCGGTACTGATGCCGAACTGGCAATTGATCCTCGCGCCGAATGAGGAGCGGAAATTCCGTATTTGGTTTGAGATTGGGGAGTTGTAAATTAACCTGTATTATTCACAAATTTAGTTATAGGCGGCGGAAGCCCTGCGCTTCCGGCGTTTCTTTGAGATACTCAATTCCAATCTATCAACGATCTACTTTTTATTAAGCTCCCGAAGGACAAGCCTTCGGCTACGGATTTATCGGTTTTATGAATTATCGGCGCTAAATCCGTCCGGATACGATGTTTGCTTCGTTTCGGGCGAATCATCGCTTATTTGCGACTATTGCGTAGGACTTCGGCAATTTCATGGTCGATTTCGTCCATGGTGAGTTGATCCAGTCCCGCCTTTTTTGCTTTGAGGTGGGCTTTGCGGAATACATCCGGATCGTCCGCTATATTCTCCAGAAAGTCCTCGATGCCCAGTATGACGGCCGTCGGTTCACCTTTGCGATAAATAAGAAAGCGTTCTTGCCCATTGCCGGTGCGTTCCAGAATCTCGCCGAAATGGGTGCGGGCAATAAGAGCGGACACCGACTTTGTTATTTTGCGTTTAATGTTCCTTGTCATGGAAATATACTGGATAATCAGTTTTACTGATTAATTAGTTAATTTAACTAATTATAAACAATCTCAAGGAAATTATCAATAGAATATTCAGCTTACCATCCTGCGCGGCGGATTTCGCCGGAGGAAGTGATCACCTGGTCGATTTGGGGATCACCGGCATAGCGGATGCCGCCGCTGCTGGAAAGCTGAGCGTTTAGCTGCTGCGTGACCTTTATATGAGCATCGCCGCTGCTGCTTATATGAACATCGGCTACTTTGCTGTCGAGTTTCAGAGCTTTGTAATCTCCCGAACTGCTGATAAAAACATCTTGTTTGTCAATTTTACCATCTGCTATAAGCAGGTCTCCGGAACTATTGAGGACGATATCGATTCTATCTGCGGTCAGCGTACCGATCTTCGCATCGCCGGAACTGTTTATGACAACCTCTACCTTATCGGCGTTTAAATCGCCCATTTCGTAGTCGCCGGAGCTGTTTATCACCAGTTGAAATGTATTCGAGTTGATATCAGGAGCGTTTATATCCCCGCTGCTGGATATGACGACCGTGTCGAGCTTCTTCAGTGTAAGGAATAAATTGATGTCCCTGGTTGTATGAATGTTGACATTGTTTTTGGTTGTTATCTGCAGGATTCCATCTTCAACCTCGGTTTCGAAATATTCGATCAGGTTGTCTTCGGCTTCGATACGAAGTTCTTCCCTATCACCTATTCTAATATCCAGGTCGCCGAAGGTATCCAGCTCCACTCCATGCACATCTTTAATCTCGCGGACCTCGGCGGTTACATTACCGGAACCTTTATGTTTCCCCATACTCAGACAATTTTGCACCCCCGCAAGCAAGAACATAATCGTAAGGAATGTTAACAATAAACGTTTCATTGGACGACTCCTCATTTTAAACAGTTTGCCGATGATTCAGGATTTAATATAATAGACTACGAGGATATGCGCCATTGGTTGCGGAGAATTTAGGGCAGATTTTCTGCCGGTTGAGGGCATTAGGTTCCTCGCGCAGTTTACTCCGGTTTATCAGACCAATCGACAAACGCGCAACGGTAGCGCAGTCATCTAAAAGCCTTTGGCTTAATTTGGTCTGCGATAGATTCGTGTCGCTCCAAAGGGACATCCTTGGTGGAACGGAGCGCCTTTCAATCGCGAGGGAGAGGGATTGCCCGAAAGCATGCTTACTTCTCATCTCTCAATATATCGTTTATTAAGATTCGATTCGCTAAATTTATTGACTTGACAGTACAAAACAGATAACTTATCAAGTTATAATTTTAAATGTTCATTAAAAGGAAGTTTAAACCACGTGCTGTCAATAATTCATTCCTCCGCAGTTGTCGGGATAAACGCCTATATCGTTGGCGTAGAAACAGATATATCTCCTCAGTTACCCTCGTTTACCACCGTGGGATTGCCTGAGACCGCAGTTAAGGAATCCAAGGACAGGGTAAAAGCAGCAATACGTAATTCGGGTTTTTATTTTCCTTCGAAAAAAATCACCGTTAATTTGGCTCCGGCGGATATAAAGAAGATGGGGACAGCTTTCGATCTGCCAATGGCGGTGGGGATATTGGCGGCTACCGGTCAGATACACAGGGACGACTTCGATGAATTCGTATTCTTAGGGGAATTGTCATTAGATGGAAAATTGCGGGAGATCAACGGAGTCCTTCCGATAGCGATGAAGCTGCGGGAAGACAGAAGCAAGAAGCTGATAGTTCCCAAAGGAAATGCTGCCGAAGCGGCTATCGCCAAGGGAGTTCCGGTCTTTCCGGTTGACAGCCTGGAGCAAACCATAAATTTCCTTGAAAACGGCGAGACAATTCAGCCGTTTACAGTGGATATAAACAAACTTTTCGAGGAAGCCAGCATCTACGCAGAGGATTTTTCGGATGTAAAGGGTCAAACACATGCTAAGCGAGCATTGGAAGTTGCCGCGGCGGGTGGACACAATATTCTTATGATAGGCCCTCCCGGTTCGGGTAAAACGATGTTGGCTCGCAGGATTCCGGGGATACTGCCCAGGCTGTCTCTGGAGGAGGCATTGGACACTACCAAAATCCATTCGGTAGCGGGGACGCTGAAGGAGGGCGAGGCATTGCTTGCCACCAGGCCTTTCCGTGCGCCGCATCATACAATCTCCGATGCCGGCTTGATCGGCGGCGGCGTTTATCCCAAACCGGGCGAGGTATCTCTGGCGCATCACGGTGTGTTATTCCTCGACGAATTGGCTGAGTATAAGAAAAGCGTTCTGGATATGATGCGTCAACCTCTGGAGGACGGAAAAGTGACTATATCCAGAGCTGTGGTGACTCTAAGTTATCCCTCGCGATTCATGCTGGCTGCCGCTATGAATCCCTGCCCCTGTGGTTACCACGGCGATGATTCCCACGAATGCAAATGTTCCACCGGAGCTATCGAAAGATATCGTTCCCGTATTTCGGGGCCGCTTCTCGATAGGATTGATATCCACATAGAAGTTCCGGCAGTAAAGCTTAAGGAACTGACCGCGGCGCCTTCGGGAGAACAATCCGAAAAAATACGCGAAAGGGTAAACAAAGCGAGGCGGGTTCAGTTTAAGCGATTTGCCGATCAACCTACGATTTTCTGCAATGCCCACATGGGTTCAAAAGATTTAAGAAACTACTGTCCAATCGATGATAAATCAGCCAATTTACTGCGAGTGGCGATAAATCGCCTGGGATTATCGGCACGAGCTTATGATAGGATCCTCAAAGTAAGCCGCACCATCGCAGATATTTCGGGAAGCGAAAATATCGCCGCCGAACATATTTCCGAAGCGATTCAGTATCGAGCCCTGGATCGCAATTTGTGGAGTTGAAAGATATCGCAGGAGAGATAGAGAATGAAGCAGAGAACCATAAAAAAGCCGGTATCATTGTCCGGTATCGGATTGCACACCGGCAATCATTGCACCATAACTTTCAAACCGGCGCCGATAAACCACGGTATAGTTTTTGTCCGGGCAGATATTGAGGGCAGTCCCGAGATTGCGGCGCATATCGACAACGTGGTGGATATCACGCGCGGCACCACCCTGGCTAAAAACAAAGTCGAGGTGCATACCGTAGAACATGTCCTGGCGGCATTAGCCGGGCTGCAAATCGATAATGTGATAGTGACGCTGGATGCCAACGAACCTCCGGTTACCGACGGCTCCTCCAAACCTTACGTGGACGTGTTACTGGATGCCGATATCGTGGAGCAGGATCATCATAAAAACTACCTGGTGATCGACAAACCTATTACTTATTCCGAAAAGGATCGCGGAGTGGACCTGGTGGTGGTGCCATCCGATGAGTTCCGAATAACTTTCATGGTGGATTATAAATCACCTGCTTTGGGCACCCAGTATACTTCACTGGTTGATCTCGATGAGGAGTTCGCTGATGAATTTGCTTCGGCGCGAACATTCTGTTTCCTCCACGAAGTCGAGGAATTAAAAAAACAGGGACTGATTAAAGGCGGCACGCTGGATAATGCTATTATAGTCTGCGATGATCCGGAGGCTGTGGATTTGAACAGACTTCAGAATGTTTTCGGCATTGAAGAAGATGTCTATGTCGGAAAGAACGGTATTGTAAACGATGTTCCTTTGCGATTCCCAAATGAGTTAGTCAGGCATAAAGTGGTTGACCTTATAGGTGATCTGGCTTTGCTGGGAATGCCGCTTAAGGCTCACGTTTTGGCGGCGCGTTCGGGGCATGCCGCTAACGTGGAACTGGCGAAAATCCTAAAGAAGGAAAGGGATATTAAGAAACTCACCAAGCGGTATCAGACCGAGCCGATCAGGGGCGAATATCTGATGGATATCGAAGCCATCATGAAATTCCTTCCTCATCGCTTTCCGTTCCTGCTGGTTGACAGGGTGGTAAACATGGTGGCAGGTGAAAGAATTGTCACCCTGAAGAATGTTACAATCAACGAAGGCTATTTTCAGGGGCATTTCCCACCCAAGCCTATCATGCCCGGCGTTCTGGTGGTGGAGGCTATGGCTCAGGCGGGAGCTCTATTGCTTATGAACATGCTTGATGAACCGGAAAAGATGTGGCCTATCTTCACCGCTATCGAAGGTATAAAATTCCGCCGACAGGTGGTCCCCGGCGATGCTTTGATTTGTGATATTACTTTAGCCAGGTATCGCCATGGGCTGTGCAAATTCGTAGGCGCGGCTTATGTGGATGGCGAAGTAGCCGCCGAGGGAGTCCTTAAAGCCGCAGTAGTGGACAGAGAGAAAGACAAGTTATAAAGATATGACAGATATTCATAAAACCGCTATCGTTAGTTCCGATGTTGAAATCGCCGATGACGTTACTATCGGTCCCTATTCAATCATCGAAGGACCGGTTAAAATCGGAAAAGGTACCACTATAGGCGCTCATACTTTTATAACCGATAACACCACAATCGGTGAGAATTGTCGAATAAGCCCTGGGGCTGTAATCGGCACCGAACCACAGGATTTAAAATTCTCCGGCGAAGAATCCGAAGTTAAGATCGGAAACAACGTAACCATCAGGGAATACGTTACGATCAACCGCGCCACCGAAGAAAGTCGACTTACCTGCGTGGGTGATAATTCGCTTTTGATGGCGTATGTACATGTCGCTCACGATTGTCATCTCGGCAAGAATGTAATTTTGGCGAATACGGTTCAGATGGGAGGTCATGTCCATATCGATGATTTCGCCATAGTGGGGGGAGTGACTGCTTTACATCAGTTTGTGAGTGTAGGCGCGCATTCTATGATCGGCGGATGCTACCGAACCACCATGGATGTAGTCCCTTACGGAATAGCCATGGGATACCCGCTCAAGATTGCGTCGGTCAACAGGGTTGGACTCAAACGCCGCGGTTTTTCAAAAGAATCCATCGAACATATTAAGTCCGCGTTCAGGATTTTATTCAACTCTCCCTATAACACATCTGACGCTGTAAAGAAAATTAAAGATGAGCTGCCTCAAACAGAGGAGATAAAAACTATATTGGGCTTTATCGACCGTTCAAGAAGGGGTATCATAAAATAATGATAAAGACCGCCGTGATAGGAGTAGGGCATCTCGGAAGCAGCCACGTAGCTAAATATATCAAAACCGACGGCTGCGAATTGGTAGGTATTTATGATATCGACAAGCAGAAAAGCGAGAAGATCGCCGAGGAATGCGCCCTGAAATCTTTCAGCAGCCTGGATGAAACTCTCCCCTCCTGCGATGCGGTTTCTATCGCCACCCCGACGACATCGCATTTCGAAATCGGGATGAAGGCGCTCGAAGCCGGCAAACATCTGCTGATCGAAAAGCCAATAACGACCACGGTTGAACAGGCTGGGGAGCTTGTAGAAGCGGCGGGAAAGAAAGGCGTTGTACTTCAAGTTGGGCATATCGAGAGATTTAATCCCGCATTTACCGCCGCCAGAAAATATGTCGATAAACCTTTATTCATCGAATCGCACCGGCTGACGCAATTTGCCGGACGCGGTATCGAAGTTGATGTCATTCTCGATTTGATGATACATGATATCGATATAATCCTGACAATGGTCGGTGAGGAGCCGTCGGAAATACGATGCGCCGGCGCTCCGGTGATTACCGAGACTTCCGATATCGCCAATGTCCGATTAGAATTTCCGTCCGGATGTACTGCTAACGTTACCGCATCGCGCATTTCCGCGCATCCCATGCGCAAGATGAGGATATTCCAGAAAGCAGGGTATATCGCGATCGATTTCGCCGAACGCAAGTCGGAAGTCTATCTGCTGAAGGAAACGTCGGATACCGAAGGCGAAGTCGCGCCTATATTCCGAATCCCATCCGGTATCGAGGGAAAATCGATTGAAATCATCCATCCGCAGGTGGAGCAAGTCGATATGCTCGAAGTGGAAATTAAGGATTTCATCCATTCAATTGAGAACGAAACTCAGCCCCAGGTTGATGGGGAAGCGGGATTGAGAGCGCTGAGGGTGGCTTCGGAGATTATTGGTTTGTTACCGAGAATACCGTAAGTGCAATTATGTCTGGGAAATCGTTGATTCCTTCGGTCAAAATAGAATCCCTGCTTCACCGCATCAGGGGACAAAACATAATGCTGGATAACCACCTGGCTATTCTGTATGGGATTGAAACGCGAACGCTAATTCAGGCGGTCAAAAGGAATACGGAGCCTTTTCCACAAGATTTTATGTTCCAATTGAATGAAGAAGAAACAAAAATTTTGCAATCACAAATTGTGATGTCAAAGTTCTAAACATACTTTGAGAGATAATTTACCTAAAATCTACATAAGCGCCGGAGAAGCATCGGGGGATATGCATGCCGCCGGTTTAGCTAAAGAGCTGAAACAACTCCATCCCGATATCGAACTGACCGGTATGGGCGGGGACAAAATGCGCACAGCAGGCGTCAAAATAATCGAGGACTATCGCGATTACGCCATCATGGGATTCGGAGGTGTGATCGCCAACCTCTGGCGTTTCAAGAAATTACTCGACAGAACCGTAAAGCATATTAAGAACAATAAAATTGACCTGGTGATAATCGTAGATTATTCCGGCTTCAATCTGAGATTGGCTAAGGCGATTAACCCTCTGGGGACAAAGGTGATATATTTCATCAGCCCGCAGGTCTGGGCATGGCGTACCGGACGTGTGAATGATATTAGAAAATACACCGAGAAAATGATTACCATTTTTCCCTTCGAAAAAGAATTCTATAAACAACACGGCGTCGATGTTGAATATGTCGGGCACCCGTTGGTGGAAAGAATCCCTTTGTTAAACGAAAGCCAGGGGGCAGAGAAGAAATTATCTCTCTTACGTTCTCAAGGGACTGACAAAAACCCACCCACTTTGGGTCTGTTTCCCGGTTCGCGAAAGCAGGAAGTTGATAAAAACCTGCCAACCATGCTGCAAACAGCGGCCCTTTTGATGAAGGATATTCCTGACCTGATAACATTAATAGCATTATCATCGAATGTCAGTATAGATGAGTTTAAAGACACGCCTGAGTACAAGTCGGTCAGCCCTGTAATCGTACGAGGGAATTCCTCTGATGTGTTGTTCGCCTCCGATGCCGCCCTGGTGACCAGCGGAACTACTACCGTTGAAGCTGCTCTTCATGGTACCCCGCAGGTCGTTATGTACAAAACCAGTTTGATGACATACGCTATAGCTCGCGCTATGGTGCGGGTGAAATATATAGCTATGGTGAATTTAATCGCCGGAAAAAGAGCGGTTCCGGAATTCATACAGAATGACGCTCATCCCCGAAACCTGTATAATGCGCTCTTGCCAATGTTTACCGATAAAGCATCTTGGCAGGAAGCGCGGAACAGAGCTCTTAAAATCCGTGAGTCATTGGGAGAGCCGGGCGCGTATAAGAAAGCCGCAGAGATTGTCTCAACTTTTTTGAGATAATGGAAATCTTTATTCCACATAACTTTTGTATTAGGCGGTAGCAGCCTACGAGGCGTTCGTTGTTAAGTAC
>CAZLVS010000015.1:0-7364 GCA_964563085.1 uncultured Ignavibacteria bacterium | reverse complement strand
ATTGCAAGCCTTCGGCTGCCGATAAATGTTTCCTATGAATTATCCGGGTTATCTGTAATCCGGAATGGAAAAAAGTGAACGGATTGCTTCGCTTCGCTCGCAATGACCGCTAATAACAACTGGTTAACTCGCCCCTTTGCCGGTAAAAACCGCGGGGATAGTTCGGGCTAATATCTTGAAATCCAGCCATAATGACCATTTGTCGATATACTCCAGATCGAGTTTCACCCAGTCGTCGAAATTATTTATACGATTTCTCCCCGATACTTGCCAGAGGCATGTAATACCCGGCTTGACCGATAGTTTTCTTCGATGCCAGTTCGCAAAACTTTCCACCTCCGTTTGCAATGGCGGACGCGGTCCCACCAGCGACATATCGCCTTTAAAGACATTGTACAACTGAGGAAGTTCATCGATTGAATACTTGCGCAGGAATCTGCCGACCAGCGTTATGCGCGGATCGTTTTTCATTTTGAAAACGACGCCCTTCATTTCATTTTTATCCATGAGTTTTACTTTTATCTCATCGGCATTTGTAACCATACTCCGGAATTTGTAACCGGTAAATGCCTTACGGTTCTGCCCGACAACTCTCCATCTATAAAATACAGGTCCTCTGGAATCAATTTTTATTGCTATTGCAACCAGCGCAAACACCGGCGACAAGAGAGTTATAAGGATCCCTGAAGCAATTATATCCAGAACCCTTTTGCAAAATACCGGAGTTATCTTACGAGATACGGAATAAAAGCTGAGTACGGGCGCTCCAAATAGATCGCCGGAAAGATAGGGCGCCGGAGTATTGGAAAATTCGGTAGCTACATGCGCCGTTATCCCCTGCTCCCTACATTGAGCAACAACCTCCTCTACCTTATAAAATGACTTCATCGGAAGCCCTATATAAACTTCATCAACCGGATTGCGGTTTAAAATATATGAGAGGTTCGATAGTTTGCCGATCACCAGGCTTGACTTACCGTTATAAGGCCGATCGCCATTCTCGGAGACAAAACCTAAAACATTAATGCCCCATTGGCTGTTTGCCTTGGCTAAATCAAAGAACTCGCATGCTTGTTTGCCGGTGCCTACTATAAGTATATTTTTTTGATTATTGCCGCGCATACGGAAATGCTGCAGCATACGCTGAATAAAACGCCTGAACAATTGTAGGAATAGAATGTCTAAAATAATAAACAGGATAATCTGGTTGCGAATCGGACTCAACTCACCGCTGAGCATCAATAATCCGATTAATACTCCCGAAGCCATTAAACAGGGTTTTAGCGTTTCCATCAGGATAAACGGGTACGATTTCATTCTATATTCATAAGCTTTAGGAGACCTAATCAGAAAAATCAGCCATAACGGAATAATCAGGATCAACAAATGAAGGTTATCTTGAAAGCTATTAAGAATTCCGTAAGGATTTGAATCGATTGTGAAAAGTATGAGGAAGCTGATGCAGTATGCCAGAGCGGTCAGCGTGAGGTCTGCCGCTGTATGCAGACGTCTTAACAATAACAAATTCTCTTTAATCATGTTTACCCGCCACCAATTTTTAGTTTTAAAGTCCCTTTCGAATGAATACAGTAACTAAGGTTTCCGGTTCGAGATATTCCTTAGCGAATTTCTGCATTCTTTACATTCCGTTTATTGTTTCGAATCCCTCGATAACGGTATATTGTTTTTCGACTGAAGAATACGACATTTGAACATTTTGTTGTTAAATACACCTTTGAACTTAATTTCGGTTGATTTGCATCGACATTACAATATTCGTATAATTAAGGGGTTTCCATCAGGCATATTTAGACAAAGAAGCGGAGCCGCCGGGCTCCGCTTCCACCCCACATCCCTCCAAATAAACCTTCCCTATAATAATCGGAATTATAGACGCAGTCTTAAGCGTTTTTTAATTTGACGCTTGTGGTCTTCTCTCCGGCATTGATCGCCATCAACTCCGGGCGCTCTCTCAATAGCCCGAAGACTTCGTCGCGGCCGAAGCAATCTCCTGTCCTGTAAAGCGCCTTATATATCTCAGTAACAAACTGAATATCATCGAGGTTTTCAACTATCCAGCGCATCATGGAGCGGTTAATCCCATCGGATATATTCCCGACCCGGAACTCTTCGGGATTGTTCAGCAGGATTTTCGGATACTCGTCCAATGACAGATTATCATCGCAGCAGTTGAAAAGTTTCTCCATAGTCTGAACCGGGTACAACTCCACATCAAGGCCTTTTGGAAATGTCCGCGGATTAATATTACCGCAATAATCGTATTTCTTCCTGTTATTCAGATAGAGTTTAACAACATCATCCACGAGGTTAGGGTCTACCAAGGGACTATTGGCTAAAATCCTAACCATCGCTTCGCCATCAAAGCTCCTTGCGGCATCATATAGTTTCCGAAGCATTCCGTAATTGTCTTCGCGATAGACGGAAACATCAAGAATATCGCACAATGATTGGAGTTCGTCATACTCCCCCGAGCTGCCGCCGACAACAATTATTTTATCAATCCCATTACAAAACCGCAGCCTTTCAATAATCAGCTCTATCATCGGACGCCCCAATATTGGGCGCATGCAGAGATTCGGTGAATTCCTTGATTCTACTTCCGCCTGTATAAGTACCGATACCATGTCCCCTCCGATTCTGGTTCTTAAAATTTTCGAATATTCTCTTCAGTGCCGCTGCTATAGCCGCAATTTCTTCATCCTTTAAATCGGGATCCGTCGGAAGATAAATTGAGTTTTCCCGGTTATGCTCGGCATTGGGAAAATCCCCGGCAGAATACCCATATCTGTTTCGATAATATTTATGTAAATGCAGCGGTTTATCATATCCAGATTCTGTTTCCATATTCTCAGCAAAAACCGAATTCAGTAGTTCGGATTTGTTTAAAGGGTAAATTTCGTTGTCAAATATCACCGGGTAATAAGCCCAGCTATTTCGATTCCCCGGTTTCTCCTCCGGCAGCACCAAACCCTCAATTTCACTCAGCTCTTGCCCATAATACTCCGCATGTTTAACCCTTGCTGCGATAAGATTCTCCAATCTTATAAATTGATGCAAGAAGATTGCTGAAGCTAAGTCGTTGGAAACATACTCGTATCCACAGCAAGAAACTTCGCGATCAGTTCCTGCTGATGGAATCGACCGGAAATCGATCCCGTCATTCAGCAGCGTGTCGATTTTGCTGAAAGCATCACTCGCTGAACCGATAATTGCCCCTCCCGGGCAAAGCGCTGCTATCTCCATTTCGGATAATGAGTAATAGGCAAAATTCCCAAAACTACCGATTTTCTTACCCTGATACTCGCTTCCTATTGCCGATGAGGCGTCCTCGATTACGTGAAGATCATACTTCGCACCGATTCTATAGATCGTCTCCAAATCGCATGGAACTCCACCCGAATGTATTATCACGATGGCTCGGGTGTATGATGTGATTGCAGGCTCAATTCCATCAGGATCGATGTTGAATCCATCGGGTTCCACATCAGCCAAGACCGGCTTAGCCCCTGTTTGCACGATGCAACTGGCAAGATACGGCGGGGATAGCGCGGAAATTATGACTTCATCGCCGAATCCGATATCCTGAGACAGCAGGATCAAGTGAAGCGCCGCCGCTCCGGTGACAACAGCTCTGGCATAGGGTACCTGGAAGGATTCCGTTAGGTAATTTTCCAACTGCTCGATCTTCAAACCAGCCCCGATACTCCTCGACTTAAGTAACTCATTGCACTCATCGATCAGCGACTGGTCAACCCGATTCATGCGGTTATGGATGCGTATTCTCTCCTTCTCTGCAGGTTTGCCGCCGTTATTCAGAGGGAATGCTCCGCCGGATGTTTTCCACCGGTTTGAACTCGTATTCTCCGGCGTTGACAATCTCAATTTGCGCAAACAGAAGTCCTTTCCCCTAAAGGTGAAAAATAGCCTTTATCATTGCTGAAACAATCCCCCGGCGCAGGCTTAATATCCGAGTCGAAAACGAAATCAAGAAGTCGCAGGATACCGCTGCCAGTCGCAACATCTAACTGCATTTCTTCGCCGATATGAAGAATCATCCCCGGTGAAACTTCCGGATTGAAGGGGCTTGCAATTTCCGATGACCAGATGGTTATTCCTGCGCCATGCAATGAGCTCTTAGCGCCATAAGCCGGTAGATTGAATGCTCTAATCAAGTTGTAGATATTATGGGCTGTTCTTTCCCAATTTATCTTATCTGGCAGAAGATTCCCGCCCGACCAGCTTTTGCTCTTAAGCACAATCCTTTCCCGTTCGAGAATAGCGCAGTTTATCAGGCTGTAAAAATGTCTCTTAATCATTCTTTCTGAGATTTCCGAACATCTGCGGTTGAGCGACGCCGCAGTATCCTCCCTCAAAATCGGCGTTGAATCGACATCGACAATGCCGATATGGGATTTTTCCACATCAATAGTATGAAGGGTGATACCTATCTCCATTTCCCCGTTTAAGATAGCTCGCTGAACGGACATTTTTCCCTCGTAGTCCGGTAACTTACCGAAATGAAGGTTTAGCCATTGAATGTCCTTTAACTCATTTCTCGGCGCCGAATTGATATAACTACAGTTCACGGTTACCAAAGATGCTGCTTGGTGCAGCTCGACAATCTTTAGTATTTCATCCCAGGGCGTATTACTATCCAGCGCAACAACCAGCATTCCCTGGCTTTTAAGGTACTTCGCTATTAAATCCCGGCTAAAGCTGTCGGCTGTTACCACAAATCGACATTTTGAACATTTTCCCGAACTTGGGTACATCTCATGTATTTCCTGATTACTTCATCTCTCTGAGCTGTCGGGATTCGCCAGACAATCCCGCCGCAGCGAAAAACATTGGTCTCTTTTTTATATCGGAATCAAATCCCCTTTTCTCTATGTGACTGTCAAATATTAAGCCATGGATTACACCCGCCGCCTTTTCTACATTCTCTTCGTTATCAAGTTTGAATGCAGTTTTCGAAAAACCATTGTCCGAATTGAGCCGGATTGGAGAATACTCACTACCGTTACCGTCACCATCAATATAAATCGTTTGAAGACGGGGACATCTTCGAGCTACAAGTTTTACGAATCTATCTACCGATTCGTCAAGATTTATGATTAATAACTCGGGAGATAATTTCTTGATGATTTTGGATGCTGTTCCCTCCCAATTCATAAATGGCGGAATCAGATGAACTGCGAATCTGTGTTCAAGCACCGGCGGCGGTTCACCATTGAGATCCTGTACTATGAATCTACTGCTGATTTCGTATTTTTCCCTTAAACACAAAGCAAGCTCCATACATTTCTGAGCCCTATCGATGCCATTTTCGTCAGTTTTGATGAAATCACATCGGAACACTACGATAGGCGTATTCATACCTTTAAATTCAACCTCCCTTCATAATCAATGCTAATTTGCGTAAAGTCCGAATATCTCAGTTTGATATGAATGGTCTGCCCATAATTTGATATCGCTGATAATAGTGGTCGTTTTTGTGATGGGCGCTCAATAAAGAACATATATTAACCTGCTGTAAATCAAAATCCATCTGCCATGGAGTGAAATCTCCAAAAAAGCTCCAATCCCTAATGATATTATCGACTTATGAGTCATAACCTGAAGCAGATTGCAGCCACAATAAAAAAACGGCTTTGATCGATTTCCGCCCCGTATTATTCACAGATTTCGTTACCGATGATACGATTTATGAACAGTACAGGATAAGCCCCAAGCCTAATCCGCCAATTATCTAATGTTTTAAATCTCTTGCAGGATAGGCGATTTATCTCATAACATCAACAGGATTGCTGCGTCGCTATGGTCAGCGCCGTGTCCCGACGCAATCGGGGCAATTACGTATCTATGAAAAAAGCTGCCCAAATTCGGGCAGCTTTTTCAATATACTTGTATGTATGCTAAAGATTAGCTTTAGGCGTTTTCCTTGACCCATTCGGTGGAAACCGATTTCGGACGGGTAATAGGTGTGCCGATAGCGCGATTGATAATCATCTGCGAGCACATTCCCATCGCCCTGGAAACACTGAAGAGCACCGTGTAATACGGGAATTCCTGCAAACCATAATGATAAAGCAGCGAACCGGAACCGGCGTCCACATTTGGCTGCGGATTCTTTGCTTTTCCATGCTCGATAAGTACTCCCGGAATATGCTGGAAGATCATGTCAACGATCTTGAAGACAGGATCATCGGGGCAGTGCTCCAAACCGAAATCACGGAAAGCGATGAAACGCGGATCGGGACAGCGCAGTACAGCGTGACCATAACCCGGAATCACCTTACCGGCATTCAAAGTATCCCATGCGAACTGCTTGAGCTGCTCTTCGGAAGGTGCGCCTTTGAATTTGTCCCTAATCTCCAGGACGAACTTCAGGCATTCCTGATTAGCCAGACCATGCAGAGGACCAGCCAATCCGTTCAAACCAGCCGAAACGGCATAGTAAGGATCGGAAAGGGCCGAGGCTACAGTGTGGGCAGTATTAGCGGATACGTTTCCGCCTTCGTGATCGCAATGCAGAGTGAGGTACAAGCGCATCAGGTCTTTGAATTCACCCGAGGGATCGTCGATACCGAGCATCTTGGCGTAATTTGCGCCCCAGTCGAGATTTTTGTCGTATGGAATCGGGTCGCCTTTCCCATAGCGAATGCGATAGACGCCAGCGGCAATACCGGGAAGTTTTGCCAGCAGGTTTAGGCAGTCTTCGTAATAAGCATCCCAGTATTCGGTCTTCTTGATGCCTTCGGTGTAACGCTGGCGGAATATAGATTCATGCTCCAACACCAAGATAGCGGTATCCAGCATTGCCATCGGATGCGATTCTTTCGGCATAGCTCTCAGAACATCCCATACATAACCGGGTACATCCGCACGGTCAGCGTAATCTTTTTGCAGAGTCTTCAGTTCGTCCTCGTTTGGCAGTTCGCCGGTAAGCAACAGCCAATAGATCTCTTCGGGCCATTTTTCGGTAAGGCCTTCCAGAATCGGAATACCGCGGATAATCAGTCCTTTACCGGGATCAACTACGGAGGTGTCGCAGATCATCGCCTTCACCCCTCTCATACCGCCATAAGCTTGCGCTACGGTAACTTCCGAAATGACCTTATCGGCCTTCTCCGCAGCCAGCTTTTTCAAGTCTTCGCGAATCCCGGGTATTTGAGAGGCGAATTTTTCCTTTAAAGTAGCCATTTTAAACTCCTGATTTTATGATTGTTATTTGTTTCACATGCTCAATCAAAAAAAAGCGGGTACGTCAATAGTTTAGAACTAACATTTTACGAAATCTATCGGAGTTTTGTCAAGGAGTTTTTATAGTTTTGAAATAGAAA
>CAZLVS010000014.1:3006-81660 GCA_964563085.1 uncultured Ignavibacteria bacterium | reverse complement strand
AAGGGTGGCAGGATTGATGTTGCGCTTTTCGAATTCAACACCGTGGTTCTTCCCTGGTATTTTCCGATAAAGTAATTGTATTAGATCCGATTATCGCTTATATTATGTTGATAAAGATGATAATGATTTCTTCATACAATTTTATTTACACATCCCAGATGCAGGTCGGGTTCCGAACGAACATAGTGAGTGAGAAACCCGACGATTCCTTAGACTTAAAGTCCTACGGGTGTCGGGTTTCTCCGCTTCGCTCCGGAACCCAACCCACAACCCTGGCGGGGACGTCTGCCGCCGCCGTTCGATTGCATCTTTTACGGTAATTAATTCCCGCATTCAGGCAAAATCTTCCTCCAAAGATGTCGTTTTAAACCCCTATTATCGCTCCATTTTTTGAAGCGCCTGCTTAATTGATTGAATGCTAATCAGTTATATTCGCCGCCCGGATAAAATCACGATTGGTATGCGCTTTGCTATCAGAGGGCGTGGAGGATATTGTAAGTAATGGGAATAATTGACTCACACGTAGTACATAGCTCGAAGATTAATCTCTTCGAGAAATCCTTGGATACACTTTCCTTAAGGCATAAATCGATTGCCGGGAACATCGCTAATATCTCCACATCCGGCTATAGAAGGAAATATGTCGATTTTAGTTCGGAGATGAGAAAAGCAGTAAAAAATAAAGAAGGCATCAAATTGCAAAGGACTGATCCCGGACATCGGGCTGGCATTGATACCAAAGGTATTCCGGAAATAAGGACAGATAACGATAATTCCGGATTCAATGGTGTGAACAATGTAGATGTAGATCGTGAAATGGCTGACCTGGCTGAAAATCATATCATATACAAAACAGCAGCCAGATTGCTGGCGCGAAGATTTCAGGGATTAAAAGCAGCGATTCGAGGTAGGAGCTAAGTAAAACCGTGAGCGGAATATTCGCTTCATTTAAAATAAGTTCATCCGGTCTGTCAGCGCAACGCCGCAGGATGGATGCTATCGCCGCCAACATTGCTAATGCCGAGACCACCACCGGCCCGGATGGCTCCTTTTATAAACGAGAAAAGGTGGCGTTCAAAGAAGTGACTGAACCGGTAAAATTCGCCAATGAACTCAAAAGGGCGTCCTCGAAACTTGCTCGCACTCACCCCCGCCATATACGGAGTCACCGGATGGGTCTGTTTAGTAATACACAGTTATCATTAGTGGAATCACGAGGCAGCAAAGCCGGAGAGGACGATTTTAAGCTGGTATACGATCCCTCCCATCCCGATGCCGACGACCGTGGATACGTGAAAACGCCCGATATTAATGTTCTTGGCGAAATGGTGGATTTAATGATCGCATCGCGAGCTTATGAAGCGAACGCAGCAACCTTAGAGGCGAGTAAAAACATAGCCAACAAAGCGTTAGATATATAGAGGATCATTATGAAGGTAATGCCGTCAGAGCTTGTAAATCGTATTATGGATATCTCTCCGGCTCAGAAACCGAGCTCACAAACCGGAAGCGCCGAAGATACCAGGGGAGTCGATACTGTTAAAGAGGCGCCTGACAAACCTATACCGAAGTTTGAGGATCTTCTTACAACAGAAGAGGAGTCAATGATAAGCCGGCTTTTTCAGTTGGCTGATATGGAGAAGTACGAAAGCAGCGGGAGCGGCAAAAGGATTCGCCCGGGGGAGTATTCAGGGAATCAAGAGGGTGACAGGAAGCTGCCGGACAAGGGAAGAATAATAGACATCACAGCGTGAGATTCATGCAGATCGAGCCTGGAAACAAAATAATCCTGCCGACTATGCCGGAATTGGATATTCCGCAGAAAGAGACACCGAAGACTACTACGGGTAATTTTGCTGATATTCTCAAGGGACTTGTTTCCGAGACCAATTCGCTGCAGAAGCAAGCCGGAGATATACAGGAGAGGTTCTTGTTGGGTGAGGTTCAGGATATTCACTCGGTTATGATCGCTGCGGAGAAGGCGTCGGTCGCTTTTAGCCTCGTTATGGAGATCCGTAATAAACTTCTGGAGAGTTATCAAACATTGTTAAGAATACCGCTTTAGTTTTGTAATCTATGGAAGCATTAAGTAAGTATATTGAGAAGTTTAAGGCTTGGTTTTCTGAGCAGGATCAGAATAGAAAGCTCTTGATTATTATTGGGGCGGCAGCTGTATCAGGGATTATCGTTGTTTCTTCTATACGGATGTTCAGCAGGGATTATACATATCTTTATACCAATCTTGATCCGGTAATGACTGGCAAAGTTACCGCCGAATTGGATAACGAAGGCATTCCATTTCAGGTTTCAAATAGCGGCACCGCTGTCATGGTTGCCGACGAAGCGCTCTATGATGCCAGGATCAAGCTGGCATCCAAAGGATTGCCGAATTCAAAGGCGGTAGGATTCGAGATATTCGACAATACTAATTTGGGAATGACGGACTATGTGCAGAAGATAAACTACAGGCGAGCATTGGAAGGAGAGTTATCCAAGTCTATCGATGAACTGGAATTCGTCACCGATACCCGCGTTCACCTGGTTATTCCCGAACACAGATTATTCGAAAAGGATCAGCAGCCGTCGACCGCATCTATCCTGATAAATTTAAAGCACGAGGGCGCTTTGTCCAAGGGGCAGGTCAGGGGAATATCTCATCTGGTCGCCTCCAGCGTGGAGGGGATGAGCGCTAAGAATATCACCATTGTCGATCAATTCGGGAATCTTCTCACCTCTGAGAATGCAGAGAGCTCAGCTGTAATGGCCTCCTCGCGTCAGATTGAACTGAGGTCGGATGTAGAAAAATACTTGGAATCGAAAGCATTGAACTTGCTGGAGAACGTGGTTGGAAGTAACAATGCAATTGTTAAGGTTTCTTTGGAGCTGGATTTCGATCAGATTGAGAAGACTATCGAATCTTATGATCCGGATGCTGCCGTAATACGAAGCGAAGAGCGAACAACCGAGGAAGGAGTCAATCTCGGCGGACAACCCGGGGGCAATTCATCATCTACCATTGAATCCAGTGTCACCAATTATGAAGTTAGCAAGTCGATAGAGAGGGTAGTAAAACAGTCCGGAAGCATTGAAAATCTTTCGGTTGCCGTTATGGTGAATGGCAGCTATGCACCGGCTGAAAATAACGAGGAAGCTGATGAAAACGGTATGAAATATATCCCTCGAAGTCAGGGCGAATTGGATCAGCTTGGGAATATCGTCAAGCGAGCGGTTGGATTTCGCTCAGATAGGGGAGACCAATTTCAGATTGAAAGCATGCAGTTCGATAATACCCAAGAAGTTATAAGACAGAAGGAATTAGATGCTCTGAAATGGCAGAGATGGCTTAATCTATTCTTCTATTATGCTCTCAGGATAGCTATCATAGTTACTATATTCATAATAGCAAAGAAGTTGCTGAGGAGATATCAGGTGTATCTCCAGGCGAGGCGGGAGGAGCAAAGAAAGGCTAAGGATGAACAGGATGCCTCTGAGCTTGCTAATGAGGCTCGAAAGCCGATGCTGATTGATAAAATTAAATATGCAGCCGACGAGAATCCCGAAGAAATGGCTCGAGTTATTAGGACTATTATGACGGAGGAATAAATGTCGTTAACCATGGATGATATGACTCCGATCCAACGCGCAGCGGCTATTCTGGTCGCTTTGGGTCCGGAGATATCATCAAAGGTAATGAAGAATCTTAGCGATTCCGAGGTTGAAGCGATAACGCTGCAGATTGCGAATCTTACCGACATCCCGGCCAAAGTCGAGGAAGAGGTCGTTAAGTATGTATCCGAGATTTTCTTAGCTAAGAAGTTCGTAAATAAGGGGGGAGTGGATTATGCTCGTAAACTCTTAGAGCAAAGCTTCGGTTCGAATAAAGCATCATCGATATTGAAACGTCTGGAGGGAGTTATAACCTCCAAAGGTTTTGATCTTATGAAGGATATCGATGCCAAGCAATTGCAGAGTTTTATCCAGAACGAATTACCACAGACTATTGCTCTCATCCTCTCGCAGTTGAATTCTACGCAAGCTGCTCAGATTCTTACCGAGTTTCAGCCGGAACTCCAAGCCGAAGTATCGTATCGGATTGCGACCATGGAGAAGATATCGCCTGAGGTGTTCAAGGAAATCGAGGGAGTACTGGAATCCCATTTTGAACCGACGGGAGCTGCAGACGTTTCGGTATCCGGCGGAACTAAAACAATCGCTGATATCCTGAATTTGGTAGAGACATCCTCGGAGAAGGGGATTATGGAATCGATTGAGGCGGAGAATCCGGAGCTCGCTTCGGAGATTAAAAACTTAATGTTTGTCTTCGAGGATATTGTTCTTCTCGACAATCGTTCGGTGCAAAGAGTCTTGAAGGATGTGGAGTCCAAGGATTTGTCTATTGCCTTAAAGGCATCTTCGGATGAGGTAAAGGAAAAGATATTCAGCAATGTCTCCGAGCGCGTCGCGACCATGATACAAGAGGAAATGGAGTTCGCCGGTCCTATGAGGTTGAGCGATGTTGAAGCAGCTCAGCAACGTGTTGTAGAGACTATCCGCAGGCTGCAGGATGAAGGACAGATAATTGTCAGCGGAAGGGGTGGAAAGGATGAGATAATTGTATAGAATCCTGAAAAACCCCAATATCAAGTTTGCCCAACCGGAAGCGCACCATCGTCTGAATCCCAGAGATCGCCCCCGAATTGTAAAGTCAGGATCCGTTACCGTTGAGGGTGTTGCCATCATCGAAGGGCTCAGCCGAATCGGATCGGGCAATCGGCAGCAATCAAAGCAGAATCGGAGGGGAAGCAGTGTTGACTCAACCTCGAAAAAATACTCCCAAGCAGAAGTTGACCAATTTTTAAAGCAGCAGCGCAGTAAATTGGAAGAGCAAGCTAAAAGGGAATTGGAGGAGAGGGGCTCTGAGGAGTACGAACGGGGTTACGCTGATGGTTATAAGAACGGAGTCCGGGAGGGTCGCCAAAGCGGCAAGCAGGAAGCAGATAAAATAAGGAATGAAATCGAAAACTTCTTTAACAGTATCAAGGAAGACTGGGGCAAATTGTGTGCATCTGCGGAAAACGAGTTGATTAAAACCGCCTGTATGATAACCAATAAAGTGGTTCTAAATCCGAAGTTCCTCGAGGCTTCTTTGATTGAATCCGCACTGAAGGAAACTGCAGGCGCTGTTTTAGGCGAAAGGGAATTAAGAATCAGAGCCAATCCTACGGATATAGAGCGAATTAAGGAGATCGCACCTCAGCTGTTCAGCAGTTTCAGGGATGAAGATGCTGTTAAAATAATCGAAGATGAAAACATTGCGGCCGGCGGCTGTATCTGCGAAACGGAACTGGGCAAGATGGATACTGCGGTAGAGACCAGGTGGCGTGAGGTTGTTAATCAGGTTTTAAACAATGCCGATGAAGAACAAGCTTAATGTTGCTGAGAGAGTTGCTTCTTTTATTTCAAGCAGCGAAAGTTACAGACAGTATGGGCGCATACAGAAATCAGTGGGGATGACCATTGAGGCTTCCGGACTGAAATCCGGCATCGGCGATATCTGCATAATTGAACTTCCCGAAAGCGAAGAAGGGGCTGCTGCCGAAGTGGTGGGTTTCAGGGATGATAAGTTAATTCTAATGACTCTCCGGGATAGTCCGGGGATATTACCCGGCGCTGAGGTCAGGAAGGGCGAGTTTGCGCTAATAAAGAGAATATCCGATCAAATCGTAGGTAGGGTTATAGATGGTTTGGGGAATCCCATTGACGATGCCGGGGAGATTTCCGGGGATGAGTTGCTGAGCTGGCATAACCTGTCTCCTCATCCTTTAAAAAGACACCGGATACGCCAGCCGTTTTATACCGGCGTACGTTCTATCGATTCCCTTATAACCATAGGTAAGGGGCAGCGTGTGGGGATTTTCGCCGGCAGCGGTGTGGGCAAATCGGTTCTGTTAGGGATGATTGCCAGAAATTCTTATGGAGATGTAAATGTCATTGGACTGATCGGGGAGCGCGGTAGAGAGGTTCGCGAGTTCATTGAAAAAGACCTTGGCGAGGAAGGATTGAAACGATCGGTGGTGGTGGTGGTTACATCGGATAAATCCCCTCTTATGAAGATTAAGGGCGCTTTCCTCTGCACTGCCGTAGCGGAATATTTCCGAGCCAAGGGTAATGATGTCCTGTTGATGATGGATTCGTTGACGAGGGTGGCGACCGCACAACGCGAAATCGGACTGGCGGCAGGCGAACCTCCCACCACCAGAGGTTATACGCCGTCCTGTTTCGCTATTATTCCTAATTTACTGGAACGAGCAGGGGCATCGGAGAAGGGCAGTATCACCGGTCTATACAATGTACTGGTTGAAGGAGATGATCTCGATGAGCCGGTAGCCGACACGGCAAGAGCGAGTTTGGACGGTCATATTGTGCTTTCCAGGAAACTGGCGAACCGTCATCAGTTCCCCGCTATCGATGTTAACGCCTCCATCAGCAGGGTAATGCCGGATATAATTCCTGCCGAACATTACCAACTGGCTAAAAAATGCCTGAAAACGCTGGCTGTCTACAATGATTCCGAAGACCTAATCAACATCGGTGCATATAATAAAGGCTCTTCGAGAGATATAGATTATGCCTTAGATAAGATTGACCCGATACGTTCATTCCTACAACAGGGAATAAGCGAATCCTCAGATCCCAAAGAGACACTGAAGCACCTGTCCGATATATTCTCCGACTCGGAAGGCGAGAAAGATAATCAAGCGGATACAAATGATACGTCGATTTGAGTTCCCCTTCGAAAAACTGCTGTCAATACGGGAGTTCAGAAAAAAGCAGGCGCAGCGTGAGTTGGCGACCTCCTTGAATGAGCTTCGAGATACGCAGCAAGGATTGAAAAAACTCTCGAAAGAAAGTGAGCTTGTCATCTCGGAGTTGAAATCACGAATTAATATCGGAAGAATTGCAGCCCGGAATCTCGCTGATATGAACCGGTATTTGGACTCGTTAAAGCTGAAAATGATTCAGTGCAGCAAGGAGATCGACGCAAAGGGAAAGGAAGTCGAGACCAGGCGCGCCGAGTTAGTGAAAGCCAAGCAGGAAGAAGAGAAGTTGAAAAAGTACAAAGCCAACCTTTACGAAGAGTTTTCGAAAAAACAGAAGCGCAGCGCCATGAAACAGATCGATGATATCGCATCTCGTCAGTATAGAGCAGTTCGGGAATAATATTCTTCATCGGGGAAATATCTTCTTGATATCCTTCATCACCCAACGGCACAGGCAATGTTGAGAATGGTTCTTTAGAATGGTAATACTATATCAATCATAAAGATAGGTTTTATCATCCAGCCGAATGGAATATGGCATAGAGGTTGCTGTCTCATTCAGCGGTAAAATGTAATGTGGAGTTAACTGAGGAATGGAGTTTTTGTAGGAGAATTGATGAAACGCTTACTGCCAATAGTTCTATTACCAATTGTAACCTTTGCGGTATCGGCATTCGTATTCACCAAGTTCCCGTTGATGTCTCCGCCTGCGGAGGAACTCGCCTCTGTCGACAGTTCCAGGGGAGACTATGGCGCAGCCGGCAGTGAGGACTCGGATTCATCGCATGCAAATCAGCAGGCTAATAACGATGTGACTGCTGCTGACAGCGTTCTCGCGGAAATCGAGCAGGAGAGAAAGGAGCTTCAGAAGCTTCGTGATGAACTTAAGGGTTATATTGATAGGGTGGAGACAAAGAAAACCGAGGATTTGAAGGCTTTAGCCAAGTTGTACGATGGTATCGGTCAGGAGCAACTGGCATATATTTTCAATCACATGGAAGACTCTTTGGTGGTGAGGATCATACCAAAGATGAAATCCAAGAATGCCGCTAAAATCCTGGAATATTTAGAACCGGAACGAGCCGCGAGAATAAGCCGGCTTATATTAGGGGAGACAGGATGACCTTATCTGTTGCCGCACATGCGATTGAAGTAGATGCAGGGAGTAGGCATTCACGCGAACTTTCCGGTGGTAATTCAGGAGGTATCGGGCGTAGAGCCGAGCCTGAGTCAATCGAGAACAGCGGATACGGTCAACCCGCTTTACAAGAAAGTAAGTTTCCCGCATATAAGACCTCGGAAGGGAATAAAGCCGATAAGGAATCGGTGAGGGCTTATAGGGTTAATGCCAATTGTAAACGGAATCAACACCGGTCCCAACCAGGGGAATCCCTAAATTTCGATACAAAGCAGAGTCTCAATCGAAGTCATAAAGATGGTAGGGGCGGCATTGGTACAAGCTCAATCCGGAATGACAGCTCAAGCAACCAGTACATAAATCAACTCGCAGCAGTAAATCAAAAAGTTGCTGTGAAGGCGTTGAATTCAGCCGGATTCGGGCGGCTGGCGGGAATGGCATTGGGATCGGTTAAAGAACTGGCTGATCTGAGGACTTCTGTAGCTTTAAAGCTGTTTTATGCAAATTTGAAAGTTAGTGAGAACTCCAATAGCGAAGCTCAACCGAATCCGCATGCGGCGATTAAGTCCTCCATATCAGGCAATGGGAGTCCGACCGCAGGGCAGGAGAGCGCAAGGGTCAATGATAATCCGAATTCCAACGCTAAAGAAGCCTTTAGGGGGATTGATAATCTGACCGGGGAAATCAGGAAGCTGGATTTCAGGTGGCTAATCCCGAAAACGGACCTCAAAGAAGGCAGCCTTGAGTTTGGCAGCAAACAGTCCTCGACAAATCAAATCCTCACTAACAATCCATCTGATCCCCAAACAATTAGACAGAATTGGGTGAGGTTTGCAGTTTTTGATCAATTCTACGTCAAGGGAGACGGGGGATGGGAAATAAATCAATTCAACCGATTATCGCAGTTGCAGATAAAAAACTCCATTGAGAAATCGGGGGCTGAGCCAAAGGATTCGGCGAAGTCCGAAAGGTCGAATGAACAAACGGCAGTATCAACCAAATCTGCATCTGTCCGTAGACCGGCTTCCGCAAATACAAGCCGCGCTGAAGCAGACAGCAGAACCGACAAGGGTGATAAATCTGAATCAAGGGAGCATATAAAAACGTCCGACACCGACAAACACAGCTCGCGAATGAAGAACAAGTCTGTGCCTTCTCATAAATCCGATTCGGCTCAGAAAATAATAGGCGAGAATGTATCTCAATCGAAACTAACGGATTCCATTCCGGCGGGAAGTAAGTCCGGAAATCTCAGTGCATCATTCGCATCGATGATAGATGCAAAATCCAATGTATTGAATCATTCGGTACTGAAGCAGCTGCCATCGGATATAAGCAGGATAGTATTGTCCTCAATTAACACCGAAACCAAACTCGCAGGGAGAATCCTGAGGCTTAATCTGTATCCACCGGAATTAGGATCTATCGACCTGCGGTTTTATGAGGTTAATGAGCGCATCAGCGTTAGGGTGATGATGGAATCGGAATCAGTTTACAAGATGCTCAGTCGCAATGTTGATGAACTAAAGGAGGCGCTGAGAGCATCAGGTGTTAATATCGATAAAGTGGAATTCGGTTTTGTGCACAGGGATTCGTTCAATCCCGACGACTACGAACGAAACTCAGGACTATTAAACGGGCAGCATCAGCTCAGTAATGGCTCGTCCAAAGACCTGGATGGAGATGGCCAGGAGGATTCTGCAGGACGGGCAGCGGTGGATCAGGAGAGTACTGAAGGGGAGGATTTATATGTATCTGTTAACGGAGTTAACTGGCTGGCATAGGAGGCAAATATGGAAACTATAAACAGCATCGGTCTAAATAATCCGGGAGCTGGCTGGGATGCAGCGTCAGCGGGACTGACAGCGAATAATCAGCTCATGGGAAAGGAAGATTTCCTGAAATTACTGGTGGCGCAATTAAGTAATCAGGATCCGCTGGAACCGATGCAAGACACCGAGTTCGTTTCCCAATTGGCGCAGTTTTCCTCGCTGGAACAGCTTCATAATCTAAATGATAATGTCGCTGGCAATTCCGAACTGGACTATTTGCTGAGTCAGACTATTTCGAATTCCATGGCGACGCAGTTGATCGGAAAGGAGGTCGTAGCTGCCGGTAACATAATTGAGCTTGATTCCGAGAACGATCCCACGATAGGCTTCAAGCTGAAGGGAGCGGCTCAGGAAGTAACGATAAACATCTATAATTCCGATGGCTCATTGGTGCGAAGTATTACCGAATCAGATCTTGACTCCGGTATAAATCAGCTCGAATGGGATCGCAAGGATAACAACGGCAACGAGCTCTCCGACGGCAGCTATACATTTTCGGTTTCCGCTGAGGATACTTCGGGCGCGTCGGTCGCGGCTACTCCCTTGAGAATAGGCAGAGTCGAGAGCGTATCTTATAATGCCGGGGCGGCATATCTGATGGTTAATGGGCAGGAAATAACATTAGGCGATATAATCGAAGTAAGAGAGGGATAGAGATGAGCTCCATTAATGCAGTAGGAGAGGTTGTATCTCAACCTGTCCAGGGTCAGAAACTAAAATTCTCAACAAAAGGAAAGGGGGATTTCGATAAGGCGTTTAATAATGAGATAAAGAAGCAGCAGGCAGTAAAATTTTCTGGGCATGCTTTGAACCGGTTGGTGCAGCGAGGAATTAATCTGTCAAAAAACCAAATGGATAAACTGCAGAGCGCGGTTGAAAAGGCGGGATTGAAGGGCTCGCGGGATTCGCTGGTTTTGCTAAACGAGCTTGCTTTCGTTGTCTCCGTCAAGGACAGAACAGTGGTAACTGCGCTGCATACGAATTCGATGAAGGAATCAATTTTCACCAATATTGATAGTACGGTAATCGCTTGATGGCTGGTCCTCTTCGAGGAAGCCTATAAGCTCAATTCAAGAGGAGATATGAACTATGTTGGCATCGCTTTTTGCCGGAGTAGCCGGCTTGAAAAATCACCAGGTAAAACTGAATGTAACCGGTAATAATATCGCAAACATCAATACCATAGGATATAAGTTAGGAAGAGTAACCTTTCAGGAAGCGCTGGTCCAGACACTGCGGGGTGCACAGAGACCTACTTCTGAAAGCGGTGGTATCAATCCGCTCCAGTTGGGATTGGGAATGAAAGTGGCAACAATCGACAACCAGTTTCAACAGGGCGGATTGGAAACCACCGGAATGGTGACCGATATGGCGATACAAGGCTCCGGTTTCTTCGTCGTTTCCGACGGCAGCGCAAGCTATTACACCCGAGCCGGAGCCTTCGGATTCGATGGAGAGGCTAATTTGATCCATTCCGCATCCGGTTTAATTCTGCAGGGGCGGATGGCTGAGACCAATGGCAGCATATCTACAACCACTGCGGTAGGTAATCTTTCGATACCGTTCGGCCAACAGGAGCCTGCGAATGCAACCACCGGGGTCAGCTTGGCAAATAACCTCGATTCCGACTCAACCGAGTCCGATGCTTCTCTGGTGAGTGCGGGTACCACCAACGTTACCAGCATCTCGGGAACCGCAATCAATGGCGTTGGCGGAACCCATAATATTGTGATAACAGGACGCAATGCGACTCATTCGGTCGGTTCCGGCACACATGCCAATGAACTTTCGGACCTTGATACTGCTCCGGCGACAACCGTCAATGCAGGCGGCGGATTCAACCAGGGCGCCGGCACATATTACTATTATGTTACAGCTTATAATGACCTCGGTGAATCCCTCGGGACCGAATCGGCGGGCGTTACGGTCGATCCGGTAACAGATGCTTCGGTAACCGTCAGCTGGGATGCGGTGACAGGGGCTGCGGGGTATCGCATATATAGGACTGAGACTTCGGGGGACTATTCCGGTTCCACCGATGGTTATATCGGACAGGTCACAGGAGCAACAACATTCGACGATACGGGTTATGATGCATCAGGTGATATACCGTCGGTTAACTCCACCGAAGACCTGACTGGTAATGAGACCCTTTCGGCGCTCGGTGTCACTGAGGTGGAGGGATTTCGCATTCGCGTCGACGGCGGAAGCTGGGTCACATTCTCCGAGCTAACAACCGGCAGCACCATTAATGAGCTGCTTAACGCAATCAATGCGAATGTCAGCGGAGTAACCGCCAGTATTGTCGATGGTCAGGTTCAGATAAAACGTGATTATGCCGGTTCCGGCGCAACATACAAAGTCGAAATTGAGGACTCGGGTTCTTGCGATATCACGGAGAAAATCGCGGGCGATTCTTCATTCACGGTTGACAATGGCACAGCGTCCACCTTACAGGCGATAGATACGTTCACGCCGACCGGTCAGGAAGCCGAATCGCCCGTTTCTCTGGAGCTGGACTTCGATTCCGGTACCGGTTTGGTTACAGGCATCACGGATATCGGAGAAGGCGGGGTGACACTGGTTACGGGAACGGAAGGTTTGCGGGCGGGAACGCTTGTGGTCGATACCGAAGATACGCAGCATGCAGCATCGATCACCGTTTACGATTCGCAGGGAGGTAAGCACACGATGACCCTTACGTTTACCAAGTCAATCACCGAGAATAAGTGGTATTGGGAGGCATCGCTTGCAGGTGAAGAGACCATCAGCGTCGGGAACTCCGGAACCGTGCTGTTCAATGAGGACGGCTCATTGGTTTCATTTACTTATGACGATGAAGCTACAAGCTTCAGATTTAATCCCAACAATGGAGCCGAGATGGTTGATATAGCATTCGACGTAGGCTCAGTCGGTTCCTTTGACGGGCTGACCGGGTTCGCTTCCGACTCCACCGCATCTGCGGTCAGTCAGGATGGATATACTTCCGGTGTCTTAGAGGATATATCCATCGATGAAAGCGGACTGATAACAGGCATATTCAGCAATGGAATAACCAGAACCCTGGCGCAAATCTACCTCGCTGATTTTAACAATTCGACGGGATTGAGAAAAGTGGGCGAATCTCTTTATCAGGAATCGCCAAATTCCGGACTGCCCCTGCTTGGCATTGCCGGGGAAACTATTTCAGGCTCACTCAATTCAGGAGCACTGGAGATGTCCAACGTTGACCTTTCCGAGGAATTTACGTCGATGATTGTGGCGCAGCGCGGATTTCAGGCAAACGCCAGAAGCATCACCACATCGGATCAACTCCTTGCTGAATTGGTTCAATTGAAACGTTAGCAGGATAGTAGATGATTAAGGTTACCAGGATAAACGGAGGCGCTTTTGTGGTGAATTCGGAATTAATCGAGTTCATCGAGGAGAAACCGGAGACTATCATTTGTCTAACCACCGGTAAGAGGATAATGATACGCGAATCGGTAGAAGATGTAATAGACAAAGTGGCGAAATTCAAAGGTGTCATCTATGCCAGAGGAATCGAAATTCATTCTATCCATGCCGGAAAACCGATAAAACCAAAATTGGAAGTTAGTTAATAAGAGATAATAGGTATAGCAGGAAAATGCCGGAAACAAAAGAAGAAACCAAGAACGGTGCAGAGGCGGTTGCCGAGAAACCGACCGAAGAGAAAGGTAAGGGGCAGAAGAAAGGCAAATCTAAGCTGCTATTGATTATTGCCCTCGAGCTTTTGGCAGTGGCGGCGGCGTTTGTCTTTGTAAATTTTTATCTTAAACCATGGGAGGCTGATGCGCAAAAAGCCAGAGTGGCGGCGGAGGAATCTAATGAACCGGGCCCAATCTTAACGATTAAGGATTTAGTCGTAAATCCCGCGGGCTCCATGGGGAAGAGATATCTGTCGGCATCCATCGGGGTTGAAACCGCCGATCAAAAGGGGCTGCACTTCCTGGAGAGCAGGATACCTGCTATCCGGGATATCCTGATCGGTATACTGTCTTCCCAAACCGTTGAGCAGCTCTCAACACCCGAGACAAAGGAAGCGATACGACAAAGGATTCTGGAGAAAGTCAGGGCTATGGCTGATCCGGCAGAGATTAATAACGTTTATCTTATAGACTATGTAATTCAATAAGGCGCAATGGTTAAGATTCTTTCACAGGAAGAGATCGATTCGCTTATTAAAACCGTAGGCGGACAAGACACAAGCGATGAGTTATTCGAAGAGGAGTCCTTTTCACAAGAGAGGAACATTGTCGCTTATGACTTTAAGCATCCCAATAGAGTCAACAAGGACCAGATAAGAGGTGTGGAAAGCCTTCACGACAACTTCGCCAACCAGCTCGGATCGTCTTTTTCATCGTATGCCAGGTCGGTAGTGGATGTCGATCTGATTGCGGTTGATCAGATCACATACCATGAGTATATTATGTCGCTGCCATCGCCCAGTTGCTCATACATAGTCCAGTTGGAGCCGTTGGAAGGAGCGGGGATAATCAGCTTCAGCACATCAGTAGCTTTTCTCATCGTAGATAAGATATTCGGAGGTAAGGGTAAGCCGATCGAAACCGAACGAGAGTTGACCGGAATCGAGCGTTCCGTTATGGCGAAGGTTATCGACAGGACACTCACGCCCCTGGAAAGGGTATGGGCGAATATACATCCCATAAAGTTTAAAATAACGAATTTCGAGTCCAATCCTCAGTTTATTCAGATCATCCCGCCGGGTGAAACCGTGATTGTTGTCTCGCTGCAGGTTAAGATGGCCGGTTCCTACGGCGTAATGACGGTATGCTACCCATATATTTCCCTAGAGGAGATAATTCAGACACTATCCACTCAGAACTGGATAGAAACCCTGAAGAGGAGACGTGACGATAAGGATGTTAACTCAAATGTCAGGGCTTTAAATTTGATTGAAACGCCGGTATCGGTTAGATTGACCGGCACCAGCATTACAATGAGAGAGCTTCTGAAACTCGGAGTCGGCGATGTTATCTGCACAGATAGTTACTCCGGCGATGAATTCACGGTACTCGTTGGAGATCAGCCAAAGTTCAAGGGTATACCCGGATATGTCGGGAAAAAAAGAGCGGTTAGCATAACCAGGCTGGTGGGTTCCTCTGAAATTGACGATAACGAACTTAAGGATAAATTCAAAAAGGCGGAGATATGACAGATTTAGATTCTACCGTTCCTGATGATGCCGAAAATTCGCAGGCTTCGAACATCGAAAACGATGAGATGAGTGATCAGGTGGAAAAAAAGATGCAGGAATCCCTCGATGAGGAATCCGATTCCGAATCAGATTCCAAAATTGATCCGGACTCGGTAGTCGATCCTCTTGAAGGTGAGAAAGCTAACGAGCAGCAGGATGCATCCCCTAATGTGGTTAAGAAGGCAGAATTTGAGCAATTCGGCTTTGAGGTCGACGACGCCGTGAATTCCCAGAATATCGGATTGCTAATGGATGTTTCGTTACCGGTCTCAATTGAACTGGGGCGGACTTCCATGACATTTGAAGATGTCCTTAAGCTGGGATCCGGCTCTGTGGTCGAGCTTAACAAATTAGCAGGGGAACCGGTCGACCTCCTGGTTAATAATAAGCTGGTGGCAAAGGGCGAGGTAGTTGTGGTGGATGAGAACTTCGGAATGCGTATTACTGAAATGGTTAAACCAAAGGAAAGCCTGCGCTAATGAGTTATCGTTTTTTGCGAAACATCGGCGGTGTATTCTTACTGCTTATCTTCTTCGCCGGCGGTATTGCGAATGCCGATTTGGAAAAGGCGGATTCGGCCGATTCATTAAGTTTTCCCGTCACCTCTTATCAACGTGCCGAAACATCCAGCTTAGAACTCGGCTTGCGGCTGGTCCTGTCTATTGTCCTGGTTGTTGTATTGGTTTACCTCTCCGTATGGGCGCTGAAGAAGTTCTATTCATTTAAGGGCGCCTCCGGAACCGGCTCAGCTAATTCCATCCAGGTAATTGCCAATGCCTATATAGCCCCCAAAAAGGGACTCCATATAGTTAAAGTCGGCAGCAAATATATATTGGTGGGTTCGTCGGAGAATTCCATGAACTTCTTGTGCGACCTGAATGCCGAAGAATTCAGCGCTGTACCAGCCGGTAAAAGCCGCCGAGCCGAATCAAGGTTTCAGGGCATCTTCAGCAAATTAAAAACGACGGTCGATAAACCGTTTCTTGGGAAGTTAAGAAATGCGAAGGGATTGTCGTAAAATTAAAATCATTGGCTGCTTAATTATCTTCCTGGCTCTTTTTGGGCTTGCGGCTCCGGTTGTCGCACAGACTTTGCCAAAAGTCTCCATTCAGGTGGGAGAATCCGATGACGCTTCGGACTTGACCACCACCCTCAAAATATTAATCGGCCTCACGGTGCTGTCGTTGGCTCCGTCAATCATTATAATGGTCACTTCATTCGTGAGAATTGTCGTTATATTCTCATTTTTGAGGCATGCTATGGGGACCCATCAGATGCCGCCCAATCAATTAATGGTAGGCTTAGCCTTAATCCTGACATTTTTCCTTATGGCGCCGGCGATTGAACAGGTTAATACTAATTCAATCCAGCCTTATCTCGCGGGCGATATCAGCCAGAAACAGGCTTATGAAAGCGGAATTCAGCCTATTCGAGAATTCATGCTCCATCAGGTTCGCGAGAAGGACCTGGAGCTTTTCGTGAACTTATCTAAAATTGATACTCCCCAATCGCCTGAGGATATTCCTACTTATGTTTTGATACCGGGTTTCATTATTAGTGAATTGCGGATTGCCTTTCAAATCGGTTTTACGTTGTTCATACCGTTTTTAATTATCGATATGGTGGTCGCCTCGGTGCTTATGTCAATGGGTATGTTGATGCTGCCCCCGATTATGGTGTCGCTGCCCTTTAAGATTCTGCTATTCGTACTGGTGGATGGTTGGTACTTGATCATCAAATCTGTCATATCATCATTCGGATGAGGTTAGTATTATGGATATTAATTCTGTTTTATCGTTAGGAAGAGAAGCGATCATGTTAGCTTTAATGGTTTCAGCGCCGATGTTAATCGCCGGCTTGATTGTCGGATTATCCGTGAGTATTCTGCAGGCGGTAACGCAGATACATGAAATGACTTTGACGTTTATACCCAAGATCGTCGCTGTAGGAGTTTCTCTACTTATTTTCCTTCCCTGGATGCTGAACATGATCCTCGATTTTATGCATCGCCTATTTGGTAACATCTCCAATTTTGCTCAATAAGTAAAAAATTTTCCACCGGTGGGTAATACATTCCCATTTTAAACTCATCATTTCTTGAATCCGTCGGAACGTCTCCCGTAATGCATTAGTACGCATAGGTTTACAAAATGCTCATAATCGGTGCGAGAGCGGTATTATGTTTGCTTAAGGTTATTGTGATTACCCTAAAAACGCCTTAATCAGCAGTACACAAATGGACCTGATACCACTTTTAAGCAGTAAATTCGATACGTTTCTTGTAATCATAACGAGACTGGGGGGAATGTTCTTTATTGCGGCTTTCTACGGTTACAGGTTTGTGCCTATTCAAGCGAGGATAATTTTGACCATTGCGGTAGCAATTATCCTGCTTCCGATGGTTAACCTAACAACTCTGCCTTATGGCGACAGCTTCCTCGGAATAGCTTTGCTGCTAATAAATGAGATAGCTTTTGGGCTGTTCATCGGTTTCACAACCCTTCTCTTGTTTTTTGGGATCCAGATGGGGGGACATATTATCGGCTTTCAGATGGGTTTCGCCATCGTCAATGTTATAGATCCGACCACGCAGGTGCAGATTTCAACTATCGGGGAGCTAAAGTTTATATTGGCGCTGCTTATTTATATGGCTATTAACGGTCATCATTTCCTGATAAAAGCTATTTTCCAGAGTTTTCAGATAATCCCTCCCGGTACAGCATCACTTAATCTGGCGACAGCGGAGCATTTTCTGCGAATGGTGGTGAACACTTTTATAATCGCCATCAAAATTGCAGGTCCCGCTATGATTACGCTCTTTTTGACCAGTGTCGCTTTGGGGATTATCGCTCGAACCGTCCCGCAGATGAATGTATTCATCGTCGGCTTTCCCCTAAAAATCGGAGTCGGCATGCTGGTTCTTGCCGCCGGATTGACATATTTCAGCGCGGTTTTTACCCGGATGATGTCTATAGCTGAGAATAATATCGCAACTCTCTTAGTACCAACAATGTAGGAATCCATGGCTGAGGAAAGTTCTGCCCAGGAAAAAACTGAAGACCCGACAGCGCGACGGATAAGCGAAGCCCGAAAACGCGGTCAAGTAGCTCGTTCTCAGGAGCTCTCGTCGGTGGCTATTATTACCGCGGGATTGATCACCCTTCTGATTTTAGGTCCGGCGACACTGCAGCAGATGTTAGGCATTTTTACCACGAACTTCTCCGAGGTCGGTAAAATGCCGATAAATATGATCAATATTAACTATTTATTCCAATCATGGGGATGGGTTTTCGTTAAGATTCTGGCGCCGATTATGTTGATTCTGGCGCTGGTCGGTTTCTTTATATCATTTGCGCAGGTCGGACCCTTATTCAGCTTCAAGGCGATGGAACCTCAGCCGGATCGATTTAATCTCGCCAAGGGCGCCAAGAGACTATTCGCCCTCAAGTCACTATTCAACCTTTTCCGGGATTCAATAAAGATAATACTTATTGCCGCGGTGGCATATTACACCTTGAAGGCGGAGATGCCGAATTATCTTCCGCTAATGGATAAAGACGTGGGGCAGATATTTTTGTTCGGCGCAGGTTTAACCTTCAAACTCGGCATCAGATGCGCCCTGGCGCTGCTTCTGCTGGCTATCCTCGATTACGCTTATCAAAAGTGGAATTATAAAAAGGGACTGAAGATGAGCAAGCAGGATGTTAAGGATGAAATGAAGACCTACGAAGGTAATCCCCAGATTAAAGCTCGCGCCAGACGGGTTCAGCAGGAACAGGCGCGCAAAAGGATGTTCCAGGATATCCCTAATGCAGATGTGGTAGTTACCAACCCGACCGAAATTGCCGTTGCTCTCAAGTATAAGTCCGAGGAGATGAATGCGCCGAAGATAATTGCCAAGGGGCAAAGACTAATAGCGGAAAAGATAAAAGAAATCGCCAGGGAGTATGATATCCCCATTGTCGAGGATAAACCGCTGGCAAGATCATTATTCCAGTATGTTGAAGTCGGCATGGAGGTTCCCGAACACCTGTACAAGGCGGTAGCCGAAGTGTTGGCTTATGTTCATAAGCTCAAAAATAACGTTAAGTAGAGTTAAGAGTGGAAGCGCAAAATCAACCGTTCCTTAAAAAGGTTACATCGAACTCAGACATAGCTCTGGCTTTAGCTGTTGTCGCTATTCTTGCTGTGCTGGTTATCCCGCTGCCGCCGTACTTGCTTGATCTGCTTCTGGCGTTTAATATCGCTTTCTCCTTGATAGTACTGCTGGTTACGATGTATATAATGCGCCCGCTGGAGCTCTCGGTTTTTCCCGGCTTGCTGCTTATTATCACTCTTTACAGATTATCTCTAAACATCGCAAGTACCAGATTAATCCTGGGTGAAGCATACGCCGGCGATGTGATCTCCGCCTTCGGAGGTTTCGTTGTTAAGGGAAATTACGTTGTCGGTTTCATCATTTTCCTGATTCTGGTGATTATACAATTCGTTGTTATCACCAAGGGCGCCGGACGTGTCGCTGAAGTTGCTGCCAGATTTACTTTGGATGCGATGCCGGGAAAGCAGATGGCAATTGATGCCGATTTAAATGCGGGATTGATTTCGGATGAAGAAGCTCGCCGCCGAAGGGAAGGGATTTCCCGGGAAGCCGATTTTTACGGAGCGATGGACGGCGCCAGCAAATTCGTCAGGGGAGATGCAATTGCCGGAATCCTTATCACCTTAATCAATATCATAGGCGGACTGGTGATCGGGATGGTTCAATTGGGGATGTCGGCAAACGAAGCGCTGCAGACTTACACTTTACTAACCGTAGGCGATGGTTTGGTGAGCCAGATTCCGGCTCTAATTATTTCGACATCCTCCGGTATCATTGTAACCCGAGCCGCATCGGAAACCAATATGGGACAGGATATTAGCCGTCAATTTTCCGGTTATCCCCGCGCCATTATGGTGGCGTCGGCAGTACTGCTGCTTTTCGGTATAGTTCCCGGTTTACCCACGCTGCCCTTTATTACACTGGGCGCTATCACCGCTTTTGCGGGATTAAGCGCTCAAAAGACTATTCGCAAGGAAAAAGAAAGAGTTCAAAAGGAGCGAAAAGAGGAAGTAACTCAGCAACCGGTAGTAAAACCTGAGGAATTTCTTAAAGTCGATGTTTTAGAAGTCGAAATAGGATATGGACTAATACCTTTGGTAGATAGCGCGCAGGGAGGCGATATTTTAGACAGGATTTCCCTTATAAGGCGGCAGTTAGCCAGTGATTTGGGTTTGATTGTTCCGCCTATCAGGATCCGAGACAACATACATCTTAAGCCTAATGAGTACCAGGTCAAAATTAAGGGCGTCCCGATCTCCTCATTCGAGTTGATGCGAGGATATCTGCTTGCTATTCCTCAACCTCAGGCGACGACCGATGTTGAAGGAATCGAAACTTCCGAACCGGCTTTCGGCTTAAAAGCCAAGTGGATTGCCGCCGAAGGGGTGGAATCTACGGAAATCGAGGGATATACGCTGGTTGAGCCCCCCGCGGTTTTAGCGACACATCTAACGGAAATAATCAAGAACAACGCCTTTGAGATACTAAGTCGTCAGGATACGCAGAATTTACTGGAGATTCTCAAGCAGGATTATCCGGCTGTAGTGGACGAGGTCGTGCCGGAATTACTCCCGATAGGTACGGTCCAAAAGGTGCTTCAAAACCTTTTAAAGGAAAGAATTCCGATTAAAGACCTTTTGACGATTATGGAAGCGCTTGCCGATTATGGACACTCTACCAAGGATCCTGAGATATTGACCGAATATGTGCGGCATTCTCTGGCGAGAGCTATATGCTATCTCTATAAGAATGAGAAAGATGCTATTCAAGTTACGACATGCGATCCCAAATTGGAGCAGACTATCGCAGAGAACACCAAGAGTACGCGTCACGGGCTCAATGTTGTCCTTCCGCCGGAGGTGACCGAACGAATTATAGCTTCGATGAAATCGGCGATTGATTCGATGGTAACTAATAACCTCAATCCCATAATACTCTGTTCCCCGAATGTAAGATTACCTTTGAGACGCATGGTGGAGTCGGTTTTACCCCAGGCGATCATTTTATCATATAACGAAATTATCCCGGATACGGAAGTCTATTCGGTAGGCACGATAGGTATAGGCGATGAAGATTAAGAAATTTAAAGCAGGTAGTATGACCGAAGCATTAAAAATGGTTAGAGATGATTTGGGAAGCGAAGCGGTAATCCTCAGCACGCGCGATCTTAACCGCATGTTTTCGCGCACTGACACAGCAAGAGTGGAAGTGACTGCCGCCCTTGGCGCTGACGAGAACGCAAATATCCTGACGAAGACAACTCAATCTACGAACCGTCTTAAGAATCGAATAAAGGATATCGGATTCAACACTTCCTCCGATTCGCACGAACCGAATAATCAATTCGACATCTTTAAAAGTGAAAACAGAATCCGGGAAACTCAGGAGCATCCCGTTGAGAATCCCCATTTTCGGGAACTCTCGGAGGTCAAGACTGTATTCGAAACCGGCATAACTAAGCCCCTGGCGGAGAAATGCATGGAGATAATGCCTGGCGAGCTTGGAAAACTGTATCGTTACCTGCCGTTTCTCAATATCCATCCTGATATCACCGATGAATTGGCTATGGCGACCGTTTCCGGAATCCTGCCGGGCAATGGCAAACCGGAATGGACCGATCGCTGGAGCGAATTCTTAATTCAGAAATGCAAACAGCCTGCATCGCTGACGCAGATGATAGACAAACTCCCGCTAGCCTTTACCGGAATGCCCGGGTGCGGTAGAAGCACTCTGATAGCCAGAATCGCCTATCAGTGTATGAGATTGAGAAAGCAAAAGCCGGCTCTTATTACAACCGATGTTTATAACATTCCCGGTCAATTCCAGCTCAAGCGGGTAGCCAAGATTTTAAATCTCAACTTCCATGTTCTGCAGGATGCGGATGGAATCCAGCCGATACTGGACAAGTATTCTAACCAACCTGTTTTAATCGACTTACCCGCTATTGGGTTTGAAGATGAGAAGGGCAATGAGCTGCTGCGGAAAATCTCATATATGCCGATTTCGAGAGTGCTGGTTGCCGACTCTTCTCAGCATTTTAAAAAGCAGGAAGTTCTGAGCGATATGTGCGACCAGTATAAACTGTCGCACCTTGCTGTTACGCGCCTGGAAGATACCGTCAGTTACGGTGGCGTTATTACCGCCCTAATTAAGCTTAATCTCACTCCTTTGATCGGGAGCCTGGGACGAAAGATTACCGCAGGCTACATCAAATTAGATCCTCGCAATATATGTTCAAAGCTGTTTTCACAAATTACGGGAGGAAGGGGAGATGTATAATTCGTATTCGGGAATGAACAGAGACGGCTGTATTATAACAGTCTGTTCCGGTAAGGGAGGAGCGGGAAAAACTACGGTCGCTCGCGTTTTAGTGGAGCTATTTAAAAATAAATTCAGAACCGTAGCCGTGGATGCGGTCTCGGGATTCAGCGGTATCAGTTCCTTTTTTGAATTTCGACCGATCGGACGGAGGAGTTTCGGCGATTTTCTTAACGGCTCGGGCGGCGCAGCGGATCATATCTACCGACTTGACCGGATAGACCTAATCCCATCGTTCTCCGATGGCTCTATAGAGGATTTGGGATTAGAGCGGGATTTCGAAAGGATCGGGGAGCTTGCTGATTACATAAGGGGCAACTACGAGCTCGGAATTATAGATACGCCCTCATCGTTTGACCTCGGGCTATACAATTACCTAAGGGCATCGGATATCGTCCTCATCATAACTGAAACCGGTTATCAGTCTATTGTCAATGGTTACGCTATTTGTAAAATGGCGTCATCTATTATTCCTCGACCGGCAATTCATTTCTTTCTCAATCTGCTCAATTCGGACGGAGATTTCGATGATTTCAATGTGAAGATGCCGATGTTGACTGAAGCTTTTTTGGGTGATCCCTGCGATGCGATAGGATTCTTGAAATTCGATGAGCAGTATTTCAATTCGCCGGGGGTTGAGGAGTTCAACTCAATGCTATGGAACAGTAACAAGGAAAATCTCGTGATGTTTTCGTCATGTTTGGAGGAGAAAATGAGATTGCAGAATGTGGGCAATCGCGGAAGATCCACGGTCTCTGCAGTCCCCGAAAGGGTGGAAAAAACATGAGAAAAGCAGTAGGCAGTTATACATTGATAAATTCGGAGGAGGCTTATGAAGCGCGAAGAAGCCTGGATTGAGTACAAGCGAACTGAGGATCCGGTCTTGAGGCGGGAATTGCTGAATGAGTATATCGGCTTGGTTCGAAACGTCGCCGGACGAATGGCTGTTGGATTCCCCAAATCAGTCGAAGTCGATGACCTGATTTCAACCGGCGTTATCGGACTGATCGAAGCCGCAAAAAACTACGATCCGGACCGTGGAGTCAAGTTTGAAACATTCGCAGTGCCTCGAATTCGAGGCGCTATCCTGGATGAGCTGCGGGCATTGGACTGGGTGCCCCGTTCAACCAGAGCAAAGTCCCGTAATTTGGAGAAAGCGAATTCCAAACTGGAGAATCGGTTGGGCAGAAATCCCAATATTACTGAAATAGCCGATGAAATGGATGTTTCCGTTCAGGATGTTCATGTTACCATTCGCGAACTCGCATCGAGTACGCTCATGTCGTTAGATGAGCTGATATGCCGTGAGGATGATAATCGACAGGTCCCTCGGATCGAGACCGTTGAAGATTATCATCACACCGGCGCTCTTGAAGAAATAGAACTTCAGGAGCTCAAAGACTACGTTCTGGATGCAATCAGCCTGTTATCCGAACAGGAGAAACTGGTGGTTGCCCTTTACTATTATGAGGAACTGACACTTAAAGAAATCGGCGAGATCATGGAGATATCGGAGTCGCGGGTATCTCAGATACATACTAAAGCCATTGCCAGATTGCGGGGAATGGTCAATGAAAGGTTCGTCGGCTAAATTTTGATAGGTTTATACAGATGCCTCAGCCTGTTGATTTACAAAACGTACTATCCAAAACTCAAGCTGCAGAGAAGGTCAGCAAGCTTGAGAAAGCTCATCCGGATGTTGCTCAACAGCAGTCCGAAGCCAGCATGAAGGAGAAAATACGCAACAAAAATCAGCGAGTGCAAAATCCCGATAAATCGGATGAAGTGATTATACATAAAGACGGTGAAGGAAAAGAAGACTCTCGAAAGCGCAAGAAAAAGAAAAAGAAAGAGAATGAGGAGTATGAACTCTTTCAGGAAGATGGGGAAAAACGAGTTAAAACCAAGCATGTTGACCTGCTGGCATAATAACCGCAGCAACTTCGGTTCGCTGAATCCAGCTTGAGGAATATTGGCTAAATGCCGATAGAATAAAGAGAAGCATAGCTTTTAAAAGGACCAGCATTGAAGAACGCATCCTCAATATATTACAATTCTGTCATTTGCCCCGTTTGTGGAATGGAAAATCAGTTTGAGTATTTGGGCAAAGGGGCTTATAGGGTGGAAAAGGTGGATACCGATTACATGCCTCTGGGTATCCAGTGGCAGGAGGCGGGCCTGGAGGAATGCCATCCGGCGCTATTTTTCATCGCTACATGCTCTAACTGCTTTTATTCCACCGAGTTTAATAATGAGTTCAGGAATTGGAAGGAGAATAACCAATTCCGGAGTTATTGCCTTCCGACTATCAAAGAAAAGCATCTCGCGGAGCTGAACAAACCGGAGAACCTTCTCTCCCGCGTGGGAGCGGCGCTGGATCCACAGGAGTATCCGAACGAAACTGCGATTCTAAAATTAATACTGGCGGTTTTCGATGAGTTGCTTAACAGCCGCCCCAGCTTCTTAAAGCTGGCACGCTTTTACCTCCGGATTGGGTGGGTGTTCAGGTATATGGGCGGTAAAAAACCCGACTTCAAGCTCAGCGATAACGCCAGTTTGCTGGCAAGCTTAAGAAAGCATCTGGACGGTGTAGATACCAACCTGATTCGCTTAACATCGGCTCTCACTAATCTGTCCTCATTTTGCGACAATAATGCAGAGGAGTTATTTCCTTACATAGACCAGCTGACCAAAACGGGAGTATCTCAAAAGTACCAGGAATTCATCAATGAGGTTCTATCCGCAACAGAAGAGGTTAAAAGTAAGCAGGATCAATTGCGCAACCTTAATGAGAGAGTGCTAAAGAATGTAGCCGAAGCTGAGCAGATAGAGCAAATGCGGTTTCAGGGCTTCCCGAATTTCAACACATTCCTTCAATTATTAACCGAGTCGCTGCCGGAGATTCCGCTCTCGGAAAGCGAAGCGTTGAGTATCGCTAAGAATTATTACAAGAAGAGCATCCGGTCCAGGAAGGAGATTAAGGGAGCGGTTCAGGAGATTAACACCTTTTATCTCATAGGCGAACTCTCCCGAAGAATTGGGAACCTCAAAGAAGCCAAAGAATACTTTGGTTCCGCAATTACAAGAGGCCGGAAACTTCTTAACGAGAAAGTCGGCACTGAATTGGAATTAAAGACTGTTAAAAATATCGTAGATAAAGCGCGAATCCAGGTTAAGCCGGTGTTGGAGAACAAAGGCAGCCAGGCAGTAAAGGTAGGATAGTATCATGGAAAACAAAGTAGACACGAAAAAGCAGGCTCAATCGACTGGGAAAAAACGGAAATCGAGGCGGAGATTCGTCAGACTGGATGTAGCTGATCCGATCGAGTTGTATCGTCTCAATCTCTCTCCGAAAGAACGGCATGCAATACTCGATAGTAAGGTCGTTCATGGAATGATATTGAATATCTCCGGCAGCGGTCTGCTTGCGGTGATCGATGCCAAACTGAGCGTAAACTCGTTTGTGGCTGTCACTATGGAGCTGCGGGGAATGGAAAGGGTAGAACGTATTCTGGGCAAAATAAAGCGCACGGAAAGAATTGAAAAGTCGCAGTATGTAACCGGAATAGAGTTCGTGGACATCGATACAGTGCATGAAAGCTATCCGGAGCTTGACGAGGAAGTTCTGCGGGACGACTTCTTTAGTTTCACCGATCGCGTTCAGGAACTAATCGCTAAATATGTATTCAGCAGGCAGGTAACTCAAAGGGCTAAGTAGATCTCCGATATGAGAAAGTTGATTTTTTATTGCTTAATATGCTTGTTTCTATGCAGCGGCGCTAAATCCGACGAACGTCACATAGCCGCATTCCTGGCGGAGAATCAAACTGGCGCTGAGATAGCGTCTTGTCTGAGAGAGGTGCTGTCCAACAGTATAAGTAATACTTATGGCTTAAATTGGATATCTCCCGAAGATGAATACCGGGCATTTCATCACGGAGGAATATTTATTCAGCCGGACTTATCCAAAGCAGAGGATTACTTTAATGTGAACTACGACAAGGACCGTTTCTCTCATCTCGTAAAATATCGCTTGAGCGATTGCCGCTGGGAATTTGATAAAAATCTCTCATTACCGTATCTCCTGAACAGGTTTTCTCGTCAATTGCTTATCAAGTTGGAATATGTTGTTTTGGCAAGCGATAGCGCAAAAACAGTGGATGCGGGCGTTTTCGAGTTTTCGCTGGACTTCGATGATCATGCCCAGTTTTTCGAATATGATAAGCGCCGGGCTGATATTTTGGTGGATGCAGTTGAATTTGATAGGTTTTGCGGAGAAGCAGCTGCCGAAATCGGAAGCCGAATTGAGGCGCATCTTATCACGTTGAGAGATAACGATATTGACAGATTTAGGTAAAGGGATATTCCTAACTCAAACTAATAACCAAGGATGGGGCAAAAACATGACAAGCAACAATCGAGATTGCTACGAAATCGAGCGCATTGCCAGTAGGTTCGAAACACTGAATCGAATCAGCACGATTGTACAGAATCGGGTGGAATCCTCCGTGATTTTTCATCAATTACTCGAGGAGATCAACAAAGCAGTGGACTATTCCTCAGCTTGTATCTTCATGCTGAATAAACAGGAGCAAAGATTGGAGGAGATTGCCAAAACCGGCAGTAGGGGAGACCTGATCAATTTTGTTGAATTTGATCTCGGTAAAGGGTTCTCCTCGTGGGTCGCCAAGTATCGCAAACCGATACTCATGCCAAACATCAAGCGATATCGCGAATCACTTGACAATCATATCCGCGCGTTTATTTCAATGCCGATCTTAGTCGATGATGATTTATTGGGCGTGATGAACGTAAGCAACGAACGTTCGGGCTCTTACGATGAAACTGATCTTATGATAATCAAGATTATCAGCAGCCAAATAGCTCCATTAATCGAAAGAAAGCATTATCACCAGGAAATCAAGAGAAAGGATGAGTCTCTGGCGTCATTAAAGAAGTTTATTGAGTCAATTGATCAAAACCAGAACTCCTCAATAACAATTCCTGAATTTGGGACTGAACAAAGTAGCGGTTGCAGTAGTTTTTCTGATGAGGAAAATCCGCCAAACTCTCATCGGAACAAGAGCAGATTAACACAACTGAGGAGTGTTTAACGTAATTGGCAAACTATCCGGATATCGTTTTATGTTTGAAGAAGTTAAGAAATCGGATAATATAAATATCCAAAAAGCGCTCTCGCATGGAAAACCTTTAGGCGATCCCCTGTTCGTGCTAAACGAATTGTCGCAGATTGTCCGGTTCAATTCCGCATTCAGTCGTTTTGCCGGTCTTCTTTTTCCCGATAAACCTCAGGATGAATCCCTGCGATTGTTTCTTGACCAGATCAGTCAGCATATTTCTCAAGGAAGTGAGGGCGTGTATCGCCTGATAGCAAAACCTGACGGTACGAATCAAAGCGGGGATTTCTATCTGTCGGTTCTGAAAGTTCCGCTCGAATCAGGTGAAACCATCAGCATTTGCCAGATATCTTCGATTACCGATGAAGACGAGGCTGCCGTAGATCGAAACTATAAGATCGCATCGGTAATCAACCAGCTCGGGCGAAAGCTGGATAAATCTTTCAGACTTGATGAGACGCTGAAAATAATCCTGTTAGGGGCGACTGCCGGTCAGGGATTAGGTTTTAACAGAGCCTTTTTGCTATTATACGACCCTTCGCACGAAGTCTATAACGGGGAAATCGCCATTGGACCGTCCGACGGCCAGGAAGCTGCGGCTATATGGTCGGAACTCGATGGTTTGGGCAAGTCATTGGACGAACTAATAGAAGATTACAACAGCGCAACCCAGAAACGTGATGTCAAAGTTAATGAGATAGTAAAGAGAGTGTCTCTGCCAATAGCTCGGATGCCGGAATCTCTCAAGGAGGTCTTCGAAACCAAACGGCCCCGATTGGTAACACGTTCCGGTGATTCTAATCCCCGGCGGGACGAGTTCGATCTATTTTCCATTCTCGGTGTTGACTGCGTAGCGGTTGCTCCGCTGACTGTAGAAGGAGATACCGTCGGTTTGCTGTTGGCTGACAATCTGATAACCAATCGGAAGATAAGCGAAGCCGACCTGGAGATACTGGGTATTTTTGCCAACCATGCAGGAGCAGCGCTACAGAGATCCCGGCTATATGAGGAGTTGCAGGACAAAGTCAAGCAATTGGCGCGCATTAACATCAAGCTGAGGGTGAGCCAGAAAAAGCTTATCGAAAGTGAAAAAATGAACGCTGTGGGCAAGATGGCGTTTCACGTGGCGCATGAGATCCGGAATCCGTTGTCGGTGGTTGGCGGGTACGCTCGTAATATGCGGCGAAAGACCGATCATGACAATCCGATCAATAAACCGCTTGATATAATTATAAAAGAGGTGGAGAGAATTGAAGAAGTATTAAATAATTTTTCCTCTATAAGTAAAGTGGTTCCTGAAGACAAAAAGGTGTTAGATTTATCGGCAATGGTCAGAGAAGTTTTGCAGATGATCTGCAACGCCTCCCCGAATATGGCTGTTCCGGTCAATCTTGAAGAAGCTCCAATCGGCATTTGGATTTATGGAAGCGAGAAACAGATAAGGAATGTCATTTTAATCTTCCTCAAACAATTCCTTAAGGATTGTGTGCAATGTTCGCCGGTTCAAGCCCGCGTATCAACAGCTTCCGGCAAAGCTGTGTTGGAGTTCCAATATAGAATTGATCCCGGGATTAAGTCGCATGCCCACTATGTCTTTACCAATATCTATTCCTCCAGTCATTTTAAGAGGGATATGGATTTAGTTATCGCGGACGAAATTATTAATAGACACTCGGGAGTTACCGAAATAGAATATGATAATAGTAATTTACTCACAGTGACAATCAAATTACCTTTACATAAGGAGTAACGAAATGCGTAGTATTCTGGTTGTTGATGATGAAGTTGAATTGGGAAAACTGTATCAGCATGAACTTCAGGAGGAGGGTTTCAACGTACTTATCGCTAAGGATGGTTATGAAGCTATTCATCTCGCCCGCGCTAATGATATCGACTTAATGGTGCTCGATATCAAAATGGAGGGCATGGATGGTTTGGAGGTGTTAAATGAATTCCGGATGAAAAATGCGGATACGCCTGTCATACTCAATTCGGCATATTCAACCTATAAGGATGATTTTTCGACCTGGTTGGCTGATGCCTATGTGGTTAAATCCAGCAATCTGGATGAACTAAAATCGCGAATAAGGGAGTTACTTAGAATTTAGAGGAGAACGGAGTGAGCGAAAAGCCCGAAACCATAATGGAGCGTGAACAGGAGTTTAGGCTTGTTATCGACTACATGCGTGAAATAATGCAGCAAGCTCAGTTTGCGGCGGTCAATATCGCCATTGCGGCAAACCTGGTTAGCAGAAGTTTCGGTAGAGACAGTGAGTTGGGAAAAACCCTCAATAAGCTGGCATCGGAATCATCGAATGCCAACAAGAGAGTAGAGGAGCTTTCCAAAATAGCAATTGAAGGGATAAACTCTTTTGATTATAGCTCCTTCACTAAAAAACTCGAGATAGATCCTAAAACACTTCGGAAAATCGAAGAGACATTCGCGCTAATTATGGAGGACAGCGAAAAAGCTATGAATATTCTGAAAAGCCTGAACTTAAAAACCGCAAACAAGTGACCCTTCAATTCTTTGGTGCAGGAACTGTTCAAGGAATTATAAGCACAACTGCGGACTTAGCCCGGATAATTCATAAAAAACATTAATCCGCAGCCGAAGGCTTGTCCTTCGGGAGTTTAATAGAAATAGATCATTTACAGATTGGAATTGGGTATCTCAAAGAAACGCCGGAAGCGCAAGGCTTCCGCTACAATAACTTAATTCGTGAATAATACAGGTTAGGGTTATCGGATGAATAACGATATAAGCATATTGGTAGTTGACGATGAATCCATGATGCGATCATTGCTCAAGAGTATTCTTCTGCAGGAGGGCTGCCAGGTTGCTTTGGCAGAGAATGGGTATCAGGCTCTGGAAATGTTAGAAGCGGGTGATTTCGATCTGGTATTATCCGATATCAAAATGCCCGATATGGATGGATTCGAACTGCTTAAAACCGTCAAATCCCAAAATCCTCATATCGGTATGATTATGATAACAGGTTTCGGCAACTCATTCACCGTTAAGGATGCGCTTATTTTGGGCGCTGATGAATACATAACCAAACCGTTCAAAGCCCACGAAATCGCACTTGTTGTGGAACGCACCCGCTGGCGGATGGAAAATAAAGTCAACAATTCACACAAGTAATCAATTTCGATATACCCTTTAATTACAATTATATAAGCGCCCTGATATTAATTCCATTACCCAGCTTCCAGCGGGAAGGGGATGAAAAATGACAGCATTAGAAGTCATTGCGAGCCCGAGGTTTGCCGACGGCGCGGCAATCTCTTATTACCATGCAGCGCCTTAAATCAGAATTTTCTGACAGTTTCGTCCTCGTTTGACGCCTTCGGTCAGACGAGGATGTCTGACCGCAGCAAAATCCCCGATTTTAGTGCTAAGTATTTACCCACCGAAAAGAATATTTTTCCGTATGTCATTAAACATTTCTCGGCGATGATCCGCAAATCAATCCATGTCCCCCCTAACCGACTGACTACCACTTAGTTATAAATAGAGATTTGTTTGTGGGATCGTGCCTGTAATGGTATGGCATTTGCTCAGAGAAAATACAGGATGTGACATTTCCTTTTTACAAAAAGGATAGGCAAAAATGATTAAAGGTATTTACATCGCGGCATCAGGTATGATGCCCCGTGCTCTGCAGCAGGAATTAATCGCTAACAACATGGCGAATTCCGCCACTGCGGGTTTTAAACGCGATAGGCTTTTTATCGAACACCTTGATAGGTCTTCGAATAAGCCTTTGCCATCGGATTATCAATGGCAGCAGCCGATGGTGGATAAACCTTATATCGATTTCTCTCAGGGAATGCTCGAGAAAACAGATAAACCGCTGGATGTTGCCCTGGAAGGAGATGGTTTTTTCGTCATTGACACCGAAAACGGAACCAGATACACTCGTAATGGCCAGTTTCATCTGAACTCTAATGGTATGCTGGTAAATATGAGGGGAGAGATTGTGCTCTCTGACACCGGACCGATAATTCTGGAAAGCAATAATCCCAATATAGACTCCAGCGGAAATATAGAAGTTAATAGGGAATCTATTTCCCGCCTTCAAATAGTGCAATTCGATAATCCACAGGAACTGACTAAAACCGATGGAGTTTATTTCGCCGCTCCTGATGGATTGATAGCAGCGCCGGCGGCGGATATCACCGTACGCCAGGGGTTTTTGGAGCAATCCAATGTTGAGATTCTTCATCAGATGGTTGACATGATTGATGGTTTTCGACAATTCGAAATGGGGCAAAAAGTAATACACACAATCGATTACATTAATAATAAAGCAGTCAATGAAATCGGAAAAACTCGCTAATAGGGATTGAATATGATTAAGGCGATGAGAACTGCTGCCAGCGGTATGCATGCCCAGCAGCTTAACGTGGACAACATAGCCAATAATTTGGCTAATGTTAATACCACCGGCTTCAAGAGGGGCAGAATCGAATTTCAAGATATTTTGTATCAAAAAGTGCGAACTGCGGGGGCGGCTTCAACGGAAGGGAGCAGGATCCCGGTCGATACCGAAATCGGCTATGGCGTTCGTCCGGTGGCGTCAACTCGAAACTACCAGCAGGGCACGATGACCGCAACTGAAAACCCGCTGGATTTGTGTATCGAGGGGGATGGTTTCTTTAGAATCCTGATGCCGGATGGGAGTTATGCTTATACCCGCGATGGCGCATTCAAATTATCCAATGATGGCACGATTGTTACCGCCGATGGATTTTGGCTGGATCCTGAGATAACAATTCCCGCCGAAGCCAGCAGAATTTTAGTATCAATCGATGGGATCGTATCAGCAATTTTACCGGAAGAATCGGAACCTCTCGAAATCGGGCAGCTTGAATTAGCCAGATTCATAAATCCGCATGGACTGAATGCAATCGGGCATAATCTCTTCACGGAATCCAGCGCGTCGGGTTCTCCTTTGACGTATAATCCGTCGGAAGGCGGAGCCGGTAGAATAGTGCAGGGGTATCTGGAGCTATCGAACGTTGATATCGTTACAGAAATGGTGAATATGATTGTAGCTCAACGGGCGTATGAGATAAACTCGAAAGCTATTCATACATCCGATGAAATGTCAGCAATCGTAAATCAGTTGCGTAGATAGCTTATGTGTGCTATATTTTATCGGATTCTTCATAAATCACGCAAGATTACGCGACTATGTCGCGGGTTTTTCACGCCGGCACGGACGTATATAGAATTCCTGAATAAGTTGTGCGAGTCGTACTCGAGTGCAATGAAGCTTAAATCAGGTTTTAATACCGGATTTAAGGCGTTTTCGATCTTTTATATCACTTTAGTGTTTGCTTTGTGTTTCATGTTTTCAGTTTCCAGTGCTTTGGAGGAACAGGCAATAGATAAGGCAATTAGCGGATTTCTCGCAGAACGGATTCCATTATTGTCCGGAGAAATCCACTTTGAAGTTGAAAAATATCCTCAAAAATTGCTTTCATATAATGGTAATGGTGAAATCTCTATTGATGGTGATCTTCCTCCGATTATTCCTCGGTATTTGCCTTTAGCGATAACAATAAAGGATTCCGTTGAAGGCGATTATCGTTGTTACCTGAAAATTCGGTTTTCTTCATTCAAAGAAGTAGTTGTCTCGAGACAGTTTATCAGAAAAGGGGAGTTGCTTTCCAACCATAATTGCATGTTGAAGTCGGTGGATGTAATCGGTGAAAATGGAGAAAAAATCTACGATTTAAAACAGCTTGACAGCGTTAGGGCAAGGAAGAACCTTAATATCGGCGAAGTAATAAAAAGTAATGATATAGAGCCCATACCGGATGTTTTTCATGGCAGTAAAGTTAAAATTACTGCCGAATACGGGACTATCCGGGTTTCAGCAGAAGGTATTGCGCGTGAAGACGGTTGGGTGGGGGACTATATTCGAGTTAAAAATCTTCAATCTAATAGAACCGTTACCGGTAGGTTGAACCGTAACGGTGAAGTTGAGGTGGTGGCGAATCGATGAATCTGCAATCTAAAATACTTGTTTTAATATTTATTTTACATAATTTTACCGGCTTGGCGCTGGCAGATGGGATTAACTTCAGTAAGGCGAATAATAACAGCCTTTTTGCGGATCATAAAGCGCGACAAGTGGGAGATTTGATAACGGTGTTGGTTTTAGAAAACGCTCAAGCCGAACATTCGGCAAAAACCGTAACCAAGAAAAATCACAAAAATGAGCTTTCCGCCGGCCCCGGAACCGGAGCATTGGATCTTATCCCCGATTTCGGATTCAGCGGCGATGCCAAAAACGAATATGATGGGCAGGGCTCGACCGTCAAATCAGGTTCAATAAAGACTACCATGACAGTAAGTGTGGTTAGAGTTAAGGAGAATGGTAATCTTTTAATAGAAGGTACGCGCATGATGGGAGTTAACGAGGATAAGGAAGCCATGATTTTGAAAGGAGAAATAAGACCGCAAGATATTATGGATAATAATACTATTTATTCTTATAATATCGCCAATGCGGAGATCTCTTATAAGGGCAAGGGGGTCGCCAACACCGGCGCTAAACCAGGAATAATCGCAAGGGTTTTGAATTGGCTATTTTAAGAATTCTATTGATACAATTACTATTGCCGCTCATATTCGTCTGCGGATTTAATCACCAGGCAGATGCTGCCCGTTTGAAGGATATTGCCCAGATTCAATCCAAAGTTCGGGTGCCTTTGTTAGGATACGGATTGGTGGTTGGCCTTGACGGAACCGGCGACAGCAAAGGAACGGTTTTCACGCTGCAATCCTTGAGAAATATGATGCAGCGTATGGGTATATCTCTGCCGCCGGATAAGGTCAAGGTGAAGAATATTGCGGCGGTGATGGTGACCGGTGAAATTACGCCGTTGGATCCGGTTGGGGGTAGAATTGATGTTACGGTGTCGTCGTTGGGGGATGCGTCCAGCCTGCAGGGCGGGATGCTATTGCTGACTCCGCTTTCGGCTCCCGATGGCGATGTTTACTGCTGGGCTCAGGGAGCGATCTCGACCGGCGGTTTCAATGCGCGGGCAGGGGGCGACCAGATATCGAAAAACTATACATTGGTCGGACGGATACCTTCGGGCGGTTTAATCGAGAGTATGTTCGAATTTCCCCAAGAACGGCAGGTTGTCAAAATTAATCTGAATGATCCCGACTACACCACCGCTTCCAATGTCGTACAAGCAATTGAATCGGAAGTAACCAATTGCGAAGTGGAGTTGTTGACGGAAAAAAATATCAGTATAAAATCCCCCGGGATTGATATTACTCCCGGGAGCATGATACAGCTTATTTCAAAAATAGAGAACCTGGAGATAGAGACCAACAGCCCGGCGAGGGTGGTGATCAATGAGAAAACCGGGACTATTGTCGCTGGCGCAAACGTGAGTATCGATGCGATCGCATTGGCGCATGGAAATCTAACGATCGAGATTAAATCCACGCCGCTGGTTTCCCAACCGGAATCTTTTTCTCGCGGGCAGACGGTCGCAGCCTCCGACGAAGAGATTGAAGCCGAAGAAGAGGTGGCGCGGATGGTATATTTGGAGGAGAAATCAAACGTCAGCGAGTTGGCGCAAGCTTTGAATTCAATTGGCGCAACTTCCAGAGATATAATAGCAATTTTTCAAGCTTTAAAAGTAGCCGGCGCTTTGCATGCGGAGCTGATTATACTGTAAGTATGAGATGAATATAACAGCCACTAACGGTGATTCCATTCCGTCCGCTGGAAGAGAAACCGGTAAGTATAAAACGGTTTCCTCGGCAGACGGAGAGGTCAAGCAGCGATATCTTAAGCTCAAAAGAGCATCCGAGGATTTTCAGTCTCTATTTCTCTCTTATTTGCTGAAAACTATGCGGCAAACAGTCCCCGAATCAAAGTTGTTCGGGAAAGGTTTTGGGGGGGAAGTGTTTACCGAGATGTTTGACACAAAGATCGCCGAACATCTAAGCGGCAGCGCAGGTATGACATTGGATAATATCCTATTTAATCAGCTCGCTCCCAAGGCTCTCGGTGATGATTGGCAGAGTATCTCAGAGGAGCTTAATCTCGGAGCAGCGCTCAACTCCAAACGGTTCAACAACATGTCTATGGAGGCGCCGTTCGATCATATAGTAAAGGAGGTTTCGCGTAAGTATAATGTCTCCGCCTCCTTGATACATGCGGTGATTGCGGCGGAATCCGGCGGGAATCCACACGCTGTGTCACATAAGGGCGCGAAAGGTCTTATGCAGCTTACCGATTCAACCTGCGATCAACTCAAGGTTTCTGATCCATTTGATCCCGAACAGAATATCAATGGAGGCGTTCGTTACCTTCGGGAGTTACTTGACAGGTATGACGGAAAACTCGAATTGGCTCTGGCGGCTTATAATGCAGGCCCCGCGAATGTTGATAAATACGGAGGAATACCTCCATTCAAGGAAACAAATGAATATGTTAAAACAATTTTAAGTAAAATTGGATTTTAATTTTAAAATGCTTGTAGTCGAATGATACTAAAGGGATTACAAAATATTGCCGAAAACAGTAGCAGGAGGCGAAATTGAGCAGTGAGATTGACAATCTTATCAGGAACCTGGACAGGCATATCAATAATCTCGAGCAGGTGGAGTCTGTCCTTCTCGAACAGCGCGATTTGCTAACGGCTGATGATGTTGAAGGGCTCAAGCAGAATCTGCTGACCCAGGGAGACCTTATCTCCCAGGCGAAGTGTATCGAATCGGAGAGAGGAAGGCTTATTCAGGATTACCTGCTTCAAATCGGCAAAGGCGGAGGCGAACCTACTTTGAGGGATTTGATAGAGCATATCGATCCGTCATGTACCGGGACCTTGAAGAAATTGCGTTCCGATTTGAAAGGGGCGATCGAACGGATTGATTGGCTCAGGGAGCAAAATGAGGATTTTATTCGCAGATCACTTGACCTGATAAACGATACCGTTAGGCTTTATTATAATACCGATAATAGAGGAACGCCCGCTTATAATTCGCTGGGCAATAACTCCGAATCCAGAGCCATGACCAATGCAACTCTTAATGAGGTAATTTAGCGCAGATATTATGTACGGAATAAACGTAGGATTCGAAATAGCTAAGAGAGCGGTTCTTTCCACGCAGTATGGCATTAATATTACGGGTCATAATGTCGCTAATGTGAATACCCCCGGTTATACGCGCCAGGCTGTGGACTTCACAAGCACTTCGCCGCTAAAGGCTGGAACCTTCTACGCCGGTTCGGGGGTCGATGTGGGGGATATAAGGCGTATTCGATGGGCATTTTTGGATACCCAGATGCGGAAGGAAAAGCAGGAGTTAGGTCAATGGGAAAACGCCGAGCAAATCTGGAGTCAGGTTGAGACGATTTTTAATGAGCCGTCGGATACCGGCCTTTCGCAAGCTCTAACCGACTTTTGGAACTCATGGAGCGATCTGTCGGATAATCCGGAGAGTTCGGCGGCTAAAACCGCCGTGAAGGAATCAGCCAACGTGGTTATCAGCAATTTCCATGGGATAAGCAGCCAACTGAAAGATCTGAGATCATCAATTGACAGCGATATACGGCAGACAGTCAATATGATCAATGATTATACTCGTCGGGCAGCAAATCTGAACACTCAGATAGTGAATGCTGAGATTGGCGGAGCCAAAGCTAATGATCTGCGGGATAAAAGGGATTATATTGTCGAGCAGCTCGCCGAGTTTGGTAATGTGCGAGTCAGAGAGGATGAGAACGGCGCTATCGACCTGTTTTTCGGATCAGCGGTGCTGGTTACGCGGGGTGATTATCTCGAGTTGGATACCGAGACGGTAGTGGAGGACGGATTCACATCATCCAATGTTGTTCTTTCGTCGGTATCATATAATCTCGATATATCTAAGGGAAGTCTGAAGAGTATGATTGATGCCCGCGACACGTTTATCCCTGACAAATTGCAGAAGCTCAATCAACTCGCGGCGCAACTGGTGGAATCGGTAAACGAGCTTCACTCATCCGGATATACAACCGATGGGACAACCGGCATCAATTTCTTCTCTGCTGACGGAGTTACGGCCGATTCAATCAGCTTATCTAATGAAATCCTTACGGATGCCGAAAATATAGTTGTATCCGAGGACGGAAGCGGAGGCGATAATACGATTGCTTTGGCGATTGCTGATTTGAGAAATGAGAAGGTTATGAACGATGGGACCGCTTCATTATCCGGATTTTATAACTCGGTGATCAGTGAAATCGGTTCTCAGGCGAGGAAAGCCTCGGATATGAAGACCAACCATGAACTGATGGTCAATCAATTGGAGAATCGCAGGCAATCGATATCCGGCGTTTCATTGGATGAAGAGATGACGAATTTAATAGCTTACGAGAATGCGTACGCAGCTGCAGCAAAGGTTTTGGACGTTATGGATTCTGCATTAGACACAATTATTAATAAGTTATAGAAGGATAGGTAGTAGTACGATGGTAGTAGTCATGAGCGAACAACAAAAGCTGCCAGGGAGGGTACTGTGTTAATATTAACTCGGAGGATTGGAGAGTCAATTGCAATCGGCGATGATATCACCGTTAAAGTTTTGGGCATTCAAGGTCGCCAGGTGCGGCTCGGGATAGTCGCGCCGCCGGAGATTTCTGTGCATAGGGAGGAAATCTACAGGAAGATACTCCAGGAGAATATCGATGCCGCTAAGGCTAAAGGCGAAGATGTAGAGAAAATGAGCGAATTGCTCAAGAAGAGGAAAAGAGACGAGTCCAAGGATTAGTGAGTAGTCGTCCGGGGGCTTAATCGATTATTGGAATTTCAACCCGATTAAGGGATTGGGGTATGCGTGTATCTAACAGCATGATGGTTAGCAGTACATTAAATGATTTATCTCAAATCTATTCCCGCATGATGCGAACCCAGAAACAGCTTTCGAGCGGAAGGAGAATCAATGCTCCGTCGGATGATCCCGTAGGTGTTTCGCGAGCATTGGCTTATAGGAATTACCTCGGTGAGTTGGAGCAATACAATCGCAATATTCAACGGGTTAGGTCTATCCTTAATCACACCGATTATTCTCTCGGTTCTATCAACGATTTTACGATTCAGGCCGAAGATATCGCATTGCAGCTTTCCAACGATACTTATGATGATCAAGCCAGGTATGCGGCTGCCGATCAAGTCCAGGATATACTGGAGCAGATAATTAATATCGGAAACACCATAGTTGAGGACAGGTATATTTTTGCGGGTACTGACACTCTGACGCAGCCTTTCGACTTCAACAGCGTGGGGATTGTGTACAGGGGTAACGACGAATCGATAAACTTCTCCATTGATCGCACAACTAAGATAGCCGGTAATATCACCGGTTCCGAGCTGCTCACGAAACCTTTGTTGACTCTCGGGGAGGATTCTGATCTTAATCCCGGTATCGCGCGGTATACATTTCTGAAGAATTTGCATGGTGGTAATGGCGTGAATCTCGGAGACAGCCATTTCACGCTCAGGACCGTAAATGGAGAGGCGGATATTGATTTAACCGATGTGCTTTCCATCGGCGATGTAATTGACGCAATTAATGATCAGGCCGCGGCACAAGGATTAACCGATTTAACCGTCTCTATTTCCGAAGCCGGGAATAGCCTGATGTTCGAGGACGCCTCGGATCCGTATATCACCGGCGACACGCCTTTGACTATGCTCAATTCGGGAAGCGGCGTAGACCTTGGGATTCCTGAGTTTATAATCAGGGATTCCGATGGAACGTCCTACACAATCGATCTCACCGGCGCGGCAGCGGTCGGGGATGCTGTGGATGCTATCAACAATGCCGGAGTTCCCGATTTGACAGCTTCGATAACATCCGAAGAAAATACATTGACGATTGTTGACAGCGGCGGGCACGGGTACACAATCGAGGAAAACGGCGGTACCGTTGCGGCGGATCTGGGAATTATAACCGATGAGCCTATAAATGAGGAATTCACCGGCGCCGATTTAACTCCGTCGCTTATTCAGACCGAAGAGGCGGCTGAGGGTGAAACCACCGCAGCAGATTTGGGGATACTTTTCAATTCATCTCAGCAGATCCACGATGGCGACGACCTCGACCCGCGCATTACTCTGAACATGAAACTCTCCGATTTACGCAGCGGCTTGGGTATAACTTTTTCGATGATACGTATTGCCAATGGTCAGACCGAATATGATTTGGATTTTTCATCGCTGGAAGACGATAGCGACGCTACTATCAAGGACTTATTTAATCTGATCGAAGGTTCCGGCGCCGGTGTGGAGATGAATATCAATTCGGAGAAAAACGGAATAACGATTAGCTCAATGCATGATGGACAATCATTCGTGATTTATGACACCGCGGAGCATGGAACGGCAAACCAGTTGGGTATCGCCGGAAGCCCGGATTTGGTCGGAAGCCTGCTGTATCTCGCAGACGGTTTGCAGCGAGATTGGGTGGAGACAGGCCAGCGAGTAGTAGACCGGCTTCAGATGGCGCAAGATCAAATCCTGGTCAGTCGATCGACTGTGGGAAGTAGAATAAATAGAGTTGACCATATTGAATCCAATAACCTAAACCAGGAGGTGTACACGACTCAGCTTCTTTCGGATGTTGAAGATGCCGACTTTTTATCGGCGGTAACAGAGTTATCGATGCAGCAGGTGGTGTATCAAGCGGCTCTGGCTACTTCAGCAAGAGTAATACAATCTTCACTGGTAAATTTTCTGAGTTAACTATTATGAATAAGACAAAAATCAAAAAGGTTGAAAATCCGGAACTGAGAACAATCCAGACTTCGCGTTTCGGGGAATTAGAGGTTGATGAAAGCGCATTCATCAATTTTCCGCACGGTTTGATAGGATTCGAAAAGTATCGGGATTACATTATCTTGGAAATGGACTCTTTCAAACCGTTTGCGTGGCTTCAATCAGTTGACAAACCGGCTCTGGGATTCCCCATTGTGGACCCCGCTCTGGTAAAACAGGACTATGAGGTAAAGATTGATGCCAGTGAGTTGAAAGAAATAGGAATAACGGATACCACACAGGCGAGGATTTTCGTCATCGTCACTGTGCCGAGAGGAAAACCGCAGGAAATGAGCGTCAACCTTTTGGGTCCTATTATTGTCAACGCGGATCAGCGGAGGGCGATGCAGGTTGCGCTCTTTGATAGCGATTATCCAACGAAGTATTATTTGGTGGACGAGAAAGGCGAATCATCGCGGAAATCAGAGGAGGATCAAGTATCAGTCGCCACAGCATAAAAAACAATTATGCGTGCGCAGATATGTTTGTCTCCTTTAGATTTGTTGGGCTGATTTAAGTGAGAATTCTTTATAAAAAATACTTGCTTTCTGCCGTAACGCCTTGTTATATAGGAAACTTTGAAGGTTAATGGATTCTGACAAAGTAGGAAATAGTAACTAATTATAATAAAAACCAGGAGGTGCTGGATGACCAAAGCCGATTTGGTTGAAATAGTCGCTGAAAAAACTGGATTAACGCGTACCGATGTTGCGGTGACGATTGACTCGTTGTTGGACGCTGTTAAGAAAGCCCTGGAGAACGGAAATAACATTGAGATCAGAGGCTTTGGAACATTTAAGATCAAACCGCGTAAAGCACGAAAGGCGCGGAATCCTCGCACCGGCGATGTAGTTCCCGTACCTGACCGAAATATCCCGGTCTTCAAGCCGTCTAATGAGTTTAAGGAAATGGTGATGGATTCTAATCCGGTCAATCAGTAAGTTCAGTAGTAATTGCAACATGATTTGTAGTAAGGAGTATTATGCCGAGCGGTAAGAAGAAGAAACGACATAAGATAAAGACCCATAAGAGGAAAAAGAGATTAAGAAAGGACCGTCATAAGAAGAAAAATCGCTAATGCGTATTTTTGTGATTTCCGATACACATGTCCCCGAGCGTCTTCGTTCCCTGCCGGATGAGATCATGGAGCGAATAATGCACGGGGATGTTTTATTTCATTGTGGCGATTTTACATCTATTAAATTATTCGAAATACTTAAGAAACATCCACGATTCTATGGAGTTTTGGGTAATATGGATGAATTCGCCCTCCGCTCGGCTGTGCCGGAGAAGCAGATTGTCGAAATCTCGGGCAAAAAAGTCGGAATTACCCACGGCAGCGGTTCCCCCTCCGGGCTGGAACAGCGAGTTTATAGCTCGTTCGAAGAAAAGCCGGATATAATCCTTTTCGGGCACTCCCATAATCCTTATCACAAGTTCCTCAATAACACTTTGATGTTTAATCCCGGATCATTCACCGGCGGATGGAATTCCGAGCCTACCTATGGAGAGTTGTTCATAGAAGGTGATAAAATCTGGGGTGAACATCACGAGATCGATATTTGGTAAATTTCACACAAGCGGTGCGCGGGGTGGAATGTTTAACCTGCCGAAGTCGAGAAAAGCAAGTTTATGCTAATGTCGTGCAAAGCATACATCCACGCCTAAGGCGCGTAAACCCGTAAGCCTTGCTTTTGATTTAACCCGGATAATTCACAAAAAACATTAATCCGCAGCCGAAGGCTTGTCCTTCGGGAGTTCAATGGAAGCAGAGCATTTACGGGTTGGAATTGAGCATCTCAAAGAAACGGCGGAAGCGCAAGGCTTCCGTTGCCGATTATGAAATTTATGAATAATCAAGTTTAGAGCTCGTTAAGTCTCGATGCAAGCGGGACAAGGATATTTTCAAATCTATTAAGGTTTGCAATTTCGGCAAGGCGACAAACCGGCATCCAAAGCACTGCCGCGGGTTGCGAATTTGCGCAATGTGGATATATCGCGATTTTTAACGGAATGGCAGGAGGGGCGATGAAAGCGGAAAGAAAGTTTAGTCGCCAAATAATATTCGCATGGCGATTCAACCGGCGCGGACCAGATATTGATTTCTCTTTCGCGAGCATGTTTCTGCGCCTGCATGAATTCATCGAAGCAGGCGAGGTTGGGACGATGGAAATAAGCGCACGCCAAACCTGAATCCAGCAGTGTCTTATTGACAAAGAATGTATCGACGTAAACATAAGCCAGTGTCCTGCCGTATTTATCATATTTCTGCTGGTCATACTCGATTGTAACATTGTCGATTTGCAGGAGCTTTCTCAGTAATTCGGTGGATTCCGGTGAATATTCATCACCGGTCTCAGGAGTATCGATACCGATTAAACGAATGGTTTCGCCATTGTCCATTATGAAAGTATCGCCATCGAGCACGCGCACCTGAGGTCTGTCTTTTTCGCATGCAATAAAGACCAATAGTATAATTATGACTAATGAACAGGTTCTTCTTATCATATAAATGAAGCCCTTGAGCTGTTTTCCGAATCTTCTTCGACCATGAGCGTATATTCCATTCTATCCTTTATATCCTCGAGATGTGTGATTACGAAAACTTGCTTGAAACGCTGTTTGAGTTTTCCCAGCGCGTTCAGCACAGATTCGCGCCTTTCGCTATCAAGGCTTCCGAAAATCTCATCGAGGACGATGAAAGAGAATGTAGTGTCTCGATTTTCCCAGGCGAGTTCGGAGATAGCCAGGCGCAGACAAAGGTTTGCAATATCCTTTTCACCGCCGGAAAACCGCTCGATTTCGAATTTACTGCCATTATCCTCGATCAGCAATTTATATCCTTCACCAACTTCCATCTCAGTGTACTTCCCATCGGTAAGCATATCGAGATATTCGCCGGATTTTACCGATAGCGCCGGTCGTATTCTGCCAACTAAATCCTCGCGGAATTTCTTGAATATTCCCTCCAGACGCTGCAGCTGTTCTTTCTCCTTGCGTAAAGATTGAACTTCCTTCGTTAGTCTGTTTTTAGTTTCGATATCTTTTTGAGCGTGGGCAGCTTCTTTCTCGGCGACTTTAAATTGGGATTCCAGATCTTTTAGCGTAAGCTGCGCCTTCTGATACTTTTTACCGGTTTCCTCCTTTTCTTTTTCCGCTTTTGTATACTCCTGTTGAGAAAAGCCGACCTCCTTTACTTGATGCTGCAGCTTTTCTATATGCTCTTTCAATTTACTTATCAGATTCTGAGTATCGGTAATTTTCTGAGGGATATCTTTAAGGGATTCGATTCTTTGACTAAGTCCGAGATACTTATCGCGAACGGCTGCGACATTTTCGAAATCCGCTTTTATTTTCTTGTGCGTATCGGGATCGTATTTCAGCTTTTCGAGTTCCGATATCTCCTTTTCTACTTTGGTGATACTTTCCTCGGTCTTGTGTAATCTCTTTTTTTCCGCTTCCAACGATTTGGAGGCTCTCCGGATTTCCGCCCGGCGATTATTCAATTCCTGTATTGATTTATCAAGGACTTTCTTCCGGTCGTTCAATTTATCCGTTTCATCTTTGACTCCTTCCAGCTTCCGCCGGGTATCCGTTTTCTCCCTTTCCAGTTCTTTTATTTCCGATTGAAGATGATTATATATGGAGTCGTAATCATCACCCAAGGGGCGCAGACAACGGTCGCATACAGAATTGGGACCGAGACTTTTAATGTTCCTGAGCTGCTCCTGTAATTCCTTCAGCTTGTCAGAGCGGGATTTAAGCAGAGAGCTCAGTTCGGTTAACTTGTCTTGTTTAGATTCGATATCCGAGGTCAAGGATTTCATCTCGTCATTAGATTCGCCGAGATTATTCTCGATATCCTCGGCAACTGAAACCTCTTTGCTCAGTTCAGCAGCTTCTTCCTCCAGCTGGGATCTCTCATTCAGCAGCTCCCGAAGTCTCGACCTTCTTGAAAGCAAGTCGTTATATTTCAACGCCAGTTCCCTTTGCCGTTCGATAGACTGCTTCAATGATTCATATTTTACGGTCTCCTTCTCGAGATTAGCTGCTTCCCTCCTGAAACGCTCCAAACTTTCAGCTTGTTTCTTGTAGTCTTTCAAATTAGATTCGTAGTTTTCTGCTTGAGTCTTTGCCTTTTCCATTTGCGATTGCAGCTTCTGATACTTTTCCTTTCTGGCGTTCGCTTCGGCGAATGCTTCTGCCGTTTGGTCGGCTTTTCTCTTTCGCTCCTCGGTTACCTTGCGACCGGTATCGATCCGGTTATTTAAAGCCGCAAGCTCTTTTTCCAATCTCTTTATATCATCCTTTGTGGTGGGGATACTCTCGACGAATTTCAAATTTGACTCGATTTTCGTCTCTCGTTGCGAACGGTCTCTGCGGATTAATTTAATTGCCTCATCGATATCGGAGATACCGAGAAGTTGAATAATATGCCTCTCCCGCTCGCTCGGTATGATATCCGAAAGTGCGTTCAGCTCCTTTTGCCTGGCAAAAAAGCTGATCTGGAAGTTTCTTAAATCCATGCCGAGAATCTTCGTAATTTCGGAAGTGGTGCCCTTAGCGGACTTAGCGATCAGCTTATTACCCGAAAAGAGCGAGGCGTCTGCTATAAAGGTTCTCCCTTTTAAAATGCGGACTATTCGGTATTGGTCGCTTTCCAGTTCGAAATCCATGATCACCTGGCATTCTGCGGCGCTATCGGCAAGAGTGTTCCGAATCTCATCCTTACCGCTGCGGGCGGCGGTATTACCGAACAACACCCAGGAGATAGCCTCAACAATGGTTGACTTTCCCGCGCCGTTACTGCCCACGAATCCGATTATACCCTCGGGAAATTCCAACTCACAGTTGACAAATCTCCGGAAGTTTTGCAGTTGTAACGAACGTATGAGCATCCTATTCTTCTTTTCTTGCCTTACTCAGATAATCGATCCCGAGTTTTAGCAATTCCTGCTTATCCGCACCTTCCACAACCATGCTGGCAAGGAACCTCTCAAGTTCGCTCTCCAGTTTACCGATAGTCTGAATCCCTTCCGCGATCGCCAGTTCATCCTCCGATTTTTCTTTTTTGATATCAAATCTAAAGGCGGACTTGGTTATATCCTCAAAATCACGCTCGGATATTTCCGATTTCAAGTGCGAAGGTAGATTTACTATCTCCAATCTGGCAATAGCATCCTTCAGTTCAGCGGTTTCAAGGTTTTCCCTCACGGATTCCCGTAATTTATCGCCATCGAAATCCCTGGCGTCAATAATTGGCAGCTTGAACATCCGACGCGCCGGTAGTTCGTGGAATTCCACGCGGCTGCTTGAAAGGTCAACTTCCAGAAATCCTTTCTTCTGTTCCGCTTCGTTGAAGGATGCTCTTTCGGTGGAACCGGCGTAATAGCAATTATCCGCGATCTTGGTGAAACCGTGGTAATGACCCAGCGCCACGTAATCGAAATTGGGAAAAACCGAATCGGGGATAAATTGCTCAGCGAATTCGTTCATGCTGAACTCCGGTATGGAGGCAACCACTCCGTGAGCGACGAGTACATTATAAAGAGCCCCGGTGTCGGACTCGGTTCTTTTTATCTGTACTTCCAGGTCTTCTTGTGATAGGCAATGCGGAATAGCGTGGACCACCATCTCGCCATAATTATAACTTTCATAGCTGCCTTTGTAGACGAAATCGAGGTTCGGTATAATCTCCATTATCTGAAAGACCGAACCGGTGGAGCGGGTTTTTGGAGTATCGTGGTTGCCGGAAATCACGATTGTGGGGATCATAGCCCCGCTGAGTTTAAGCAATGCCTTTGCCGCACGCGCGATTATGCGATTTGAGGGGCGCACCAGGTGGAATAAATCACCGGAGTGTATGATAACATCAGGTTTCATCTCGATGATCCTGTCGATTGCAATGTCAAAGACACGCAGGAAATCCTCTTCACGTTGATCATACCCTTGCTCGGTAAGCTTTCGGAGGTTACCCGAAACGCCCAGATGGCTATCCGAAATATGGATTAATCTCATTATAGAAATCCCGTTTCTTATAGTCGTAGTCTGTACGCGCTGTTATCACACAAGCCACATAGTAGAACGAGGTTTTATCTCCCGGAATCGTTACACAAGCAGCGTAATCACTTACCCCTCTTGAGAGGGGTGATCTCATCCCGCAGAATGCGGATTGAAATCGGGGTGTGCAACCTATTTACACGGGGATTGCTTGGTCGACTTGCTCCTCGCAATGACTATATCATTTTAAGAATTGGCGCGAATCAAAAGAATCCCTCGTCCGGGGAAGGTATCTCAGCTTTCGATTTTTTACCATCCGCTTTTGCTGTCGAAACGTATTCCTCGTACAAATCGATTTTAGAGGGTATGGCAAAGGGCGTTTGCGGAGATGAGATAAGCGCTTCGCCCGGTTGTAACATCTGTATCTCCTGCGTTAATTCTCTTATGTCCTGTCTCGCCAGCGAACGGAGTATGTTCCTGTCCCGTTCGTCTGCCAGCCCCAAAATAAACAGAGTATTAAACTGGGAGAGGATTTCCTCGTCGATTAGCTTTGGCTGCTGGGTAATAGCGGTGAGTCCCACCTTGAATTTTCGGCCTTCGCGGCAGATTCTGGAAAAGATGTTTTCCTTTGTCCCGGAAAGTTGACCCAACACCCTCTGAGCTTCCTCTAACACTATGGTCACCTTCGGTAGCGTTTTAAAGCTGCCGGGATTGCGGAATTCATTATGAAAATGATCCAGTATCTGGCGGGCGATTGCGGCAGCGGGGAGCAGTTCCCGCCAGCCCGATAAACCGCTTAGATCAACTAAGACTACTTTCCCCAGCTTTAGCTCGCTTATTATTCTATCGGTGACGCTTACGGTTTTATCTTTGTGAAATACTTTTTGGCTGAATATCTGTTTTGCCCGTCGCTGCAAGACAGAAATAGTTGTTTCGTGAAATTTAGAGGAAGAGACATCTTTGGCTATTTTATCCGTATTTAACTCATCGAGTTGTTTCAGCCAATCTACTCCGTAACGATTGTGCAGAGCATAAGCAGCCTCCAGTTGGGCTTGTGAGAAATCGAAAAGCAAGACCAAATCTTCGATGTTAATCTCCCGATGGCTTAGTTTCAAATTACCGTGAGTGTATGGCTGCCTCCGGTAGCTGAAAACTGTAAGTTTGTCATCGGCGTTGGGATGATTGGCAAGACCTTTCTTTTTTTCTTCGCCGCCATCGATATACTCCCCGTGAGGATCGAATATCAGCATCCCTGTTCCATCCGATTCCATCACTGAAGATGCCAGGCATTTCATCAGATTGGATTTGCCCATACCGGTTGTGGCGAAAATACCGGTGTGGCTCGGTATGAAATCCTTACCCATACCCACTCTAAATTCAAGGATATCATCGCCCGAGCGAAGATTGCCGACTGTTATTTCCCCTGCGTATTCCTTGATGAAAGAAAACTGCTCGATAGTAGGCGCCGATGCCTGCGAGAAAAGCGGCGGAAGGGATTTAGCCCGCTTGAATTTGCCGTCCCGGGTAAACCCGAGGATGACACATTTGCCTAGTTCGAAATTTCGTTGTTCTTTATCGAATAATCTGAAGCCCCGTTCGGATTGCTCCATTTCCATCATAGAGCCAGCCATATTCAAAGCCCAGGAGGGATTGCCCGCCTCGAATCCATAGTGAATATCAACCACTCGAAGAAAGTATAGAATGTCGGATTCTCCCGCTGTCAGGATCTCTCCCATTACAAGCGCAGCATCGGGATGGCTTCTTATGAATATCTCGGAAATCGAGCGCCCGATGATGCGCCCTTTATAGTCAGGAGCCTTACTCATATCCGTAATTTAGAAAATATCGTTTTCGATAGCAAGGGTTTCGGCAGGAACATCGGCATTGAGTATATCATGGTAATCGGAGAATGCCGAGTGGAGAAGCTGTTTGTCGATTCCCAGAGATGCAGTCATATCCCTGATCAACCGAGCAAGCTGCAGTTTTCGCGATGGAAGAACCCGGGTTTTTCGGTGTGCGGCAGCCAATGGATAGGGATATCCGGGGAATTCGGGGTCAATTGAAATTCTTCCCAATCCGGAAATTATCTGGTCTGCTTCTCTCCGATAAATGGACGGTATATCTATCCTTAACGCCGGGCCTAAGTCAGTATACAAGTTTAGCAGGTAAATATCCACGACATGAGCATCCGGGATATATCCTCTTACTAAATCCGAGATACGAAGATACCAGATACCGCCGTTGTTTTTCTCCTTTAGCATCTGAGTGAATTTTGATGTTAGGGAGCAATTCTCCGACCAGCGTAAAGATGATGACTTACTGACACCTATTACCACAATCCCCTTTTGGTGCGCGTCTTTGAGAACTTTGGCAAATAAATCGGGATTTATTAAGTCAGGCGGTTTCAGGGGACCGTCTACTAAAATAAGGTTAGGATTAGGCGTTTGGTTCGTCGAATCGCTCAACAATGCGAACTCCATAATCTGTCTGCAATTATCAGTCTGCCGCCTCCATACAAGATCCGGGTCAATCTCAATTTCGACGACATCGGAGAGTTGCTTGAGAATATCGATCGAAATCCCGTCACCCGATGGAATTATCCACTCGGGTGTTGATACAGACTTTTTCAGTTTTGAATCGTTGTAAGTTACCGATGCTGCTCTGGCAATCCCGACTTCGAATCCGGCGGTTTTCAATAGGGTTGAAGAACCTCCGTCAATTGCGGTAATCAGCTTAAACTCCGCGGATTTTTTCGCCTCTCGAAGGCTCTGAGGCGAAATATCAGGGTTGATAGTAACTTCCCGGGGAAGATTATACTCATCGTCAGGGCCTTGGGGTGCGATGGATCGGTCTTGCCGAAAAAACGAAGCTATTAACTGAGCGGTTTCCTGCAAGCCAGGGACATCGGTGAAGGGACTCCTCATAATTTATTAATATAATAGATTGCGGCGATACCGGTAAGGATGTTTTTATAAGAAACATCCTCGAAGCCGGCATTATTAAGGATTTTAACGAATTCTCTCTGCTTGTGGAAAATACGAAGCGAAATCGGGAGATACCGATAGGCGTAGTCTTTACCTGTCAGGAATTTAGTATAGAACGGGACGAATTTATAAAAATATAGATAAAACAGTGTTCCTACGATTGGATTTTCCGGGTGAGCGATTTCCAAAAACACCATCTCGGAAGGACTTGTACTTACCCGATCCAGCTCGCTCAAAAAATCCGACATATTTTCTATATTTCGCAATGCGAACCCTTGAATTACCGCATCGTAGACATCATCCTTAAACGGGAGGTTTTCGCCATCAGCAACCACGAATTGAAACCGAGTTTGATTGGTCTTATCCCCGAGTTTATCCCTTGCAAGTTTCAACATTCGTAAGCTCAGGTCAACCAATACAATAGTATGCGGAGCCGGATTCTGTCGGGAAGATATCATCGCCATATCTCCCGTGCCAGCACATATATCCAGCACGAGATTATGTTTCCGCATATCCTTCAGGGCTTTTTTCCTCCATCGAAGATCCAGATTCCAACTAATAATCCTATTGAGCCGGTCATACTCCCCCGCAATCTCGGTAAACATTTTACTGATAAAGGACTTTTTCCCCATTAAGTCAGGACCGATTCCAAAGCCAGAAGAATTTGATAATTACGGTACGGGGAGATCACAAAGGAATGAAGGGCTGATTCCGGAAGCGATTGTTCGATTTGTTGACGTTCCTGCTCGGTACCGATAATTATCAGTGATAAAAAGCGATTTCTAAGAATACTGTTCATCTCATCGATGTTATGAAAATAAAACCTGGAATCGATGATTAAGCATCCTGTACAGGATTGAAGCTGCCCTATTATATCTTGGGAAGCATTTATCTCCGAAGGAACGTAACCAAAATGCTCGAGTATGTTGCTTATACGAGCAGACTCTCCAGGATCGTTAACGCCAATTTTAAGAAAATCTTTTGATTTGATAACTTCCGTTTCTTCGGCGGCTTTAATTTCGTCCGCCGCCTGGCTTTCCATCTGCTTCTTGGAAATCTGCTTATAGCCATAAGCTGATGTAATATCTATTCCTTCAAAAGGATCGCTCTTGGCGAGTTTACGGATACGACTGATCATTTTGGTGGCGTCATAGACCAATCTGCAGATAGTATCCAGTTCTTCCTTTGTTGATGGATCGTTGCAGTACTCCAGAAGCAACTCCAAACGCCCGGATATAGAAACGAACATATTATTGAAATCATGAGCGACGCTGCGCACCATTTTTTCATAGGAGTTCCGCTGCTGGTAATCATCAATATTCTTATACATTTCTTCCAATTCACTCAGTCTGGATGCTAACTGCTGCTTCTGAATAAGATTGAAGAATAGCCCCGATAATAAACCAGCCAGCTTTTCCATTTTCTTGAATACAGCGCTTTTATCCTTGGCTGCATCCGCACCGATAAGGAGATATGCGAATATCTTGCTGTCTTCAAATAACGGAATCAGATATGTATTAACTTCCCCCGAGAATTCCATTTGAAAATTATGGACTTTAACTTGCTTATTAGCATAGGCAATCGGCAGTTTTCTGACCGATTCTGAGTGTAAAGTTAAATCACTCAACCACGGGTCGTAGCGCTCTTTGAGTTCTTCATTCTTGAAGTACTTAAAAAGTATCTTAAAAGCAGGTTTTTCATCATTGTTGAAGATAGCGGCAAACGGTGCCCACTTGCAGCGTTGGAAAAACCTGGATAAATTTTCGTCAAGCTGAGATACTGAGGAGCTTTGGGTAAGACCGAACAGCTCCGATTCGTCATTAAGATCGTTTGTCTGTGATGCCAGGAGGTTGGCAAAAATAGTAGCCAGAGAATAAATAACTTCTTTTTTCTCTTCAGAAAAGCTCTGCGGATAGCTGGAGAGGAGAATCAAAGTACCTTGAAAAGTCGAGTTCTCATACAGAGGGATTCCAACGAAAGACCGCATATTACTCTCGGCTTTTCCGAAATCCCCAATAAATATCTCCTTTTTATTATGCAATAATGAACCGAGAAATCCTTCTGATGAGATCACGCTCTCAGGTAGTTTTAGTTTCGGCGAATCGGACTCATAAAGATGCAAAACTAATTTCAGGTGCTCGTAATGGTCTAATCCATAAACGGCGACCTCCTCGAAGCCCAAAAATCTGATTACTTCTAAGAATTTTTCATTGGCTTTTTGACTTTCGAAGCCATAGCGAAAGATTCTGGAAGTAAGTTCCACGATGTCATCAAGGATGTTGGTTATCTCCATATTCTCCGCTCGCAATTCCCTGATGGCTCGATCTTCATCTGAAGCGCCTTTCTCGATTGCGGCATTGTCCCTTCGCTGTTTGGATGGAGATTGGATAAATTCGTGAAACCTTCTTTGAAGATCACGTTTTCTGGCGTTAAGGTATGAACTTTTACCCATTTAAGGGAATTCCCTGATATTTATCGTTCCCTATTTACCATAAAGTCAATTAATATTCGTAAATTTTCTACAGCTTCCGTCGAACCGGGAAATGTCATTTCTTCGAACTGCTTTTTAGCTAACTTAGCTAAACTATTGGCGGAATTACGAGCATATCCTATGGAGCCGTATTTTTCAAAGTACTCCATAATTTTATAAACATCGCTTTCGCCCTTTTTATGACGTGATTTTGACATTATTGACAGAAACCCTTGTTTATCCTCGTCCGATGCATGTTGAAGACAATGGATAACCATCAGCGTCCTCTTTCCCTCGAATATATCTCCCAAGATCTCTTTGCCGTATTTGGCTTCATCGCCTACCAGGTTCAAAATATCGTCGCGTATTTGGAAAGCCGTTCCCAGATTCAGACCGAATCTTTCGGCATTGTCTTTAGAAGCTTCATCATATCCGGCAATAAAAGCGCCCGCCACCATCGGTACAACACAGGTGTAATAGGCGGTCTTGTTGCGACACATATTCATATAATCTTCTTCGTTCAAATCCCATCGACAGTTTTCCACCCAGGATAACTCAATATGTTGTCCCGAAGTAGTTCGGTTAAGCATTTCGAGGAACAAGCTAAATAGTTTTAGCACAATGCTTTCATCGAGAATTTTACGGTTGGAAAGCAGCATTTCCCACATCCTGCCGGCGAGAGCATCCCCTGCATTAATAGCCAGTGCAATTCCGTGTTCCTGGTGAAGCGCCGGTTTCCCGCGGCGTAATTCGGATTGATCCTCAATATCATCGTGAATTACGATCCAGTTCTGGAATAGCTCCAAAGCGGCGGCAGTCGGGATAGCGAGATTCCGATCTCCCCCAAAAGCCTGGCAGAATAAAACGCAGAGAGTAGGTCTGAGCCCTTTGCCGGTTCTGGACGGATACTCCCGCATCATATCGTACAGGAGCTGAATCTCCTTAACCGGATGACTGGTTGGCAGACTGCTAAAGATTAATCTGTCCACCTCTTCCTTGATTTCCGAGGTTATACCATTAACGGATTTAACTAAATGGTCTGGCATAATTTGTGGAAAGGTTGGTTTGCGAATTTCTCTATAATAAATAGAAATATCACATATTAAAATTCGTTTGTCAATAACTTTATATTAGTAAATTGATTAGCGGTAATCTGCCAAAATGCCGCTGCTGCGGCGAAATTACCCTCCAAATGGCGATTTTAGTACAATCTGCCGGCAGATAACCGAAATAATAGGTAGTAAATTGTCATCATATTTATAGGATACCGTTTGATCCGGGCGCTTTTAGAACGTTTTGGATGATGGATAATAGTGTTTATTCGGGAACATTAGTACGAACTCCGTGTATAAAAGTTTAAAATAACATGAGGTAAAAAGACAGATGGCAAAAATAAAAGATACCCCGGAAAATGATAAGGGACTAATGAACAAAGCCGTTCATGGTGATAAAGCAGCTTTTAGTCGATTAGTTACCAAATATAAAGATCGTTTATACAACTTTATTTACAGGATGATACCTGAAGAGCAGGAAGCGCAGGATATTCTGCAGGAGACGTTCCTTCGAGCCTACAAGGAGCGAGAGCGATACCAGCCGGATTATGCTTTTTCTACCTGGCTGTACACAATTGCCACGAATTTGGTGCGTAGCGAATATCGCAAAAGGAAACGGTGGAAATTTATTTCAATGGGAATCGGTTCGCAGGACGATGAACTGACAATTCCTGAGGTTGGCTATAAGGATTTGAATTTAATGCCTTATATTGAAAAGGCGCTGGAAAACCTGGGATATGAATACAGGACTACTTTTATCCTGAGAGATATCCAGCAGTTGCCGTATGAAGAAATAGCGCAGATTACCAAGGTTCCGGTTGGAACCGTGAAATCTCGTTTAAATAGAGCCAGACGATTATTGAGAGAACAATTATCACCGCTAAGAGAAAGCTATCATGGATTGTCGAAAGGTATACCACAGACTCTCAGCGTACTTGGATAAGGTTCTACTACCGCCTGAGAGGGTGCAAGTGGATGAACATCTTAGAAGCTGCGATGCATGCCGCAAGAGGTTGGATATGTTCCAGAGAATTTCTGCTACCGCACAGGAATTGAATGATTTGAATGCGCCGAGCGATGTGGAAAACAACGTTCTTAACGCAATAAACGAATATGAGGTTGAAATTAATCGGAGGAGGGCGTTTAAGGATAAGGAACGTTTTAATCCCAGATGGATGTTCGGATTATCCTTCGGGGTAAGTACGGCTATAATAATAATCGGTATCGCACTGACGACAGGCATATTTTCCGGGCAAACTCAGTATGCGGATAACGCGGGTGTAATACCTGCGGCGGATACAAGGAGTTTCGACAAATCGGAGTTGTTACTTGATGAGTTAGGCGGAGTGGTGCGAGTGGTTCAGGATCTACAGGGGGACAGATATATTGTATCAAGATCCAATGATTTTTATTATCAAACCGGAACGAGTCAGTCCGACACTATCTCTGGCAGTCCGTCATCCGGCAATGGGGCAATGATGTCGGTTGGGGCAGAAATTATTTTCTAAAATGAGAAGAATCACCGCAGTCAATATTCTTATAGGGATTTTTATTACCGCTATACCGCTTAAAACTACTCTGTCGGGAGACACCAACATGTTGGAGGCGCTCAATCAGGAGATATCCAGCATCGTTGATGAAGCCCTTCCTTCGATTGTGGTTGTGGAGGCTGATTTCCCTGTTGCAAACAAGGATGGAACCGCTTTTACCGCTACCGGAACCGGTATAGTGATATCCGAAAAGCATATCGTAACCAGTTGTTCGCTGATAAAGGGTAAGCATAATTACCGAATTATCACACACGATAAAAAGATCAGGGAAGCAAGCGTAGTTGGTTTGGATCATCTCAGGAGAATCGCTATCCTGGAGGTAACTCCGGGCGATTTGAATCCGATTCCGAGCGGAGATGTAAATAAGCTCCGTCCGGGGAATTATCTTGTGATTATAGGAAACAGCCCGGATATCCTGGTCGCGTCCACGGTGGGTACATTTAACGGATTCGAGGAATACCAGGGGAAGTTAAAGATTTTGGTTAACCTCACTCCCGGCTTTTCCGGGGGAGCGGTGGTTAACATCTCCGGGGAACTGGTTGGCATTTTAACAGAAAAAAGTCCGGAGTTTATCGGGATCGGCGCTTCGTCGTTTAAGGATATGGGAAAGGCTGCCCGTTCGGGCAGCAGGGGATCTCAGTTGACGGCATCCGATAAGCAGAATTTCCAGTTTAAACTTCCCTCGCCAAATGCGGTATCAGCAAAGCCTGTTGATGAGGTCCTTGCCGTTTTGGAGCAGATCAGGGAGACCGGAGAAATAAAATACGGATTTTTGGGAATCAGTTCGCGCGAAGTGAAAAAGAGCATTCCAAATGTTGTCAGCACAAGGCTGTTGAAGGTGATAAATGTAGCCAACGATAGTCCCGCCGAGATAGCCGGCATCAAACCGGATGACTACGTAATCCTCTACGACGGGAAAGATATAACTCGTTATAATCAGCTTTACTATTATGTGAAGACAACGCCGCCCGGCGGCACAGCCGTCATCACTATCCTTCGCGATGATTCCCTCCGAACCGTAGAAGTAGAGATAGGTGAAGCGATCCAGGGGCTGCCCGTTGCGGAGATGCCGCAATTGTCGATCATTTCCAGATTAGGCGCACAAGGAGCGGTCTCGCCTCCTGATCCGGATGCTGTGAAAAACAGGGCGTATGATAAAGCCCGTCGGGAAGAGATAGATGCGCGGATCGAAGAACTAAAAACTCAAATGAGAGAGATCCAGACAGAGTTAAAACGTCTCACCGAGGATATGGAATAGGCATATTCCGAAGTACGAGCACTCCAGAAGCGCGTAAACCCTCCGCTCCGAAGGCGGGCAAGCCTTCGGCTGCGAAATACTAACCTTTATGAATTATCCGGGTTTACAGTAACTTACTCACAGTCCGCTTAATTGCAACCATCGGTTATCGCCCAAATTATTCTTGACTTTCGCTTCATAATATATAAAATCATACCCTTGATATCAGATAAGAATAGAAATGCATTAGTATAATGACAATGAACTCTCGCAGCGATTTTACTGCGGAGTTTTTATCATAGCGAGGAGTTATGGAAGTTGCGGTAATCGGAACCGGATATGTAGGGCTGGTTGTCGGCGCCTGTTTAGCCGAAACCGGAAACCATGTTATCTGCGTTGATATACATGAAGAACGTGTGGAGATGCTAAAAAAGGGCGAGATTCCTTTCTACGAAGTCGGTCTGCACGAATTGGTGGTGCGTAACTGTAAAGCGAATCGATTGAAATTTACCACCAGCACACGAGAAGCGGTACAGAAAAGCCTGGTGGTATTCCTTGCTGTGCCGACACCGCAGGATGATGATGGCTCCGCGAGTTTGGAATATATTCTGGAAGCGGCTAAGGAAGTCGCCAGTGGTATAGATGGTTACAAAATAATCGTTGATAAATCGACAGTCCCGGTGGGAACATCCAATCAGGTTAGAGAGGTGATAGGGGAGATCACCAAGCATCCCTTCGATGTGGTTTCCAATCCCGAGTTTCTAAAGGAGGGAGCGGCTGTGGAGGATTTCCTCAAGCCCGATAGAGTGGTAATCGGCTGCGACAGCCCCCAGGCGGAAGCGGTTATCAGGGACCTTTATGCTCCTTTTGTCAGGCAGGGGCATCCTATAATCAGCATGAGGGTTCAATCGGCTGAGATGACCAAATATGCGGCTAATACTTTTCTGGCAACTAAAGTATCCTTGATAAATGAGATAGCTCGATTATGCGAGTTAGTAGGCGCGGATATTCGCGAGGTGCGCATGGGAATCGGTACCGATAAAAGAATCGGTTCCAGTTTTCTTTTCCCGGGTATGGGATTCGGAGGTTCCTGTTTTCCCAAGGATTTACGCGCATTGAAGCATACCGGCGACGCGAACGGGTTGGAGCTTCTGATCGTTCAGGCCGTTATAAAGGCGAACGAAATCCAGAAGAGATTCATGCTCGGTAAAATCCTGAGACGCTTTGGTAATGAGCTGCAAAATCTGTTCTTCGGGATATGGGGACTGGCATTTAAAGCAAACACGGATGATGTGAGGGAATCGCCGGTGTTCCCCGCAATCGATGCATTGCTTGAATCGGGCGCCAAAGTAAAAGTATACGATCCCGAAGCGATGGATACCACTCGAAAGATATATGGAGATAAGCTCATTTATGCTGCTGATAGTTATGATGCTGTCAAGGGTGTTGACGCTCTTCTGATCGGCACCGAATGGAATGAATTCCGTCAACCGGATTTCGACCAGATGAAAGGGATAATGAAGCAGCCGATTATTTTCGATGGACGAAACCTGTTTACGTTGTCAAAAATGAAACAAAGGGGTTTTGAGTACTACGGCGTGGGACAAGCGGAATGATTATTATCGTAACCGGCGGCGCAGGTTTTATCGGAAGCCACCTTTGCGCACGCCTTGTTAATGAAGGAAACGAAGTTATCTGCATTGATAACTTCCATACGGGAACGGAAGCTAATCTCGAAAAGATTGCAGACAGTCCTTTATTCAAGCTTACAATACATGATATAATTGAACCGATCGAATTAAAAGCGGATAGAATCTACAACCTGGCATGCCCGGCTTCGCCGGTTCATTACCAGGCGGATCCAATCAGGACAATTAAAACATCAGTGTTCGGAACCTTGAATATGCTGGAGCTTGCCCGGAAGAATAACACGAGGATGCTTCAAGCTTCTACCTCGGAGATTTACGGAGATCCGCATGAGCAGCCGCAGACCGAACATTATTGGGGCAACGTTAATCCGGTGGGGATCAGAAGCTGTTACGATGAAGGGAAGCGGTTGGCGGAAACTCTGTGCTTCGAGTATAAACGGCAGTATTCGGCGGAAATTCGTGTTGCTCGGATATTCAATACGTACGGTCCCCGGATGGCGATCGATGACGGCAGAGTGGTTCCGAATTTAATCACACAAGCTCTGAAGGGACGGCCTCTGACTGTTTACGGTGATGGATTACAAACCCGTTCATTTTGTTATGTCGATGATATGATAGAGGGATTAATCCATCTAATGGAGAGCGGCTATTCCGAAAGCCCTGTTAATCTCGGCAATCCCCTGGAACTCACTATTCTCGAAGTGGTCAGGCTGATTCAAGAACTAACCGGAACCAGCGGGGAGATTGTCTTCCACGCCTTGCCTGAAGATGATCCCGTGCGCCGTAAGCCGGACATTAGTTTAGCGCGGAGGGTTCTTAAATGGAATCCGAAAGTTTCAATTGAGGAGGGGATGAGGGAGACGATCGAATACTTCCGCAAGGAGGCGCGCGAGATTCATGGTTAATGCAGACCTCATTACGGGCTAACGACCAACCGCCAATAGCCAATGACTGCTTAAGGGGCGTCATCCGCCGATAGTTTATGAAGGTTAATTCCGCAAAGGGATTTGGATAGCAATCCAGTAATACAGCCTCATTCGGCGGGGTTACAGGTTCCTGATTGTACCAGTTCTCCGGACTCCATATATTACTTCCGTCCGTTCCTTGCTGGATAGCCGCGAATTCGAATGATGTCGAGTCCATTATTAAACATGGATAATCACCACAGTGGTAATATAAAGATTTGGATTCGATCAGCTATAACGCTCGCAAGCTGCTCTCGTCAATCAAAACGCTGATACGCTGGATCATAATTATGTTTGCCGGGATGATTGGGAAAGGGATTTCTCTACATCGGAAAGTATCATTTCCATTTCTTTCTTCGAGAGAGGTAACTCTCGATAGTCTTTCGGCCTGAAAAGCTTTATAAGCTTACCGCCGCTTGCTTCAACTATACGTTTGGATAGGATTTCCCCCGGCAGATTGCCCTCTTCGCTCTGAAAAGCCGGATTTATTACCAGTAACGTTATTCGTCGCTTCTTGTAATACGCAGCTACATTTACAGCGTTCCGATAGACAGGATCTTCAAGTTTATTTTCATATTCCGGAGTGGTGGGTTCGGGATAACAATCGCTCAGTAGAATAACAATACTTCGGGAGCCGGGATTCTTAGCTTTCTCGAGCTTAGCCATATTATAAGCTTTAAACAGCCCATCGGCTAACGGCGTTTCCCCGTGAAACTTCAATTTGGTCAGTCCTCTGGCAACAACTCGGAAATTATGTGTGGGATGATTAAATATCTGCGCCTGCAGTCCCTGTAAAGAGATTAAACCGACACGGTCATTATGCTGGTGGAAATATCCGGTCATCGATCTTAGTATTTCCTGAAATACTTTGATGAATGGGCGGGTTGATTTACTCACATCCACCACGAGAATTAAGGTTAAGCTCTCATATTCCGAACGCCTCCATCCCAGCAAATCGTCATCGGTAATCGCTAACGCCCTTTTTTCAAGATCATAATTTCCCTTCAGCACTGAGCTGATAATCGTCTGCACCGGAGCCAGTTTACTGCTTTCTTTCGAATACCTGACTATTCTTATGTTTCTACCAGTAGTAAGGGAAGAAACGGCGCCGCGGCGCCTGCTGCCTCTGGCAGATACCGCTTGAGTTCTTCGTATGCTTTTGATAAATTTCAGAAAACTTGACTTGGTGGATTTATACAGGCTCTCGAATGATGAGAATAATTGATCATCCGCATACTCCGGCAGAGGTATATTCACCTTGGCTCCCCCCTTCTTGCGCTTCAGTTGTTCTCTGATAATATTCTTCAGGCGTGTTGGAATTCCTCGAGCGGATTTAGCATTCTTAACTATTTTTCGTCTTTTTTTTTAAGGCTTAAATCCTCAGCTTCAACTTCTGTCAAATCCACATCCTCCTCGGTCCCATCTAAAAACTCATCCGCCTCTTTATTAATCTCCCCCGAATAGCTTGAGAATTTCTTAAATCCGCCGGAATCGTCCTCTCGAGATTTAATTTTATTCAGATGATCGGTGAAGACCGATTTAATCTCGTCTGCCGTTGGCGGCTCCAGGAGCCCTCCATCACGCGTTCTGTGGGATAAAGTCAACTCCGCTGCCAGTAAAATATCCTCTTCCCGGACATCCGTTCTTCGGTCGATAGCAGCGATAGTTTGAGCGGTTTTTACGATAACGATATCCGGACGCTGGCCATCCACTTTGAGCTCGGAACAGGCTTCGGCAATGGCGAACAAATGTGATTCTTTCATCTCCACTTTCGTAAGCAGCGCTCTTGCGTTTAATATAATCTCCGCAAATGCTTTCTCGTCATTTTCAAAAATACGAAGAAACTCGTCGGGATTGTTCTCCAGCAGTAAATTCCTCTTTACGATTTCCACCCTCTGTGCAGGATCATTGATAGACTCCACTTTCGCGCATAACGAGAATCTATCCAATATCTGAGGTCTTAACTCCCCCTCCTCCGGATTCATGGTGCCTATTAGAACGAACTCAGCCGGATGAAGTATTGAGATACCTTCGCGCTCAATTGTATTCCAGGAAGATGCGGCGGCATCAAGAATATCATCGACAAGATGATCGGGAAGTAGATTCACTTCATCCACGTAAAGGATATTTCGATTAGCTTCGCCTATTAGTCCAACTTGAATCTTCTTCACACCGCTTTTAAGCAAGCTCTCGATATCAATGCTGCCAATAAGCCGGTCTTCGGTGCAGCTTAACGGCAGGTTGATGATTTTCATCCTCTTAACTACGGTTTCCATATCCTGTTTTTCTTGGCAGAGTGAACAGAATCTTTCCGGCATATCGGGATCGCAATTAAAATCACAGCCGGCGACCGAATTATAAGCGGGTAATATCGTTTCTATGGAATGGATAATAGTGCTTTTACCGGTACCCTTAGGTCCGCTTACAAGCAAACCGCCAATATTGGGATTCACAGTATTAGCAAGAAAAGCGGTTTTGAACTTTTCCTGACCGACTATTGCCGAAAATAAAAACCGTCCTTTGGGGAATTCCACTCGTTTTTTAGCTCCTCCATATTTTAAGTCAAAATAGATTGGGTCAAATTAGAAGTCAAGTAAAAAGATGCACCGGATATATATGCAATAACCTCGCTCGGGATTGAGATATGAAATGGACGAGGGTGAGGCTTAGATATTTGATATGATACTAATAATCCCGATAGTTTTGCCCTCTAAATAACCATGCCTCCCCTGTGTTATGCGGATTTCCCCCTTCTACTTACGCTGCGCGTATTCCTCAATCTCAAGTAATATCAGTTCAACAACGTTATCCACCGCCTGAACCACTTCCGGTGATAATTCAGTTCCGTTGTCAAAATTACTTCCTTCTATCCCGAAAACTATCAATGAGTCCGGCAGTTGATTCAGCGCTTTTGCCAATTCTATCGCCTGACCGATATTTATCGAATGAGTGGAAAAATTACTCAACATTTCCACCGGCACTTCATCTTTCAAAGCGTCGAAACGATGAATCACCCCGCCTGCAGCATTTGAATTCGCCGCATCTATAATAAATACTTCTTTTCGGTTGGTAAAGTATTCGATTAAAGATGTTCCGTCGCTTACTCCTTCCAATACCCCGATATCGTTAAGATGCATCGCTCTAATTTTGCGCGCAACCTCCAAACCGGCGCCATCATCCGACCGATAATCGTTGCCGATACCTGCTAAAAGTATTGGGTTAACCGAATCCATCGCTCTATTTGCGGTCGATTTTCAGTTTGAGAAAATGGCAGGAACAGGATATACAGGGATCGTAGTTTCTGATTATCTGTTCGCATTGCCAGGTCAGTTTATCGTGAGGCAGTCCGACGTTTTCGGGAATGAACTGCGCCAGGTCATTTTCAATTATTTTTTGATTCTGCGATGTCGGCGGCACTATTTTAGCATCCTTGATTATACCATTATCATCTATTTTATACCGATGATAAAGCATACCCCGCGGCGCTTCGGTGCATCCGTGCCCCACTCCTGCCTTAGGATTAACCTCTGCATACGGCGCATCGGGCATTTCATAATTCTCAATTATGCGCAATGCCTCCTCGCAGGCGAACAGAATTTCCACCGCGCGTACGATTATGCTCTTGAAGGGATTAGTACAGGTTTTCCCCAAGCCGGCGGTTTTAGCTGCATCCTGCGCCACCGGTGGCAGTTTATCGAAATTCAAACTGTAGCGAGCGCTTGGTCCCACATAATAGGCGCCCCTTCCCTTAATTATCGAATGCAGTGAAGTGGAATGTTCCACATGCTCTTCTTCGAAATAGTCGTAGAAATCGTCAATTGATATTTCAAGTCCTTTGCTGGATTTTATCCTGCCTTCGTTGAATGGGTATTCATCGGGATGGGACAAGGACACGAATTCGTAATCCCATTCGAAGTCAGGAAATGGCAACTCTGAGGTCCATTCCACCGTCTTCAATGCCGCGTCTCGCGCCCATTTTAACGGTTCGGTTAATTTCGATAGCTCTTTTTTGGTCGGTACCTTATAGAATCCGCCCACCCGGACATTTATTGGATGGATTTCCCTTCCGCCGAGAAGTATCACGATATCATTACCAACTTTTTTCAACTGCAGACCCATCTTGACTATATCCGGATAGTCTTTCGCCATGCGGATAGCGTCCTCGTAACCAAGGAAATCGGGAGCATGCAGCATGAATAGATGCAGGCCATGACTTTCTATCCACTCGCCGCAGTAAATAAGCCGGCGCAACTCCCGTAACTGCCCGCCGACCTCCACGCCGCATGCCTGCTCCATGGCATGCACCGCACTCATCTGGTAGGCTATCGGGCAGATTCCGCAGATGCGGGCGGTAATATCCGGCGCTTCGGTGAATTTCCGCTCTCTCAGGAAAGCTTCGAAAAAACGGGGCGGTTCAAAAATCCTCAGTTGTACATCCTTGACCTGATCTTCAATCAGCTTTACGTATAAACCGCCTTCTCCCTCAACTCTCGCCAGATAGTCAACTTTGATTGTCTTACGTTTCATGCGATTCACTCTCCTTACGGAACGCTTCGGCGAATGCGTTAAATGTGCGGAATTTGCGGACGATATCCTCGTCATCGACATCCATCATCTTCTCGAACCAGGACGCCAGCGACGATGTGTTCGGTGTCTCTTTGGGTCCATAGCATCCATAACATCCGCGGTCGTATGCCGGGCATATTGCGCCGCATCCTGCATGAGTAACAGGGCCCAAACATGGCGTTCCATGGGCGACCATCACGCATACGATACTGCGCCGTTTGCATTCCATACAGACGCTGTAGGAATGGATATTCGGCTTTCTGTCGTTAAGGAATGCGCTGATCAGCTCGATCAATTGGTTTTTGTTAATAGGGCAGCCCTGGAGTTCGTAATCAACGAAGACATGATCGGCGATCGGGGTTGATTTATTTAAAGATTCGATGTAGTCCGGATTAGCATAAACGATGGATATAAAATCATCCACATCCCGGAAATTCTTCAACGCCTGTATTCCGCCCGCGGTTGCGCAAGCTCCTATCGACACCAAATATTTCGAAGCTCGACGAACCTTGTGAATCCTTTCAGCGTCATGCGGAGTTGTTATGGACCCCTCTACCAGAGACAAATCATACGGACCCTTGATTACAGCGCGGGATGCTTCCATGAACATCGCGATTTCGATCTTATCAGCAACCTCCAGCAGCTCGTCTTCGCAATCGAGTAAACTCAGTTGGCAGCCGTCACACGACGCGAATTTCCAAACCGCTAATTTAGGCTTCCGTTTCGCCATATCTACAACTCACGCTTTGTAAAAAGGTCTGCGATTTTGCTATAAGCGTACACGGCGCCATCCTTGCATATAAATGAACTCCCGAGCTGGCAGTGTCCGCACAATCCGATGCCACATTTCATATTACGCTCCATCGATACATAAATTCTGTCGGTGGTAACTCCGCGCTTTTCCAGCTCCAGGACGGTGAAACGCATCATTATTTCGGGACCGCATATCATGGCTACGCAATTTAACGGATCAAACGGCGAGCGAGGAATAAGCTGGGTAACCACGCCGACATTCCCCTTCCAAGTACCGGTAGCCCTGTCCACCGTGATAAAAATCTCAAGGTCAAACCGGCTGCGCCATTTTTCCAGGTTTGCGTGAAATAAGATATCCTCCGGCGTCCTGGCTCCGTAGAGCAAGACTATTTTACCGTATTGCTCCCTATTGGCGAGAAGATGAAAGATAACCGGACGCAGCGGAGCCAGACCGATTCCCCCGGCAACTAAAACCACATCTTCGCCTGCAGCCTTTTCCACAGGCCAAGCGGCTCCGTATGGTCCTCGAATCCCAAGAGTGTCCCCGACTTTTAGTTTTCTCATAGCTTTGGTCACATTTCCCACGGCGCGGGTAGTATGCACGAGTTTACTCGGCTTTGTGGGATCGCCGCTGATAGATATCGGTACTTCACCGACACCGAAAACATAGAGCATATTGAACTGCCCCGGAGCGAATTCAAATTTACCGGGATTTCCGCGCTGAGCGAGTTCCAGTGAAAAGGTGTCGTGCGTCTCTTTTACGGCACGATTTACCCGGAAGGGACGAGTGTTCATCGGCTCAGCCAAGTTTATTTCATCCGTTTTGTTATCAGACATGGTCGCCATAAATATCCATTAGCTGCAGCCTGGTCGCTTCCAGTCTCTCGGCTATAATAGCGTTGAATCTTCTCATAATCTCATATCCCAGTCGATAGTCCTCATCGCACTTCCCGCGCAAACATTTCCCATCCAGCGCAATCGCTCTGGTTACTTCCAATGCCCTGGCATCGAAATGCCATTTGTAGGGCGGCACCAGCCATGACCAACCTAATATTTCACCAGCCTCCCTGGTGCGTATCATGATCGATCCCTTGCCGGCAACAAAAGTCTCTATCATCACTTTCCCATGACGGATAAGATAGAATGATTCCGCCGGCTCTCCCTCCCTCAGGATAAATTCACCCGGTTTAAAGGCAACATTAGAAGCGCATCCCACCAGCAGCTTTATATATTCAGGTTCCAACCCGGCGAAAAAGGGATGTTCACTTAATATTCTTTCCAGGTCTTCCATAATATCCTCACCATAAAAGGTTATTAACTACTTTTAATTAGCTGTTTGGCTTCATCGGTTATATTAATCCCAACCGGACACCAGGTTATACACCGGCCGCAACCGACGCATCCGAACATACCGAACTGGTCTACCCAGGTAGATAGCTTATGTGTCAGCCATTGCCGGTACCGCGCCGTACAACTGGTGCGGATGCTGCCGCCATGAACATAGGTAAAGCTCAAAGTATAACAGACATCCCATTTTCTGATCCTGCTTGCCTTCTCTCCGGAGATATCCGATGTATCCTCGATATCGGCACAGAAACAGGTTGGACAAACCAATGTACAATTGCCGCAATTCAAACATCGCTGAGCAATCTCTTCCCAGTACGGATTGTCGAAATTCGCCCAGATTTTCTCTTTTAAACCGGCAGTATCCAAGCTCGTTTTCATATTGGCGATAGTTCGCTCTATCGCTTCATCAGCCAGTTTAATTTCATCGTCGGAAGCCGATGATAATCCAAGCTCATTGACGAGCTCTTCGCCCCGCTGCGAACCGGTATCGACTAAGAAATAATGTTTTTCACCATTGGAAATCTCGGTAAGAGCAAGATCGAATCCGCTATATGCCCTCGGTCCGGTATCCATGGAATGGCAAAAGCAGTTTTCGCCGGCACGAATGCAGTTAACCACAATTATTAAGGTGTTATCACGCGCCCTTTTATAATCCGGATCCATATAGGGTCCTTCCAACAGGATTTTGTCCAATATCTGTATTGCTTTAAGATCGCAGGAGCGGACGCCGAAGAATGCGTATTTGGGCGGCTCAATCCCGCTCTCTATTACTTCGAATTCTTTCGCGTTCATTACAGCATCGAAAATCTTCTTTTCAGCGGGATAAAGATATTTTTTCCATGACGAGAAACCAACAACATAGCCGAAGTACCTATCCTTCTCGTCGTTTACCATTCGGTATGAACCGGGCTTTTGATGATCTACCCAGCCCCTGGCAATTTCATCGAATGATTCTATCGCGTCATATTCTATGGACTTATCCCGAATGGAAGGAGCTACAACTTGATAGTCTTTCTCCAAAAGGATATCAAGAAAGGATTTTAATTCTGTGGCTTCAAGAATATAGTGTAAAATCTTTTTGTCCGTTTTCTGCGGCATTGCTATGCTTTTCACTAAATTGCACCTGAGATATATACTATTTTCTACAATAAATCAACAGATTAATTTAGCCCGGATAATTCACAAAGAACATTAATCCGCAGCCGAAGGCTTGTCCTTCGGGAGTTCAACGGAAGCAGGTCATTTACAGATTGGAATTGAGTATCTCAAAGAAACGCCGGAAGCGCAAGGCTTCCGCTACCGACTATGAAATTTATGAATAATCAAGATTAAATATCAATTCGTGATAATCGGGATAAAGCCGGTTTTACCTAAAGTTCACTTCCATTTTCCTGAAGGAACCTCAGATTTTAAACGATGTATTATAATATAGCAGCATATTTCGTTTCTTTCAATACTTGACTTGATAATCTGTAATTCGTATTTTTATAGTTTGATTTATGTCGCTTAGCATCAGAAAGGAGTTAATATGATAAAAAGATGTTGCCAATATATTGTTTTGATTCTCGTTACAATCGCTCTGAATTCGCATTCTTTTGCGGTGAATGATCCAACCAAATCGGGAAAGGTTAAAGGCAATCAGCCGGATAGTTCTTACACCGGGGGCAAAATTGCTTTCGACACCGAAACCTGGGATTTCGGCTATGCGCCGGGGAATGCCCTTGTCAGGCACATCTTTACCATCAAAAACGAAGGTAAGGAGGATTTACGGATTTTAAAAGTCAAACCTACCTGCGGATGTACATCCGCGCCGCTTGAGAAAAAGGTACTGGCTCCCGGGGAGCAAACCGAGCTTGATGTCGGCTTCAAAACATTGAGATTTAAAGGCGCGGTGGAAAAGCATATAAAAATCACAAGTTCGGATCCGAATAATGGCGATATCAAGCTGGCATTTTCCGCTATCGTCGATGAACCGCATCCGGTATTGAGAATTTATCCTGATAAATTCGACTTTGTGCAAATAAAGGAAGGTGAGAGCGCCGAACAGCATGTGAATATCACCAATATTACCATTAAACCGGTCAAACTGAATTACGTGGATACTCCCTCTCTGGATTATCTGGAATATGACCTGGAGAAAAGCGAACTTCAACCGGGCGAAACTACCAAATTAAATGTAAGGATTAAGGACACTGCTCCAACCGGTGTGCTGAGGGAATCGATAACTTTCACGCTCGAATCCGAGGATGCAGACAGAATCAGTGTTCCCATCAAAGCGGAGATTATCGATAAAACCTACGGTTTGAGGTAATACGCGGTTATAACCAAAGCGCAGCTCGAAATCCTTTGTTTTCGATATTATCATTATATGTTATTAAATCGTCAAAATACAGTCGGCGAAGGATGATGCTAACTTTTGGATTTTACGCGCGAAATTTTTCCCGATAGGAGTAAATCAAACAGCAGGATTATGCTGAGAATAATAGCTGCCAGGGCGATACTGCTGGGTTCTAAGTTCATGCCTTTGATTATATTATAGGTAAAGTCGACCGAACTTCCCAACAACTCCATTTGGGATTTGTGCAAACGCAGCATACCGTCGATTACTTTGCGTATATCCAAGAAATACGATGCGCAGGCAACGGTAGCGACCACCGAGAAAACTGACAGAAGAAAATACTTGCCGAATAATGGTGATTTTGATCCTTCCCGATCACCTATTCTGTTCATCACAACATTCATGGAGTTCTCGGAGAGCGAATAATCCGGTTCTTTTCCCAATTCTGCATAGAGGCTTTTATATTGAGCAAGCTGATTACGGCAAAAACCACATTCATCTATATGGACTTTAACCCATCCAGCATCGCTCTCTAACTGATTATCCAGGTAAGATTGAATTTCTTCATCGGTCAGGTGACGGTATTTCATAATTCCTCGCGCTGGTACTGCGATTCTAAGCGTTTTTTGAGCATTTTTCTTCCACGGAAGAGATAGCTTTTTACCGTTCCTTCCGGTAGATCCATCACAATTGCAATTTCCTCGTAACTCATTTCCTGCAAATGAAATAAACTAAGAACAACTCCGAACTTGGGCGGCAGCTTATCGATTTCTTCCATCAAAATACCGAATGTATTATTTGTTTCAATATATTCCTGAGGCGACTGCGGCGCTTGCTTACCGCTAATCGAAAAATTTTCCTCTATTCGTACATTATCATCTATATCAACCTTCCTGCGGTTTAGCTCATCAAGACAGGTATTATAGGCGATCTGCGCTATCCAGGTCGATAGTTTGGAGTTAAATTTGAAGCGATTAAGATTGCGATATATTTTAAGAAAGACCTCCTGAGATATATCCTGCTGTTCCTGCGGATTTCTTATCATTTTAAAAACAATGTAGCAGACTAATTTCTGATAGCGCTCCATAAGGATTCTAAATGCGTCCTTGTTGCCATTGAGGATATTGTTTATAACTTCTCGGTCGCTGTTCATCAGTCATTCCTAAGATATTAGACTGAGTTTGCTGGAATATGTTGCACTTTGCTTGCAAAAATAATAGAACATGCGGTATTCCGCACAATCCGCATTACCGCTCTTCGGGACATATTTTTCATACGCTTAAAATTGGGCTGGAATAAATGTTTGATTCTATCGGAGGATTAAATTATAATGAAACAAGCTTATAACGTAACAGGAGTTAGATATGAAAATTATAATTGGCGCTGACCATGCCGGATATGAACTAAAGGAAAAGTTGAAGCAATATATCGAACGGAAGGGGCTGGGAACAGAAGATGTGGGAACACATTCAACAGAGTCCACAGATTATCCGGACTACTCATTCAAGGTTGCGAAATCGGTTGTTAGGGGTGATGGTGATTTCGGAATCCTGGTTTGCTGGACCGGAAATGGAATGGCGATTGCCGCCAACAGGCTGAAAAAGGCGAGAGCTGCATTATGTCTTAACGAACGGATGGCGGAGCTGTCCCGGCAGCATAATAACGCTAATATCCTTTGCATACCATCACTGTTTGTTGACGAAGAAAATGCATACAAGATTCTGGATAAATTCCTCTCCGCCGAATTCGAGGGCGGCAGGCACGAAAGACGAATAAACAAGATCGATAATTACGATATATAGAAGTGGAGATTTGGTTATGATGTCTAATTTAAAAACGGTTGATCCGGATATATACGCCGCAATGGGGGCCGAAAGACGCCGTCAGGCGGAAACCCTGGAACTGATCGCTTCGGAGAATTTCGTGTCCAAGGCGGTTCTGGAAGCTATGGGTTCGGTAATGACCAACAAATATGCCGAAGGATATCCCGGTAAAAGGTACTATGGCGGATGTGAGTTCGTGGACAGGGCAGAAGACCTGGCGCGGGACAGGGCTAAGGAACTGTTTGGCTGCGAACACGCCAATGTCCAGCCGCACTCCGGTTCGCAGGCGAACATGGGTGTTTATTTCTCCATGCTTCAAACGGGCGATACCGTACTTGGTCTGAACCTCTCCCACGGCGGTCACCTTACCCATGGCCACCCGATTAATTTCTCGGGGAAGTTCTTCAACATCGTCGCTTACGGAGTCGATGAGAAATCGGAAGTGATAGACTACGATGAGTTGGCAAAAACCGCTAAAGAAGCCAAACCGAAGATGATTGTCGCCGGCGCTTCGGCTTATCCGCGCATACTCGATTTCGAGAGATTCCGCAAGATATGCGATGACGTTGACGCCCTCCTGATGGTCGATATCGCGCATATCGCCGGACTGGTGGTTGCAGGGGTACATCCGTCGCCGATTCCCCATGCAGATTTCGTCACCAGCACCACGCATAAAACCCTGAGGGGTCCGCGCGGCGGACTGATAATGTGCAAAGAGAAGTATGCCGCTGACCTGGATAGAGAGGTTATGCCCGGAATCCAGGGCGGGCCGTTGATGCATGTTATCGCCGCCAAGGCGGTCGCTTTTAAGGAAGCGCTAAAGCCTGAATTCAAGGAGTACCAGGAGCAGATAGTTGCCAATGCGAAGGCTCTGGCAAACAAATTGGGTCAGCGCGGGTTGAATCTGGTTTCCGGCGGAACCGATACTCACCTGATGCTGGTCAGCTTTATCGGCAAGGATTTCTCCGGGCGCAAAGTCGAAAGAGCGCTGGAGAAAGCCGGAATAACGGTGAATAAGAATACCGTACCGTTCGATACCAGGAAGCCGTTCGTCACCTCCGGAATCAGAATTGGAACACCCGCGGTTACGACCAGGGGTATGAAAGAGCCTGAGATGGAGATAATCGGAGACCTGATCGCCGACACTATCGAGCATCTCGGCGATGAAGAATACTATGGTCAGGTCAAAGGCAAGGTAAAGGAGTTATGCGCCAGATTTCCGCTGTATGAAGGAATGTATGAATAGAGGTTGTTATGCTGGTTGAATTCTCCATGTCGCCGACCGGAGTGAGTGAATCGCTTTCTGAACATGTAGCCAAAGTTCTCGACCTGGTCGACAAATCCGGTCTGAAATATAAGATCAATCCGATGGGAACCGTGGTCGAAGGTGAGTGGGACGAGGTGATGCAGCTTATCAAGGACTGCCATCACATACTGCTGGAGGCTTCGCCCAGGGTGTATACCCGAATAGCGATCGATGACCGCAAAGGGCATGATGACCAGATCAACGCCAAGGTGCGGTCGGTGGAGAAATTGCTCAACCGTAAACTTAAAAAGTAGGTCGGATTCCGGAATTCGGCGATAGCCGAATGGAGAAACCCGACATTGTCTCAAAACCGTCATTGCGAGCAAAGCGAAGCAATCCTTTTGCCTCACTATTGGTAGGCGCCCCGATTACATCGGGGTTGTCCCGCGGGGAGCTAATTACGCTCTTGCGAGGGTCGTATTTGCCGAAGGCAAATACGGGGTGTGTTTAATCCTCCGGTCAGTCCTCCAGGGCTGACACAAACGACTTTGTGCAGTTCTCGCTGACTGAGGATGTGCCGTGCTGTGATGCGGATATGACGCCCGATGATGATCCGGTAATCGTGGAACCCGGAGGAAGCTTCGGTTTAACCGGTTATATCGGCAATCCCACGCCAGATCCGATTGTTACCGATGTGTGGGGCGGTGTGCTGTATCAAGGTAATTTCTATCGTCAGTTTGCGTTTAACAGCATCCCGCTTGATCCCCGTGAATCGATGACTGCGCGCACCACGCAGAATGTGCCGAATTGGGCGCCCCTGGGAACTTATGGATATATCGCTTACTGCGGTGACCGCCCGGACACAAAATGTGATTCGGCATCTTTCCCCTTCACAGTTACCGGAGCGCGTCTTGATGACGGTGCAACCGAATGGTCAATCGAAGGCGGCTTCTTCGGAGAAGAGCTAATCCCGACCGAATATGCAATGGACAACGCTTATCCGAATCCCTTTAACGCTGCCACCGCGATTTCATATCAATTGCCGGCAGCAAGCAAGGTGAACCTGGATATTTATAATGTTTTGGGCCAGCGGGTAACGACTTTGGTTAACGGCAATGTAGAAGCTGGATACCAAAGCGTCAACTGGGATGCATCAGGCTATTCCAGCGGGATTTATTTCTACAAGTTGTCTGTCGGTGATAAAGTATTCACAAAACGGATGACATTGGTGAAGTAGTCCTTCAATCAAGGGGTTCACAAATTGCCTCTGTATTGAGGAACAAGTGCGGGAGCGAGAGTTCCCGCATTTTACTTTGCCATCACCGGAACATACATTCGTTCAATATACTGCCGCGCCGAATCTGACCAGAGAAAACGTTGTTGAAATCCCTGCCTCTGGACTTCCTGAAAATGCTCTCTTTCCAGTCGATAGACATTCAGCGCTTCCCGACAGCAACTGATAAGATTTCGTAATATTTCCTTCCTTGAAGAACCGGAAAAACCAAAGCCGGTGCCGTGAGTTGCCGTATGCGGTATAACGGTATCCACCAATCCGCCGGTCCATCTAACCAGCGGGGGGGTAGCATTGGATAACGATTCCATCTGTGTGATACCGCACGGTTCGAAAAGGCTGGGCATAAGAAACACATCGCCTCCCAAACTTATCTGCTGAGCTTTATCCTTATCAAAAGCAACCGTTACCGAATAGTTTTTTGTGTGCGCAATCTTTTTCAGGAAGGACTCATATTGCGGCAATCCCGTCGCCAGTATAGCTGCGTTGATTCCGGGCAGATCCAGAATATGTTCCAGGACACTCTTACCGTTTATTCTTTCTGCAAGCAGCTTAAATTTCTGCTCGACTGCCCTTCCAACGAAACCGAGAAGGAACGCATCGGGATCAGCGAAATCGCCGCTGAGAGCTTTCTTCATCAGTTTCTTTCTATTCACGGTATCGATAAACTTCTCGACGGTCGGTTCGAACTTATAATCGAATCCATTTAGAATCCCGATCAGTCTGCCTTCGTCATACAGTCTTTTCGCAATCTTATCCAAGCCCTTACCGCCTTCGAAATAGCGCTGCTGGTCTTCAGGTTGAGTCATCTCTTTGGCGTAATTGGGGCTGACGGTATTGACCATATCGGAGAGCTCCAGTCCAAGTCTCAGTGCGTTTACGCTCTTCCACCCCTTGCGCGGATCGGCAAATAGAACGCCGGTTCGTCTGCTTTTCAGAATTTCCTCGATATCCCAGCCCTTAATAGTGGCCCTTCCGATATTTCCCTGGTAACCTATGTTATGGACGGTAAGAATCCGTTTCTGGGGGAATTTCTCAATCTCCATCCAACCGAATAAATACCCCAACAGCCAATCATTGATCTGCACAATATCAGGTTTCATCTTCTCTATAAGTCGCAAGCAGGCTTTGGAGAAGAAGGAAAAACGCAGCGCATCGTCATAAAAAGCAACTTCCTCGCTGTTTACGTATGGTTTGGAGTAATCGCCTGCTGCCAGGGGAGGAAGGCTGTTCGGAGGCACTGTCGCTTTTGTATATATGTTCTCGAAGTAAGTTCTATTACTTACGAAATTAACAGGTACGCCGTTCAGGTGCCCCGCATGAATCTCTACATGCTCGTTAGCGCCGTGAAAAGGAACGCTGTATTGCAGAATTGACTTGCCGATGTATCTCTTGTTGATACATCCGTATAACGGCGCTGCTATCTCGATATCTACTCTCTGCTTCCGCAAAGCCGGTGGAAGTTCACCGGTGACATCTCCCACGCCGCCTGTCTTTGAAAATGGTTTGCATTCCGCAGCTATATAAAGAACCTTCATCTTATCGATTACTTGCTCAGTTAATCCTCTCGAGTACTCTCTCCATTAATATACGTCGGCGTATGTTGTACCTATCGTTACCCTTCAATCTTATCGCCATCCGTTCGCATACCTTTCCCGTATATTTCAATTCATCGGCAGTCTTCCGGCAGGTCAATATCGTTGATAGCAAGGAGCGTGTAATAGAATGGGAAACGCTTCCAGCAGCCCTCTCCGTCCCGATGCTTCCTCAGAGCTTTCATACCCGCTTTCAATCGTCTTTCCTGATCGCTTAATCCGCCAACTGCAAGATATCTCCAATACGATGGAGAACAAAGTCCGCATCAGTACATGCCCGGTTTCCAACTCTGTTTTTCGTTCTCAACAATGCGCTCCAGCATACCCTCGGTTGCCGCCTTCAACGCCTTTTGCGCTTTAACGGAATCGACATCCAACAGAATGAGCGCCCGACAAGCCTCTTCTCCGATAATGTGTCCGGTAGCCGCGCCGGAAGTTACCTTTTCGCCGGTGAAAACTCTCACCGGATTATTGTAGTCTGCTTCGGTGGGAGCGAACATATCTGCGTACGAACCTTTTTCTCCCAACCGACCGACTATCCAATTGGCGACTTTTCCGGCTTCCTTTTTGGGGATTTTCTGCCGGAAAAAGATAGCTTCGTTGATCGCACCAACAGTCTCCGCCAGGCTATTTTTATTCAATAATTCCATCGGATTCTCCTTTTGATAGAATACAGCTTAATATTTTCTCATAAACCAATCGATCTCCTTCCTCTCCGGCGCCCTGGGAATTTTATACGGATAACCAAATGGTGTGACGGTAACCACGTAATGCGACAGCGGTATTCCCAGCATCTGCTTGACATCGTCTCTGTCCATTGCCGCGATCCAGCAAGTACCCAATCCGAAGAAGAAGGCGGTCAGCATAAAGTGATAGGCAGCGATGCATCCATCCTGTATATGGCGTTTGGTCAGTTCGGGATCGGAGCAGATCGCTGCCGCCATGGGCGCTTTTGCAATCGGTTCGCTGCTTTTTCCCCTCAGTTCCGATAATCGTTTGAGAACCTCTTTATCCTTAACGAACCGGAAGTAATATGCTTGCGTATTCCTCGAAGTGGGAGCATAACGGCATATATTTAGAATCTTCTCAATCGTTTTGTCGGGAATATCGATAGGATTGAATTTCCTGATGCTTCGTCGCCCGAGAAGCAGCTCATCGCCGCAGAGGTATTCCGAAACGGGAGGATCAAACTGCTGAAATTCTATTTTTCTTCCTTCCGGATCACGAGCGAAGAAATTATAAATGGGGAACCTTGGGTTGACCCTTGGGGGGGCTTCGGCGCATGATTTGAACTTTTCATAATACCGGTCAACCTCTTCCCTTGTCCGAAAGAAAAACGTGAGTATCCCCTCGATTTCCGCTTGTTCGCCTCTGCAGAAACCAAAAAGGAAATTCCCATTTCTGATAATCATGCAATCTCCCTGATCCATCCAGAGGTCACAATTAATCTCGCTGGTGTAAAAATCTTTGAGCTTCTCTAACTGCCTCGTTCGAAAAAAAACTATTCCACTCATAATCTCACCTTTATAATCTGTTTGGTTGGTATTATAATAAGGAGCAGCAAACCGAACAATGATTTTAACGCAATTACGGCATCAGATGCGAGAAAACCGGAAATGAAAAATTACTATTCCCAAAAGCTATCCGCAGACCGCTTAAAACAATGCTATGATATCGCTCCACAGCGGATACAGCAATATTTGCAAGCCGAAATCGACTATGTATCGGATAGAGTCGATAGGGGAGAGGTTATTCTTGAACTCGGTTGCGGATACGGGCGCGTTATTCGCGGGCTTGATTGCAGCGAGGTTTTCGTTGCTGGAATCGATGCCTCTATCTCGAGCCTTAAAATGGCGAAAAAATATCTGGAAGGACTTCCACGGGTTTATTTAGCGGCTATGGATGCTGTTTCAACCGGTTTTAACCAGCAGGCTTTCGATCTTGTTTTCTGCATACAAAATGGAATATCCGCTTTTAAAGTTGACCAGGAGAAACTGATTCAGGAGGCGCTGCGGGTTACGAGGCAGGGCGGTAAAGCGCTTTTCTCCAGCTATTCGTCGAATTTCTGGGAGGAAAGGCTTAATTGGTTTGAAATTCAAGCCGAGTGTGGACTGGTTGGCGAGATCGATTACGAACTAACCGGTAATGGCATTATCTATTGTAAGGATGGATTTAAAGCCACCGCCATAGGCATAGAAGATTTCCAAAATCTAACCTCAGATTTGGATGCACTGGTCAGAATTGAGGAGGTAGACAACTCAAGCATTTTCTGCGAGTTGACGCGGTTTTAGCCAATCCAGTTTTTCAATGTAATCTCAATTTACCGTCGTTCGGCGCTCCAGCGCCGACGGATCCCCTATTGAAAAAATTATAAGCGAACCAACTTACTTATAATTCTCCATCATCTTCTTTATCTTAATCACATGCCCATTTTCGAACTTGGACAGGTACTTGTACATATCCTTACCCTTGGGGTCCTCGACCTTTGCTGCCAAGTCGGTATATATATCCCGCGCCTGCTTTTCCAAAATCAAAGCTATTTCCAAAATCCGCAGCGGAGTTGTTGATTCGTTGACCTCATCTATCAGTTCATGATGAACATCCGCCATTTTTTCATCGATATCCGGCAATCCTTCCCGCCTCATCACGTCATTGATAGTATTCCACATTTCCGATCTAACCAGGCTATCGTACTGCCCTTCAAGTATCCTGAAATGGTCTTTCTCCTCCAGAGCGAGCTTTCCCAGCAACTCACTGATCTTTTCATCATCGGTCAGCTCCATGCCCTTCTTGTAGAAAACATAAGCAGCCAACTCCTGTTCAATTCCCATATTCAAACCATCCAAAACAGCTTTCTCTACCGGTGACATCATATCTCCTTTCTATTACAACAATTATTTCACATCGAATTTAATAATTACTATCTCCGGAGTCAACTTGTTCCTTTTCTTATCAATCTTATTTTATTCAATTAATTAATGTATTATATTGTATGGATAATTATGTGTTATGTAATCTGGAAATGAGTGATCATAAAGTCCTTGTTATCGGCGCAGGCGCTTCCGGTTTAATGGCTGCTATCAGCGCCGCCGAAAACGGAGCCCATGTTCTTTTACTCGAGAAAAAAAGTCTGCCAGCTCGAAAATTAGCCATCACAGGAAAAGGACGGTGCAATCTCACCAACATCGCTCCTCTGGATGATTTCATCCGGCGCTTTGGAGCAAATGGCAAATTCCTGCGCCAGGCATTTATGCAATACTTCACCGAGGACCTCCTTGAGTTCCTTCGGAAGATCGGTGTCGAGACCGTTTGCGAGAGAGGAGGCAGAATATTCCCCAAAAGCGAAGACGCTAATGATGTTGTTGATGCATTGATTAACTATGCTAAAAGTAATTCGGTGGTAATCAGCGCCAATTCAATTGTTGCCAAGCTGTCCCTAAATGATGGTAACATCGAAGGCGTTTTTTTAAGTGACGGAAACTTTGTAACGGCTGAGTCAGTGATACTCGCCGCAGGAGGAGCCTCCTATCCCGCCACCGGCTCCTCCGGCGATGGCTGCCGTTTGGCAGCCGATATCGGGCATAATATCATTCCTATCAGACCCTCACTGGTACCGCTTGAAATAGAAAGGGAAGCAGCAAAAATATTATCCGGATTACGCCTGAAGAATGTAACAGCGAAACTTATCATTAATGGGCGTAAAAAGGACGAACGGTTCGGAGAACTTACGTTTATCAACTCCGGTCTGTCCGGTCCCATTATCCTAACCATGAGTAAAACGGCTGTCGATTCCCTCGATGACGGATGCAGCGTATCTATCTCAATCGATTTGAAACCCGCTCTCGATCAGCGAAAATTGGATGCCCGCCTGCTTAGAGAATTCGAGCAAAATGGTAAGAGGAAATTCCGCACCATTCTTAAATCATTGCTGCCGATTAAGCTGATACCATATTGCATCACTTCGGTGGGAATAAATCCGGAGAAAGAGGGGTGCCGGATAACCGCCGCCGAGCGTAAACGACTGCGTATCTGGCTGAAAGATATGAGGATGAATATTACCGGTTATCGCTCCTTTCGAGAAGCTATTATCACTGCAGGAGGCGTCGACCTCAAAGAAATCGATCCCAGAACAATGGAATCGAGATTAATAAACCGATTGTATTTTTGCGGAGAAGTTATCGATATCGACGCCGACACCGGCGGATACAACCTCCAGGCGGCATTTTCCACCGGTTGGCTTGCAGGCAAATCGGCAGCTGATAACATTTTAATGAAGTGAATAACTTGATTCCCGGGATTACCCGATTACAACTTCCTGAATTCTGTCCGCTATTATTGAGAGCGAATCCTTTGTACTCTCGGGGATATCCGGCAATGTGTGGGAGGTAAGAAGTAAAACCCCCACTATCGATTCCTCTCGCATGATAGGGATGAATACTGAAGCCGCGCCTTCAATTCTGGAATAGTCACTCATATTACTTTTTGCTTCCCTGCGTTGATTTTGAAAAACCAATTTCCCTTTCTGTAGTTCATGAATGAGGCGCGGCTCAATCCTAATTGCCTTCAAACTTCCTCCCGGTTCCTCTTCCGATCCCTTATGTAGATGTAACTTCAAATTACCCGACTCGCCGGTCGCAAGAAATATACTTGCTCCGTTGATTCCATTTAAATTGAGCAATTTATTGAGAAAATCCGCCAAATCATCCTTAACATTCGGTATTTCTTTGAGTTCGCTTGCCGAGTCCAGCGATTTCAACAGAGCGTCAATCTCAACTATGTCATATAAAGTCGCCTGAAAACCTCCGTTCACAGCAGTAAACTCCGGTTTGTTCGCCTTTGATAATTTACATAAATACTGTTTGTTCTTAGCAAGATTCAGCGTCACCTTAAGATATTTCGTTTCCTTTCTTTCCCTGATCATTTGGATGCATTCCTGAAAACTCTGATCATACGGCGCCTCCAATAAAGCGGCGAATGGTTGATTTATCAGGGACGAAAGCTCAATCTTAACCGGATCGGGAAAATTAATATTGATCTCCTTGATTCTTGTCTTAACATCCAATACGAATTTCGCGACGAAATTTAGTTTTCCGTAAGGTCTGTGCGGGTTCAAAACCATGCAAATAATCCTATGATAAAATTAACGCCCTTTTCAGTATTACTATCGTTTAAATGAAAGCAGATGATAAGCAAAGTCAAGGCGATTAGATTACGTAGGAAATGAGTATATGATATTACTCATTATTGTCGTTTTATATAATTAAATGATAAATTAAATATAACGAAACTTCCCCATAATGCCGTCAGGCGCCACCGTTCAGATTGGCGACGATGTGGCGTCAAACGTCCTCGTCTGACCG
>CAZLVS010000014.1:0-2906 GCA_964563085.1 uncultured Ignavibacteria bacterium | reverse complement strand
TGACCGCACCCAAGAGTACTGTCCCCCGATAAATCGCTGCCGCACCCGACAGCCTGCGATATTCATCACCCTCATCCCCTGACCCCTTCTCCCAATAAATGGGAGAAGGTGAACTGAATGGATATCTTTTATTCATTAAAATCATCTTTATCTTTCCTCATTCCCCTCTCCCGTTCAGCGGGAGAGGGTGTCCCGACGCAGTCGGGACGGGCGAGGTGTTTGTTGTGCAGTCGGGCGGTGTTGCCCGAGGGCTCCTCATCAAGAACTTGCCAACATTTTTCATTAGACTTATCCTCTCAATTTAATTATTATACTCAAAAGTGGGCGATTTCCTGCAAAACATGAGGTATCTATGGCGCAAAGTAAAACGGATTTCCAACAACTGAATCTGCATATCGAAAAGGCCGACGACGCAAGCAGCTTTAAAGCGATCATAAAAGATAGTAGCGGGGCAGCGATGGCGACAAATGATTTCCATTACAGCATTGACCGCTATGTCCTCTCGCGCCTGGAGGATATGCTATCCAAAAACTTCCGGCAATCGGCAAACCTCATCGAAAACTTCGGCAGCAAACTCTACTCCGCTGTCTTCGGCGGCGAGGTCGCCGGTTATTTTAATTCATTGCTCAAAAAAGACGATGATATCCGCCTTAACCTTATTTTTAAACGCGACCAGCCTGAGCTTTACCGCCTTCCCTGGGAATTCCTATTCGATGGCGACAAATTCCTCTGCGCTTATCCTCAGCTTAATCTTTCGCGGACATTGGAGGGATTGGAAACCGATGACAAACCTCCCATCCAGGGCAAGATCAGGATTCTGGCGGTGGTCTCCAGCCCTCTGGATTTGAAAGACTACGAACGCCTGCAGATCGAACAGGAACAGGTGATGATACTTCAGGCGCTGGATCCCTCCATCGCCGCCGGTAAGGTTGAGGTGGAATTCCTGGATGAAGCTTCCCTTCGGAATATCCAGGAAAGGCTGGATGAGGAGGAGTATCATATCCTCCATTACACCGGTCATGGCGTTTATCGCGAGGATGAGGACCGGGGTTATCTGGTTATGGAGGATGATACCGGCAGGACGCGGCCGGTCGGTAACCGCGATGTTGCCGACCTGATCACCGGTTATAAATCGCTCCGTTTGGTGGTTCTTTCCGGCTGTCAGACTGCCAAAACCTCCGGAAGGCAGGCGTTGCGGGATATGGCAACCCCCCTGCTTACCAAAAAGATTCCTTCCGTTATCGCTATGCAGTATTCGGTCTCCGACCATTCCGCCGCCAGGTTCGCCACCAAGCTATATTCGGAGATCGCCGGCGGCTATCCGGTCGATGTTGCCCTCACTCGCGCCCGCCGGGAGCTTCGTCTGGATGATAAATTCGGCAAAGTGGAATTCGCCACTCCGGTGCTGTGGAGCAATAATCCCGATTGCCTGGCGATCGATGAAAGCAAGCTCGAAACTCCCGGCAGCGGCATCAAGCTGAGCAAACCGCTGACCCTTAAAACCAACATCGTTCTGGGCTTGGAGCGGTTGGGGAATCAGTTTATCGGGCGACGCCGGGAACTGCGCCGGATTAAGGATGACTTCCTTTATCGCGGCATGCGGATGGTGGTCTTGCATGGAATCGGGGGGATCGGTAAAACCGTAACCGCCTCCAGGGTGGTGGAAAAATTCGCTGACCAGTTCCGGCTTATTTATGCTTTCGACTGCCGGGAAAACCTCACACCCGAACTCATGATGCTGCAGCTTAACACTCTCTTCGTGGCGAACGGGATAGATGTATTTGACCCGATTATTAAATCCAATGCCCCCGTAACCATGAAGATAAATCAACTGGCGCAGCTGCTGTCACAGATCAAATCCTTGCTGATATTTGATAATTTCGAATCGCTTCTGGCGGAGGACAAAAACAACAGCGAGATCGAGGATGATGCTCTTAAGAAAGCTCTTAAGGACCTGGTTACGCAATGTTCCGATGGCAGTAAGTTCCTTTTCACCAGCCGTTATACTTTTAATCTGACTGATGGCAGGATGACCAATCTCATCGATGAAATCAATCTCGGGGAACTATCCCAGCCGGAGGCTGTCATGGTGATGAACCGCTTCCCGGATTTGTTGAAAGAAACCTTCGCTACCAAGTTAGAAATCCATGAGAGGATCGGCGGTCATCCTTACACCATCGATATCTTCGGCAGGCATGCCGGCCAGACCTCGGCGCAGGATGTTTTGGCTGATATCGCAGGTGTTACCAGGAAGATGGTGGAATTTACCCTTTTGGATAAAAGCTATCAGAAACTTAGTTCACTCTCCCGCAGACTGATCGACTCCTTCGCTGTTTTCAGAAAGCCGGCGCCCCTGGAAGGCTTGGAGTGGTTGTTAAAGCAAGCTCATAAGGAGTTTGATATTCACGAGATTGTAGAGGAAATCACCCACTGGGGCATGATAATTAAGGTCGAAGAAGAAGATAAAACGCTCTTCCAAATCCATACCCTGGTCACTGAATTCATAAAATCAAAGGTGGATAAGGATGAATGGAACCGGCGATTAATTAAAGCCGCGGAGTATTATGAGGATTTGCTTCCAAGAAGCAAGGATATTTGGGATTACCTCGAAGCGCGGGATTATTATTACCAGGCACACGAATATGAAAAGGCAGGCAGTATGGTTCGGAATGCATCCGAATACCTGCACCGCTGGGGATTAATCGAGTATGTTAAGAAACTTAATGAGGACACGGTAAAAACCACATCAGGAGAGACCAAGGCGGCAGCGCTGCATCATCTGGGGATGATACATCAAGACCAGGGGGATTACGAAAAAGCGATAGAGAAATATAATCAGAGCATGAAGATAAAAGAGGAGTTGGGCGACCGGGGAGGAATGGCGAGAACTCTGCATCAATTGGGGA
>CAZLVS010000013.1:0-82126 GCA_964563085.1 uncultured Ignavibacteria bacterium | reverse complement strand
CGGAACCCGACCTACGGCGCCAGCGAACAGGTCAAGTTTTCTGTAGAGGATCACATTTAGTCGTTAGATTCGCGTAATGCCCTCATTTTTCCATCGATGAGAGAACTGTGGGGGAGATTAAAGAGTTTGGAAAGTTTATGCATCAGGTAATTTTCGTGTTCGTCAAGATTACCATCAATATAGACCAAGCGCCAAACAGCATAGATTATTTCCTGCTTTTGCTCGTTGCTGAAATTTTGATTTATAATGTTAGTAAATTGCCATAAATCAAGGCTTTGGTCAATTTCATCCTTCGCCGATTCGATTATATCCGTAATCTCGCTATCATTTAATTGGAAAATATCCTTCAGCAATTCCGGGATATGCTCTTGTTCTTCTTCGCTGAATTCTTCGTCGATATGAGCCATTTCGAGAAAAACAACTGCCGCGGCAAGCGCCACACGGTTGGAAACGCCCCTGATATTATGTTCTTCATGTTTAGCTGTATCGGATGTATCCACTCCGAGCAAGCTCTTTATTACATTAATCATATCTTTTAAATCAATTAAATAAGGCGCTTCGGTTTATACAGGATAATATCGAACAAGTTCCCGAACATAATCGAAAAGATGCGCAGAAACCCGCTATTCTAATAATCGGAATTTTGCCAGCATGTCAATAGAATTGAATCATCCGTTTGCCTGATAATGGTTAGGTTGGTTTTCCTGCTACGAAAGACTTTATCTAACGCTTGTTTACTACCGATTAGTATAAATGAGTTTTCGTTTGACAATCGGGCATCGGATAATTAAATTTGATGTTTAGTTTTGCAAATGGGGGATTATAAACTGATATGGAACTTCTTAACAAAAACGTATTGGTCCTAAACCAGAATTTTGAACCGCTTTCGGTATGCTCGGTTAAAAGAGCGGTGGTTATGGTTTTTCTCGGTAAAGCGGATATCATCGAAAGCTATGACGGATACAGAATCCGTTCGGTGAGTCAGCAAATACCGGTGCCAAGCATCGTGAGATTAGACCTGTACGTGAGGGTTCCATTCCGGAGAGTGATTCTATCCAGGAAAAACATACTTAAGCGAGACCAGCATCAATGTCAATATTGCGGCAGAAAGGATAGAATTCTAACAGTAGATCATGTAATACCCCGACATCTTGGCGGAAAAGATGGCTGGGAGAATTTGGTTTGCGCATGCGTAAAGTGTAACAGCGTCAAGGGAAACCGAACGCCTGACCAAGCGAATATGAAGCTTTTGAGAAAACCGAAACGACCGAACAACATTACTTTCATTCAGCACTTCGTTGGTATTTCTGACGAGAGATGGCGCAGATACTTATTCTTAGATTGAGGAGATAAATGGGGAAAAAGGTGATTTTATCAGGGATGAAGCCCACAGGAGAACTGCATCTCGGAAACTATGAGGGCGCATTAAAGAATTGGGTAAGCCTTCAGGATGATTATGAGATGTATTGCTGTATAGTCGATTGGCATGCGCTAACGGCGGATTTCAATGATACAAATGCTATTAGAGAACGTATTGTACAGATGGCAATAGACTATCTCGCAGGAGGACTTGATCCGGATAAATGCACTATTTTTGTGCAATCGCATAATTTGGCGCATGCAGAGCTCCATCTGCTGTTTTCCATGATTATTCCCGTTTCGTGGTTACAAAGAGTGCCAACATACAAGGATAAAGCCGAAGAACTTGACAGTTACGGATTTTTGGGTTATCCCTTGTTACAAGCGGCGGATATATTAGTTTACAAAGCTGATGCGGTGCCTGTGGGACAGGACCAATTGCCGCATATCGAGTTGACAAGGGAGGTGGCGCGGAGATTCAACCACCTTTATGGTGAAGTTTTTCCGGAACCTGAGGCTCTTTTGACAAAATTCCCCGCACTGCCGGGAACGGATGGACGTAAGATGAGCAAATCTTACGATAATGATATTCGGATCGCGGATTCGGAGGATGAGACAGCGGCGAAAATAAAAAAGATGTTTACAGATCCTCAGAAGCTGAGGAAAGGCGATCCCGGAAGGCCGGAGATATGCCCGGTTTACGGATTGCATCAAATCTACACTGAAGGGCATGAGGATATTTTGGAGCCCTGCCGGACAGGAAAACTCGGTTGCGTTCAGGATAAGCAGAGATTAATCGAGAATCTCAACGAAGCCTTGAGACCGATAAGAGAAAAGCGCAAAGAACTCGAGAATAATCGGGACCATGTGATAAGTGTCTTAAAGGATGGCGCTGTGCGAGCGATAGAGCGAACTACACCAATAATCGAGGAAGTACGAAAGGCAATGAACCTTGCATGGTGATATTCTAACCGCAGTCGATAAAACACCATTTGAGCAAATAGATTTATTCGGTAATTATTCTATCAAGCTGGAGTTCTTTCAGGGGCCGATGGATCTCCTCCTTTACGTGATAGAAAAAGATGAGCTGGATATCTACAATATTCCGATTGCGAAGATAACACGGCAGTACCTTGAATATATTGAACTTATGCGTATACTGGACATAGATGTCGCCGGCGAGTTCATGGTTATGGCGGCTCGATTGATGCAGATAAAGGCGAAGATGCTTCTCCCGTCTTCGGAGACGGATGAGGAAGAGTTTGATCCGCGGGAAGGCTTGATTTTGGCGCTGGTTGAATACCGACGCATAAAAAAGGCGGCGGAGTTGATGGCTGATATGGAATCGCTGGCGAGGCTGAGGACTCCTCTGAGAGTATATCATCAGGGCGCCGAGGAATCCGAAAAAGTTGAGCTGGATGTAAATCTATTCGACCTGTTGCGCGCCTTAAAAGAGGTATATTCTCGGGAGATACCGGAAGACGCTGCACATACTGTTGAGAGAATTCAGGTTACGGTGGAGGATCGGATGGAATATTTGAAGCAGGCGATTAGTGAGGAAGGCATCTGCTTTAAGGAGCTGTTTTACAATCTGGAATCCTGGCTGGTGGTGGTGGTAACATTCATTGCGCTTTTGGAATTGGCGCGTTTGAGAGTACTGCGGATTACCCAGAACAGATTATTCGGTGAGATATGGATATACAGGACTTAGCGACGGATACAATTCAATTAAGTGATACTGACAAGACCGTAGAAGCTTTGATAGCGGTTTCGGAGAAACCCGTTCCGGTAGATATCCTTGTGCAGGTAGTGAAAGACCTGAAATATGAAAACGAAAAGGTTTCCAAAGCCGGTCTTGAGGCTGATCTCGAAAATATCGTTTTGAAGCTGAACACTGCTTATAAAAGAAGCGATAATTCCTTCCGAATAGAGCGTGTTGCCGGCGGTTATCGGCTGATGACTCTCTCGGATTATGATCACCATATCAGGAAATACCTTCATCCGGTGCGTCAGCAGAGATTATCCAGAGCCGGGCTGGAAACATTAGCTGTCATAGCTTACCGTCAGCCGGTTCCCAAAACGGAGATTGAGCGATTGCGGGGTGTATCAGCCGATGGTGTCGTCCGAACCTTGCTGGATCGAGGATTGGTGAAAATAAGCGGCCGCGCAGACAGCCCGGGAAGACCGCTATTATACTCCACCGATGAGAAGTTTCTGGAGTATTTCGGTTTGAACGATCTAACCGAACTTCCCGACGAAAAGGAGATCGAATCCTTACTCGGTGAATCCGAGGAAGCCTACAAGGCTAAAATGACAATAAAACGAGAGGGAGAATCGGGGGAGGAAGATTCTGAAAATAATGAAGATTCCGCTCCTGATGCTGACTCCGCAATAGAATCTCAATCCGACGAGAGCGAACCCGAGCGGAACCGGATCGAGAGTGAAACTGCCAAGCCGAAACAAGATTAGCCGCAACATTCAGCCAATCCCAGAGTAAAACATTATATGACGGAGATAATCAGATTAAATTCATATATATCGAAATGCGGGATTTGCAGCCGCCGGCAGGCTGATGAACTTATCGCGCAGGGTAAAATAAAAATTAATGGCGAGCAGGTTACCCTTCTCGGAATGAAAGTAAATCTCGGCGAGGATAAAGTTGAATTCGAGGGGAAAATAATCAAACCGATTGAGCAATTTCATTATTTCGCACTTAATAAACCGGTGGGGGTGGTCACCACCCTAAAGGATCCGCAAAAACGGAAAACGATAGCGCACTATATCGCCCGTATCGGAATGCGCCTCTATCCGGTGGGACGATTGGATTACGATTCCGAAGGCTTGCTCCTTCTGACCAATGATGGCGAATTGGCTCATAGAATACAACATCCGCGCTACGAAATCGAAAAAGGCTATGTAGTGGAGATTCACAAACCGCTTGATCAGAATACCCTTGCCAAAATAAAAAGAGGGGTGAATCTGGATGACGGTTTCCTTATGCCAAAATCGCTTAGCACGCTCAATAATAAAGGGAGAACAACCACAGTGCATCTGGTAATTACCGAGGGAAGAAATCGGATAATACGGCGCTTGTTTGATAGTCTCGGGTATGAAGTAATGATCCTTAAGAGGGTATCCATTGATGTTGTCGAGTTAGGTGATTTGAAGGCTGGAAGCATAAGAGAGCTTGATTCCAGTGAGGTTGAAAGCTTAAAAAAACGTACCGGACTTAAATAAATCGCTTGCTATTCGGCAATTTTTAGTTATACTAAGGAGTTTAGATAGGAGGTGTAATAGTCAAATAGTTAATGATCATAGCTATAGATGGTCCTGCAGGCTCAGGCAAAAGTACAACCGCGAAAGCCATCGCCTATAAATTAGGTTTTAAATTTATAGATACGGGGGCAATGTATCGGGCGATTACTTTAAAAATTATCCGCAATGATATTGATTTAGGCGATATTGATACGTTGAAAAAAATCCTTGGGGAGACCAAGGTCGATTTTATGGATTCTGGAAATCAGCGTTCCATAATCCTGGATGAGGTTGATGTAACGGAAGGCATTCGCTCCAGAGAAGTTACTGAGCTGGTGTCGAAAGTCTCTGTTATCCCTGAAGTACGAAACGCCCTGGTGCCGTTACAACGGAAACTTGCTGAAGGGCAAGATGTTGTTGCGGAGGGCAGGGATATCGGTACTGTAGTTTTTCCTGAAGCCGAATTGAAGATATTTATGGTTGCCTCGGAAGAAGAGAGGGCGAAACGTCGCTTAAAGGAGTTTCAACAGAAGAGTATAAAAACGAATTTTGAGGAAGTGCGGGAATCGATCAGGATGCGTGATACTATCGATTCCACGCGGACTCATTCTCCGCTGATGAAAGCTCCCGACGCCGTTGAGGTGGATACGACCAATCTCACTTTTGAGGAACAAGTTAACCTTATTATCACTTTATACAAGAGCCGGGCGGCGGTTAATTTCAAAGGATGAATAAGTTTCCTTTGCTTTATTATTTGGGCAAGATAGCGTTGCTCGCTTATGCAAAAATCGTAACAGGACTTAAGGTCAATAACAAGGAGAGGATACCGGATACCGGAAGCTTTATAATCGCCTCCAACCATATATCATGGTTTGATCCTCCATTGGTGGGGATCGGAATAAAGCGAGTATGCAACTTCATGGCGAAACGCGAGTTGTTTAACAATAAGCTGTTCGGAGTGATTCTCAGGAATGTAAAAGCAATTCCGGTTAACAGAGCGGGATTTGACAGACAATCAATCAAGAATGCACTGGAAGCGCTGAGAAAAGGAGAAGGATTGGTTATGTTTCCGGAAGGGACGCGGTCAAAGGATGGAGAGATCGGGAAAATGAGGTTGGGGGTGGGTTTGCTGGCAGTTAAATCGAACGCTACAGTGATACCGGCTTATATAAAAAATTCTAAGAATGCGGCGAGAAACAGGTTGACTGGCAAGAAGGTTGTAGTTACCTTTGGCGAACCGATACGAATTGCTGGTTCGAGTGAACATCCAAACAGCAAGGAATGTTATCAGAAAATCGCTGACGAGGTGGAAAACCGAATTAGGGATATGAAACGAAATTTAAACTAAGATATAGAACATGCAAAATAGAGCTAAGCTTTTTTCAAATAAATACGAAATAACAAACAACGGTTAAAATACTTAGGAGGATCTAATTAATGGCACAAAAGCGCAAATCTGCGGCTAAGAAGAAAGCCGCACCAAAATCTAAGAAAGGAGGTGGTGTCAAGACTACGAAGAAAAGCACGAAATCTACAATGGTCGAAGAAGATGAAGATGAAGAACAGATAAAAGAGAAGAAAACAACACGAAAAAAGTCCCCAAGAGTAAGAAGAAAAGCAGCTGACGAACCCTCAACAGATTTATCGCTGCAGGATATCGAGGAGGAAGAATACTCCAATGAGGAATTCCAGCGTATGCTTGATGAGTATGAAGCCACTATCAAGAATATCAAAGAAGGTGAGATCGTTAAGGGTAGAATTCTCGGCAAGACGCGCGACGGGGTAATTGTCGATGTTGGCTTCAAATCCGAAGGGATCGTTCCGTTGGAAGAGTTTCCGCCCGATTTTGAAATTGAGATCGGTAAGGAGATTGAAGTTTATCTGGATGCTATTGAGGATCAGGACGGCCAGTTGGTGCTTTCTAAGCTCAAAGCCGACTTTATGCGGGTTTGGGATCGTATCAAAGAAGCTAACGAGAAAAACGAGCTGGTCAAAGGCAGGCTAATGCGCCGCATAAAGGGCGGCATGGTTGTTGATTTATTCGGGGTAGACGCTTTCTTACCCGGTTCCCAAATCGCATTGCGACAGGTGCCGGATTTCGACGAATTAATCGGCACCGAGATGGATTTCCGCATTATTAAATTGAATAAAACTCGTCGGAATATTGTGGTCTCGAGGCGAGTCGTATTGGAAGAAGAGCGCGAGGAATTGCGCAGCAAGATTATATCGGAAATAGAGACGGGCCAGATCAGAGAAGGTGTGGTTAAGAATGTCACCGATTTCGGAGTATTCATCGACCTTGGCGGCGTGGACGGACTGCTGCATATCACCGATATGTCCTGGGGACGAGTCAATCATCCGTCGGAGATGGTTTCCCTTGGGGATACTATAGATGTTAAAGTCCTCGATTTCGATAAGGAAACCAATCGGATATCGCTGGGTCTAAAACAGCTTACTCCCTATCCGTGGGAGAAAATCGAAGAGAAGTATCCTATCGGAGCGACTGCGGTAGGTAAAGTTGTATCATTAACCGATTATGGCGCATTCGTAGAGCTGGAAAAGGGAGTCGAGGGTTTGATCCATATTTCCGAGATGTCCTGGACACAGCATATCAAGCATCCGTCTAAAATCCTGAATGTAGAGGATGAAATAGAGGCTGCGGTTTTGTCGGTGGATAAGGAGAATGAGAAGATTTCATTGGGGCTCAAACAACTAAATGCCGACCCCTGGGAAACTCTCGAGGATAGATATCCTCCGGGAACCAGAGTAACCGGAAAGGTTCGGAACCTGACCACATTCGGGGCTTTTGTTGAGATTGAAGAAGGGATAGACGGCCTGGTTCATATCTCGGATATGTCCTGGACCAAGCGGATTCAGCATCCCTCGGAGATAATGAAAAAGGGCGATACAATCGATGTGGTTGTGCTTAGTATCGATAAGGAAAACCGCCGGGTCTCTTTGGGGCGCAAGCAGTTGGAAGGCGATCCGTGGCCTGCGCTGGCAGTCAAGTATGCACCCGGAGTGGAAACGACCGCAACGATTTCTCGTCTTCTTGACAGAGGCGTAATTGCGGAACTGGAAGACGAAGTCGAAGGATTCATCCCAATGAATCAACTGGCGAAACCGGATTTAAGCAAACCTTCGGATGCCTTCTCGGTCGGTGACGTGATACCTGTTAAGGTGATCGAATTCGAGCAGCATAACCGCAAGATTGTTCTCTCGGTCAGCGCTTATTATAAGAATAAGGAAGAGCAGGATATGCAGGAATATCTTGCAGCCCATCCGACCAAGACCTCCAAGATTGAAGAGGTTGTTGAAGAAAAACCGCAAATAGAAGCCGAGGAGCCCGCCGAAGAAGAGGAGCCCAAGCCGGATACCAAGGAAGGCGGCGAAGAGTCAGAACCTAAAGGTAATGCCGAAACATCTTCCGATTCCGAATCGGATTCGTCCGAAAGTGAGGAGTCTAAGGAATCGGATAATGAGGATGATCGGAATTCATCCGAAGATGAAGCTCGCGATGATGATACTGAAGTTGGGGAACCGAGTCCCACCAAATCTGACAGGACTTAACCGTTCCGCTAACGGCTAACCGACAGCAGAATATAGCGCATGGAAGATAGAATAAGGACAGCCATCCCGCGGCTGTCCTTATTTTTTCAACGATAGCGATAATCCCGCTTGTTCAAATGAATTGTAGAAGCCATTGCCGTTCCCGCTTTTAAGAGGCTTGACTCTAAATCAGTTAGATGGTACTTTGTTATTGATTTTCTTAAGGATGGATAAATGCGGATATTTCTTGTTATTGTATTAATAGTACTTGCACTCGGAGTATACAAAATATTCTTCACGGACGAAGAACAGTTTAACTATCAGACTGAGATGGTTGAAGTATATTATCGGCTGGGGATAGTAGATAAATTATATGGAAGCGCTCCGGATTCCTTGCCGGTAATCAAAAGCCAGATTCTGGAGGAAGCCGGTCTGACCCCGGGGGAGTATGAGAATTACAAGAATTATCTTAAAGCGAATCCCGAGTTCTTCGGTATATTCCTCGACTCGGTTGAATCCAGGTTGAACAGCTTAGACGGAAAATCCAATGTCTATATAAGAGCGGAGGTATTACCTAAAAAGCTCCAAAAGGATATGAATCAATCTGCCGAGAATGCATCCGGAAGGTAGTCTATTTCGTAACGCCGCTTGTCAAAGACGATTGTGACCACATCGAATCTTACCGGCGTATTTTCAATCTTATTTCGGTTTAGGTATAATCTGGCGCCGTTTATAAGATGTCTCCGTTTGTAAGGTGAAATCCACTCCGACGGGTGTCCGTAAGAATCGGAAGCGGCGGCTTTCACCTCGACGAATACCAGATATTCATTATCCATAGCGATAATATCGAATTCTTTGAAACTGAGATGAACATTGCGCTCCAGTATCTTGAATCCTTTGCGCTTCAGGAACTTAACAGCGATCTTTTCCCCCGATTTGCCGATATCCTTCCTGCTCATTTTATTGGAAATAAGTTCCCTGAGAAAGCTGAAAAATTTCATTTAACCCAGAGCGGTACCCTCGGTGATTTCGTCGATAACCTGCCAGAAATCGGGAAATGTATTGCTGATACCCTCAACATTTTTCAACAATGTTTCGCCTTCCGCAGCGAGGGCGGCAATGGTGAAAGCCATAATCAAACGGCTATCGTTGTAACAATCTAATTCGGCGCCGGTTAGATTGGATTTTCCTTCAATAACCAGACCGTCGCGAAGTTCGCCAACTTTAGCTCCCATTTTTCGAAGATTTAGAAATGTAACGTGAAGGCGATCCGTCTCCCGCCTGCGGAGCTGATCTGCTTCTCGTATCACGGTGGTTCCTTCGGATTGAGAAGCGAGAATCGCCAGGATAGGGACTTCATCGATCATATTGTGTACTATTGCGCCGCCCAGCCGCCTGCCCCTCAGGCTTGCGGTTCTCACTCCAAGATCAATAATCGGCTCTCCGGATACATCTTTCTTTGCCGAAAAACTGAAATTAGCTCCCATTCGTTTAACCAAATCAACGAATCCGGATCGAGTGGGATTGAAACCCATGTTCTCGAGTTGAAGATTGGAGTTCTTAAGGATGGTTGCCGCCATAACAAAAGGAGCGGCAAGCGAGATGTCGCCAGGAATTGACACGGATGTCGGAGATATGCCTCCGATCCCCCATACATGTATATCAGCGCCTTTCTCCCTGAACATCTGCTTTTGTTTGATCCGTTTCATTCTGCGGTCCAGCTCATCGTAATCGGTCGGATCATCGCTGAAGTGCATTTCAATCGGGATACCGAAATGGTTGATCATTCTCTCGGTGTGGTCGCGGCTGGGAATAGCCTCGTTAACAATAGTCTCCCCCTCGGCTTTCAGGGCTGCAAATAAAACCGCTGATTTTACGTGGGCAGATGATTCGCTAAACGTAAATTCGGATCCCTTTAGGGTTGTGCCGGATATCTTTAACGGCGCCCGATAATCCTTCGACTCGATCTTACCACCCATAGATTGCAGCGCTTCTATTAAAGCCTTGAGAGACCTCTTGCGTTGAGTTGGAGCGGTCTTTATCACGGAATCAAAATGATAACCAGCCATTATACCGGTTAGCAGGCATAGAGCGGTGATAGAATTCCCGACGTTTAGCTCTTCCTCGGGAGGGGAGTAACCATCGATTCCCTTCCCTATAACTTCCAAGCGTTCGCTATCGCCATTGATTTCAATCCCCAACTTTTTTAGACAATCTATAGTCGCCTGGCACTCCAGAGCATTGGATATCCCGAATATCTCGCAAGCATCATCAGCGAGACTTGAGAGTATCAATGCCCGATGGGTAATCGACCGGTCCCCCGGAAGTTTCACCGTTCCGTTTACCCGTTTTACTCTTTTTACAATCTTATCCATTATAATCTATCCAAAAATCTACATTTTTTCCGGTGCCTTTATTCCTAAAAGAAACAATCCCTTTTCAATTGTGTATTTAACCGCCTTGACCAGCGCCATTCTCGCTGCCGAGGTATCGCTGTCATCAACTATGATCCTAACCTTTTGATAGTAAGTGTTGAATTCCGCCGCAACCTGCAAAAGGTAGTTTGCGATCACAGAAGGTTCGTTATCACGTAATGCCAGCTTTAAATTCAAAGGGAACTGCCCAATTAATTTTGATAATGATAACTCTCCGGATTCCTTTAGCCAAGTTAAATCTATCGAATCGGGGATTTCCTTTCCGTATTTTCTCTGTAAGGAACAGAGCCTTGCATGAGTATACTGCAGGTAGGGACCGGTATTTCCATCGAAATTGAGCGCTTCTTCCCAGCTAAAAGAGCTGTTTTTATTCCGCTTCGAAGTAAACTGCGCGAATACCACAGCGCCGATTCCAACCTTCTCTGCTACCTCATTCTTATTTTCAAGCTCGGGATTCTTCTCCTCAATAATCTGCATAGCCAATTCCCTTGATTTATCCAAGACATCCTCAAGGAATATAATATTTCCTTTGCGAGTGGACATTTCCTCGCCTTCGAACTTGATTCGCCCGAGTTCAACATGATAGCAATCCTTCGCCCATTCAAATCCCATCAGCTCCAAAACCTTAAATAGCTGACGAAAATGCAGTGTTTGCTCCACCCCGACGATATAAAGCAATTTATCGAAATCGTAGGTCTCCTTGCGATATATTGCCGCAGCCAAATCCCTGGTAGCATAAAGCGACGCTTCATCTTTCTTCTTGAGTATGCATGCAGTCATGCCATATTCTTCGAGGTCAACTATCAGGGCATCCTGACTGATCTGCGCTAAGTTCTTCTCCTTGAGAGTTTCAATCACCGACTCCATTTTGTCGTTATAATAGCTCTCGCCAGTATAATAATCGAATTCTATTCCCAATCGGCTGTAAATTTTATCGAATTCCTTTATTGATAATTCCTTGAATTGCCTCCAATACTTTCGCGCAGCTTCATCCCCGTTTTCGAGTTTCCTGAACCATTCCCGCGCCGACTCCTCAATCTCGGGATTATCCTCGGCTTCGCGATGAAACCTGACATAGAGATCGAATAGTTCGTTGATCGGATTTGCAGACAGCCTTTTTTTATCCCCCCAATTATCATAAGCGTAAATCAGCTTTCCGAACTGGGTGCCCCAATCACCCAGGTGATTAATTCCTATCGCATTATATCCCTGCGAACGGTAAATTCGCATCAGTGAATTCCCCACAACGGTTGTCCGAAGATGTCCTATGCCGAATGGTTTGGCAATATTCGGCGACGAGTAATCCATCACTGCCGTTTCGCCATGATGCTGGTAAGAATTACCGTATTCCTGCCGCTCCTGAAGCACTCGAGATACTACTACCGAAATCAGAGTATTAGGTTCCACCTGGAAATTAAGATAGGGACCTTCAACTTCAATCCCCGATATCTCAAGCGGAGGTTTGAGCTTATCTCGCAATTCCCCGGCAATCTGGGCAGGTGATTTCTTCAGCTTTTTCGCCAATGGAAAACAGGGGAATGCGATATCTCCGAATTTACCTTTCGGAGAAAATTGAAGACCGGCTTGTATCGTCTCGGAATTTTCCTCAACTTCTTTTGCGATTAATTCCGCTATTATTTTAAAGAAAATTTCCATAATTTATACAAAATATATTCTGCGCCTCAGGATTATATTCCCATACCGTCGATATTATGTTGCTTTAGCCATTAATTATGCGGGCGCTTATAATCCTAATAATACGGGCATCAAGGATCGGTGCGATATAAAAAACAGTAAAATGTGAATAACCGCGCACCTTGAAAATCAAAGAAATTTAATCAGGAGTTATATCAAAAAAAGTGAACTGCTTACTATTATTGCCGGCGCCCTCACCAAACAGCGACCGTATCCTATTCAATAAAAGTATAAATTTGCGATTAGCCGATGTCAAGTCTTTTAGATATGTTTTTTGAACACCTCACCCAGTCTTTGAATGCCGCTTTTTATCGCATCAGGTTTGGCATTGGAGAAATTCAATCGCATAGTATTATGACCGCCGCCCTGTGCGAAGAAAGGATAACCGGGCACATAAGCTACGCCGTTTTGAACGGCTTCATCCAGCAAATCGGTGGCAGACAGCTTTTCCGGCAATGTTATCCAAAGGAACAGTCCTCCCTGTGGTCTGGTGAACTTAACTCCTTCGGGAAAGCTCTCCTCCATTGCCTGTATCATCACTTCCCGTCTTTCGCGGTAAGATTCCTTGATCTTTTCTATATGCTTATCGAGCGCACCGTCTTTTACGAATTCATAAATCACGTACTGTGCAAAAGTGTTGGTGTGCAGATCCGAGCCCTGCTTCATTCGTTCGAACGTATTGCAGACCTCCTTACTCGCCGCAATCCATCCGATACGCAGCCCGGGAGAGATAATCTTGGAAAATGTTCCCAGCTCGATAACCAAATCGCCGCCTATTGATTTCAGCGAAGGCACATCTTCGCCCTCGAATCTCAACTGACCATAAGGATTATCATCAACTATTGGGATATTATACTTCTCGGCGATCGCCACCAGTTTCTTCCTTCGTTCATAGGAAAGCGTTATACCCGAAGGATTCTGGAAATTAGCGACCACGTAAATCAAACGAGGATTATATTCCTTGATTCTATCCTCAACCTGTTCTACAACCATACCGCCGCTATCCATATCCACCGCGACATACTTAGCCTGATAGAGATTAAAAGCCTGCAGCGCACCGAGATATGTCGGCGTTTCGGTTATCACCACCGCTCCTTTCTCCAGAAAAACCTTGCCCACCAGATCCAGTCCTTGTTGCGAACCTCCGGTTATCAATATCTCCTCTGCAGTAGCGTCGGTACCGTACTTTTTTATCCATTGGGATAACCACTCCCTCAGCTCGGGAATACCGAAAGACAGTGTATATTGTAAGGCGGATGGCCCGAAATTATCGATGGCGTTACTGCTGGCTTCCTTGATATCTTCCAGCGGGAATAGTTCGGGAGCCGGGAGTCCTCCGGCGAAGGATATGATATTGGGACGGCGGGTGATTTTGAGGATTTCTCTTATAATGTTGGCTTTAACCTCGGAAGCGCGCTCCGATAACTGCCAGGAGGAAATGATGTCTTCAACTCTATTAGTAACTGGCGAACTCATAACCTACTCCAATCTTCTGTTAAATTTTTCACAATTTCCTGATGAAATATCATAAAAAGACGGAGCTTTGTCAAGGTGAATCGGGGATAAAAAGCGGATCGGTAATGTCAATGATTATGTGCAAAACCTCAGAGTAAAAAAAGCTTGCTTATGAAGTATGGGGTCTTTATCTTCAGCAATCTTTGAAAAACATGTAACCTGAATGAGGATAAACTATGGCAAAGTACAGAATAGCATGGCTCCCCGGAGATGGCGTCGGCGCTGACGTGATGGAAGCAGCGAAAATTGTTTTGGACAAGCTCGAATTGGATGCGGAATACATACATGGCGATATCGGCTGGGAATTCTGGCGTCAAGAAGCCGATCCGCTTCCCGAAAGAACAACCAAATTGCTGAAAGAAACCGATTGCGCTCTGTTCGGCGCGATTACTTCCAAGCCGAAGCAGGAAGCGGAAGCGGAACTGATTCCCGAATTGCAGGGGAAAGGACATATATATTCCTCGCCCATTGTCCGGCTTCGTCAGGAATTCAACCTCAGAACCAATTTACGCCCATGCAAAGCATACCCCGGGAATCCTCTTAATTATAGAGATGATATTGACATTGTCGTTTTCAGGGAGAACACTGAGGACTTATACGCTGGTGTGGAATTTCATCCGGTGCCGGATAAGGTGCGCCAAGTACTTAAAGCCGAACATCCCAGGATGAAGAGGTTCGACAACACCTCCAACGACGATATGGCGATGTCCTTGAGAATATTAACCCGCAAAGGCTGCCGGAATATAATCCGCGATGCTTTTGAGTACGCCAAGAAATTCGATTATAAATCGGTGACTGTAGTGGAGAAGCCTAATGTTATCCGCGAGACATCGGGATTGATGGTTCGCGAAGCGCGTAAGATCGCCGAGGAGTATCCCGGGATAGAACTCTGGGAAACCAATATCGATGCAATGTGCATGTGGCTGGTAAAAAATCCGCAGGATTACTCGGTGTTGGCAACCTCCAACATGTTCGGCGATATTGTATCGGATTTGTGCGCGCAGTTAGTGGGCGGTCTTGGTTTCGCCTGTTCGGGAAATATCGGCGATGATTACGCGGTATTCGAACCGACCCACGGCTCAGCGCCCAAGTATGCCGGAAAGTACAAGGTAAACCCGATAGCCATGCTTTTGACCGCCAAAATGATGCTGGACTGGCTGGAGGAGTTCGACAAAGCCGAATCGCTGGAAAGCGCGGTGGCGGAAGTAATAAGGGAAGGCAAAGTACGCACCTACGATATGGGCGGGTCATCTTCGACATTGGATGCAGCCAACGCGGTAGCGGAGAAGCTGTAAAGTAGCTGCATTTGTTATAAAAAGACGCTCATCCGAAACATGATGAGCGTTTTTTGCTTTGAGCTACATTTGTTATAGTACTATTGCCATAACCGGCGTTTTCGTTTATAATTAATTCTATGAATGCGAATCAAGGACATCTTTTTCAGTTTGAGAATAAGGCAAGATACGGCGAGAACCGCGTACATCAATCGCTTTTCATCCCGCGTTTACTCAGAGATCGTGCATTAGATAAACGCTTAACGGGGGATGCGCAGGATAAGGCGTATGAAATAATATGTAAATGGGCAAAATTGGAATCCAGCGGTAAGCTGGAAAAGAAAAAAGAGACTGCCCTCGAGGGCGAGTTTTTGACCGAAGTCTTTGGAGCTGCCCTGGGTTATACTTTATTTTCGGACAATAAAGAACGGTGGCATATAGAACCGAAATACACGGTCGATGGCGGAATAGCAGATGCCGCAATCGGATTATTTAAGCATGGCAGCAAGGTGGCCCCCATCGCAGTTATTGAGTTAAAAGGACCGTCCGCAAACCTCGACAGAGATCGTTTTCGCGGGAGAACTGCCTGGCAGCAATGCTGGGATTATCTCTACAATATGCCCCAATGCCCTTGGGGAATTGTTTGCAATTATGTGAGTTTTCGCATCTATCATAGAAACTTCACGCCTCGTTCATATCAGCTCTTCACCCTTCAGGATTTGGTCAGGAAGGATGTATTCAAACAATTTTGGTATATATTTCATCGTGATGGGCTCCTACCATCTATTGCCGGGAAACCATCGCGTAACGAGCAACTCCTTGAGGAATCTCACCGCAGACAGCGGGAGGTTGGAGACATATTATACGATTACTATCACGATAGGCGCGTCGCCCTAATTAGCCATCTTACCAGTTCCCCCCACAAGAAGGACTTAAACAACGCAATACGAATCGTCCAGAAACTGATAGACCGTATCATGTTCATAGCTTTCTGCGAGGATAGAGAGCTATTGCCAAAGGAGTGTATAAAAGAAGCCCATACTAAAGCCGCTCCTTTCGAGCGAGTTATTAATCCTAAATGGCGGAATTTCCTTTCTCTTTTTAAGAGTATCGATCAGGGGAATCCTAATCGGGATATCGAACCTTATAATGGCGGATTATTTAAGGAGGATGATGAGGTTGATAATCTTCAGCTTGATGATAAGTGGACTGAGTTTTTCAATAACATAGGCAAATATGATTTTCGCGATGAGGTCAGCGTAGAGGTTTTAGGGCACCTTTTCGAAAAGTCGCTAAACGATATCGAGCGAATTCAGATAACCGGATTGTTTGGGGAGCAATTAATGGAAGAGGTCGCTCCTAAAATGAAGAAATCCGCCGAGCGCAAGCGATCGGGAATTTATTATACACCCCCGGAGTTTACTTCGTTTATCGTCAATAAAACCGTCGGAGACCTGATAGATTCCAGATTCAGGAAGATATCAAACGAAATGGGTTTAAGTGAAAGCGACACAATCGGCTCCGAACAGGACACGAAACTCGGCGAATACTGGAGAAAATGTTTTGATACTCTTCGCGACTTGAAGATTGTTGACCCGGCTTGCGGCAGTGGAGCGTTTTTAATAAAGGCTTACGATTTACTGGATGAGAAATATAATGATGTCATTGATAATTTACTGTTCCACGAAGGAGAAGACGAAGAGAAGCTAAAAGACCAAATCCCTGGTTTTATCCTCAATGATAATCTGTTCGGCGTAGATCTATCTCAAGAAGCGGTTGAAATTACTCAACTGGCTTTATGGATCCGTTCCGCCCGTAAAGGGAAAACGCTGGCGGACTTATCCCGTAACATCGTGCTTGGCAACAGCCTTGTTACCGACCCGGAAGTCCATCCTCATGCCATGGAATGGGGCGAGAAATTCCCGGAAGTTTTCAATCGAGAGAACTCCGGTTTTGATTGCGTGATTGGGAATCCCCCGTGGGAAAGGATGAAACTACAGGAGAGGGAATTCTTTGATGCGGCTATGCCGGAGATAGGCTCTGCCGTAAGCGCCGCAACCAGACGAAAATTGATAAAGAGCCTTAAAGAAAATAATCCTGAATTGTATCAGCGTTACCTGGACGCTAAATCATCCGCGGAGAGTGTTCTAACTAATGTTCGTTCATCAGGATATTTTCCCTTGACTGCTAAAGGTGACATCAATACTTACGCGGTTTTCGCTGAGCTCGCGCATAATATTGTATCGCCGAATGGGCTCGTGGGGTTGTTAGTCCCTTCCGGAATAGCTACCGATCACACGGCTCGAAACCTGTTTGTGAAACTCGTGGATACTCGCGTGCTTAGAGGATTATATGATTTTGAAAACAAAGCGGGGATATTCCCCGATGTTCATCGATCCTATAAGTTCTGTGTTTTTCTATTCGGCGGTGCAGATGTTAAATCCGACATGATGGATTTTGTTTTTTTCGCAAGAGCAGCTCAGGAGTTAGATGATGCTAAGCGTCACATTACCTTGAGTGTAGATGACTTGAAATTACTCAATCCCAACACGAAAACCTGTCCTGTCTTTCGTTCCCAGAGAGATGCTGAAATTACCAAGTCTATCTACAGTCGAGTACCAATCTTGGTTGATAAGAATCGTGAAGAAGGAGGAAATCCCTGGGGCATCAAGTTCTTTAGAATGTTTGATCAAACCAATGATGCAGAGCTATTCCATTCCGCTGAACAGCTTAAAGGAATGGGCTTTAAACGATCCGGCGCGAATTGGAAAAAGGGGAAAAAGGAGTTTATCCCTCTCTATGAAGCGAAAATGATCCAGATGTATGATCACAGGGCTGCAAGTGTTGTTGTAAAAGATGTAAATTGGATGCGCCAGGGGCAAACGGCTCCAACAAACCTTGTTCAGCATCAAAATCCGGAGTATTCGGTTGAACCGAGATGGTGGGTGGAGTATGATAGAGTATGCGAATCTATTGGTGACAAGCAGGATGCAGGTTTTATTTCGTTCAAAGATGTGACAAGTCCTACAAATGTGCGGACTATGATTGCGGCTTTTCTACCTTTTAACGGAGTACTCAATTCCGCACCATTAATACCAAATCATGGAAAAACCTCCGAGCGAAAACAATGTTGCTTATTGGCGAATCTGAACAGCTTCGTACTGGATTATGTTGCCAGACAGAAAGTAGGAGGCGTACACCTAAACTTTTTTATCGTCGAGCAATTACCGATTTTGGCTCCGGACTTTTATGACAATCGCTGCCCTTGGGACAAAAGGCAGACATTGGAGAAATGGGTTTCCGATCGCGTACTTAAATTGACATGCACCGCTAACGATATGATTCCATTAGCCGAGGCTGCGGGTTTCGATCCGCCGGTTCATAAGTGGGATCCCGAGGAACGGGCTGATTTAATAGCGCAACTTGATGCCGCATATTTCATCCTTTACGGCATTGCCCGTGACGACGTTGAATATATCTTATCCACATTTAGCGGAATTAACAAAGAAGATGCCGGATCATTCGACTCATCCAATACTGCAAGCAGGATTCTTTTCTACTACGAAAAATTTATCGAGTAAGTAACTCTTCGCCTCGGCTATTTGAACCAGTTTCCGGTCTTCAGACATATCTTAACCAGCATAAGCATTACCGGAACTTCGATCAGAACGCCAGCCACCGTCGCCTTGTCTACATATACGGCTAATCCGTCGAGGAAGATAGTGACATCAGGCGCTAATTTTCCTAACCCGTATTATTCATAAGTTTTGCCGCGGTAGCGGAAGCCTTGCGCTTCCGGCGTTTCTTTGAGACACTCAATTCCAATCTGTAAATGACCTGCTTCTATTAAACTTTCGGCTACGGATAAATCGGTTTTAGGAATTATCCGGGCTAATTTCCTTTTATATCCATGTATGCTTATATGGCAATGTTGCCGCATAGTCTTCCAAGTCAACATTTTTTGTGATTAGAAATCAGTTTTCTTACAGAAGGTTAATACACTCCCGAAGGATATCAGTGCGGCTTTTATGCCGGAGTTTTTTAAGAGCTTTGGCTTCTATCTGCCTGATTCTTTCCCTGGTGAGATTAAAGATAACGCCGATTTCTTCCAATGTACGCGGTACTCCGTCGGCTATTCCGTAGCGCATCTTTATCACCTGGCATTCACGCGGGGAGAGAGTGGAGAGTACTTTTTCGAGCTTGTCCCTTAAATGGACAAAGGAGGTTCTACCGGTCATTTCGGATGATTTGGGATCCTCCATAAAATCGATTAAAGTCTTATCCTCATTTTTATAATACTGAGCATCCAGAGACAATTCTCGCGTGGAAGAGCGAATAGCGTGCTTAACCTTATCTTTGGAGAATCCCAGTTTGTCGGAGAGCTCATCGGGCGTCGGTTGTCGCCCCATTTCATTTAGAAAACTCTGGCTTTCTTTAATCACCTTTTGCGCAACGGAGTTCATGTAAACGGGAACCCTGACAGTTCGGGATTGATCTGCAATAGCCCTCTTTATCGCTTGTCGAATCCACCAGGCGGCATAAGTTGAGAATTTGGTTCCTCGATGATAATCATATTTCTCCACCGCTTTTATCAGTCCGGCATTCCCCTCCTGAATCAAATCCAAAAACTCCAGACCGCAGTTCTGATACTGTTTGGCGATGGTAATAACCAATCGCATGTTGCCGTTGATCATGGCATCAAGAGACTTTTGGCGCCGTAACTCGATTTCATCCAGGTTCTTTGCCCACCCCATAAGCTGATGCCGATGCGCGCCCATCTCGCCTTCGATAAACTGCGCCCGCCCTACTTCCTGCCTCAAGGTATTTATTCGGGACAGATAGAGATCGACAAGGAACCTTATCAACTGCCCGCTGATTTCCAAGCCGGATACGGTCCGATAGATATCGTTCCTGGCTTTGGTAGCGCGAGCCATGACTTTGGAAGGATCTTCTCCTGACCGCATCTGCGATAGTTGCTGTTGACACCGAGTCAGAGCCCGTGCATTCCTTTTGAGTTCGCCAACCGCGTTTTCAAGGTCCTTCCTCGCTTTGGTGATTTTGTTCTCGGGTACAAATCCTCCGCCGGGTAGCTCCATCACTTCCGATAACTCTATCGTACCGGTTAGCGCTTTCTCCGCAAGAGCGATGAACGCTTCCAGGGTTAACGTGGAAGAAAAGACTATTTTAACGGACTCAAACCTGCAAACTTCCAGTTCTTTTGCGTAGTGAAGCTCTTCATTGCGAGTCATTATCCGCTTCCTGGCGAGTTCGTCGAAATAGACCTTTACGGGATCGCCGAGGCGGGCTTGCTTTAGAGGCTTTTTACCCTCCACCGGAGTGGTTTCATGGTTATCTTCTAATCCATCCGTTCGGATTAAACCCGAACCCGCTGTATATGGATGTCCTTTATCCGGCTCTCTGTACCAACTCAACTTACTTAGATTCTCACCAATTTCTTCCAATAGCTGCAGAAGACGCGACGAAAGATCGGTTTGCGAGCTTTCACTATTAGAATTTCCCCCTAACGTTTCCCGACTCAAACGCCTGTCCTCCCGCCAAGCAAAACTCTTGCGTACCTTCTTTGAAGCTCACTCGCTCTGGATGTGTCTCCACTTTCCTCGGCAGCTATTATCTCTTCCTTTATCATTCGCAATACTGACCTATTAGCATCCTTTTGAAATCGTTTTATGTAGTCCTCCAGAATCTCCGGAGAGGGCTTCATAATATTCTTTACGGATTCCATGCCCGCCAGTGTTTCAACTATTCGCGGATCGACATCCACATCTATCCATTTGGTTATGTCCAGACCGCTTTTCTCCTGGTACTCGGTAAGTATCCTGTCGTACACCAGTCTGCATCCGGGATCCGAAAAGCATTCGCTCTCGATTAGCTTACTTACGCGCGGGATATAATTTCCGTTTTCGGACAACAACATCAGGAACTCTTTCTCCAGTGTGGCGCGGTTACGTATTTCGGCATATGCTGGCTTAGATGACTCCGGTTTACTGAAATTCCTCAGATATGAGGAAACAGGGAAATCAAATGCCCGCTCTACCTGATCGGTAAATAACTTACGCCGAAGAGGATCCGATATCTGCCCTATTACTTCCGAGAGTTCCTCAATCAATCTCTCCTGCTCCCCCATCGAAAGCTGTTTGAACGCCCTTTTCAACATTCGCCTTTTAAATCCGGTATATGTTTCAGCCTTTTCGATATGCGCGCTGAGTTCATCCGCTCCATTCTTTTTAACGAATGAATCAGGGTCCTCACCTTCGGGCAAAAGGCAGATTGAAACATCCACTCCTTTGGAGAGAAGTTGTCCCACAGACCTCTCCGCCGCTTTAATACCCGCCTGGTCCGAATCGAAAAGGGTCACGGCTTCATCGGCGAACCGCGATAGAAGTGATGCCTGGTTGGCTGTGAACGCCGTGCCGGATGAGCAAACCACGTTCCTTATTCCCGTACTGTAAAGCGATATCAGATCCATGTAGCCCTCCACGATAATCGCCCGTTTTGCCTGGCGGATATGCTCCTTGGTGAGGTTGAGTCCGAACAGGACACCGCCCTTATGATAGATCGGGGTCTCGGGGGTGTTGATATATTTTGCCGGTTCGTCCTCTGATAGCGTTCTTCCGCCAAATGCCACTACTCGTCGGCTCAGATTCAGGAATGGGAAAATTAATCTGTTCCTGAAGAAATCGATATATCCCGACGAGGGCTCTGCAGCTAATCCGGCGGATTTCAAGACCTTTGCATCTAATCCCTTCTCTTTTGCATACCGAATTAAACCCTGGCGAACGTCCGGAGCATAGCCGATGTTAAACTCCTCGCCAACCGAAGAGGATATCTGACGTTTGTTAAGATACTCAACCGCCGCTTTACCCTTCGGCTGCTTCAGACATTTCCGGAAGTATTCCAGTGCAATCTTATTGGCTCTATATATCTGATCCTTGAGCTCGGATGATACTCCACCGGCGGAAGCTGTCTCCTCGATGGTGATACCTGCGCGCTCGGCAAGGTATTTTATCGCCTCGACGAATCCCATCTTCTCGTGGTTCATAATAAAGCTGATCACATTGCCGCCTGCGCCGCAGCCGAAGCAATGGTAAAACTGCTTTTCGCGGGAAACGGTAAAGCTTGGGGTATCCTCCGAATGAAACGGGCATAGAGCTAAGTAATTGCGCCCCCTCTTTGTCAATTTAAGGTAGGAACCGATTACTTCTACGATATCATTGGATGCTTTTATTTTCTCGATCTGTTCTTGGGAAATCGCACCCATAGCGGAGTTCCTCATGTACTCTATGTTACGCCAACCACTCCCAATAAAGTAATTTATCCTTTGTATGTCAACAACTAATACATAATTTATTGCACGATTATTTTCGGCAGTATTTGATTTACATCAGGCTAATACTTGACATAGGTGTTGATATTGGATATTTTCATAGGAATATGAGGTAACAGTATGAAAAACAAGAGCTATCTAACAATACTTGGACATTTCTTTAATCCCTTAGATTCAGGTGGATGGGATGATATTCCTCAGGGAGCAATTTGCTTTGATGAGAACGGAGAGATAGTGTCGTTCGGAACACAGAGGAAGGTCTTGATCGATTATCCGCCGGGACAATCCTGCGAACTGCTCGATTACTCCGAATACCTTATTATCCCTGCATTCGTGGATGTTCACCTGCATGCGCCGCAGTTTAATTGTCGAGGTTTTTATTCGGATAATCTATTGGAATGGCTTGATAATTTCATTTTCAAGGAAGAAGAAAAATTCGCCAGCTCAGCGTATGCCAGTAATATCGCTACCGAGTTGTATAAGGAATTGGTGAGCTTCGGTATCGGCAGCGCCTCCATCTATGGCTCGGTACACCCCAATGCTACCGATGTGCTTTTTACAAAAGGCGCCAGAACTTCCATGAAATTGGCTATCGGAAAAGTGATGATGGACAGGTCCGAATATGAATCCACCGATGAATCGATTTCACAATCTACGGAGTTATTCGAAAAATGGGATGGGGAAAACGATGGGCGCATCCGCTATTCTTTTACCCCGCGTTTCGCTCCATCATGTACCGAGAAATTATTAAGCGAAGTGGGTAAGATAGTGACGGCTAAAAGCGCTCTCTGTCAGACTCACCTGTCGGAGACGCGCGGTGAATTGGAGTTGGTGAGAAAATTGTTCCCGGACTATGATAACTATACTCAGGTTTATTACAAGAATAACTTACTACACAAAGGCTCCTCGGTTGCGCATGCTATCCATCTGAGCGATGAGGAGTATCGCATGCTGAAGCAAAGCGGATGCGGCGTGGCGCACTGTCCGGACTCCAACATGTTCCTGCATTCCGGACGGATGGATTTAAATCGCATGCTTGAGGAAGAAATCCCGTTAGGCTTAGGCTCCGATATCGGCGCCGGCTCTACGTTGTCCCCTTTTAACTCCATGAAGATGATGATTTATTCTCATGGCGCCAGCGACATTACACCCGAGATGGCTTTCTACCTGGCTACATTGGGGGGCGCGAAGGTTATCGGATTTGACAGTATCGCGGGCAATTTTGCAGCGGAGAAGGATGCGGACTTTGTGGTTGTGCGGAAACCCAAAAAAGTCCCGCATGATAATGAACATTATACCCGTCAAGTACTTTCGCACCTGATTTTCTGCAACGGGGAGCATCATATCAAGGCGGTTTACTTAAAGGGCGAACGAGTTTATTAGGTTTAGCGTCAATAACAAGTAATTAAAACTGGAGATAATACATGGCTGCTATTTCACGCACACTTGCGGAGTTTACTCACAAACTGAAATATGAGGATTTAAGCGAAGACGATATTTTTCAGGTAAAGCGATTCCTCATAGATACCATGGGCTGCGCATTGGCGGGGTCGCGGGTTGAGGATACCGAGATCGCCATAAAGGTTTACCATGAGCTGGGAGGGAAGGAAGAATGCTCTGTTATCGGGCATGATTTTAAAACATCCTCCTACTACGCCGCTTTCCTCAACTCCCTTGCGGCCCGCGCGATGGATTATAACGATATCTACTGGAAAGCAGACCCATCCCATCCGTCCGATATCATCCCTGCGGCGATGGCGATTGCCGAAGCGCGCCGCCTTTCGGCTAAGGATTTCATTGCAGCGGTGATAATTGCCTATGAAATCGAGATGCGCCTTTGCGAGTTTGCCGAACCGGGTATCCGCGAGCGAGGCTGGCATCACGCTACTTTGACTCAATTCGCCAGCCCCTTTACCGCCGGTAAGCTGGTTGGACTTGATGTCGATGGTCTGGTTCGCGCCTGCGGTATTTCAGGATGCCACAACCTCACGCTCGGCGGCGCGGTAGCGGGGAAACTCACCATGATGAAAAACACCGTAGACCCTCTGGCTGCGCAATCCGGCGTGATGGCGGCGCTTATGGCTGAAGGCGGCTATACCGGCACCGAAGAGGTTTTCGAGGGCAAAGAAGGGCTGTTCCATTGTTTGGGAGAAGCCTGGGATGTGGATAAATTGATAGGCGGGCTCGGTGAACGTTTCAAGATCGGTGATTGTTCCATGAAAGCGTTCCCCACCGAAGCTTTGACTCACTCACCTATCAGCGCCACGCTGGAAATTGTGAAACAACATGATGTGAAAGCCGAAGATGTAAAGGAAGTGACCATTCGTACTATCCATCGTGCGGCAGACATCCTTGCCGATCCCTCCAAGTATCGTCCGGAGTCGAAAGAGACCGCCGACCATTCCCTTCCATATTGTATTGCGGCGGCGATCGCCGATGGGCAGGTCACCCCGAGGCAATTCAAAGACGACAAGATTCACGACACTCGCATACGCGAATTGCTGGATAAAATAAAGGCAATAGCTGATGAGGATTTCGAAAAGGCTTTTCCGGCAAAACAATGTACCCATGTTACCATCGAAACGAACGACGGGAAGAAATTCGACAAACAGCTTGATTTTCCGCAAGGCGATCCCCGAAATCCGATGGACAAGGAACAGTTGGAAACCAAGTATAACAGTCTGGCGGCGACCGTTTTCGATGAAAGCAAACGCAAAGCCCTTTTGGAAGCCTGTTACAATTTGGAGCAATTCGACGATTTCGCTGATTTTATGAAACTCACGGTGTAAGCTGCGAACGAATCAGACAAGTTTCCGGATCGCTGTATCATATATATATCCCTGTCATTGCAGGGAATCCCGCGGGAGACGGGATGACAAAGCAATCCCTCTCCCTGTTTGTGCGCGGCACTCGTCCCCTCCATCGGCGGGTATAACCTACGGTTTTGTGCCCGGACAGGAATGTCCTCAGTGAAATTGAGGGAGGCGCGGCAATGGTACGATATATGAGGTAGATTTTAATGTTCGACGTACATCATTTTCCGCTTTGAAAACCGGAAGCAAATCATTACATTGGAGACGAAGGAATTTCTTGCTGATATCTTCCCGCTTATAACAAGGAGTGTAGCATGTTCGGAAAAACGTTATTCGTCTATTTTATAATAGTTCTGGTTCCAACCTTAGCCGTCGGCGACTTTTCGCTTCCCCCCGATAGTAATTTCAGCTATAGCAATCAAGGAGACAATCCGTTAACCACATCATTTTCATGGGTAGGGCGCGGCGGTGTTACAACCGCGGTTGACACAACCAGTCTCTGGCCCCCCTATCAAGGCGAACTGATTTTATCGGGAGTGCCCGAGAACGCTGAAATCGTAAGGGCTTTCTTTTACGTCTCAGGATGGTATAGCGATACTATAAACTGCAGCGCAGCTTTCAATGGGCAGGAGCTTGGGGAAATCCCCCCAACTGAGCTCGATGAATACAGCGGTTATTTTTCCGGGATGTTTTTGATGTACAAATTCGATGTCACAAGTTTGGTCTCGGGCAGCGGAACTTATCCCTGGGCGCATCTTCAGGATGATCTGTATACATTTGCGGTGTCATTGATAGTAGTTTACGAACAGGTTTCATCGCCGCCTGTTGAGATAATTGTGAATGATGGAGCCGAAATCATAAAAAATTCCACCACAACCACCGTGTTTTCAGTTGACTCCCCCAATGACGGGCAAATGTCTCTCTATACCGATGCTTCCGATAATGTTAACGGTCCCGCAGAACAAGTAAAAATCAACAGCTTTGTTCTTGACGGCCCCGGCGATATATTTAACGGTAGTTTGGGCTACTGTGGCGACCTGAAGGAATATTCTCTTTCGTATATCTTCCCTCAGACAAATGTTCGAATCGCCACTGGCGAAGATCAATTCGGATTGGTTTGGGCGGTTTTATACAACAATTTCCCGCCGGGGGTAGGGAACGACTGTAATGATGTTATCCCAATTTCTTTTTTCCCTTATTCGGACAACGGAAATACCTGCCTTTTTTCCGACGACTGCGATATCGTCGGAGACGATATCCATGATGTTATCTACGAGATGTATGTGGGGCATCCCGGCAATTACGATATCTCCATGTGCAATTCCTCTTATGATACTAAGTTAGCGATATATCAGGATGAATGCTGTCCCGGCGCCGGCTTGGAATTCGCCGAGAATGATAACTCATATCAATGCTCGGATACCCTGAACTCGTTTATATCCGCTTTTTTCGATGTCGGCTATTATTACATTGTTGTCGACGGAAACAATGATTGCGCGGAATATGCATTGGAAGTGATTGCAGAAGAGATTCCTTGCTGCAATGTGGACATTACACCGGATGAGGACTCCATCCAAACGCCTCCGGGCGGAAGCTTTGGATTTACCGGCTCCATCGGAAATCAGTCCGCCAATCCGGTAGTTACCGATATTTGGGGAGGAGTTATTTTTGAGGATACTCTATTTGAGCAGTTTTCCTATGAAAATGTCTCTCTGGATGCCGGGGAGTACATCACATCAGATGCCGTTCAGCTAATACCGCCCTGGGCGCCCCCGGGTACATACAAGTACATTGCCTATTGCGGAGATAGACCGGTCGCTATCTGCGATTCATCATCTTTCAACTTTACAGTAATCGGTACTCGCAATATGAACGGGGTGCAAAACTGGTCGGTAATTGGTGACTCGTTCACGTCCGGTGATCCGAAACAAAACGCTCGAAACACTTTGTTCTGTCATCCGAATCCGTTTAACAGCTCCCTAACCATTTCATTTAGCCTGCAGCAAACCGAGAATATCCGTCTTGCCGTATATAACCTTTTGGGGCAGGAAATTACCACGATTGCCGAAGGATTACATAAAGAAGGAACTCACCATATAACCTGGAATGCCGTGAACAACTCTACCGGGATCTATTTTCTCCGGTTAACAGCCGGCGCGTCCGACTTGACTCAGAGGATCAGCTTGATTAAATAAAAGCCCATAATCATTATCACATATTCATGGGATAGTTTACGGTTAAATGGCGAAATTCCTTGACAGTTCCGATATAACTGTTTATTTTTCTACCAGGGTTTGATATTAAACTCAGGGATAAATGTCTGGTTAAAATCTTCATTAATAATCAATATCACTTAAAGAATGGAATTTTCCGATACGTAGAGCGTAACGTCAAAGATCAAATGTTAATAATACATAAGTTTCGGAAATAGGTGATTGGCAATTTAATCTTTACGCTTTTGTCCATATTTGAATTAGAAAATCAAGATAAGAAGAAGGAACCTGTAATGAGTAAAATAGCGATTGTTTTAGGTTTGTTTCTGTCATTTACCATACTGATGGTTGCGGTAAGCGGTTTCGCGGGGCAGGATGATAATTCCTACGAACCGGAAGTTCCCATCATAAATTCGATTGTGCCAACTCTGGAGATCTCATTTCCGTACTATGTCTTTAATGCTTCAACACAATCGATAACCAGCAATGGAGTAAACTACTGCGCTATCGGATATGATGGCTGGTTGGAGGTTTATGATCTTAATGGCGATACAATACATAGCAGTGGTATTCAATGTACCGATAGGGTGCGGTCGATAATTTTCAATCCCGAAGATAGCCTGCTATATATGAAGCCGTGGGGTACCGAGCTCTACACTCTTAATCCCGTCGGTGGGCATTGTAATCTTATCTGGGATACCGGATTCTTTCACAACAGCAACTCCTGCACAGGATTTCTGGATGGGTATTTCTATGAGCATCGCGTGGGAACAGTTTATAAAATAGATATTCAAACAGCGGTTACGGTTGATACCATTCAGCTAAATCCCCCGCTTGGCTTTTATAATTCCATAGCGGTGAATGAAGATTATATATTCGTACAGGACCAAACGGGCGGAGCAGTGCATGCGTACCAATTCGACGGCGAATATGTAGAGACATTTCATATCGAATCTTCCACCTCCGGGTGGGATCTATCTTACTGCAACGGTATGCTTTTCTCCAGCGATCATTACCCGGGCGGGAACTGGTATGGATATTCTTTAGAGGAGATAATACCGTGCTGTGATGTGAATATGATCCCCGAAGATGATCCGGTGATTGTCGAACCGGGCGGCAGATTCAGATTTATGGGGGAGATCGGCAATCCCACCGATGAACCGATAGTCGTCGATGTCTGGGTGGGAGTAATATATAACAATCACTTCCATCCGCAATTCCAGTTCAGCAATTTACCGCTCGAACCGGGCTATTATATGTCATCTATCGGTAGCCAACGGGTGCCCAACATGGCTCCCGAGGGGACTTACGAGTATATTGCATATTGCGGTGACCGTCCGGAATTAAAATGCGACTCATCATGGTTCGAATTTACCGTTGAAGGTGATGCTGTCTCCGGAGGTTTTTCTGAATGGTCTTTAGAAGGCGGCTTCATTCCGGGTCCGGAATCATCGAATGATCTTCATGCTCGGGTTTCTCCCAATCCATTCAACGCATCGGTATCGATAACATATCAATTACCCGAAGCCGATCATGTGAAAATTGAGGTATACAACATCCTGGGCAGAAAGGTGGCTTCATTATTAAATAGGGAGATGGAAGCCGGCAGGCACAGCGTTCGGTGGGACGCGGCTGATATGGCTTCCGGCGTGTACTTCTATAAATTAACCACTGATGATAATAATATTACCAAGAGAATGACGTTGCTGAAATAAAAGATTACTTTAAGTGTATTTTAGGATATATAATTCATGATTAAAACGTGATATTAATTGAATTCACTTAAAAATGAGGATTGGTTTGCCCGTTAATATTTACTATAATTTAAGTAGAAATCGAGATTTTTCAAGGTGGGACTTTAATAAGATCGCAGGGATGGCATACTTTAGGCTGTTAATAATCCATGTTTTGTGTGTTACACTTTTGCTCTCATGCCGAGATAATGCCAACGAGAAGAAATTTCCATCTGTTCCGTCGCTAATGTTAATTGGCAGTACAAAGCACGTGGATTGTCAATTGGATCCCGATTATCCTTTTAGCTGCGATCGGAGGATAGAAGCGATAAGTGGAGTGGTAAGCGAAATATGGGGATCGAGGATGTACCCGTGGAGAGTAGCTGCAATTGACAGTACTTATCTTTTTGATCCAGCAACAGGGGATCCACTTTGTGATCCATTTATTGGAAAATCAATAACTGCCAAGGGCTATCCTGGGATTGGGACGATAGAAATGAGAGATCCCTTTGACAAAGGTAGCGGGACAAGAACCATAACGTTCCGGAATGCTTTTTTCGTTTGTGAAATGATCGACTGGTATAAGATCCGCGCAAATTCAATGGGTGGTCACTCTGTACCAGTCACATCGGAAAACTCTTATTTTTGGTTAGAAAGAAATCGACAAAAACCTTATAATTATATAAATCTCGATTATCCATTCAAAACGGAAAAGGCTACCTCTTCGATAACGGGCTGTATCAGCACATCGGAGGCTGTTCCCATTGAAAACGGATATATTCATGAGCGGATGACCAAATCGGTAAGAGTTAATGAACGATACCTATTCAATATAAATTCCAATAATCCGCTTTCAATATACGATTTTTATCACGATCCCATGGATAGAGAGATTACGGTAATAGGATATCCAGGTGAAAATATCGTTGTAACATATCCGAATGGGAAATCCGTCTTGTTTGATAAGGTTTTTCGCATAAGCGAGATTTTGAATTGGAAATATGTGACCTTTTACGATCCATATCATAAAGGAGAAGCAAATTTTTGGATTGAGAACACAGATATGTGATTGCGGATTTACAAAGATAATCGAAACCGCAGAAATTGTAATCCGTCAGAACCTGTGGAACAGATAGATGTTGAACGCAACTAAATCATTAGTCGAGGGGGTGCCCCTTGTCCTTTAACATCCCTTACTAAGTACCCGGCAGGGTGGCACGCTTAGCTCGAAGAGATAAGCGTGTTGTTATTCGTTATTCCATCGAATGCAGTCCCGATGAAATCGGGGACAGCACGAGAAATATAACACACCCCGTCTTCATCCCGCAGAATGCGGGATGAAGCCACCCCTCTGAAGAGGGGAATAAAATGCGGCGGCGAGGGTGGCATGTTTAGCCCCGCCAAGGGCGGGGATAAGCATGCTGATGGATACAAAATCATGCTTATCTCTCAGCCAGTAAACATGTCGGGTTTCTCCATTCGGATATCGCCGTCGGAACCAATTGCCACATCCACGCCCAGGTCGCCGCTTCCACCACTGTCGCTTTGCTTTGACCAAAGCAGATCTCCATCGCCATTATACTTCAGCAAAATGCCATCGAATCCGGAATTCGGATCGCGAACTCTACCGGTAACATACACATTGCCGATATCATCGATATCAAGAGATTTGGCATAATCATGACCGAGATAGACATCATGCGTAAATCTTCGCGCCCATTGTTGGGTCCCGTTTGAACTGTATTTGATAAGGATTATATCGCCCTCTCCACTAATACTATCCGAAGCGCCAGCTACGAAGACATTACCGGAATCATCGATACCTATATCCCACGCAACATCGTAGTCCTCAGCCGGTCCGTCGAACTGCGCAGACCAGAGGACCTTGCCATAGCGATCGTATTTAACCGTTAAAATATCGTAATTATCATTCGAACCGGAATAGTATTTACCGGTCACAACCGCGTTAAGCTCTCCATCGACCGCAATTGCATTGGATATGTCCTGGTTGCCGGGACCGCTAAAGGGCCTAATCCATTCCGTATAAGCATAAGCAGAGGCTGTTATCGATACATAAACCATTACAAGAGCGATAACTATCTTAATCTTCTTCATCATTAATCCTTTTTTCATTGGTTTTGTTAGCAGTTGATATTACTGATTTAAGTATAACCGGACGGAGGAATTTGACTAACTTGAAACGAATTTAACCTCCTTCAGTTAATTCAGGTTCCCGTATTTGTGATTAAATATCATATAAATTAGAGCGGGATCATTTATCAAAGTTGTTCAATTATTTTATATCAGTAATATCACTTGCCGTACCTTTGAACCTTATTTGGGAGACTAACGATTATTGAAATATTATTACATCTAAAGCGGTTATTTTTAAAAGAGAATACAATAACACGACTTTACAAATACTTTATTGACAATTTCCTGTGATTTTATATATTTCAAAAGGTATTCCGACTATTCATCAACTAAAAAATACGAGGTTAAAATGAGAACTTTTCTTATCACTGCACTAATATTTATGCTGCTCCCCACAGCTATCCTTGCGCAGCATCTCACCAGGCAGGAGATTCTGGATGCCGAATGGCAAATGAAAGCGCTTTACTGGCAGAAATATCAACAAAGGAATGAAACATCAGGAGTAGCCGACCAGTCCGATTTCGATGTCATATACTGGGAGCTGGATATCGATGTGACCGATATCGACAATGAGATAGTCACCGGAGTTGTCACCATGACATCGGAGGCTGTGGTTGATGGATTAACGGAAGTTGATTATGATTATCACAGGGATATGTTTGTGGATTCGGTTAAAATGGGCGGTCAGGATGCCGCCTACACTCACGCAAACGATTTAATAACCATCACCCTGGACCAGACATATAACTCCGGCGAGGAGTTCACCACGATCGTTTATTATCACGGTCATCCCCCGGGGGGCGGTTTCGGTTCCTTTAACTGGGAGTATCACAATGGTCACCCTATAATTTCCTCGTTATCCGAACCTGAAGGAGCGCGGGAATGGTGGCCATGCAAAGATATGCCGCATGATAAAGCCGATTCGGCTGATGTCAAGATCACCTGCCGCGACGATCTGGTTGGAACATCCAACGGAGTACTTGTCAGTAACGTCGACAATGGCGATGGCACTCGTACATTCCATTGGCACTCATCCTATCCGATTACCACTTATCTGATCTCCATAGCTGTTTCCAATTACCTGGAGTTCACCGATTGGTATCATTATTCGGCTAACGATTCCATGCCGGTAACCAACTACGTTTACCCCGAGCATTATGATGAAGCGGTCGAGGATTTAAACATTACGCCGGAAGTAATCGGCATATTCAAGGAGTTATTCGGGGAGTATCCGTTCTTGGAAGAGAAGTACGGGCATTCCATATTCCACTGGGGCGGGGCGATGGAACATCAGTGTAATACCAGCTATGGTGAAGGATTGATCTGGGGCAATCACTATTACGATTGGATACTGGTTCACGAATTGGGGCATCAATGGTTTGGTGATATGATCAGTCCCGATAGCTGGCCTGAGATATGGATGAACGAGGGGTTCGCCTCGTACAGCGAAGCTCTCTGGACCGAACAGGTAGGCGGATTCAATGATTACCTTCTTTACATGATATATAATCAAACTGTTTATGATCCCAGCGGTCCCATTTACGATCCCGACCCTCTCTTTGATGGGAACACTGTGTACAACAAGGGCGCCTGGGTGCTGCACATGCTTCGGGGCGTGATGGGCGATGACGCTTTCTTCGAAGGATTGTACGACTACGCAACTCATCCGGACTTCATGCACGGCACTGTTACCACCCACGAGTTCAGGCAGCACATGGAGCAGTACTACGGAGCTGACCTGAACTGGTTCTTCGATGAATGGCTCTGGGGTATGAACCGTCCCTACTACGAATATTCGTGGATGAAAGAAGATATCGGAGGGGGACAATGGGAGGTATTCCTTCATATCGATCAGCTTCAGAATCCTCCGGCTCCGGAAGTATTCACCATGCCGATTAGGATTTATATCGAAGTCGATGACGTCGACACCGTATTCACGGCTTGGAACGATACGCGGGAAGATGATTGGCGGTTTGTTGTAAATGGTGATCCGCAGGATCTCAGGGTCGATCGTTACCAATGGATACTCAGGAATATCGGCACAAGCAGTTACGATTTAAACATAGTCACCACCGAACTGCACGATGGCGACCTGGTGCATAATTACTGGGCGAAGATCGAAGTTAGGGGAGGCGTAACGCCTTACTCGTTCGCGGTTACCGATGGCAGCCTGCCGGATGGACTTGCGTTGAATTCCGAAACCGGTATCATAACCGGAACGGCGACTACGTTGGGAGAGTTCTCATTTACGGTTACATGCACAGACGAGAATGAGGAAACCGATACTCAGGACTATACCATAACCATCCATGAATTCCTCGATGTGGAAGATGATGAGACTATCGTGCCTTCAAACTTTGCGCTGTTCAGCAATTATCCCAATCCTTTCAACAATACGACCAATATCGGATTCAGGCTGGCAGACAGGGGATTCGTGCGACTGGAAGTGTTCAACTTGCTGGGTCAGAAAGTCGAGTTAATTCACGAGGGGAATCTGGACGGGGGCGAACACCGGTTTAGCTGGGATGCCAGGGATGCGCCGTCAGGCATATACTTCTACAGACTCTCAGCTGGTGACCAGGATATCGCGCGCAAGATGACCTTGCTGAAGTAATAAATTAAACCCGCCGCCCGGCGCTCTATCGCTGACATTACATTAAATGTGGCGCCGCGTCTTCTTACCCTTTCTGGAGAGGGTCAAATTCATCCCGCAGTCAGCGGGATGAATTTGGGGTGTGTTATGATATCACGGCATGCTTATCCCCGCCTTTGTCGGGCTAAGCATGCCGCTCGGTGCGCCGTCGGACGGCTTCACCTGATAGAAGGCGTCAGGTGCGGCGACCTGACGCCGCTTTTCTGTGCCGATGGGTGCATTCCCCAAAAGCGTAAGCCATACCCCCTCAGCATCTTTACATCCTCCCGCATCTGCTGAATTCGGATAATTTCCAAAATAAAAGCAACCTATATGCCAAACCGGGAGATATTATTTGACAAATTGGTTTTATAATTGTAACGTCTAATATGGTAAACAAAGAGCAAATATTAGAGGAAGTCTCCAACCCGAATTACAGACCGGTTCGAATCAGGGAGTTATCCCGTAATCTGCATATTACAGACGAGGAATACCGACAATTTCGGTCGCTGATTAAGGAAATGGTAAGAGACGGTGCGCTGGTTAGACTGAGGGGAGGTAAAATAGCTTCCGCATCGAGCGTAGGCGGAGGCGTGGGGGTGTTTTATGCTCGGAGGAACGGCGGCGGACTGGTAATTCCGGAGGATGAAGGCGTAGCTTTGCATGCAGGTGATGGTTTGCCTCATTATCTCCTTCACGGTGATAGAATTCTGTATCGAATCACCGGTAAAAAGGAAAGCAAAAGGTATGTAGGCTTCAAAGTTATAAAGGTGATATATCGGCCCGGTATAACGCTGGTCGGCGTTTTGAGACGCATCAGAAAGCGGGTGACCTTTAATCCGGATGATAATCGTTATCCATCCAATATTCCAATTGATTTAGATAGATCGGTGGAAGCAAAGCACGGTCAGAAGGTCGTAGCTCATATCGATGCATCGGAAGACCCGATGCCGGAATTAGTATGCAGGATTACCGAGGTGCTGGGTTATCCCGGAGAACCGCATCTTGATATCGAGGCTCTTATCCGTTCTTATGGTTTAACCAACGAGTTTCCTCGCGAGGTCGAAAACGAAGTGCAGAACATACCGAACCGGGTTCCGGTCACTGAAATTAAGCAGCGCGAAGACTTTCGCGATACGGTTTGTGTAACCATAGATCCGGATACCGCTAAAGATTTCGATGACGCTGTTTCCATCAAGAAGCTAAAGGGCGGTCGGTATGAGTTGGGAGTGCACATCGCCGATGTAGCCCATTATGTTCAATCGGCATCGCCCGTTGATACCGAAGCGCTGCTGAGAGGCACATCGGTTTATCCCGTGGACCGTGTGATTCCCATGCTGCCTGAAAAGCTGTCCAACCAACTCTGTAGTCTGCGCCCCGATGTGAATAGGCTGACTGTCAGCTGCATTATGCAAATTGATAAGAAAGGCAATGTTGTAAAGTGCCGCTTGACAAACTCCGTGATCCGCAGCACGGCGCGATTGACTTACAATCAGGTGCAGGAATACTTTGATGGCGCAGACAAGAGTATAAAGAAACGGGAAGTGAGGAAAACCCTTGATGACCTACTCAAACTCTCCAAATTGATACGGCAGAGACGCTATGACGGGGGCAGCCTTGATTTTGATCTCCCCGAACCGTTGGTGACGCTGGATGAAGCCGGCAGAGTGATCGATATCACAACCTATCCACGTTATGACAGCCATAGGTTAATCGAGGAATGTATGCTGGCGGCGAATGTTGCAGTCGCCAGGTTCGCGCTTTCCAACGGATTGCCTATCCTTTACCGGGTCCATGATAAGCCGAATGAAGAGAAAATTGAGAATTTCGCGGAAACATTGAAAGAATTCGGTTACCGTTTCAGCTTTAAGGGAGAGATTACCCCCAAAAAGCTCCAGCGGGTGATGGATGCGGTTGAAGGGAAACCTGAGCAGAGATTGATAAATGAGTTAATGCTGAGGTCAATGAAGAAAGCATTGTATCAGCCTGAGAGAATCGGTCATTTCGCTTTGGGATTCCCTATTTACACTCATTTTACATCGCCAATCAGGCGCTATCCGGATCTGCTGACCCACCGGGTTATCAAAAAGTTCTTGGCAGGCAAATTTAAGAAGTCGGATCTGGATGAATACAAGGCAAAACTGGATAAGATTGGCGAAATCTGTTCCGAAAGGGAAAAATTAGCGGAAGAAGTTGAAAGGGAATCGATCAAGATTAAGGCGATTCAGTTTATATCGGATAGAATCGGCGGGTTGTTCAATGGGGTTATCTCCGGCATGATTAAATCCGGTTTATTCGTGCAGCTGGAGGGATTATTCGTGGAGGGATTTATCCGTTACAGCGAGCTAACTGATGATTACTATGAATATGACGAGCAAAAGCATTGGGCGATTGGCCGAAGGCATGGCAGAAAGTATCGACTGGGCGATGAAATCCAGGTGGTTATAAACAGGGTGGATATCGAGAATTATAGAGTAGATCTCATTGTCGCCGAATCGCAACGGAAGAAAACAGGGAAACGTAAACGAAAAAGATGATTGAATCCGATCCATACCGCCTGATGCTGGTTTCGGCTGATGAAACCGATGAGTCCTTTCTATGGAATGCGCTCGAAAGGCAGGAAGTTAGCATAACACGGGTGAGTACGGCGTCGGAAGCCTTAGATACGCTCGCTAAGAGCTATCCCCGAATAGTAGTCATAAGCGAAAACTCGAGTATTCCAACTGATATCTTCGCCAGAAAAGTCCAGTCGCGGTATCCGTTTTCGGAATTATTAGGACTCGGCTTTTCAGAACAAGCAAACGGTATCACCGCCAACCTTCTCAAACAAGATATCGAATTCACCAGATTAACGCTGCGGAAGGTAATTAATGATCACCTGGCGCTGGCGAAGTGCAAATTGGTGGGAAAATCACCGGCGATAAAAGAGGTTGCCAATTCGATAGTTATGGCGGCGCCCACTGATTTGACAGTATTGCTGATTGGCCCATCAGGGGTTGGAAAGGAGGTAGCCGCGCGAGCAATTCATGATAACTCCAAACGAACAAGCGAATCTTTCTTCTCAATTAATTGCGGGGCATTGACCGAGGGCTTATTATCATCGGAATTATTCGGCCATGAAAAAGGAGCCTTCACCGGCGCCGTTAGCCAGAAGAGCGGTGTTTTCGAATCGGCGGGAAGCGGAACGATATTTTTAGATGAGATCGGTGAGATATCGCCGGAAACTCAGGTTAAACTTCTCAGGGTCTTAGAAGACGGCACTTTTTATCGGGTTGGCGGAACTAAAATGCTCAAGAGCAAAGCCCGCGTAATCGCCGCCACCAACAAGAACCTGTATTCGGAAGCCTCAACCGGTAGGTTCCGCCAGGATCTATACTACCGTCTTCGGGTGGTGGAGATATCGATACCCCCGCTTCATCAGCGCGAAGAGGATATACCGGTTATCGCAGAGAAGTTTATAAATAATCTGGGGCTTAGCTTCCATGAAGCGGTATCGCCCGACGCCGTGGCGCCGATGCTGCGTCATGACTGGCCCGGCAACGCCCGTGAACTACGTAATTTCTTAGAGAGCAGGATAGCTTTATCTGCGGAGAAGACCATTACGAGAGAAGATGTTGAGGAGTATATCAGCAGCGCCGGTTATGAAAGACGCCATTTGCCTGTAACTACCGGTCTAACCCCCGATTCAGCAGAACGGCAGGTGATACTGCAGGCGATTATGAGCCTTAAGAGTGAGATATCCTCATTGCGCGAACTGATAATGGAAAATTTACCCGCATCCGGCGAATATGATACTTCGCAGGCGGTGGAAACGGGCTGGAATCAGGAATCCGCTTTCACCCCGATCTCCCCCGGGGTCCAACCGTTGGAGGAACTGGAAAAGGAAGCCATCAGACGCGCGCTGATTCGGTTTAATGGAAACCGCCGTGAAGCGGCAAAAGCGTTAGGGATCGGCGAAAGAACCCTGTATCGCAAAATTACTAAATATGGAATACAATAAATCCTGGCGATTATGGAAAAGCGCTTATTATCAGGATTAGGGCTTATAGTCTTTTTCCCGGCTATAATTTTGGCAATACCCTTACAGGAATATTACGAAACAGACGAAAGCGTCCTCGAAAACTATTATATCAGCGGAGAGTTAACTCACGAGCAGTATCTTATGCTGCTTGAATTATATGAATCCGGTGAGTTGGTGGATACCGCAAAAACGTACTCAATATACGATATTCAACAAGCGGTGCGGGAGTTCAAATCCAAACATTCTGTGAAGGGACATGATAAAAAAGCTGACTTAGCTGTTGATTACAAAGCAAGACAGTCGTATAATATCAACGAGTCGGTTCATATTCCCTCGCAAATCTACAGAGTTGAGTGTAAGTACATGAATCGGTGGGAAGGATTGATCGAAACCAAGAGGCAACTTGATTCACCGAATCGCATTCACAGGAGATTGCTTAAATACAAGGATAATGGCATCATACGCGAAATTGCTTTAGGTAATTTCACAACCGATTTAGGGCTTGGTTTGAATTCGGGGCGAAGGGATTACTTCGAATACAATAAGTATACAGCTTCCGGTACCGCTGATTTTTGGCGAACGCCTTCAAGCAGTTACAATGGAGCTTTCGCGAGATTCTCCACCTGGAAATTTAATCCATGGCTGTTATATTCGGAAAATCAATATATCGATTTCCGAATGAGCAATATCTCCTTCGGAGTTGAAACGGTTCCCTCCACATACACGATCGGGGCTGCGATCTCTATCAGCCAAATATATCCTGATACCTTAAGCGGAAAAGTAACGCTTCGGAATTACGGATTATATCTGCTGCATGATAAGGAGACCATCTCTTATGGCGCGGAGATAAGCTCATCCGGAGAAGAGCATGCTTTAGCCGGTATAGCTGAATTGCATACATCTCGAGCGATGTTAACATCCGCCTTTTGGTTCTATTCCGAAAATTATACAAATCTGACCTCAGGCGGGATTTCGGAAAACGAAGATCGGACTTATTCTATCAATAATACCGATATCAGCTATCAAAACGACAACCGAGACAGAGCCGGCGCATTAGTTAAAGGCAATTATGATTTATCGGAATTACTCACATTCACCGGCGCGGCTATCTGCTATGGTAAGGGCGAGGATCCCAGGGCTTCTTATACTCTGCTCTCAGGCTTTAAGCTCCGTCAAAAATCCGTCTTTGCCCTAAGAGTTAGGTTTGGCTTCGGAGATGATATATATTATGGTTATAAAACCAAACTGATTTTTGCTCAAGGTTACTTGTTTAGCCGGTTAACTGCAAGTCTGAAGTCTAAATGGGAGTTTTCGTATAAGCGAAGGAAGTCTGCTGAGGATAATTTCGTCGGGAAACCGTCCGGTAAATTAGTCGGATATATATTCTATAATCTTTCTGAAGCTATGACACTGGAGATCGGCGCGGCTGCTAAACGGCGCGTATGGATCGATACCTATAAAAATTATACTGAATTGTGGTTTGCCGAGAAGTTCAAAATTCTCCGTTCCGCCTATCTGACTCTTCGTGTCGTCATGCGGAATGGATACGGATCGTCAACAGCGTACGCTAACTTCGAGGGTGTATTTTAATGTATCGCCTGATAATTAGTCTTATTCTTTCATCGGTTTCCTTTTTGACGGCGCAAACCGTTAGAGCGTCACTCACTTTAACCGAGGTTTTAGCCAATGAACCCGGACGTTCGGTTTATCTCGAATGGATCGAGGTTTACAATAATTCCAATTCAAACCAAAATATCTCCGGTTGGCTGCTCATTGAGGATGGCGATACCAACACAATACCGGATGAATCGATTGTACCGGCAGGAGGATTTGCGGTATTAGCCAGACATCCGATTTCCGAGGATGAATCCCAGATGAGCTTCGAGAGATATTGGGGCGATAGCAGCGGCGTCTGGGGCGATCATGCGCGTGAGGATTATCCGCTCATCGAAGTTAAAATGACGCTTAAGAACAGCTCTGGTAAGGTAGTCCTCGCAGTCGGTGATGACAGCCTTTCGGGATTTATCTGGTATACTGACGCCGGTGATGGCACATCTTACGAAAAGCAGGATATAAACGGCAAGGACATTTTATCTAACTGGGCGGCATCATCTTCACCGTCAGGTTCAACCCCCGGTAATCCTCCCGGATACGTTAATCCGGTGATTGGTGACGATTTCTCATTCGGGGTTTCACCGGAAGTGATATTTCTGGAATCGGAACACTCAGTTGAACTGCGATACTCTATCCCCGAAGACACCGATTTGACGGTTGAGTTATATGATATCAATGGTATCTTACTACGCACAATAAATAGTGAGGAATTCGATTCATCGGGATTGTATGAGTTGGTTTTAAGAAACGAATCGGGGAACCTGCTGACCGGAGGTATTTATATTCTTTATGCCAGAGCCGAAGGGAAGGTCAATCAGGAAATCAAGAGAGTATTGGTTATTGCGGGGCAATGAGACTGATCATCACAATACTGATATTGATATACTCTTTTCCCGCGTCTATAAAAGCCTATAACGACAAACCGGACTTCGGAGTGATCTCATCGGTGTTCAGCGGCGCCGATATCGCCAATCCGTCGGAAGGTGCCGGATTACTGATTAATCCGGGTTATCCGCTGATGGAACATGTCTATAGTGTAAGTTGTAATTATACCAATCATTACAATATAACCGGACTAAACTCCAACTTGGTTACAGCTCGTCTCTCCATTGGAAGATATGCGTTCGGTGCGGAATACGCCGGATTCGGCAAAAAGAACTTATACGGAGAGAACAATTTCAGGATATCCGGCGGAGCGAGATTTTATAAGCACATGTATGCGGGCGTAATCTACCAATACCTCAGCCTCGATATCGGTACCTACACGAACTATGCATCATTCGGCTCAATAGGATTCTCGGGGGGATACGATAACGGTACGCTGGGAATCGCCGCTTCCGTTTCCGGTATCAAGCTGAGTTCAAAAAATATTGGCGAGGGGGAAATCGATAGATTATATTTGGCTGGACTATCATATAGGATAGCGAATCTCTCCACGCTGTATCTCTGCTTCGGTTCGCACGCGCCGGGAGAGTGGCTGGGGCTGGGCCAATCCATCAGTCTTAATCGATTAGTGTCGATTCACCTCGGATTGAGATCAAAACCAACCACTCCGGCTATGGGGATTTCGTTATCGCAGGGATTTATACGTATAGGTTACTCGTATCGCTATCACCCGGTATTAGGAGATACCCATCAAGCAGGTTTGATATTCAACTTTAAGCAAAAAGATAATTCGGATGTTACGAACTGATTACGAAAAAATCGAGCATACTCTTTTAGCTCCTTATGCTTTCAAATCCTCGCATTCACGCGGTCGTCAGCATAATGAAGCCCGACATGAGTATCGAACCGATTTCCAGCGGGATCGCGATCGCATAATCCATTCCACGGCGTTCCGAAGGCTGGAGTATAAAACTCAGGTGTTCGTCAATCACGAGGGCGACCATTATCGCACGCGCTTAACGCATACAATTGAGGTTTCGCAGATCAGCAGAACTATCGCCAGGGCATTGCGGCTTAACGAGGACTTAACCGAGGCGATTGCATTGGCGCATGATCTGGGACACACTCCTTTTGGACATTCCGGCGAGGAGATACTGAATGAACTGATGTCGGATTCCGGGGGTTTCGAACATAACCAGCAGTCATTGCGGGTCGTCGATATTCTGGAACGCAAGTATCCGCAGTTCGAAGGACTCAATTTGAGCTATGAGATAAGGGAGGGAATCATCAAGCACGAAACCGACTATGACAGCCCCTCCTCCGAGGATTTTCATCCGGAAGAAGGCGCGCTCTTGGAATGCCAGATAGTAAACCTTGCCGATGAGATCGCATACAACTGCCACGACCTCGATGACGGGCTGGAAGCCGGACTTCTCTCTTACGAGGATGTTAACGAGTTGGATATCTGGAAGGAGATCTCTGACCGGGTTATACATTCTTTCCCGGGTCTTTCAAAGGAGATGCGTCATCGGCAGGTTATCAGACTGATGATCAACCGGGAGGTTTCGTCTCTGGTTGAGCAATCTATGCGCAATATCGAGGAATTCGGGATCAAAAGTGTTGAGGATGCTCGTAATTGCCGACGCAAGACACTTGAACTCTCGGATGAGATGAAGGAAAAGCATAATGCTCTAAAAAAATTCCTGTTTGGTAGAATGTATCGAAATCATCGCATGGTGCGTATGGGTGATAAGGCAAAGCGAATTATCAAACAGCTTTTTGAAACCTACCAAAATGACCCCTGGCAGCTGCCTCCGTCCGCCCTTAGAAGAAAAGAACCGTTGGGCATCAAGAAAAACATAGCGGATTATATTGCCGGCATGACCGACCGTTTTGCCTTACAGGAATATAAAAAGCTATTCGATCCCTTTGAGAAAGTGTGATCACTCGGTAAGATATAATTGCCGAATTGTTGTTATGCATTATGGTATGAAATTTGTGTTACATATTAATAGATGTAATTGTAGGAAATATAGTTTTCCGCTTTTCAGCAGAATCAATATAAAGGGTGGCGCTTATGCTTAAACAAGTTACGACGATTTTATCTGTGCTTATCATATACCTGTTATCAGTTAATCCATCTTTAGCGGGTGAAGTTGCAGTCGGTCTGCAGAAGGTTATGCTGCAAAATGGTGCAGATGAGTATATACCAGTGATAATTTTCCTCACTGATAGAGTAAATGCCCCTGCATTGGCGCATAATTTCGATCTACAACATCAATCATTAAAACAGCGTCACGAGTCAATCGTCAGAATTCTTCAAAACAAAGCGTCTGAAAAGCAGCGAGAAGTAATTCCGATATTGGAGGATTATCACGACAATGGTTTAGTAAGAGACTATACTCCTCTATGGATTACCAATGCAATCGGCGCCGCGGCTAAGAAGCAAGCCATTGCGGAATTATCATCATTACCTCAAATCGAAACGATTATCTACGATGCTGAAATCGAACTCATAAAACCGGTGGATAATCCTGTAACCGATTTCACAAACGACATTCAGACTGTGGAAACCGGTCTGTCCGCTATCCGCGCTGACGAAGTATGGGCGATGGGAATCACCGGCGAGGGGGTTTTGGTTAGCCACCTGGATACCGGCGTCGATGGTCATCATGCGGCTTTAAGAGAACGCTGGAGAGGTAACGACACACGTTACGACGGACACCCCGAATGGGCATGGCACGATCCCCTTACCAACACCGGTTATCCTTTCGATGATGGTTATCACGGAACGCATACCATGGGAACCATCTGCGGAAGAGCTTCATCCACAGGGGATACAATCGGAGTAGCGATCGATGCCGAATGGATTTCCGCCGGTGTTATCGATCGCGGAGGCAACCTGCCGACAAGGATGCTGCGTTACATGCAGGCGTTTCAATGGGTAGCCGATCCTGATGGGAATCCGGAAACGTTATGGGATGTACCGGCAGTCTGCTCCAATTCGTGGGGGCACAGTTTAAGCGGTTTCCCGGGGGATGAATGTAATGATTACTACTGGGAAACTCTGGATAATCTCGAAGCCGCCGGCGTCTGTGTGGTTTTCGCCGCCGGTAACGAGGGAATGCAGGGCTTAAGAATACCCGCCAACCGCGCCACCGATGATTACAGGAATTTCGCTGTCGGCGCCGTGGATGGCAGCAATCCGAATTTCCCGATCGCCAATTTCTCCGCAAGAGGGCCCTCGATTTGCACTCCCGACGGTTCTCCCGCCACCAAACCGGAGATAGTCGCTCCCGGTGTGAATGTTCGCTCCGCATATCCGGGTGGAACCTATTCTATGTTAAGCGGTACCTCCATGGCATGTCCTCATATCGCCGGCGTCATAGCCCTCATGAAAGATGCCAATCCGGACCTCACCCCCGAAGAGATCAAGCAGGTGTTAATGGACACAGCCGTTGATCTCGGCGATATGGGTGAAGACAATACTTACGGCTGGGGAATTGTTGACGCTTATGAGGCGGTAAACATGGCTTTTTCTATGCTGGAAGGATATGGATATGTGCACGGAACGATTACTGATCTGATAACCGCTGACCCACTGCCGGCGACAGTTACGATATTGAACCATCCCGATCAACTTCAAATTGCCGCCAATCAGGATGGAACCTATGGTTTCTGGATTCCCTCGGATAGCGTCTGGAATTTGGCAGTGGAGTATCCCCCGAATTACTTGCCGTTTTATCAGGATATTACCGTTGCGGAGCATGAAACTCTTTCGGTCGATTTTCAGCTTGAACCGAAGGTGGAGGTTATACTCAGAGCATCCTTCGGCAATCCCGAAGATATCACTTACAGAGCGTTCTATTGCAAGGGCAGCTGGGATGATCAGGGAATATACGACGAGAACTGGTCATCTTCGTTCGCCGCTATGCGAGATGACGGAGCCTATCCCGATCAAAGCGCCGGTGACGGTATCTTCACAGGTTCGGTGAAATTGGCTGCCGACACCGACAACAGCTATGAGTGGGCGGTGTACTCTGAAAACTATTCGGACAGCGCTCTTTTACAGCTGGGAAACCCTTTCATGATCTTAAGCCCTGATTACAATCCAAATGTGCCCATACTTAATGTGAATCCCTCCGGCAACGAGCACAACTGGACTTTGACAGTTTACGGAGATAATAGCTTGCTTGCGGAATTAAATCCCGGTTACGATGATTCGGCTCATCTCTGGGCAGGCGAAGCGTATCTTAATGCAAATACTACCTACACGTTTCGTATCTATCCCATGCATGCTGATATAGCTTCTTATGGTAAGGATGGTATCGAAGGCGAAGATTATGTTATCACCCCTAATTATGGCGAGGATTATACTTTCATATTCAATGATCTCAACGATAGCCTGACGCTAACTTCAGCGCACCCCAGCCCATCCGATCTCACAGCAACTGAGGACATGGATTCGGTCATCGCGCTTAACTGGCAAGCGCCGGATATACAGCCATTGTATTATAAGTTATATCGCTCGGAAAACGAGCCTGGACCATTTGATGCGCTAACAACTATCCCATATCCCGATACATCGTATAACGACGAGGCTGTAGAGAACTATCACAATTACTATTATTACCTGACAGCGGCATATACCGGAGATATTGAATCCATCCCTTCCAACATAGCGCACGGCTACGCTATGACAGGCGCGAGAATGGACGTAACTCCGAATGAGTATCTAATAGAGCTTGATGCCGGGGAAGTTATAAATCGTAGTTTATATATATCAAATCAGGGCGACCTTGACCTTACATATTGCATTGAAATCAACACTGAGGATAACCTCAGCGCTGCTGCGAAGTTGCCTACGGGCAACCATGAATTTACCCGTATCGTCGATCACTATGACAAGTCCGATTTGAACGAACATCAGCAGAATCCGCCGCAAATAAATGGAAGCGGAGGACCGGACGAGTACGGCTATACCTGGATTGATTCCGACGAACCTGGAGGACCTTTGTTCAATTGGGTAGAAATCACCGACAGGGGGGAGCTGGTTGTGATGGATGATGACGATAATCAGGGACCATTCCAGCTTCCATTTAATGTAAATTTCTACGGAATGGGATTTGACAGCTATAGAATATGTTCCAACGGTTTCGTCAGTTTCACCTCCGCATACACCGACTACTATAACAAAACGTTACCGAATCCTTCGGCGCCCGGGAATCTTCTCGCCGGTTTCTGGAATGATCTTAATCCGCTGAATGGCGGTGAAATATATCACTTTGAGAATAGTGATTCCGCAATCGTATCGTTCATTGGCGTTCCGCGATACAATGATGGCGGCTCCTTCACTTTTCAGATTATTATACTATCAAGCGGGGCTTTTATCTACCAGTATCAAAACATGGATGGCACGACAGACTATTGCACAGTAGGTATTCAGAACGATGATGGTTCCGATGGTTTACAGGTAGTCTATAATCAGGAGTATATACACGAGAACCTGGCGGTTAAGTTTCAAACGGGATGGCTTCGCGCCGAACCCTTAGGCGGGAATATCTTACCGGGATCTGTTGACACCGTCACCGTTTCCTTCGACGCCTCCAACATACCTGCTGGGGAATATCACGGTTATATAGATCTATTCGGCTATGATATCTATCATGAGGAAGATATGGTGCGTATTCCGGTTACAATGGTCGTAGACCAGGTTGTCGGTATCGACGAAGTTCAGGAAGCCGGCTTACCGCGCGAGTTCAAATTGTATCAAAATTACCCTAATCCTTTTAATCCTTCGACTGAAATACGCTACGATCTGCCCGCAGCTTCGGATGTCAAACTGGAGATATTCAATATGCTGGGGCAGCGTATATCGGTTCCGGTTAATGAACGACAAAATGCGGGAAGTAAACATATTCACTGGATCGGTAGGGATTCAAACGGTAATGAGATTGCTTCCGGTGTTTACTTCTATCGTCTCCGAGCCGGCGAATACGTACAAACAAGGAAGATGCTCTTGCTTAAGTAGATCTAATCCGGATAATACATAAGGAGCGTAAATCCGTATCCGACGGCTTGGAAAAGTCATTGCGAGCGAAGCGAAGCAATCCCTATCCTTCAAGTATACCTTTACGCGGCATTCGTCCTCGAATGCCGCGGGAAACTGGTTGGGCCGGTTTTGAACTTCCTCCAACTACCGCAACAATGTCAACTTAATCGTCCGAACTCCCTCCTCTGTCGCCAATCTCGCAAAATATACACCGGAGGGATATTTACTCCCATCCCAGTTTATCCTATGTTGTCCTGAACCCAGATGCTCATCCCGTAAAATTTCCATCCTTTTACCGAGTATATTATATATCTCCAGATTGACATGCTGTGCTCGATCCAAAATGAAGCTCATACTGGCTGTTGGATTGAACGGATTAGGCGAACATATAAATTCGGATGCATTATCATCTTTATCGACGCTTAATCTTTGATTGCAGCTTGCGCACCATCCTACTGTTCGGTAAGAAGAAATATATTTATTACTTTGAATCTGCGGGACCTTTTCAAAATAGAAAAACGAGGAATCATAAACTGTGGGGTAATGACCAACATAAACTTTATATTTATATCTCCCTTCCGGCGCATGTGCTGGGATATATTGAACAATAGTAGAGTCGATAAAGCTGTGAAGCGGCTGAAGTGGAATATCGTATTCATTCATTATTTGGGTTTCGGAGCCATCCGGAAAACGCAGCTTTATCCATACTTGACTTGTCTCTGGTTTCGCCGCGTAATTGCGGATTATGCCCGTGTAGACAAAGCTTCCTCCTTCGCCCGGAATTATGATATTGCCATCATTAGGCTCCACGTGAACCCCAAAGCGAGGATTTTCATCCAAATCCAACAGATTGATCCTCGCCCCCTGCATAATCTCCTTGGTTGAATCATCCTGAACGAAAGCAACGAAATCGCATTCCTCGAAGTCGAAATCATATTCGTCGAAGTCAAAATCAAATGAGGAAAACTTGCTTTCCTCTTCGTCCAAAGTAAATGGCTCGCCTTCGGTACTCGGGTACATCAACCTGAACACCTGGTCATGCCAGAAATGATAATTCGGCGCATTGTAGAAAAGGTCGGATTCCACCAATGCTGCCCTGAGCTTCAGAGGATGTTCCGGTATGTCCTGAAGATCACTCTCCGCGTAAATAACAACGTTTATAAAACCTGATTTCGTCTCATCATTGAACGAACCGGATAGAGTGATTTCAAATGGCGATTCCACCGGCATTCTCGAGAGGATACTATCCTCATAATCAGTAAAATAATGGCTATATGTACCATCCACCCAGAACCTCGGCACCCCGGTTAGTTCATAGTAATTTATTCTTGCCGTATTTTGAACAGGATTGAACCTATAAAATGGATCCTGGTTATCCGGACCGCTGCTATGATAGCGAATAATCGATAAACTATCGGAATAAAGAGGATAAAGACGCTCCAATTCGTTTTCCGAAAAGAAACAATAGACGCAACCGGTATTAGTTGCCAACTCGCCAATAACCATCCTTTGAGCTGCATCTGCTGAATTGGGAATGATTAATAGCAAAATCCATATTATCCCCAATACAACATCCCATTGTTTGCTAATTGAGTTCATAAATCTCCTTTTATATTGCTAAAATCTATAAATGTAATGATTTTTGATTTCTTTGTAAGAGAACGATTCCAACGATTAGGAATGAATGATATGAAAAGAACCAGAGTATTGCGTTAGATTTTTTAGTTTTATACTCTGTTTGGATAAAATAATATATCAAATGCTAAGCTGAGTTGTCAAGTACAAATTACAATGTTCTTGAAAATAATAATCCTCTACGGCACTATTTCGGGTTTGTAAGAATAATGATACTATATGACATTTTATGGCGTTTTAAGCAAATTCCATGAAAATTTGCCTAATATATCACTTGCAGCTGTAATATTATCGCCGATATTCAGCGGACCTACTCCCGCTGGGGTTCCAGTATATATTAAGTCCCCAGGATATAATCTCCAGATCGTAGATATCTCACAAATCAAATCACTTATCGAGAATATCATATTTTTGGTTGATCCCTGTTGTCTCAACTTTCCATTAACTTCGCAGTAAAACTCGATACTCTTAACATCGCCAATTTCACTCAATGGGGTAAAATCGCCTAACGGAGCGCTCTGATCAAAGGCTTTCGATACTTCCCAGGGGTGGCCTTTATCCTTGAGTTTCATTTGAATATCCCGAAGCGTTAAATCCAGCCCTAATGTTAGCCCTGCAATATAAGAATCAGCTTGTTCCCGCGATACATCCTTCCCTTCCCGTCCAATCAGAACTACAACTTCTATTTCGTGATGCAGTAATTTCCCATGTTTTGGAAAGTATATGTCTTCTCCGGGCAGCACTATGCAGGTATTCGGCTTGGCGAAAATAACCGGCTTCGATGGTATATCACTATTCATCTCTTTGATATGCTCGGAGTAATTTTGCCCTATACAAAAAATCCTCTGCGGATTAAATTCCTCTTTATCGATGTTCAACTTTACCATTCAGTACCCATTTTTTATTTTTTCGGTTTATCTATGAGATTAATTTTGATATCCAATTCTGCCCCGCGCAGAGTTACAATTCCATATTTGTCATTGTAATCGCGGAAAACAAAGCCTTCACTCCATTCCTCAACCTTCGTAAGGTACGAATCCAGATTATCGCTCAAATCCGCAAATACCATCTCGGCATAATCCCTATCAGGATACGGAATCATCAACCTTGTATAGATATTCTCCCCACTTCCCTTATAATCCCCCACAACTCCGAAAATCTCTCCATCCAGTTGAAGAATCCCTTCCTTACCGAATGTAAAAATTGGCTGAAGCGCATATTTCCCGCGTATCAGCAATTCGGAACCGGAGATCAAATCCTCCTTTGGCAGGTATTCGAAAAGGTCTTTCGGTTCCCTCCATTTTATCTTTTCCAAAACTCGATTAGCCAGATTAATCATCACCGGAATTAAGCTCTCATCGAAACTGTAATTATTTATCAGAAAAAAGTACTCGCTTTTAACTATATTGACCTGAGAGCGATTGCCCGAATTCAGGGCATTAATACCCTCGATCGGTGTTACCGTCCTATTTTTGTACAAATAGATGCCCAGCGCCGATGCAGGACTCTCCATCCTATATATCTCAATGTCAATCTCGCGTTCGCCATTTTTATATCGTTGAAGCATCAAATCCTCAAACCCGAATTCATAGAACAGTTCCGCTCCGCCGTTGATATGTGCATAAAGCTCATTTTTTACGAATACCTGAAGAGATTCGGATTTAGTCCAGCCCGGAACGAAGTTATCTTTGGGTACAAGCTCGGAGCCGGAAGCCCTGAAAATGATGATAAAGAAGATAGATATCGCACCTAAAATGATATTCTTTGTCATTTACTAAATGTCTATGTATTCAATTTGCTCGGTATCCGCAATTCCCAGACCGAGTCGTTGTCCGTAATGAAGGTATTCGGTGAATATGGGATGTTCATTTACCTTGATTCCCATACTCTTGCGTTTTTCAACCATTAATTTGTGTCCGATCATATCCACCGCAAAAGGATCCGTGGAGAAAAATATGGAATTATAATCGTATAGATATTCCGGAGCAGCCATTGGACCGCCCTCATACTGCCCCTTTAAACCGTCCACGATATTCAATACCAGTTTATCCCTGATAGCCGGAAACGCAAGAACTTCGGTACAGATATCGAAAAACAGCTTATCGTGAAGCCGTCCGGTATTGCATATAGCACCGTATCCGAGATTTTTAGTCGCCATTGAAATCCCGTTTCCGGTATTCTTGAATACCGACATGTTGATTACCTTGGTCAATTTTTGGGTGACCAGCTTTCCGAAATACGATTTTTTATCATTGAACACGTGCTGATGAAGATATTCATTGTCCTGCGGCGCTTCGATATCCGCCCAATAGTAATAATCCGGATCGAAATTATCTGAGCTTATATGCCTGCCATTTTTGTCCATCCATTTCTTCTCATTTTTCCCCTGTTCGGAGCTTGGAATCATAATATGCAGCGCTTCAATTCCTATCCCCGGATATCTCTCCGATGTGAATCCGGCATTTTCAAGCATATATGAAATGCGATCCCAGATAATTATGTTCTCCTTTTTTATGCCGTTGGCAACCAACCAATTAACAACTTCGTCCACCAATTCCATACGGTTGCTGATCACAGCCGGTCCCACCGGATTAACCTTAATTCCGACGATGTCATCGGTTGTGAAGAAAAGACTGAAGCTTTCTTCGGGACTTTTCCCGGTCAGCTCCCGCAACCCTTTTTCAAACATCGAATTAACTACTTCGGGATCAGCCTTTTGACCCGACCAAACATTATCCTCACATACTCGTACAACCTTCCCCGCAAACAGACCCGGTATGGCGTATTTTCCCTTAGGCGCTGACATGGCATCATCGATATTGGTAGCAGGTTTTTCGCCCTGCTTCTCCGGTTCCGCTTCTTCAGCCCATACTAACGGATTCCCCAGAACCAGACCGGCGCCGACAATTCCACCGGTCTTCAAGAAATCCCTTCTCCGCAGGCTGAATTTATCTTCCATTGTTTGGTATTCGAAATTCTGCATTTGAACCTCCGCCGGTTTCAGATTATACATATCAACATTATATATATTCATTTCCATTCGATAACCTGCCGAACGTCCTCGCGGGCGAAAAAATACGGCATATCATTCTTGATGCCGCGATTGAGCGTGCATACCAGAAATAGGGTAGACTCAAAAATCGCCATCACCTGTTCATAAGGCGAATCCTTTTCCAGATTGCGGTAATAATCGCCAACCTCAATATACATCGGTGGCTGCCAATGATATGCCGAGTTGACCTTAATAGCCTTAATCCGCTTATCCTTAATCTTTGCACCGATGCCCCCTTCCAGCTTTTGCCGTAAATCTTCAAGTTCCTGTACACTTAACATACAAACACCCTGATAATATTTATAAATCTAATCTATAGGAGAAGATAAATCTACTTAATTTTATACAAGTTGGGATAAAGGCGGGGGATTATCTGGCTTACATCGACTTTCAGCCGTATCCATTGCCCGACTTCATCGGAATCGGTTGAGGAAGGCAGAGACGAAACCGTTTTTTAGGGGTTGACAGTAGAGCCGCTCAACCTGACTACGCTTTCTGGAGTAATGCGGCATGAGTTCGTTTCACCTGTAAAGATTGCACGATTGAGAATCCCTGTTCCACGGCGGTTGCGCGGGATGATGTGAATTCCGTTTCATCGATATGCCCGGTGGGTTCGGCGAAAAGAAGCTGCCCATTCGGTTTGAGCGCAGAATGAACTTCCCGGAAAAAACGATTCGATTCCGGTACTTCGTGAACAACCGCCATCACCAATGCGAAATCAGCCTGCCCTTTAAGGTCGTCCATATTAAGCGAATTTTCATCGCAAATACGCGCCTCTATCCGATTTTCCAGTCCCTTACGTTCGGCGCGTCTCTTGAGGGATTTTATCATTTTAGGCTGTAAATCAACAGCGATAACTCTGCCTTCCGGACCCACCATTTCAGCCATCGGGAAGGTGAAGAATCCCATGCCGCTGCCGATATCCAACGCAATCATCCCCTCTCTGATATGAGGGCGCAGTATCTCTTCCGGCTTTTGCCATAATCTTCGAATGGGGCTGGCTAACAGATACCCCAGCCACCAGGGACACACATGATTTGCCATAAATCCTCTATATTAAAATTCAACTTAGATAACATAACTATTCCATACGTGAGTTGTTTCATTAAAATCATGTTAATAGAACACCATCGCGAAGCAACCGCTAACCATACACTTCATAAAGACCGCTAATCCGCAGCCGAAGGCTTGCCCTTCGGGAGTTTAAAAGCAATAGAGCATTTACGGATTGGGATTGAGGATTTCATAAAATGCCGGAAGCGCAAGGCTTCCGCTACCCCGGGCAAAACTTATGAATAATACGGGCTAAGATACTGAATACAGTGCGAATGAAAATTCAGCATTCGCCATTTCTTCATCTGTATACTGATGTCTCCGAAACAGGCGAGGTAGATTCCTAACACCCATTACTATTATCCTGTCGCCAGGCTTGAGCCGCACTTGCGGTGGAAATTTGGGAACCGGCAGGTCAATTCCGTACCTATCGCGCATTATATCAATGGTAGATTTATGGGAAGGATTTATTATCGATTCTACATCAGGAGTAATCAGTTCCTTAGCTTCCTCTGGCGTTAGCATTCGTCTTTCGATGCTGCCATCTCCCTCGAACATATTATCCGAAATTGAGAAACTAAAGTATATCTTACTACTCACGGTTTCCTTTTATCTGTCTATATGTCTTTGGGGATATACCTGTTAACAAGTGAATTAATGATTTCAAAGGAAAATCCCCGGTTCTTTAGGAAGCTGTTAAGTTTCGATTTTAATTCCGCTTCTGCCAAATTACCAAAACGAGCGCTGTTTTTGGATAGAAGCTCAAGCGCTAACTCAAATTCCATCGATTCGGGATAATACTCGCTCACTGCACGTTCAATAATCTCGCGTGATATCTTCTTATCGGAAAGCTCCTTTTTTATAAGAATTCTTCCCCGCGGTTTATTCGCTGCTCTGGATTTAACATAATCGACCGCGAACTGTTCATCATCCAGATAATCCTCGGATTCCAGTCGCTGCATTGTCTTTTCAATAATACTTGATGAGAATTTTCGGATTTTCAGCTTATCTTTAAGTTCCCCCTTCGAGTGAGAGCGACGGGATAAAATTCTCAAGGCGGTATTATATGCTTCATTGCACTGATGTCTATGCTGCAGGTCTGAAAACTCTGATTCCGTCAGTTCCCGCCCTTCATAAAGAGATTCCATTGCCGCTAATTCGGGTGATAACCCGATTGAGTTACCATCGGAGAATTCCACCAGAGCCTTTTTCTTATACTTGCCGACAGTTTGAATCGATGTAATTCTCAACCCCATCGGAATTTATTCCTCCGCAGGGCTTTCTTCTTTCGGCTTCGGTTTGGTAAGGCCCTTTCGCTCTCTTATAGCGTTTTCGATTTCCCCTATCGACTCGGGATTTTCTTCCAAATACTTGACAGCATTAGCTCTGCCCTGCCCTAACCTGTTCTCGCCGTACGAATACCAGGTTCCGGCGCGTTCGAGGATGCCGATATCTGTTCCCAGGTCAACCAACTCACCCAGACGGTTGATTCCGGATCCATATATGATATCGAATTCGGCTTCTTTAAACGGCGGAGCAAGCTTGTTTTTAACTACGCGAACCCTGGTTCTGGAGCCGATCATCTCGCCGCCATCTTTGAGAGTGGCTATTTTACGGATATCCAATCGCACCGTGGAATAAAACTTAAGAGCATTGCCTCCGGTTGTAGTTTCCGGATTTCCGAACATTACACCGATTCTCATCCTGATCTGGTTTATAAACACCAGGCTTGTTTTAGACTTGGAAACAGCGCCGGTTAATTTGCGCAATGCCTGAGACATAAGGCGCGCCTGCAGTCCCATGTGGGCATCGCCCATTTCGCCTTCGATTTCAGCCTTCGGCACCAGAGCCGCCACGGAATCGACCACGATAACATCGATAGCATTACTGCGAACTAAAGTTTCCGCAATCTCAAGCGCTTGCTCGCCCGTATCCGGTTGGGAAATAAGCAGGTTGTCGATATCCACCCCCAATTGTCTGGAATAGACGGGATCCAGCGCATGCTCGGCATCTATGAAAGCCGCTATTCCGCCCGCTTTCTGAGCTTCGGCTACCATGTGCAGCGCCAGGGTTGTCTTACCCGATGATTCGGGACCGAATACTTCGACTACTCGTCCCCGCGGAATTCCTCCCACTCCCAGAGCAAAATCCAGGCTCAAAGAACCGGTAGGGATTGTAGCGATCCCCACCGCCACTCCATCGGAGCCAAGCCTCATTATGGAACCTTTGCCGAACTGACGTTCTATCTGAGTTACTGCGGCATCCACCGCTTTCTTTTTATCTTTCGAAAGTTCTGTCATACCTGCCCTATCCCTCCTTAAAGTTGACTTCTGTTTTCAGCTAAATTTGATAAATTAATCTCTAACTTTTGTTATCCGTAAATTATGTTATCTGTAACGGAAACGCCTGCGAGTTTATAGATCTTCGGCTGCTAAGTTATCTCTCGAAGGACAAGCCTTCGGCTACCGAGTATATGGATTGCTTCGTCGCTATGCTCCTCGCAATGACGGTTCCGAAAGAATAGCCTTCGGCTACGGATCTGTGTTTGTCGGACAAGAATGTCCGGCCTACCCTTATGTCCCGAAGGGCAAGCACGCACAGGCGCATTGAACCTTCGGCTGCTCTTCTTTTATTTTTGCCAATCATCCGGTTTAATCCAATGAAATTTTCTCAATTACCGTATATTCCGCGCCCCGCGGCGATAAATCGCTTTTATAAATAGTTATATTGCCAACCTCAAAAGCTGGATATCCAAAGGAAGCATCGTTGAAGCTCTCCTCGAGCTTATGCCAATCGCGTAAATCCCGGACGCGGCCGATTGTCAAATGCGGACTTGGTTTCTTTTTCTCCCTCTTAACGCCCAGTTTAGCGCAAGCTTTATCTATCTTCTTGGCTAACTCTACGAACCAGTCTTTCCCTTGTTCAGCTCCGACCCATAAGACCCGCGGTTTTCCGGTATTGGGAAATCCTCCAAGACCCTGCAGGGAAACAAGCTGTTTGCCATGTCCTTTGATTGCTTCCTTTAAAGCCGCACTCAATTCAGGGATCCTTTCAGGATCTAACTCGCCTATAAATTTTACTGTAAGATGAAGGTTTTTGGCTCGTACCCAGGATACGCGGCATCCGCTCCGCCGAAATCCGGCACAAAGCTCATCCAGTGCCATTTTTGCATCATCAGGTATATCCACGGCAATAAACGTACGCATGCTGGTATTAAATCAAATATAATCTCAAATAGCAAGATTATTTCACGATAAATCGAATTGTGAATGTGGTTAATCTCCGGCGGCCGGACACAAATATACGGTAAGTAAATATATTACTTAATGTTACAGGAGACCATTACAAATTAAATAGCTTTTTAACAAATAAACTTTTGCAATTTTCGGTAGTATATGTTATAATAAAATTGCAGGAGCGAGTACGATTGAAAAGTTCTTTAACACCAAACCAATGAAGGTAACCTCCGGGAGTTGAGTGTACGCCGTGACCTCCTTTGTGGAGCAGCGAAAGCGAAATACTTCCGACGCGGACGTAAATCCTTTAGACTTTTCAATGAAAAGTGTTACTTCAATCTCTCGCTCCCCTAAATTTACGCCATCCGAAGAGAACGGATGGCGTTTTTAATTTTCCCGGCATTGGTTTACTTAGTTATATAGTTAATATGGCTATTTTGTATCCGCTTTCAAACATCGAGAGTCTCATCGCTGGATTTGCGGTCGAAAAATGGCGATTTGCCGGATGCCGAGATAGGGATAGCCATTGTTACTTCCCAGTCAATCCATCCTAAATTCATGGCAGCGATCGCGATACGATACATGATCCGGCTGTCGAAATTGAATATGGATGCGGTTTTCGCCGCAGAACCTAAAGCAATACCCATATCCAAAAGTCTAAAGACGCATATCGGACCGGTGAACTCCTTGCCCTTTCTCCGGTGTGCCGCTTTTTCTTCGCAGGTGGGATAGCCGCAGCCGCCGCAATCGAGACCGACTTCATCCGAATCCTGTAATCCGATCAGCAGAATCGCACCCGAAGCGCGTACAGAATTTGCATCTCTATCAAAATCCCGCCGCTTTTCTTCGCGATGAATTCGATCCATCTCGTCAGCGAGTTCGTCTAATTTCTCTTTCGGGATTATTTTTGCAGCAATGAAATCCTTCCCCATACTCTTGGGGGCGGTGCGTGCGGATACTTCCATAAATTGAGCGGCTATTTCAAAGATATCCATAGTTTTAATCCTGATCTTATCGAGTTTTCACGATTTGAAGCGAAAATTCGATACACTATTTAACGGCTTCAAACATATCGATTATGTCCTGTTTGTAAATGGGTCGGGGATTCTTCAGATATTCTTCCTTCCCGCCGAACATCCTGATAACATCATCAGCCATCCGTTCGAATTTCGAGTCATCGATCCGTAGTTTTCTGAAAGTCAGTTTCCGGTTGATTGAATCCAGCCATTCTTCGAACAAATCCACAGTTTGCTCTGCAGTTATATCCTCCTTAAAGAATAGGTTCCTACCCAGGGTTTGCATTCTCTCGGGAATGGCTCCGATATCAAAGCGCATTTTGGGCGGGAAGAGAAGCGCCAAACCAGCGCCGTGAGCGATGTCGTAATGCGCCGAAATAGCGTGTTCTATGAGATGAACGGAGAAAACGCCTCCCCTGCCCGAATTAACGAATCCCGACAATGCCAGGGATGAACACCAGGACAAATTAGACCGAGCTTCGAGATCATCAGGATTTTCAATTGCCCTGGGAGCATTCTCCATCACGGTACGGATAATACCCTCGGTAATTCTATCCTGAACCGGAGCATTGCTGTTCCCCGCAAGATAGCTCTCGAGAACATGAGATATGATGTCAATGGCGCCGTCGGCTGTGGTTTCGGCATTTACCGAAACCGTTAAGGAGGGATCGATAATCGAGATTTTCGGGAATAACAAAGGATTTATCAGTCCGCACTTCTGATGCGTTTCCCAATTGGTTATTACCCCTCCGGCGTCGGTTTCCGATGATGTCGCCGCCACAGTAGGAATCATTAAAGTAGGAAGGGCTTGCTTGACCAGCAGCGGGCGTTCGCCATCCTTTCCTCGGATATATTCCCAGATAGGACTATCGACCAGAGCGCGAACTGCGATAGCTTTGGTGGCGTCCATAGTCGAACCGCCGCCGAATCCGATCAGGAAGTCAATTTTTTCCCGCTTGGCGGTTTCACCCGCTCTATCCACTGTGGATGAGCGGGGATTCGGTTCAATGCCTTCGAAAGTAACGAATTCTACATTATGTTCTTTTAGAGATTCTACCAGGCAATCATAGTAACCAAGCCTTTTAACTGATCCCTTGCCGATCACAATCATCCCCTTCTTTCCCAATTGATTCGCAAATCCTCCGGCTCTTTTAAGTTCATCGATCCCAAAAACGATTTTGGTTGGCAATCGAAATTCGAAATTTATCATGGGGTAATGTTCCTTATATGTTTATATGCAGAAAACCGTCTTTTTCGAAAAATCGCAAAGAAAATAATGTTATTCTAAGTATCCCAGAGCTCTTAGTCTTTCAATAGTTGCCTTATCCAGATTCAACGTATCCGACGAAACCGATACTTGGTACTGTTTCAATTCCAATTGAATCAGGGCATACAGGCTATCCACAATTCGAGGATAATCACCGGCAATATTGCGCTTTTCCTCCGTATCCTTAATCAAACTATATAACTCGAATTCCGCAACATTTTTAGGATTGGATGAGTTGTGAATTAATTTATAATCCTCGGTGACAACCGAATACAAATCCAGTTCATCATTTTTTAAATCCGCAAAGCGGCGAGCTCTATCGTTTATATTCGATATCACGTCTATGCCATCCCAGTCGTCCGGAGCATCGGTGTTCAGGATTCCGGCGATTGTTGAGGGAATATCTATCAGCGAAACCAAACTCTCGATACTGCTTGTATCCCGATGATTGCCGGGTAATTTGATTATTAACGGAATCCGTATTACTTCTTCGTAGAGCGTGGTTCCATGATTCATATATTGGTGATCATAGAATTCCTCCCCATGATCGGATGCAAAAATGATAAGGGACGAATCGTAAAGACCCTCCTCCTTCAAATAGCCGAAGAACTCCGATAAGCAAGAATCCATGTGGACAATCTCCTGTCGGTAAATATCGCCCCAGTAAAGGATATCCGTCTGATCAGCATTAGAATTGAGAGCTTTCCCATAAGCCCTGCCGTTATAAGGATGAGGGAAGTAAGGACCATGCGGTTCCATCAGGTGCAATAACACAAAATGGGATGAATCCGGATTTATCTTAATCCAATCCTGAGCCGCAGGAATCAACTCTTCAGCAGGTCTATAATACTGCGATGGGTGATAATATTCCGACTCGGGCAAAAGCCCGTAACCTTTAAGCCACTGGCGCAATCTCAGGTAAACCGCCGCCCCGGAAGGACCGGCTTTATTGGCGGGGAAAAGATAGTAATATTCATCAAAACCGATTTGGAATTTGAAGTCAGGGGAGAGGTTGGCATTATTGAAGAAGCCGCAAGTGTAATAGCCGTTATCGGATAAGTGCTTCTGCAAGCTGGGAATCTCATCGCTGAATTTACCGGTCAAAAACTCCCTTACTCCATGACGATTCGAATAAACACCTGTCAATAGGGAAGCAAACGAGGGACGTGTCCAGGAGCAAGGCGCATAAGCGTGCTTGAAGAGTATTCCATCTTCCCTCAATGAGCGCAGTGCGGGAGCAGCTGTTTCCCCTCCGTACAATCGCAGGTAATCCGCTCTCAAGGCATCTGCAACGATAAGGTATATATTGGGTTTGCTGTCGGTAAGGGGGTGAGAAGCGCCTTTTATCATATAATCTCTGTCTCTTCCCAAAGCAGCTCCCAGAATCAAGGGTATCGAGAAAATGAGGATAACCAGAATGAGATTCACACGTCTTCCTGAAAGGCGATTTCCTGATTTAGCATCCAGCCAGCGGCACAACGGAAAAAATACAGCTGCGAAAATCGCTGTCCAGATTAGAAGCCCCAGCTTGTTCGAAGGCAGGATAGCCGGGAGCGACCATAAAGTGACCCATAGATATTGGATTAATCCGTGAATCCCGACTCCGGAAATAAATGTCAAAGTCAGCCAGTAGATTGTTTTGAATGATATCCCCTTTGCGAACTGAGAGAATAAGAACCAGAACAATGTGGCTCCTGCGGCAGCAGCTATCCCCAACATCCCATAAAGCAAAACCGCGTATTTGAAGACTAAAAAATCGGCACAATTGCCGATGGTGGTGAAAAGCAATGAAGCTTCTATTATTCCGACCAGCAGCGCAGCAAGTATGCTGGAAAGGGCTGCGGCGGAAGCTAACTTCGAGAAGCCTTTAATCATAACATTAAGTTATGCTGATCATTCTATCGATAGCCGTTTGCGCCTTCTGCCTTATATCCTCGGGGACGGATATCTCCGGCTGCAGTTCTTCCATCGACCAAAGGAGTTTTTCTAAGGAATTAAGCTTCATATTCGGGCAATCCGCCAGTTCGGTGGCGGGATAGAAGCTCTTATCGGGATGAGCTTTCCCGAGGGGATGAAGCATCCCAATTTCGGTTGCGATTATAAACTCATCTGTGCCCGCTCCTTCTACCGCCTTAATCATACCGGAAGTAGACATCACAAAATCCGCCATATCGGTTACCTCCGGAATGCATTCCGGATGAGCAATGATTGCGGCATCGGGATGTTTCTGCTTCTGCTGCATAAGGTGTTCCGGAAGGATACGATGATGAGTCGGACAATAGCCATCCCAAAGAATCATCTCGCGTCCGGTTTGCTTCATTACCCAGGTTCCGAGATATCGATCCGGGACAAAGATGATCTCCTTGTCTTCCGGCACGGCTTTTACTACTTGAGGTCCGTTAGCCGAAGTACAGCAATAGTCGGAGAGCGCTTTCACTTCGGCCGTCGAATTAACATAGCAGACCACGAAGGCATCAGGATGCTTCGATTTCAAATTAGCCAGTTGACGCGCCATGATCATATTCGCCATAGGGCAGCCGGCGTTCTTGTCGGGGATTATCACCCTTTTGCCGGGGCTCAGGATTTTGGCGGTTTCCGCCATAAAATGCACCCCGCAAAACACGATAGTATCGGCATCGGTTTCTGCGGCGGTTTGCGACAATCCTAAAGAGTCGCCCACAAAATCCGCAATATCCTGTACTTCGGGTATCTGGTAATTATGCGCCAGTATTACTGCATTATGCTGCGCTTTTAAGCGTAATATTTTGTCAACAATGTCTTTAGACATACCGAATGACCGAATTATATCGCCTTTGTCATGATTCGTATATAGTTTATAGTCAAAACCGAGGGTTTCCCCTCGGTTTCAAAACCTAAACTTTAATCAACAGCTGCTTACTGGAAATTTTCCGAATGGAATTTCAATACCTCTCGTAATCGTTGTGATACGAAATCGGAATGATTGGCATCATTGCCGACATATCCCGAATAGACTATATATTCATGGGTTATACCCTCCGCTGTTAACTGCTGATCAAATGCATCATTATGCGCCTTGATGCCTAGTTCATCATTATCCCCGCAATCCATATAAACGGCGGTATTTGTCAGACTGCTGGAATAGGTGGAATCAAGCATCGATAAGCAATCCTCCGCCACCCACTTATTCCATATACTGTCGTCCAGCGCTTGCGTCTCCGGGTATGTCCAGTTAAACGGCAGCTCCACCCTAAGCTGGAAAACGGTTTTTAGTGTATCATAGATCGGTAGATTCACATAGTACGATGAATCAGTGTAAGTCGTATCATCTATCGGGTATGGAGAAAATACGGAAGCCATTGAAAGCATCATTGACGTCAGCGGTTTAGTATGCGTCGGAGTCATGTTATGGAACAGCGTTTCATTGTTATCATTACCGGCGAAGATACCATTTTCTGCCAGAACGCTGTCTATCAAACCGGTAAGCTCTTGGAAAGACAACGGTCCGGACATCGATGAGACTGATCCATAAACCTCGGGATATTTCATCGCCAGTTTCATCGCGCCATAACCGCCCATCGAATGACCGCCTATACCCACATACTGACGATCGGAATACACGTTGTAAGTATTCTCGACCTGGCTTTTCAGCTCCTGCACAATCAGATCCTCGTACAAACCGGCGAAAGTGCGGTCCACAACGAAGGTCCCCTCAACCGCCGTTGATTCGATTGGATTTCCGGTTCCCTCGTCCCAGTCGGTATAAGTCCAGTAAAGGGTATCTATTACCTGCACCGTGTCAAATGCTTCGGTGTTGGTGTACCATCCTCCGCCAAGCATGCTTGAGGCGTCGATAGTCGCTATTATCATTGGCTCTATCTCGCCTTTGGCGATTAGTTCATCGGCAATTTCATTTAGTCCATACCTGTGAGTAAAGTAATCCTGATCTCCGCCGTATCCGTGCAGCAGGTACAACACCGGATAAAGCGTCGTAGTATCCGTCGGATCATATTCAGGAGGGGTATAAATCGATAATTCTCTGAAGGTATTGTTGCCCATGAAATTAAACCAGAAGGAGGCTGTATCATCATAGGATGATGTAAAATCATATCCGTTTTCTACTGTTAGTTCGGGCGGTAATGATCTCTCGTCGCACGAATTGTACAATAGGGTCATTCCTATTATACTAACTACAACCAAGACGATTTTAAGTATCTTTAACATGATAGTCATCTCCTTACTATTAGAACTGATGGGTGATGGAAATAAAGCTGGCATACAGATCCATGCTATATTCACCCGGATGGTTGTCAAAGGTTCCATCATTATTAGCGTCGGTCAACTGCGGTACCGTACGATCACTGAATTTAATATATTCGAAATTATAGTCGATTCTGAATGTCCCCAGATCGTAACCTACACCCGCATTAAGGCTGTTTTTGGTCCCGATATCGGGGATAGTCGGCGTGAAGGTCTCATCGGGAATCGGGGATGGATCATTGAAATATCCTGCCCTGAACGCTAATTTTGATGAGTAAAGGTATTCCAGACCGAATGAGAACCGGAACGTTCCTTCCCACTCAGTATAAAGAGTTGCGTCCTCCTGGGGATCTCCGAAGGGACCGCTGCCCATAAAGTCGATTTTAGCTTCGTCGAAACGAGACCAATCGGTGTAATTGAAATCCGCCGAAAGGGTAAGTTTTTCTGTTGCCCTGTAGGCGAAACCGATTCCATAATCCGCCGGAAGCTTCAATTCGGCTTCAGCCGGCGGATATGCGTTATATACATCGCCTCTGAATAAATTAGCAGTTGCTGAGTCGGCGGCGGTCTCATAGGAGTTGTATAGATCCACAAGGCCCTGGTTATACGGAGTATACAAATCGAGCTGGGAATCGCCCTCAATCGTAATCGTCGTAGGCGAGCGATATGCCAGACCAACGCTTAGCTTCTCGTTAACGTCGAACAATAATCCAGCATTAGCGCCGTATCCCCACCCCTCTCCATCGAGTTCCATATTCGTAAAGAAGAAATTATAAGGATATGGAGCCGAAGTGGAAAATTGCGTGGATTTCACTTGCTGCAGGAATACACTCCCCTGTTGAATCGAAATACCGACGCCGAATGACAGTTTGTCAGTCAGTTGTTTTGCAAAAGTAGGGTGAAAATCTACAACACTGATCTCGCTCTTATGGTCAACCTCTTCCCAGCTTTGAAGTGTATTATAGCCGGTTGGCAAATCATATATATCCCAGACGGCTCCGGTACCATAAGGTATATAAATTGCAATACCCGCGGCAGCATCGCCCAATCCCGGGAACTTGAAAAAACCTGAGATACTGGGGATTTTATGATTTTCATCATGTGTGTACCAGGAAGTGCCATTCTTGTATCCCAGGGAGTACTCGAAATCACCATCCGACGAGCGGAGAACGTAATTGGGATTATATTCCGGCTTAGGACTGATTATACTAACGGTGCCATTGAACTCGGATTTCTCCAGAGTGGCAAGTCCCGCCGGATTCCAGTAACACGCCGACCAATCATCAGCCACCCCCCTGAAGGCGCCTCCCATGGAAATAGCCCTGGCACCGACGCCGGATAATGCCAAACCTCCGGCCAGTACATTGCTTGCTAAAAATAAACTCAGGATTCCCAATGGAATAATTAATCTAAGTAGCTTTTTTATCATTACACACTCCTGCTATGTTAAATAATTTTGTTTCCGCCAGTTATCATCAATATAAGCTAAACAATTACCTTTTTCAAGAATCTGTCAGATTTTCCCTTCAATTACCTCTAAGAGCTCCTTTGCTTCCTTCTGATACTCGAATTCAATCGGCTTTTGGGGTTCAAGATTCAATACTCTATAAAACTGGTTTCTCGCTTCGGGATATTTCTCGATCGAGATAAATGTTTTTCCCAGCTCAAGGTGATGATTTATGTAATCAGGACGCAGTTTAACCGCTTCTTTCAGAGCTATTAAAGCATCCTCTTTATTGGCTGAACCCAAACCGATCGGCGCTCTGAAAATCTTCGGTTTGTCGGATGCCTCGCGGTGCCACCGACCCAGTATGTGCAAAGCGCCGTCATGCTTCGGATCTAATTCCAATGCCTTATCAACCTCCTTTTTCACTTCCTTTGCCAAACCGATCGAACTCCAGACGCCCTTGAATAATGCCACCCGTCCCTGAGTTCGCGCAATCTGAAAATGGACTTCAGCGTTATTTGAGTCCAACTCATTCGCCTTACTTAGCACCGTATAAGCCTCTTCGTAATAAGGCAGTTGATAATTCTTTGGCTGAAGTTCCGCGTAACTGATAAGACAATCTCCTAAATTCAGTAACATGTGCGCATCGGAGGAATCACTTTTCACCGCCGTTCGATAGATCTCCATTGCTTTACCATACTCATGGACGGATTTCAGGCTATCGGCAACCACTAAATCGCTTGAATGAATCTCCAAAGGCGCTGATACCATCAAAACCATCAGAAACGGAATAAACCGGTATTTCAAGAACTTACTATACAGACAGCTAAAAAGTCTCACACTATTCAAGTCGCTACTTATATTTGAAAACTCACATAAGTTAAAAAATCAATACACATTGTGTCAACTGTTTTTTGGAAACTAATATGCAAAATAGTATGTATTGTGCCATGCAGAATGGCGGGGATGTCGATTTAACCATCGTATCGCCGTAAGATACTGACTCCGATAGAGAAACAAAGGATACCGATCCCAAGAAGAATCATTAACGGCGTTAGCATCTCTGTCATGGAATAATCTCTCCATATAGCGCCTTCCAGCGCAATAATTCCCCATTTTACGGGGCTGAAGGACCCTATTGCTGAAAGCCAATCCGGCATAAACATCACAGGCATCATCCCGCCGCCAACCATAGCGAAAACCAGTAAAATCGCCCAGCCTGCTCCGCCGACCGCCTGTTCTGTTTTGCCCATAACGCTGATAAGCATCATAACGCCGACAAAGCACAAGGCGCTGCAAACCAATGCCGTAATCAGCATACCCAAATTGATGATTCTTACTCCGAATACTATATGTCCGAATATAATCAAAGCTGTGCTGACACCAATACCCGCCATGAAACATGCCAATCCTTTACCGCCAAGGATTTGTGATCGGGTAACCGGAGCCAATCTCAAGCGAAGATAGGTTCCACGTGTTCTCTCCTGTACGATAGATACGCCGAATGCCGCCGAAACTCCTATCAATGCCCAGAGAATTGCCGAAGGAAATGTAACCTCGAACGCAGAGTGCGGTTTCCCTTTGTTGCTTATAAATATCTCCCTGGTCTTAAAATCCATCGACTCCATAGACATTCCGGTGGAATAAACTGTTGTATCCACATTCTCCATGAAGTGCGATAAGTCATCGAACAGCTTGCCTAACAGCTTGTTTTGCTCCGACTCCAGCCCCGAATCCTCCAAAAGTATTCTCCTCTCCTTCCTTATCGTCTGCAAAGCCGAATTCGGTTTCGAATACTTATCAAACATCTGTTTAAACATCGCTTGAGTGAGAAGCCCCTTAAGATAACCTGATTCCGCTTTCCGTGAGGGGTCGATTCCCACCTCAATCGGAGATTCACCGCCAAACATGAATCCGCGGGTTTCACCGAAACCTTTCTCGATTACCACAGAAGCCGCCTTTTTTCCTCTCCGAACCTCCTCGTATGCCGAATCTCTACTCATCGGATATATTTGTAGAGCATCGGATCTCCGGATTTCACCTATGAATGCTATCGATGATTCAGTCGAATCCTCATCGACCAGCGCGATATTAATCTTAGATGCTTCTCCTCCCCCGCCGGAGAAAATGGTTCCGAACAATAATGCTATCGCAAATGGGAACCCGATTACCCAAAACAGTCCGAATCTATCTCGCCAAAGAAGACGAAGGTCCTTTATAGCCATGATAAACATCGTGATCATCTGTCTCGCAATCTCCTTCCCGTCAGGTTCAAGAAGACAGCCTCAAGATCCGGCCTGTCGACCTGAAGCTGCACGAACTTCAAACCGCTGGCGGTTAATTTGGCTAACTCCTTCATTGGTTGCATGGTCTCGATTCTTAAATCGACTCCGTTTAGCTCTCCCGGCAGTTTCATCCCATCGGCAGGGGGAGATTCCAGAGTTGCCTTGATCACAGACTCCCCGCCATGCTCCTCTATTAATCGATCGACCGAATTAAGCACCAGTATTTCCCCCTTATCTATTATCGCCACCCGATCGCATAGTCTCTGAGCCTCTTCCATATAGTGAGTGGTATAAACGATAGTCAATCCTTCGCTTTTCAGCTTTTCGATGTTATCAAAAATATAATTGCGGGACTGCGGATCAACGCCGACCGTTGGCTCATCCAGCATAAGTATTCGAGGACGATGAATAAGAGCGCATACGAGATTCAACCTGCGTTTCATTCCGCCGGAAAAAGTTTTCACCAAATCCTTCTTTCTATCCTGCAATCCGGATAATTCCAGCGTCCACTCGATCCTCTCGCTCAAAACTTTGCCGGAAAGGCCATACAGCTTTCCAAAAAACGCCAAATTCTCCTCGGCATTTAAATCCTCATATATCGACAGGCTCTGCGGAGCGTTCCCGATTTGAAGGCGAACTCTCGAGTCAAGCGGATTGCCGTCGCCATTAATTCCCACAGTTCCGGCATCCGGTCTCAACAATCCCGTCATCATATTTATCGTGGTGCTTTTTCCCGCACCGTTGGGTCCGAGCAGGCCGAATGTCTCCCCCTTTTTCACCTCGAAGGATATTCCATCGACAGCTATCAGACCATTGTAAGATTTGCGGAGATTATTAACGCTAAGCATATTCCTCCATTTTATTTTCATGTTTTGCGTGCATGTACATGTAAAAATATCGCTGCGTGATCCCTCCATTTTCCGAAAGCGGGGAACTCCTGACAGGCAGCCTCCGTTGGGCGCGGTTCGTCAATCTTAACGAGTTTAAATCCGGCATTTATCACGCCATTGATATAATCAGTCAATGTCCTGCTGTAATAACAGGTACTGACGAAATCGCCGCCGCCGGAATCCGGGGAATGAGAAAATTTCCATCTGTCGATCCATGGCTTACCCTCAAAATAATGCGAGACCAGAAGCGTATTATCCCGGCTCTCTTTATCCTTTACCCAGCCTAATCCTCGTGTCATAAAACATGGATGCAAAATGCTGAAGAACAACTCGCCACGTTCTTTTAACACCCGGTAAAACTCCGAGAAAGCAATCTCATAATCGGGACCATCCATCAATGCCATTGTGGATACTATGATATCGAACTCCGCATCGCTAAACATAGAGAGGTTCGTATAAGATGCAACTTCATACTTAATCCCGAGCGGCTCCTCCTCCTCCTGCCGCGCATAGTCGATTAGCCGGTCGGATATATCAATGCCGGTTACCTTACCTCCTTTTTTTGCCATCAGTCGAGTATTTTTCCCCTCGCCGCATCCTGCGTCGAGTATTCTCTTTCCCTTTATATCGCCGATAAAGCTAAAGAAGGCGGGATTGTTGAAATGGTCTCTGTAAACATCCCATCCGGCGCGCACCTGCTGCGTCCAGTAATCTGCGTTATCATTCCAGAGAGAAGCGATTTCTTCCATTGTATATTCGAACTTATCCACGGTAATCCATCAGCCTATAGCACTATCCTGACTTCTGCTGCATACAGAGCCTTCCGATCTCGGTTCTTCAGGAAATCCCTTATCATAAAACCGATATCCGGCTCTACTTTATCATCGAATACCACTTCACCGTTAACGCTAATAACCAGGTTCTGCTCCAGCCGGAATAAATCCGGATTCACCAGTATCCTGAAAGCGCCCAAGCGAGATGATCTTATATCGATCCGGTTCCGATAGGCTGTCACATCCGCAAACGCAGAAGGTTTCTCCCGCTTAAAGAGGTTATATAAACTTGGTTCGGGTAAGGAGCCCTCCAGGACGATCTTGTTGTTATTGCGTTTGATTACGAGGCGGATCTGATCGCCCCGTTTAACTCCACCCTTGAACTTATTCAGATCATCGATATCGCCTATCTCGATTTCATCGGCTTTTAAAATGATATCCCCATCCTCAATCCCTACTTCTTCGGCGAAGGATTCCTCTATTACTCGCTCAACTTTGACGCCGTCGCCCTCGAATGAATCGTCACTCACAAAGCCGATTGTTACACGCTTGTCAATCATGGCGACATTATGATCAACATGCCAGGGTTCGGATTCCTCAGGCGTAATTTCATCGATTGCGAACCAATGACACCGTCCGAATATTTTATCAGCCGCCTCCCATACAATTCGGCTTGAAATCGGATCGCGCGGATGCCTCAAAAAGAAACTTTCCACCAGCGGTTTCTCTACATCCCAGAAGGTTAGCTGATGCCCGCCTTCATGGGCGCGGTAGGTGATATCCGCCCCGGCATCCAGCGCCATCTCGATAGTAGGGGACATCTTAGCGGTAGCGTATAAACCATCATTATCATTGGTAATTGCATATACGGGGCTGTTAAACATATTGGGCGCATAGGTGAGAATATCTCCATCCAGGCTGAAGACCCCCATGTGTCCGTTAGGAGCGAAAAAAGCGGCGAAATCGGAGGGATCAACCATTGCAAAACCGAATGACGCCGACGCTCCATCCGAAAAACCGGACACAAAGACGCGGTTATCATCGATATTATACTTCCGTTTCAAAGTACGAATCAAACTCTTAATATTCGCCATCCCCACTTCATCCCACCAGGTAGCCCCTGACTGCCCGAAGGGGTACAACGCCAACCATCCGTTCTCCTGTGCCAGCTGTATGAAATCATGCTCCTGAGCATACTCCAGAGGTTTGTCATATAACTCCTTGCGTGAAACCCCGCCATGCAGAATCACCAAAAGCGGCGTAGGTTCTCCCGAGTGGTAATTTGCAGGTACGTAAACAATATATGGGCGTTCTACGTCGTCTATACAATTAGTTGTTAGCAGAAGGAAGGTATCGGTCTCAACCTCCTGGTATTCTATCGACCTGAGATGAGCCGCCACATCCTGCCAGTCAGGTGAGGATTTGACTATCTTCGCGACTAATTTCTCTTGTTGAGCATCCGATGATTCCTCGATCAGTTTATCGAGATCATCCTGCCAGCCGGCAATAGACAGGTTAAAATGGAACAGGCAAAAAAGAATCAGTAATACTAAAGCATGTCTACTCATGGTTATCTCCTCCGAAAGCTGCGGTATTGAAAGTAAATCTCACCTGTCTTGTATAATAAGTCTCGGTGATCAGTCTGCAATATCTGACATCCCGTTGGGTTGGGCATCAGATTGCTTTGCTCCGCCGGCAAAGACGGTGTCTTAGATTTCCTGAGAAGTTCATCAACCGAATGCCCTCTCACGTCCCAGCGCCTTGCGTATCATCGCCATCTGCCCGCAATGGTAGGCATCATGCGCACAGAAAAATAGCGCCCCATCCATAGCGGTTACTTCGTAATCCGGACCGAGTTTCACGTTAGCTTCCAAATCCGAATCTATCATATTCTCTAATTTCCGAAAGATCGCCTGATGAATGGAATATAGCTTTGTTCTAATATCATTCATGGAAGGATAAACGCTTCTATCCTCCTTAAACGAAGCGCCCCTTGCGAATAATTCCTCCCATTCCGACGAAAGTTCAGCATCTTCGCCAAGGCATTTCAGCGTTAGATCTGCGGTATATGCCAGATGGCCGGTTTGCCACTTTATATGATTGAAATCACCATTGCCCCGATGTAATGATTCTTCTTCGGTGATATCATCGATCATCGCCTTTATCATCGCTACATTGGTGTTCAGCGAGTTCTTGAGATGCTCTTTCTTTTCCACGGATTCTCTTTCTTGAAATTTATAAATTTCAAGTATAATAGCGTAAAAAAACGATGTCCATATTTTTCTCGTATTAAATACAACTTGCCGTAAACTAAAATACCAAATCGGGAACGGAATTCCCTCTTCGTAAGTTATATCCCTGTGATGTGGTCAACATTTAAACCCAAACCAAATCGCAAAACAAGGAGTAAGTATGACAAAGAAATTACTACTTAGCTTTCTATTTCTCGGATTAATGATAACTCAGGCTCCGGCAGTGGAACGCATGGTAGTTGGGGATATGTTCGTTAACACCGGCTGACCTTACTGCCCGGACGCCAATCCGGTAATCGATCAGTTGATCGAAGATAATTTCGATAATTTCCTCGTAATTAGATGGCATAGGGGAGCGCCCAGCCCGAATGACCCATTTTATAATTGGAATCCCGAACCCGTGAATACGCGCGCCAGTTATTATGGGGCTAATTACAATCCGCGCTTATTCTTGGATGGAATCATGGATTGTAAGAATGATGAAACCGAGTGGGCGGATTCGTTGAATCTGCGGCTGCCGGTGGAGTCGCCATTAAATATGGTGATTTCCGGAAACTGGGAAGAAAATACACGAGATGTGGATGTGAATTTACGCATCGATGTAGTGGGTAATGTAGAGCAGAGTAACACTCACCTGTATGTAGGAATCATCGAAAGCGATATCTACTTTGAAGCCCCCAACGGTGAGTTATGGCATAACCAGGTTTTTCGTGAACTCTTGACTCCAAACGCCGGTACTCCGGTTACTCTGGTTCAGGACAATTCATACAGCTATGATTATAACTTCACATTAGATACCGAATATGCCGCTGAAAACACCGAGATTTTCGCATTTGTTCAACATGAACCGTCTAAAGAAATCTACCAGGGCGCTAAAGCCCGGGTTACTCAACTAATGCCCGGCGACCCGACTGTGAGCGTGGATATGATCCCCGACGAAGATCCCATAATAGTTCCTCAAGGCGGTTCGTTTTCATTCACAGGTATATTGGTAAACAATACCGCTGTTTCGCAGGTGGTGGATGTATGGATAATGCTCGATGTTCCCGGATATGGAATGTATGGTCCCCTGCAGAGGTTCAACAACATCCCCTTAAACGGATATCAATTCCTCACCGCTCCCGGCGTTAATCAGCCGATTCCCGGATATGCCCCGGAAGGCGAGTATGATTATATCGCCTACACCGGCGATTATCCCGGCGATATTGTCGATTCCGATTCGTTCCCATTTACGGTTGTTTCGGGAAGGAGTTCGAATATCGACAGTTGGGAAAGCGAAAGCTGGTTCTATGATGAGAATCAATCCCCTGAGATTTCCACATCAACCGAAGCTCATCCTAATCCCTTTAACGCTCGAACCAATATCGAGTATGAGCTGCCGGCTTCAGGCAGAGTTAAGCTGAGTATCTACAACATTCTTGGGCAGGAGGTCTCCACGTTGGTGGATGCGACTCAAAACGCCGGTAGACACACTGCGGTTTGGAATGCATCCGATTTCTCCAGCGGGATATATTATTACAAGCTTTCTAATAACGATTCCGCCCAGTATAGACGAATAACACTTCTGAAATAACTAAATCACGCTCCCTAACAAATAGAGGCGGTAACCTGACCGGTTTACCGCTTCTATATTTATGTATTGCGAGCGAAGCGAAGCAATCTCACCCTCCGGAGAGGGTCAATTTCCTTCGCAAGCGAAGGAAATTGGGGTGTGCTATCCCTGATAATTCATAAAGATCGTTAACCCGTAGCCGAAGGCTTGTTCTTCGGGAGTTCAATAGAAGCAGATCGTTTACAGATTGAAATTGAGTATTTCAAAGAAACGGCGGAAGCGCAAGGCTTCCGCTACCATGAGCAGAACTTTCGAATAATACGGATTATATTAATTCGCGCCGTCCCCGATCTCATCGGGACCGCATTCGACGGAATAACGAATATCAACACCCTTAGCTCTTTGAGCTAAGCGCGCCAGGCTGTTGACAGAACCAATGTACCGAAAGGTGCAGGCGAGAGTGTTACTATTTTAATAACGATCGGTTTTAACCCGTCTTGTATTTGTTGCCGACAATTAACTGAACGCTCCTATTTCAATGGATAATCATAGATACGATATATCCTGAATACTTCAGCCCCCAAAGATTCCAGGGCTCGGTTCATCTTATGGTTTGTTTCCAGAATCCAGCCCAATTCCGCCCATTTATAGCCGTGACGCAATCCTTCATTAATTACTTCAAGATACAATAGATTATCAATCCCTCGTCCCCGATACTCCGGTAATACCCCGAGTATAATAACTCGAATCCCATCAATTATCCTGCGGATCTTTTTGTAAAACAAAACCTTGACAATACCGAAGGGCAGCAGCTTGCCGTTTAGTTTTCTCAATATCTGATTAAAATCGGGAAGCGCGAGCGCAAAACCGATAGGTTCGCCATTTAACTCAGCAAAGAATACGATGTTCGGATCCAGAACCAACTTGAAATCCTCCGCGAGATAGTCGATTTCGGCATCGGTCAAGGGAACAAATCCCCAGTTCTCTTCCCATGCCTGGTTATATATTTTCTTCACCCTCTCGACCTCCGCATTTAACTCCTTCATCCTGATCGTCCTGATAGTCAGCCCCTCCTTTTTTCGAATTCTCTCGGCAAGCTTCAGATGTCTTTCGGGGATTTCAATGGATTCATCCAGATAATAACCGTAAGTATCCATTGCCTTGCGCATTCCATATTTCTCTGCCAGCTCAAGATAATATGGCGGAGTATAGGTGTTCATTATGGTTGGTGGTTCGCCATATCCTTTAACTAAGAAACCGATCTCATCATTGGTGGAGAAGTTACAGGGACCTCTCATTACATTCATTCCGTAACTTCGCAGATAATCGGCGGCGGTGTCGAACAATTCGGTTGCCACTTCTATATCATCTATACATTCGAAAAAACCAAAAAAACCGGTTTTATCCTGATGAAAAAGATTATGGTTATGATTTATTATAGCGGATATCCTACCGGCTATTACATTATTTTTGTAGGCGAGATAATGTTTAACTTGGGCATGTTGGAAAAACGGATTCTTGTTTGGATCGAAAAATTGTTTCCTTTCAATCATTAAATGAGGGATCCAGTTGGGATCATCACGGTAGATCTCGAAGGGGAATTTCAGGAACGTTTTTAATTGCCCCCGATTTTTGACCATCTCAATACTTATTTTCGACATCTGCTATATTATACCGAATTTTTTCCCTATTCGCCGGAAAGTATCCAGGACCCGGTCTATTTGCTGGTCGGTATGTGTCGCCATGTAGCTGGTTCTTATAAGGCTATGTCCCGGAGAAATGGCGGGCGGTATGATAGGATTGGTGAACAGTCCTTCGTCCGAGAGTTCTTTCCAGAATGCGAACGTTTTCTCGTCCTCGCCTATATATATCGGTACAATAGGCGTCTCGGAGGTGCCGAGGTCAAAGCCCATACCTTTCATCTCGGTAAGTATGCGGTTGGTTATCTCCCAGAGTCTCTCGCGCCGTTCCGGTTCCTGCTGAATGATCTTCAGCGTCATCAAGCATGAAGCGGCAGCGGCGGGAGGAATGGAAGCTGAGAAGATCAAAGATCTGGAAACGTGTTTGATATAGTCGATAACCTCCGTATCCGAAGCAATAACGCCGCCTAATGAAGCGAACGATTTTGAGAATGTTCCCATTATCATATCGGTCTCATCCGCCAGTCCGAAATGCTCAGTGGTTCCACGACCATTATCTCCTAAAACGCCAATAGCATGGGCATCATCGACCAGGATGCGGGCTTCGTATTTTCTGGCGAGACGGACAATCTCCGGCAGATTGCAAATATCTCCCTCCATAGAGAAAACACCATCCACGACAATCAGTTTGCCGCTTTCGTGGTTGTTATTACTCAGAAGACGCTTTAGGTCTTCCATATCATTGTGCTTAAATTTGATTGTTTTGCCGAATGACAGCCTGCATCCATCAACAATCGAAGCATGATCGGAGCGATCCGAAAATATCAGATCATCTTTTTGCACCAGGCAGGATATAGTGCCCAAATTAGTCTGGAATCCGGTGGAGAAAACCAGGGCTTTCTCTTTGCCCAGGAATTGAGCGAGTTCATAGTCTAATTGCTCGTGCAAATCCAGCGTTCCGTTTAATAATCTGGAGCCGGTGCAGCCCGAACCATACTTCTTGATTGCCTCGATCGCCGCCTCCTTAACCCGGGGATCGGTAACCAATCCAAGATAATTATTGGAGCCTATCATAAGCATCTTCTGACCATTCACCATAACTTCGGTTCCCACAGAAGAACTTATCGGTCGGAAATAAGGATAGTAACCGGCGTTCTGAGCTTCGATATGACGTATAAACTGTTTGCACTTCTCAAAAAGATCCATTTAATCCTCTCTACCGTTTTAACGCTTGCGCAATTGGGAGGGCACGCTTATTTTATTCCCGTCCAGACATTTCAATTATGATGCGCCAAATAAAATTATTATTAATTAGATTGTAACCTAATTGTCAAGAAATAAAATTCAAACCGAAATCGATCCCGCCGGTTCAAAGTGCCTGGTAACCGGCGCTAACGGATTTGTTGGCAGTCACTTATGTGAAAAACTGCTATCTATAGGATGCCGGGTTTGTGCGCTGGTTAGGAAAACATCCAACTTACGCTTTTTAAAAAACCTTGATATTGAATATCGTTATGGCGATGTGTGCCACCCGCAATCTCTAAATAACGCCGTTCGGGATATCGATTTCATTTTTCATTCCGCTGGATTGACCAAGGCAAAAGATTACGAGGATTTCTATAAGGTCAATCATATCGGCACCCTTAACCTTCTTGAAGCCGCTTTGAATACTGGAAAGCCTCCAAAGAGATTTATATACATCTCTTCTCAGGCCGCATCGGGACCCGGCGTAAATCTCACTCCGATAACCGAAGAACATACTCCTGCTCCGGTGACAACCTATGGTAAATCCAAGTTGAGAGGCGAGGAGGAAGTAATCAAAAGGCTTGATTCCATTTCTTCCACCATAATTAGACCCCCGTCTATTTACGGTGCGAGAGACAAAGAGATATACACCTTTTTCAAATCCGCATCCATGGGCATTAAACCTTATTTTGGCAGGGACAAGGCGATTCTATCGATGGTTTATATTGATGATCTCGTTGACGGGATTATACAGGCTGCATTCAATTCAAAAACAATTTCAGAGGTTTATTTCATCACCGATGACGAGGTTTATGATTGGGAGGAAGTGGTTGCGAACCTTTTGGCGGCTTTCGGTAAAAAGGGAATTCCTATTAACATACCCGTCCCGCTTTTCCTGTGGTCAGGAAGCTTCTCGGAAAAAATCAGCAGGGCGCTGGGAAAAGCTCCCATGTTCACCCGCGAAAAAGCGTATGAAATAACGAGAAGAAACTGGGCATGCAGTTGCCGAAAGGCTGCAGAGACATTCGGTTATTCGCCGAGAGTAAAATTCAGCGAGGGGGCGGAATTAACCGCAAAATGGTATAAGGAAAACAGGTGGCTATGATAAATAAAAACTTAAAAGTCGATGAAGCCCGTAAGCTGTTTCCGCTGCTTTCGGAATATACCTATCTGAATAACGCCGGACGACCACCCCTGGCCGTTCCGGTGAGGGAGCAATTGGAAGGTTATCTTGAACATATGATGCATCAGCCTATCGATGATCCCGACATGCTTTTTGCGCCGATCGAATCCTGCCGGAAAAAACTGGCTATGCTCTTTGGATGTACGCCTGATGAGATCGCACTTACTCCCAATACATCTTACGGTTTGAACGTCGCCGCTTTCGGGCTTGGACTCAAAGCCGGCGATTCAGTGGCGGTTCCCGATATGGAATTCCCCGCCAATCTTTATCCCTTCGCGAAATTACAAGATAGCGGCGTGAAGCTTAAGTTGATAAAAAGCCGCAATGGAGTGGTGGAGTTATCCGATATCGAAGCGGAATTGACGCCCGATGTAAAATTGATGTCGATCTCCTGGGTGCAGTTTTTTAATGGCGTGAAAAATGATATTAGGGAGATAAGCAGATTATGTTCAGAGAGAGGGATTTTCTTTTCGGTTGACGGTATTCAGGGCGCCGGCAATCTACCTCTCAACCTGCCGGATACCGATATCGATTTATTCTCCTCCGGCGCCGAAAAGTGGCTGCTTTGCCCTTGCGGAATCGGCTTTACATATCTTTCATCGAAATCGGATAACCTGATAAAGAACAGCTACGCCGGATGGCTCGGTGTGGATTGGGGACAGAATTTTTCATCGCTGCTTGTACCCTTGCGGGAGTTCAAAAAAGGAGCCGCGCGGCTGGAGGTAGGCACTTATCCCTACCAGGAGGTTATGGCATTCGATGCGGCTCTTAGTATCATCGCCGGTCTGGGAATCGAAAATATCGCCGATCATATAAAAGGACTGCTTGACAGATTGATTGAATATCTCCGGAGCTCCGCAATTTACGGGATAGTCTCCCCGCTTGATTCCGGATGGAGATCATCCATTATCAGTTTTACATGCGAAGATGTTTTGCAGGCTTACAACTTCCTGAATGAGAATCGGATAATCACTTCGCTGCGCGAGGGCGCCATCAGGGTTGCTCCGCATTTTTTCAACAACTTCGATGATATTAATTGGCTGATTGAGGTCCTTCAGAAATACGAGCGCGGCGAAAAATGAAAAAGCTATCAACTATCGCCATCATTCCCTCAAGATACAAATCAACTCGTTTTCCCGGTAAAGCATTGGCGGATATCGACGGAAAGAGTTTAATCGAGAGAGTGTACAGTCAGGTGGTTTCAGCGCGTAAACTGGACGATGTTATCGCGGCAACCGATGACGATCGAATTTTGGATGCTGTACGGAAATTCGGCGGAAAAGCGGTTATGACATCCGGGGAACATAAATCGGGCACCGACAGGATTGCGGAGGTGGCTAAAGATATCGATTGCGATTTGGTAATCAACGTGCAGGGGGATGAGCCGCTGATTCCGCCCGAACTGATCGATATGATAATCGAGCTTTTTGAAAGGGATGAAAACTTACCCTGTGCTACCGCCGCTCATGTTTTCGAGCATAATGAGAATGTGAACTCACCCCATACGGTGAAGGTCGTGGCGGACAGCGATTGGAACGCTCTGTATTTCTCCCGCGCCGCCATCCCCTACAAAGCGGAGCTTGACAAAGAGAAGCTAAAACAGATACATTCCGAATGGAAAGGATGTCTCCGGCATATCGGTATCTACGCCTTCCGCAAGGAGATACTGATGAAATTCGTGGAGCTGGAACCGTCGCCATTGGAGAGGCTGGAACATCTGGAGCAGTTGCGATTGATAGAGAACGGTATAAAAATCAAGGTTGTATTAACCGATTATCAACCGATAGCAGTTGACACGCCGGAAGATATTAAACTGGTATTAAAAGCGCAAAAAACGAATCCAAATAGCCCGTTTGCTCGTAATAAACTATATCACGAATAATCTATTTCCTGAGGTTTAGCATGAATAAAATCACAAGACGAAAGTTTATCCGCATGGGAGCGCAGGGTGTGGCGTTAGCCGCCGTACCTGTTGTCTTCAAAGCCGATCCGCTGAAAGCGTTCTCTCAGGCGCTGACGGAGGGCGGTAAGCTGAATGATTATTACGAGCATTTCGGAGTAGATGAAACGATTATCAGGGATGTGATCGCCGCCGCCATGTCAAAGGGAGGCGATTTCTGTGATGTTTATTTCCGGCACAACATAAATAATTGGGTGGGGCTGGAGGATGATGCCGTTAACCAGGCTTATACCAGGGTTGATTTCGGAGTCGGTATCAGGGTGGTCAAGGGCGATCAAACCGGCTTTTCTTTCACCGAGGAGATTTCGCCCAAAGCGATGAAACTTGCCGCCAAAACAGCGGCGAATATCGCCGATCAGACTCAAATAGCCCCTCCTCAGCGTTTTGATTTTCATAGCGCGCCCAATTATTATCCGATAAAGACCAAGTGGGAGGATGTCAGAATCGAACGGAAGATTCCTCACCTCCAAAGAATCAACGAACGGATTGTCTCCAAGGATAAGCGTATCATAAAATCTCAGGTATGGTTATCAGATGAAAGCGGCTATGTTTTAATAGCAACCTCCGATGGCAAAGTGGCCTGTGATTATCGGCCTATGTCCAGCGTCAACGTCTCCTGTGTTGCCGAGCAGAACGGGAAAAAAGAGAAGAACGGTTTTTCGTATTCCGGAAGGTACGGTTTCGAATATCTAACTCCGGAAAGGACAGCCTACCTTGCCGACGAATCGGTAAGGCGCACGATCGAACTTTTTGATGCGGTAAAACCCGAGGCTGGCGAGATGGAGGTGGTGCTGGCGGCAGGGCGTTCCGGGATACTTCTTCACGAGGCTATCGGACACGGAATGGAAGCTGATTTCAACCGAAAGGGGATATCGATCTACTCCGACAAAATGGGAAAGCCTATTGCCGAGAATTTCGTTACTATCGTAGATGACGGAACCAATCAAAACGAACGCGGCTCTATTAACATAGATGACGAAGGGAATGATACGGAAAGAACGGTCCTGGTTGAGAACGGTATCCTGAAGAGCTATCTGCATGACAGGATTTCCGCTGATTATTACAAAGTCAAACCTACCGGCAACGGGCGCAGGCAATCGTTCCGGTATGCCCCCATGCCGCGCATGAGGAATACTTTTATGCTTCCGGGGCCCCATGACAGGGACGAGATAATAGCCAGCGTTAAGAAAGGACTGTACGCCGAATCGTTTGCCAACGGCGAGGTGCAGATCGGCGCCGGGGATTTCTCATTTTACGTGCAATCCGGATACTTGATCGAGAATGGCAGATTAACCGCACCGGTGAAGGATATAAACCTCATAGGCAATGGTCCTGAGGTGTTAACCAATGTGGTCATGGTCGCCGATGACTTGAAACTCGCCGAAAGAGGCGGTACATGCGGCAAGAATGGCCAATGGGTGCCGGTATCGCTGGGTTTACCGACGGTCAAAGTATCATCTATTACCGTAGGTGGAATATCCTCATAAACCGGTGATGGATATGACCTGATAACTGCTAATTACGGGAAATCATGTTATGAATAATAAAGAAAGATTAGAATTAGCCAGATGGGTTGTCCAGCGGGCAAAAAGACAGGGCGCGGATGAAGCAGCTGTTAATATTACCAATACACGCGAGGTAGGCGTGGGGATACGCGATGGTGAAATCGAGAATTTGGAGGAATCCACTCAGAACTCTCTCAACCTCTCCATATATGCCAGCAACCGATACTCCAATCATTCCACCAATGACTTGAGAAAGCAGTCGCTGGAGAAGCTTATTGAAGAAGCCGTTTCGATGACTGGATATTTAAGTCAGGATCCTTATCGCAGCTTGCCCGATCCCAAATATTACCAAGGACAGAAAAGTAAAGAGCTCCGCCTTCGCGATTCCGCTTTCGGTGATCTCTCATCGGAACAGCGAATCAAATACACACTTGAGATCGAGAAAGCGGCGCGTTCATATTCCGATAAAATAATCTCCTGCACAGCAGGGTACGGTGACAGCCGTTCGGATTCGGTAAAAATCCACAGCAATGGATTCGAGGGTGAAAACTCAACCACAAGATTCAGCGCGGGCGCCGAAGCCGCTGTCCGGGGGGATAACGGCGAACGTCCCGAGGATTGGTATTGGTGTACCACTCGTTTTCTTAAAGACATGCCTTCTCCCAAAATACTCGGTCAAACGGCGGTGAAACGAGCATTGCGAAAAATAGGCGCGGAGAAACTGCAGTCCGGTAAATTCGATATGATTCTGGAGAATCGCGCAACCGGAAGATTATTCTGGGCGTTCTATTATCCGATGCAGGCTCAAGCTATACAGCAGAAGAATTCATTCCTCGAGGGTAAATTGGGCGAAAAAATCGGTTCGGATACTCTTACCATAATCGATGATCCGTTTATTGAATCCGGATTGGGTTCGCGGCTGTATGATTCGGACGGATTGGCAACTAAGCGGCGCGCTATAATAGAAAAAGGCCTGCTGCAATCTTATTACGTCGATTACTACTACGGTAAAAAACTCGGATTGGAGCCGACTGTCGGTTCATCCACCAATGTGGTTATGGATTACGGCGATAGATCAATGGATGATATAGTTTCGGCAACTGATAAAGGAATACTGGTCACCGGCTTTCTCGGCGGAAACTGCAATAGCACAACCGGAGATTTTTCCTACGGTATCACCGGTTTATATATAGAAAACGGTCAGGTTATCAAACCGGTTGGCGAGATGAACATCGCCGGCAGCATGCTGGAATTATGGGGAAATCTCGCCGAGGTCGGCAATGATCCCAATATATATTCATCCTGGCGTCTGCCTGCGATGGTTTTCAAGGACGTACAATTCAGTGGAGTGTAATTCCCTGACTTACCCGACGGTGATGAATGAAGGGCAGAATCGATAAACTTGTTGATAAACCTCAAAAGTAGTCGTTACGAGCTAAGCGAAGCAATCCCTCCGGAGGGTGACATCCTCAAACTCGTTTGGGCATGCTTTTAATTTTCCGTGGTAGGCGGGACATTCTTGTCCTGCAGAAGCGATATCGTGCGCGGCATTGATCCGGATCGCTGGCGCGTAAACTCGAATGCCGCGTTTCTCCTGCGGGTTGAAATCGGGATGGACTCGACAATACACAAAACCGGACAAGCAATATAACCAGGCAGACTTGGGGGAATTTCTAATAAAAACTTTTCCTGATGAAACATGAATCGTTATATTATATCCATGGACGGCATTTCTAAATACGGCATAAAAATTGGCGGTATTGCCATACTGATCGCTGTTATATCTCTGGTGTGCGCATCAATTGCGTGCGATGACAGCTCCAGGATGGAATCACCCAGAGCTGATCTTCCTCAGATAAAAGAGCGCGGCAGGTTGAGGGCGATTACTACATACAGCTCCACCAGTTATTTTATTTATCGCGGCCAGCCGATGGGTTACGAGTACGAGCTGCTGGAGCGCCTGCCGGAACACCTGGGTTTGGAACTCGATATTGTGGTTGCCCATAATCTTGACAGTTTGATGATTATGCTTAATAACGGAAAAGGCGATATAATAGCTCATGGTTTGACCATCACCAATGAAAGAAAAGAAAAGGTCGCTTTCACCAAACCGCATACTATTACTCATCAGGTGCTGGTGCAGCGCAAGCCGGATAACTGGCGGCAGATGAAACTGCATGAAATCGAACACGTGTTAATCAGGAACCCGCATGAGCTAATGGGTAAAACCGTGCATGTCCGTGAAAACAGCTCCTACTACCGGCGATTGCAAAACCTCTCCGAAGAGTCCGGCGGTGAAATAAATATCGAATTGGTAAGCGGTGATTTGGAGACGGAAGATATTATAAAAATGGTAGCTGAGGGCGAGATCGAATATACTGTTGCCGATGAAAATATCGCCATGATAAACGCGACTTATTATGCTAATCTCGATGTAAAAACCGATATAAGCCTTCCCCAGCGAATCGCCTGGGCGGTTCGCAAAACATCGCCGAAATTGCTTGATGCCGTGAATCTCTGGATAGAAAATATGAAGGAGTCTTCCGACTACTATGTCATATACAACAAATACTTCAAAAACAGGCGAGCTTTTCGACGTAGATTGCAGAGCGAGCTCTTTTCCAGAACCGGCGGCAAGATATCGAAATACGATAAGTTGATAAAGGAGGCTGCTGCCGAATTGGGCTGGGATTGGCGTTTGCTGGCGTCGATGATCTATCAGGAATCGCGATTTGATCCCAATACCGGTTCTTGGGCGGGAGCCAAAGGACTGATGCAGATGATGCCGGCTACGGCAAAGAGCTTTGGCGTGGCTAATCCATATAATCCGGAGCAAAGCATAAAGGGCGGAACAGCTTATTTGAAATACCTGCAGGATTTTTGGGAGGAAATTCCCGACTCACTGGAACGGATGAAGTTCGTTATGGCATCCTACAATGTCGGAGAGAACCACATTGCCGATGCCAGAAGACTTGCGGATAAATACGGGGCGAATCCTGATGTGTGGGAGGGCAATGTCGCCGAATATATTTTGCTGAAGTCAAAACCGAAATATTACAACGATGAGGTTGTGGAGTATGGTTACTGCAGAGGGGAGGAACCATACAGTTATGTCAAGGAGGTATTCGAGCGATACAGGCATTACACAAAACTCGTCAGTTGATTTTTAAAACTGAGATCGCAGCTAATAGTGGGCAGGTCGGATTCCCCGGATAAATCGGGGCAGAGGTGCAGGTCCGGTTCTGGAATTCGGCGATAGTGCCGTAGGTCGGGTTCCGAAGTGGAGCGAAGCGGAACGGAGAAACCCGACATTGCATCTTTTTACGTGGCGTCAAACGGCGACGTTTGACGC
>CAZLVS010000012.1:0-86745 GCA_964563085.1 uncultured Ignavibacteria bacterium | reverse complement strand
CCGGCAGCCTTCTATATCAGATAAAACATTAACCAAAATCCACCTTAATTTTACTTAAAATTGGTCTTGCCAATGGGGGAAGGTTTAACCGGGGCAGGAATATAAGTTTTACATAAAGGTACGGTTGGTTTCGGAAGGAAATGAGAACTCAACGGAAGGTTTTATTGAATTAGAAAAAGGAAATAGAGATCCAATTCAACACACAGAAGGGAATTTAAGCCTCACCCGGCGCAGTCTTTTCCCATTGGCGAACGGGGAAGCTCGTTGAAAAACCTACAATTCCGTCATCGCGAGCGAAGCGAAGCAATCTGTTTCTATTATCATGCAAGGTGTTAGAGATTGCCGTCACGATACAATCGGGACAATGACTTTTCAACACTCCCGGGAGATCCGCCAACTATAGTTTTCGGTCATCGTCGGCGCTGGTGCGCTGTCCAGCGGTGTTACGCGGTATTCGAGGACAAATGCCGGAATTGAATTCATGCTATCGGGCGCGGTCCCGATTTATCGGGGGAACCCGGCCTGCGGCTCGCTGCTCCAGGTTAAGTCCTCACAATTACAATTACAAGGCTAACCGGAGTCCGGATGCTATCCGGACGAATCGAGATTCATTTAACTTGACTTCCTATTTTCGAATGACTACTCTTATAAAGCGGGTTGGAGTCTTTGTGATTTAGACAATTGACTTAATCAGGCGTAGGTCAAACTTGCTGGACACTCGATGGCATTAATCAAACTACGGAGTCAATTTGGAGCCTAAAGCTTTAAGCGGCAAAATCGCCTTGATAACCGGCGGAAGCCGCGGAATCGGACGAGCGATATCGTTGAAACTGGCTGACATGGGCGCAACTGTCTGCATCAATTTCCTGAAAAGCCGCGATTCCGCTGAAAAAACGCTTCAGCAAGTCCAGGAGAAAAGCAGCGAATCTATTTTGATCCGCGGTAATGTTGGCAAAAGGGAAAATATAGAAAAAATATTCAAGACCATAGAGGAACAATTCGGCAAACTTGATATTTTTATTTCTAATGCCGCTCTTGGTGTTTTCGGCAGCGTAGAGGATATTGACGAAAAAGCCTGGAATCTTGCCATGGATGTCAATGCCAAGTCATTACTCTATGGCGCTCAAAGAGCAGCGGATTTGATGGCCGGCGGAGGGAAAATAATTGCGCTAACAAGCATGGGATCAACGAGATATGTGCCCAATTATGCATCAATCGCTGCCAGCAAAGCGGCTATCGAAACGCTGGTGAAATATATTGCGGTGGAATATAACTCAAAGGGAATCACCTGCAACGCGGTTTCCGGTGGATTTGTACAAACCGATGCTTTGAAAGGATTTCCGAATTACGATGAAATCTATCAGGAAGCGATCCGCAGAACTCCTTCCGGCAGAATAGCTTCGCCGGATGATATTGCGGGGGTCGTAAGCCTGCTCTGTACTGCCGAATCCGACTGGATTACCGGTCAGACTATTGTTGCAGACGGCGGATTCACATTGATTTGAACTCTATCTTTGTTGATTCATAGATATTCTTTGTATTCTCGAAATCAATGATTAAAAACTTAAAAAAGTGGTTGCAAAAATGGAAGAGGATGATATAAGCTTGGCGCCGAAGGATGATAATTATTTTAACGGAGAAGAAATGTTAGGCTTAATAGACTGCAGAGCTCGCGAAATTCTTGATAGTCGAGGAAATCCGACAATTGAAGTCGAGGTTATTTTGGATACCGGACATGTCGGACGCGCGGCGGTACCTTCCGGAGCCTCCACCGGAGAACATGAGGCTCTGGAACTCAGAGATACCGGTAAACCGAGATACATGGGAAAGGGCGTTCTCACTGCCGTGGAGAATGTCAATAATATAATAGGTCCCGAATTAGCCACATCCGGCGTGGATATTACCGACCAGGTTATTTTGGATAATTTTCTGATTTCTCTGGATGGAACAGAAGATAAATCAAAATTGGGCGCTAATGCCATTCTTGGAGTATCTCTGGCGGTATGTAAGGCAGCCGCATCTTATTGCGGTTTGCCGCTTTATCGGTATATTGGCGGGGTGAATGCCAGTACCCTGCCGGTCCCTATGATGAATGTTGTAAACGGCGGTTCCCATGCCGAGAATAATGTTGACCTGCAGGAATTCATGATTGTGCCAGCTGGAGCCGAAAGCTTCAGTGAGGCATTGCGTTACGGAGCCGAAACTTTTCATAACCTGAAAAAAGTATTATCCGAGGATGGATTAAGCACAGCGGTGGGTGATGAGGGCGGATTTGCGCCGGATTTGGAGTCTAACGAAGAAGCAATTCAGGTTATCTTGCAGGGTATTGAACGTGCCGGATTTAAAGCCGGTGAGGATATTTTTATAGCGCTCGATCCTGCTTCTTCGGAGTTTTTCGATAAGGATGAGGAATTGTATATTCTGAAGTCTGAGAACAAGAAGCTGTCGCCTGAGGAGATGGTTGACTATTATGTCAAACTGGTAGACAAATACCCTATCGTGTCAATTGAAGACGGCATGGCGGAAGATGACTGGGACGGGTGGGCTGATATGACCAGACAGCTCGGCGGCAGAATTCAATTGGTGGGAGATGATCTCTTCGTTACTAATACTAAACGTCTTAATAGGGGGATTGAGAATAGTATAGCTAACTCAATCCTGATAAAACTAAACCAGATTGGAACGTTAACCGAAACATTGAATGCTATCAAAATGGCGCACAATGCCGGTTACACTACGGTCATAAGTCATCGTTCAGGAGAGACCGAAGATACTACAATCGCTGATGTTGCGGTTGCTTGTAATGCCGGACAGATAAAGACCGGTTCGCTATGTCGTACCGATAGAATATGCAAGTATAACCAACTTTTAAGAATAGAAGAGGACCTGGGAGACTGCGGTTTTTATCCTGGCCCGTCTTTGTTTAAGAGCAAGGCAAAGTAGCGCGATTTTTCATTAATAATCCGGAAATCCCCGATTGGTTCGAACAGAGGGCGCTTTATGGTTAAAAAGATCGGTATAGCCGTCGCACTTCTAATTTTGCTGATGGTTCTCGCCGGAGGAGATTATGGGTTAGTTCGTATGTATCAACTCTCCGGCAGTTTAACCGAGATGCGTCAGGAAGTTGACCTTTTGAGAATAAAAAATATTGACTTGAGAACCGAAAAACAGTTATTATTAGAGAGCGAGTCCTTTAGAAAACTTATCGCGACAGAAAAATATGGGATGGTCTCCGAAGGCACTATTTTGTGTCGCTTAGTTCAATAGAGCGATTCAGAGATAATTCGACCGAGAAATATATAGCTCTAATACGAGTATGGGAATAATAAAGTCCAGTGGAATAATAATCTCAGTTCATGAATCGGGAGAGACATCGCGGATTGTCGATGTTTTCACCAGGCAGTATGGGTTGATGAGGGTAATGGCTAAGGGCGCGCGTCGGCCCGAAAGCAGATTTGCGGCTTCGACGGAAATGCTGTGTAATTTCCATGGCGTTTTCTATACCAGAGAAGATGACACCATGGCTAATCTTTCCGGCGCCGATGTCATAAGGTCATTCCCGAGTATTCATGCGGATCTCAGTAAATTTGCTTTTGCTTCCGGCTGGGCTGAAGTCCTGCTCTCGAATCTTCCCCCGGAGGAACCTCACAAAAACCTCTTCGACGTTTTCCTGAATGCGCTAAAAGACTTGGAAGAAGTGGCGACTGAGCAAAATGAGAAATTTTTCTGGGTTCATTTGCTTAAATTCCTGTCCCTGCTCGGTTTCAGACCGGAATTCATGTTTTGCTCCGGATGTCATGCGGGACAGAGTGAAGACTGGATGTTTTCCGTGGAAAACGGTCGCCTTTATTGTAATAGGTGCAGTCGTTCGCTCAGGGATTCACTCTTCATACGGCTTGATGGCGGTGAGGTGAAGATACTAACCTTGTTTAGCCGCGCCGATAAGGAGGTTTTGAAGCAGCTGGCTATTTCCGAGAAACAGATGAGTATGGTGCGAGAAGTAATCGAAGGATTCCGTAGATATCACACGCTGCCGAATACTCGATTAAATTCACTCGAGTTTATGGAGAAAATTTCCGAACAAAATACTGAAGGCTAAAATAATATCAAAGGAGACAAAGTGGCAAAGAAGAAAACCCCCGACCTGCTGGACACCTTGGTTTCTCTGTGCAAAAGGCGGGGTTTCATATTTCAGAGTTCAGAGATTTATGGAGGATTGGCTTCCTGTTGGGATTATGGCCCTCTGGGAGTGGAGCTTAAGAAGAATATAAAAGACCTGTGGTGGAAAAACATGACCCGAGACCGCGGGGATATCGAGGGATTGGATGCGGCTATACTGATGCACCCCAGGGTATGGGAAGCCTCCGGCCATGTCGAAGGGTTTACCGATCCGCTGGTCGATTGCAAAGAATGTAAGCAGCGTTACCGCGCTGATGATATAGAAGGAGAGAGCTGCCCTAATTGCGGCGGGGAATTAACCGAAGCGCGTCAGTTTAATTTGATGTTCAAGACTTTCATGGGACCTGTTGAGGACAGGGGTGCTTTAATATACATCAGACCGGAGACGGCGCAGGGTACTTACGTGAATTATCTTAATGTGCAGATGCCATCGCGGCAGAAGATACCGTTCGGTATCGCGCAGATCGGCAAGGCGTTTCGTAACGAGATAACGCCCGGGAAGTTCATTTTCCGCACAAGGGAGTTCGAGCAGATGGAGATGCAGTATTTTGTTCATCCGTCCGAGGATGATAAATATTTCGCCTATTGGCAGGAACAGAGATGGCGATGGTATGAGGGTTTAGGTTTTGATAAGGATAAAATCCGCTGGCATGAACATGGCGAGGATAAACTGGCGCATTATGCCAAAGCAGCATCCGACATAGAATTCCGGTTCCCGTTTGGGTGGGATGAGCTTGAAGGCGTTCATAATCGTACCGATTTCGATCTGAAAAGGCATATTGAATATTCCGGAAAAGACATGACATATCTGGATCCGTTCACGAAAGAACGATTTCTTCCCTTTGTGATAGAAACAGCAGCCGGCGCTGATAGAATAACATTGGCAGTACTGATAAATGGATACAAGGAAGAAGAAGTGAAAGGGGAGAAAAGGGTTGTTCTTTCTATTGTTCCAAAAATCGCTCCTATAAAGGCAGCAATATTCCCGCTGGTTAAGCGGGATGGTATGCCGGAGATCGCCCATAAAATAGAAGAGGCTCTGAGAAAATCATACAAAGTTTTCTACGATGAATCGGGTGCGGTTGGACGACGATATCGCCGTATGGATGAAGCCGGCACCCCATTTTGCATAACCGTGGATTCCGATACATCAGAGGATAATACTGTCACGGTACGGGAACGCGATAGTATGATTCAGGATCGAGTGGCGATCGATAAGTTGAAAGAATACCTGACGGAGAGAATAGACGATTCTGTATAACTCCCGATAGAATACCCTCGACAGCATCCCAATCATACGTAGACCTCGCAGAAGCTTAAAGCAAAGGGCATAAAAAAATCAACGCCCGGAAGGTTTAGGGCGTTGATTAATTCGAGTGAAGATCGATTTTTGCTGGGTAGTTTACCAGTTGTTACCAGTTACGTTTCCAGTTTTTGCGTCGGTAGGGCCGAATGATTTTATAACGACCTTCGCCCACGCGGGAGGTAAACACCCAGGGAGAAGCGGATTTCTTCCTTGATTTTTCGCTCTTCGCCAGGATTACCCCAATGTAACTCTCGGAATGACTGCGACGATATCTCTTGCGGATTATCTCCGGCGTTACAATCGCACCATATCCAAAGTCACGGATGATTTTGTCTCTAAGGTTGACATTGCCTTGAGATGGATTTGGTTTACGGGTTTTTCCGGTTTTACGTGGCATAGTTTATCCCTCCTTTGATGTTACATTTGTTTTAATCGGCAAAAAATCGAGTGTCATTAAAAGAAGCCTTAGAATATTAAAGGAATTTTCTAAAAAATATCCGTTTAATCCGGATTATTCGAAGAAGGGATTTATTCGTAGCCGAAGGCTTGCCCTTCGGAAGTTTAATGGAAGAAGATCATTTACGGATTGGAATGGAGGGTTTCAGGAAAACGCCGGAAGCGCAAGACTTCCGCTACCGTTGGTATAACTTATGAGTAATGCGGTTTAACTGGTTGTGTTCATCGCTACTCGGACAAAATTGACTCGATTGTTAGTGATTAGTCTTGCAAAATGCGAGACAAATTAAAAAACCGGGGCATAAAAGCCCCGGCGTCTGGCAGGAAGGGAAAGGTTACTTTACCAGAACTGTTTTACCGATAGCTGAGTTATTACCTGCCTGTATCTTATATAGATAGTATCCGGATGCGATTGCACCACCGTCGTTATTAACTGCATTCCAGCGGATGGCCTGGTTACCGGCGTTCATTCTGCTTATGCTTTCCGAGTATACTTCACGCCCGGAGATATCGTAAACCGATAATTTCACGTCCGCGGGCTTATCCAGAGTGAACTGGATTACCGTGGAGCCGTTGAACGGATTGGGATAATTGTCTTTGAGCTCGAACGCCGCGGGCGAATTGATATCATCTTCGTCAACTCCCATCTCCGGCACAACTTCGACCTCTGCTAAAGCGGGAAGAAAACCGTCTTTGAGTACCGTTACGTACATATCACCGCCGGTTAGAGGATTAATAGAAATAATCACATCTCCATCAGCGCCGGTGTATGCCACCTCCAGAACATCTTCTTCCTTGTAAAGGCAGACCTTAGCGTCTTTCAGCGGCGAACCGTCGGATTCTACATGCACTTTATAACTTACAGGCGATTGCTCGATAACATCCTCGCAGACGATCGACATCGTTTCGGGAATTCTATTCCACATGATGACTTCGGGATCACCCAATAGGAAGTGACCGTAATTAAGGTCTCTGTAATACGGATAGAACTGTTTTCCGAGAGCTTCGGCTGCGCCGATGTGGCGTCCGATGGGATCATCGCCGAAGATTGTCTGTATAAAGCCTTTTTCGAGCTTGTAAGAAGTTGGCACCCATCCCCAGCGTCCATTACCCAGGAATGCGATACCGCCCTTGTTTGCTAATTCTATGTAGGTTTCACCGAAGCTCTGATCGGTGGGCCAGTTATAACCGGGCCAAACGGATTCGACATCCATATCATAAGCTGCGATGTCGCATGAAATCGAATAATGAACTCCGTATTTGAAGGTTTCGTCCAGATCGATAAGCACGCCGTGATGATCTTCGTCATAGTGAACATCGCTTATCATATACGATTTGTTGGGGAACTTATTATAATATGGCGCTTTTGCCGAGTAATGCTGGGGAGCGCCATGATTGAGGTTGGAGATAAAACCGGCTCCCTCGTTCATACATGCTAATACCTGCTGCCCGGTGGGACTGGTGGGATTGGTGTCATAACCGCTCGGTCTCTCGGCACAAGAGGTGGTATCCACCACCCAGTTGCCCGGCATTTCGTTGCCGATTGCTACATGCTGTCCGGCATCCACCAACTGATCCGAGGCGATGATTAGGGCTTTATTTACGTATGAGGGATCGCCTTTGCCGGGGTCTGTTTCATATTGTATCAACTTTTCTGTATACACCTCAACACCTTCGGGAGTTGTCGCTGTTACACGCCCGACGAAAACCTCGGGATATATGTCCGGTTCGTCGCTGGTAGGTTCGCCATATACGCCGTCCCCATCCACATCCCAGTTTCCGGTCAAATCCGAGTAGTAGAGATCGCAGATCTGTTGACTGTTCAAAGCAGGCTGTCCCGATGTGTTGACATGATAAGCATAACGGATCGGGATTATGGTTTCGTCTCCTCCCAGAAGCACCCATTTTAGATAATATTGATACGCGTCCTTCAGATAGTTGCGGATTTTTTCCTGGAGGTCGATACCGGTGTAATTACTTTCGATATCCTGCAGAGTTACCACGCCGGCGTTAAGTCCTTTGCGCTTTTTCCATTCCGCCAAAGGCTGGTAGGCTTCCGCCAGGGATTCATCGGTAATCACTACATATTCAAATTGAAGATATTCGGTTCCTAAACGCGCGAGAGACGGGACATCTCTGAGCATTGAACTCGGCAGTGAATTGGCGTGCTGAGTTGCTTTGCCATAATTATCCACTATTGATGACAGCAGTTCGGTCGAAACGGGCTTCGGATTGTGAAGTTTATACTCGCGCGCGGTGGAACCGCCGGTGTAAACGTTGATGTCGAGCTTTTCAGTATATTTTAGCAGTCCTTTCGCCGGATGGTAGACGATTGGAAAGACCTGTAACGTGATTATGTGATTAGAGCCAAAGTAGCCTTCATCGATTACTACAGCTTGCTCCGTTGGGTACATATTGGAGGAAGCGTATAATTCTTCGTTGATTTCCGCGACTTCGGGAAGCGGTTCCAACAAGGAGGTTTTTACCGGATTGTCAGCGTAACTGACTTTATAACAACCAGGCAATTCCTCCTGACTACCCTCTGTAATTACCGAATCCACGCCTTCGGAGGCCGGGATCAGAAGTTTTACGAGAGTAAACGGTAATTCCGGCTCGCCGGCAACTGCTGTTCTACCCCAATCGCGATAATTTATTTCGGCGAAGCCTTCATTTTGTCGAATTATCAACTCCTCGGCTTTAAAATCCAATTGATAGTTAATAACTTCGGCATTGGCAAATCCTGTCGTCATAAGCAGGATAGCTGCAAATACGGCTGCTTGAAACAGTTTCCATGCTGTTAGACTTAGTGCTTTCATTTTCCCCTCCTTATAAATGATTTTTGCTATCGGTTCGGGAGGAGTACGATTGCAAGAGCGCTGCCGCTTTATTAGCCGGGGGATGTGAAAAAATAACGCAGTACTAAGTTACTACATTACAATGCGCTATAAACAGCGTGTGCAGGAATATTACAGTGTGGAAAATTCGGATTTGAGCTGGGTGTGAGAATTGTGTAGGCAATCTCCCATACATGATTCCGCAATCCCAATAACGGCACAGTATTATACTTTTTACCTTTTTTGCGCCTTTTTCGCTTGACCTTTCCGGCTAAATGGGTTATTTAGGGCTAAAGTGGGTAATTGTGGGAGACGATAATAATAACATGTACAATTTCCGGGGAACATACAGATACAACCTGGACAGCAAAGGCAGGATAAATATACCGGCAAAGTTCAGGACGAGGCGGGATTCTGACCAACCGGAAGAATTCGTTCTCTCGCGGGGGATGGACGGAGCAATAATCCTCCAGCCAAAGGAGCGTTGGGAGGAAATCGAGCGGAAATTGGACAAGACTGACCTTAATAAACGGAAATTACGCGATTTCAAGCGGTACTTGATGTTAGATGCCGCTGAAGTAGTTCCGGATAAGCAGGGAAGAATCACCATCAGTGGTAACCTTCTGGAATATGCTAATATCGAAAAGAACGTGGTCATACATGGAATGATATCATACATAGAGATATGGCGTCCAGAACTTTTTGACAGAAAAATTGAAGAAATCAGAAATTCATTTGCGGAGATCGCTGAAGACTTACAATTGGAAGAATAAGGAAAATGGGACACATTCCGGTGATGAAAAACGAAGTAATTCAGTATTTGTTATGGGATTACTCCGGAACGTATGTGGACTGCACTTTGGGTGATGGGATGCATTCAAAGGCGATTCTAAAGGGAATTACCCCGCAAGGCGGAACTGTTATAGGAATTGACAGGGATTCCAGGGCGATTTCGACTGCCAAGAGCAATCTAAAGGAATATAAGGATAGTATAACGATACGCAAAAGGAGATTCAGTGATTTGAATTCGGAGCTGTCTTGCGGGGAAAAAGGGACTTACCACGGATTTTTGTTTGATTTAGGTTTGAATAGTTCAAGGTTATGCGAGCCGTCGTCAGGTTTCTCCTATCTCGAAGATGGTCCTTTGGATATGAGAATGTCCCCTGAAGAACAACTGACAGCATCGAAGCTCGTTAATGGCTTGCCGGAGAAAGAGTTGGCGGATTTGATCTATAAATATAGCGATGAAAGACACAGCCGGAGAATAGCCCGGGCGATAGTGCAGGTTCGCCAAAGCAAACCTATCGAAACCACTTTTCAGCTTAGAGATATAATATTTAAGGTAATAAAAGGACCCTACCGTCTAAAAAGCGTATCTCGCTGTTTCCAGGCGCTCAGGATATCGGTTAATAACGAAATAGAGGAGTTGCTTGATGGTTTATCGACCTCATTTCGGTGTTTGGTGAATGGAGGCCGATTGGTGGTGATATCGTATCATTCCATCGAGGATAGGGCTGTGAAAAATTTCATCCGGGAGCGGCGATTAACCAAGAATCCTGAGACGGGGAGGTTTTTCAAAATTCTGACCCGGAAGCCGGTTGAACCGTCCCTTGAAGAGGTTGATATAAATCCGGCTGCGAGGAGCGCAAAATTGAGAGCAGCGGAATTGGCAGTTGTAAATGGCGACTAAGAGAAAGAACGCTCTACCGAAGAGAAGTGAGGGAATTAGCTTAAAGTGGAAAGTCATTATACTCATGAATGCTTTCTTCCTCATCGGCTTTGCGTATTTGTATCAAAGTCACAAGGTTCGGGAGATGCTTATTGAAGAGCAGGCATTGTTAACGGAAGTTAAAAGACTTGAAGAGGAAAACAAACAACTTGAGCTGGATATAGCAAATCTCTGTTCGCTCGAGAGCCTTCGGGAGCGGATAGAGGACTCTCAGTTCGGATTTCCGAAACCGACAGAGATCGTTCATTTACATTGGATAGAGGAAAATCGCAAAGAAAACGGTAGCTTTTTCAAACAAACCTCGAATCTGGTTTTAGATTGGATTAAGGATGCCCTGGACACCAAACAACCGACATACGCGGATTCGGTTAATCAACCCGAATAAACCGAATTCGATACTGTCGAATCGATTAAAGACGACTTTTTACGTCCTTGTCGCCTTTGTCTGTTTGCTAATAGTGAGGACGGTCGATATCGCAGTGTTCAAACATGAGCAATTCGCCGAATTAGCTCTTATTCTACAGACCGAGCGAATGCATATAGCGGCGGGACGCGGGAATATTTACGACCGATATGGCGAGGTGATTTCCTGGAATATCAACGCGACCTCAATTTATGCTGTGCCGGATGAAATAAGCAGCGCCGGCAGGACCAGCGAGCAGCTATCTGTTTCATGCGATGTATCTCAAGCTTTGATCGTCGACCGTCTTCAGGGAAGATCGATGTTCTGCTGGATAGACAGGGCTGTTTCCGATGAGGAATTCCGGAGAGTCCGCAGTCTTGAACTTGACGGCGTGTATTTCATCAATGAGCAGCAGCGAGGTTACAGAAGTGGAAACAATTGGTCTTATTTGATCGGGAACGTGGACATAGACGGCAAAGGAATCGGCGGAGCTGAGTTGGCTTTCGACAAGTATCTGAGAGCCGAAAAATCCAGCGTAAGGATTAACAGGGATCGGCAGGGGAGGAAATTCGCACTTCATAAAGATTACTTATCGGGAATAAAAGGGGGCTACAATGCGGTGCTTACTATCGATGCCAACCTCCAGGATATTCTAACGACCAAGTTGAAAGAAGGCGTGCGGGAGCTTGGGGCAAAGGGAGCTTATGGCGTGTTCCTCGAAGTTGGGACATCGGAGGTATTGGCTATGGGGCAGTATTATACGGGTGATGTATCGCCAACTCGCAACGTAGTTATCAGCGATATGCACGAGCCGGGCTCCACGTTTAAGTTGATACCGATTGCGGCGGCGATTAACTCGGGAAAATACAGCGCAATAGATATAATAGACTGCGAAAACGGTAGATATGCGGTTGGCGGGAAAGTAATAACCGATCATCATAAATTGGGCAAAGTGGAGCTGCGGAGAGCGGTGGAGTTGTCATCGAATATCGCAATGGTAAAATTAGCCGCTGAGTTAGGATCAGATCTGCTTTACAAAACCGCAGTAGATTTCGGGATGGAAGCTAAAACCGGAATCGAGCTGCCGGGAGAATCGGCAGGAGTAATTCATGATCCGGATGGTTGGTCGGATTTGGAGCGTGCGACATTCGCATTCGGGAACGGACTAACGACTACCGCCTTGCAGATGGCTAACGCTTATGCGGCGGTAGGCGCAGGCGGCAAACTTTATCGTCCGTATATCCTCAAAGCGGTAACATCTGCAGAAGGGGAAATAATTATCCAAAATGAACCTCGTGAACTACGCCGTGTAATCTCCGCGCGGACAGCGGCAACGTTGATGGAGTTCTTTACCGGTGTAGTCGATAGCGGCACCGCGGTTTTAGCTAAGATAGATGGATTGAAAATTGCGGGTAAAACCGGCACTTCCCGTAAAACAAAAATCAACGGCAGAGGGTATGACAGGAATCGTTTCCTTTCGTCGTTCGTGGGATTGTATCCCGCTGATGATCCGGTTATTGTCGGTTATATCGTTTTCGACGAGCCTACGGTTAAAAAGATGGCGAGCGTAACAGCCGTACCGGCTTTCAGGGAGATACTGATGGAATACCTTTGTTCGCCGAAGCGAATTAACAGACCGGAATCGAATGGCTCCGAAGATCCGGACGCTATACTTCACCTGGTATCCTCGGAGGGAAATCGACAAGGTGAAACACCGGATGATTCGGAGATGCTCGTTTCTATCAATGATTTCGATGAACTTAACCGGCTTATGGTCGGCAAACCGGTGCGCACAGCCGTACGCCTGCTGCACCTGAAAGGATACGAGGTGATAATCGAGGGGGCGGGATTGGTGAAGGAGTGTTATCCGGTGAATAAAAAGAACCATATTAAGTATTATCTCAAATGTGGTTGAGGACGAGGTATGCACTATCTTAAACCTAAGACCGCAGCGCAGCTTTTCGAGAATACCGGCGCGCAACTCCCGGAGGGAGCGGATAGAATACAGGTAACTGCCGTTGAATACGATTCAAGAAAGATAAAGCCGGGATCCCTGTTTTTCGCGATACCGGGGTATAAACAGAATGGCGCCGTATTTATCGGGGATGCGGTTTCTAAGGGGGCGGTGATGGTGGCAACCGAGCATTTTGTGGAATGTGATGTACCTATGGTTCTCTGTGCGCCGATAAGGAAAGCGCTGGCTGAGGCGTCCGCCGCATTTTATGAATATCCGTCACGGTCGCTGCGCGTAGTTGGAGTAACAGGCACCAATGGAAAGACTACCGTATGTTCTATGATAAAGGCGATATTCGAAGCTTCCGGTCAGCGAACCGCTCAAATCGGAACTCTGGGCAATATTATCGGAGATAAGGTTGAGGAGACTCTGAATACCACGCCTGAATCCCGTGAGCTGCAGCGGTTGATGTGGACGGCGCTGGATTCCGGATGTGATGCGCTTGTGCTGGAGGTTTCTTCTCATTCGCTGGTGATGTATCGCACTCATGCGGCAGATTTCGACCTCGGAGTTTTCACGAACCTGAGCAGCGAGCATCTCGATTTTCACAAAGATATAGACGATTATTTTAATTCGAAGAGGATTCTCTTCGAGCAACTCCGTGATGCGAAGAAACCGGCTGTAATAAATATCTCCGACGTATACGGTAGGGAACTTTCGGAAATGGATGAATTGGATGTAATCAGCTTTGGATATGATGATAACGCCGATATTTCCCTGTCCGATTACTCTCTGAAGGCGGACAGCAGCCTGCTAACCATAAAGACGCCCCGGGGGATTCTGGAAGCGACGGTGAACATACCCGGTAAGCTTAATATCGATAATGCGCTGGCATCCGCTGCAGTTGGTTTCGCCTTCGGGATATCCTCCGAAGCTATCAAGAAAGGTCTGTTTTCATTTCAAGCCCCAAAGGGCAGGATGCAGAGACTGGACTATTGCCAGCCATTTCAGATTTACATCGATTACGCCCATACTCCAAATGCTCTTGAAAGGCTCCTGGGGGCATGCAGGGAATTTACCCGGAAGCGCCTTATCACTCTGTTCGGATGCGGCGGCGACAGAGACCGGTCTAAGCGCGTTCCGATGGCGGAAGCTGTTGCCCGTTACTCCGACCTCGCTATTCTTACTTCGGACAATCCTCGTACCGAAGATCCCGAGAGGATTCTGGACGAAGTCGAAGCGGGATTTCCGGAAGGCTTTGAATATATTCGTGAGAGTTCCCGAAAAGAAGCTATCCATATTGCCCTGCGGAAAGCTGAGCCCGGAGATACGCTGATAGTTGCCGGTAAGGGACACGAAGAATATCAAATATATGGAGACTCGAAACAGTATTTCTCCGAAGAGGAGATTATCAAAGAATATCTCAAATCTGGAAGCAAGGAAGATGGATCCAATGTCTGTTAGCGAAATTATCGAAATAGCCAAACCGCTATATGGTTTTACTCTTTGTGATGCGTCTGTCAAAGGCGTATCGATCGACTCCCGCACCATAAAACCGGGGGATCTATTCGTCGCAGTAAAGGGTAAGCGAACCGATGGTCATCTTTATATCCAGGAGGCTCTGGAAAAGGGGGCTGTCGGGGTCGTCGCCGAATCACCGCACAGTATCCGGGATGTAAAGTCAACTCATGGTCAGGACAACTTTTTCATCGTCAAAAACTCTCTCACATTTTTGGGGGATTTAGCCAGGGCTTACCTGAAAAAGCTGGGCACCAGGGTAATTTGCGTAACCGGCACCAATGGAAAAACAACTGTAAAGGAATATATTGCCAGGCTCCTGTCGGAGGATTATTTCACCACCGGCAGTAAGGGAAATTTGAACAACTTATACGGGCTGCCGCTCTCCGTATTCGAAGCGAGCTGCTGGAGCGAAGCGGCTGTTTTTGAAATTGGGATGTCGGAGTTGGGAGAAATATCGCGATTGTGCGAAATAGCACAGCCGCAGATCGGTGTTCTGACCAATATCGGTCCTGCACACCTCGAGAATCTGGGAAGTATGAAGAATGTAATCAAGGCTAAAGCCGAGATGCTGGAATTCCTCGGTTCCAAACAAAGAACGGCGGTTGTAAATCTTGATGACAATAACATAGCCAACATAATGAAAAAGTTCGATTGTGAATATGTAACCGCGGGTATGGCGGAGTCAGCCGACTTCAGGATCACTGACATTAAATTCGACAATATGGGCAATGGAATATTCAAATTAAATGGGCATCCTGTCGAGCTCAAAACTCCCGGTATGCATAATATCTATAATGCATCTATCGCCGCTGCCACCTCTGTTACTTTCGGTATGAATATCCAGGACGTTATGGAGCTGCTGCCTTACCTCAAAACACCGGAGATGAGGAGTTCCGTGGAAGTGATCAACGGGATAACCATCATCGATGATGCCTATAACGCCAATCCTCAATCCATGCAAAACGCTGTACGGATGCTTGGCTCAATAGAAGCCGAGAGGAGATTCGTGGTTTTCGGCGATATGCTTGAATTGGGAGATCAATCCGTTAGCTTTCATAAGGAAGCGGGAAAGAGAATCGCCGAGTCAAACATCGACCGGCTCTTCACCATCGGAGAGATGGCCGACTACACCGGAAAGGCGGCAAGTAAATACAACCGAAGAATGGTTGTCACACACCACAGCGATCATAGAGAGATAGCCAATATTCTTTATGAGGAATTAAATGAGGGCGATACTGTTCTATTCAAGGGATCGCGCGGTATTCAATTGGAAAAGGTAATCGAACAGTTAACCGATGAATTGAAGGATAGATAGATGCTGTACCACTTGCTGCTGCCTCTCACTGATATTATCGGCGGTTTCAATATTTTCAGATACATCACGTTCAGAACCGCTTATGCGACCGTTACCGCCATGATTATCTGTTTTATTCTGGGTCCGGCTATAATACGTATGCTCAAAAGGCATCAAGTGAAAGAAACAATCCGCAGGGAAGGACCGGCATCTCATTATTCTAAAGAAGGAACGCCCACTATGGGAGGGATCATCGTTTTGGTTGGTATAATGGTTCCCACTCTGCTTTGGGCTGACTTGAGTAATTACTATATTCATCTGGCGCTGTTAGCTACGCTGTGGATGGGGATAGTTGGTTTTATCGATGATTATCTGAAAGCGATAAAGAAAAAGAGCAAGGGTATGGTAGCGCGGCAGAAATTCATAGGGCAGATTTCTTTGGGGGTTCTTCTGGGCGCGATACTTTATACTAATCCGCCATCGGTGGAATTCACCGCAACTATCAGTATCCCTTTTTTCAAAAATATCCTGATTAATTTGGGTATAATCTATATTCCTTTTGTTATCCTGATAATCACCGGGTCGTCAAATGCGGTGAATCTCACCGACGGGTTGGATGGTTTGGCTATCGGGCTGGTCGGCATCTGCGCCGCCGCTTTCGCCGCAATCGCTTATATCAGTGGCAGAGTGGATTTTAGCGGTTATCTTAATATCGAATATCTCGTGGGGGCGGGCGAGTTGTCGGTTTTTTGCGGCGCTTTGTTGGGTTCGGCGCTTGGATTTCTCTGGTTCAACTCATACCCGGCGGAGGTTTTCATGGGCGACACCGGAGCTCTCTCGCTGGGAGCGGCTATCGGAACTCTGGCGATTCTGACCAAGAAGGAGGTGTTGCTTGTCATTGTGGGCGGGGTGTTCGTTATCGAGGCGCTGTCAGTAATGATACAGGTACTGTCATTCAAGATGACAGGCAAACGGGTTTTTAAAATGTCGCCCATTCATCATCATTTCGAACTGCTTGGATGGCCCGAATCAAAGGTTGTCGTAAGGTTTTGGATAGCGGGGATAATATTCGCCCTTATTACGTTATCAACATTTAAGATCAGGTAGGCGTGATTTGACCGAGAAAGTGATACAAGGCAAAAAGATAGCGATTATAGGGCTTGCTCGAACCGGCAAAGCATTGGCATTGTTGATGAAGAGGCTGGGAACGGAGGTGTTCGTTAGCGAAAATCGACGAAATCCCGAACTGGAAGCAATTGGGCCCGAGCTGGAAAGCGCTGGAATAGAGTATGAACTCGGAGATAATTCTAAACGGATTTTGAAAGCCGATTTTATCGCTATCAGTCCCGGTGTGCCTTTGGATATAGATGTACTGGTTGAAGCCCGTCAAATCGGGATTCCGATTTTTTCGGAATTGGAAGTTTCCTCCTGGTTTTGCAAATCGCCGATAATCGCGGTAACAGGATCCAACGGCAAAACTACTACCACGACTTTAATAGGCAAGCTCCTTTCCGATAACGGCATGAGCGCTTATGTAGGTGGAAATATAGGAATCCCTTTCGCCTCATTCGTGAATAAAACCACGCCGGATGATTATGTGGTTCTGGAAGTATCGTCATTTCAACTGGAGGCAATTGAAGGGTTTAAACCGAAGATCGCTATCATACTGAACTTCACGCCCGACCATCTGGATCGTTACCCCGCCATGGATGAATACCGAATGGCGAAAGCGCGAATTTACGAGAATATGGGTGAAGGCGATTACCTGATATTAAATGCCGACGATCCCCAGTCCGCGCAGTTTATGCCCAAACCGGAGGTTAATGTACTCAGGTTTTCGATTGAAGACGACGAACAGGCAGACGCGTTTGTAAGGGCGGGAAGGCTGATGTTGAAATCCGCGGGCAGAAGTCATCCGGTTATACCGGCAGATGAGGTCGGAATTCCGGGACCGCATAATCTGGCAAATAGCGCCGCGGCATCATTGGCGGCGAACTTAGCTGGTGTTAGTATCAAACACATCGGGAACTCACTAAGAGATTTCTCCGGAGTGGAACATCGGTTGGAGACTGTTACGGAGATTAATGGTGTCAAGTACGTCAATGATTCCAAGGGGACGAATGTCGATGCAGTGCAGATGGCGCTCAGGAGCGTCAATTCGCCGATAATTCTAATTGCCGGCGGCAAGGATAAGGGCGGTGATTTTTCCGTATTGAGAAACGAGATCAAGAAAAAGGTTAAGGGTATGGTGTTGATCGGCGAAGCTGCGGATAAAATCGACATGCAGTTGTCGGATACAACCAAGACTCACCGCGCATCATCGATGAAGGATGCGGTTGAGAAGACTGCGTCATTAGCGCAAGGCGGCGACACGGTGCTGCTTTCTCCCGGATGCGCCAGTTTCGATATGTTCCGGGACTATGAAGAACGTGGAAGGATATTCAAAGATGAAGTGAACCGGCTGAAGGAGCGGATGCAATCTTAATGGCGACCACAAAGACCAAAAATGCGGAGTATTCAATAGCTATACTGATCCTGTCACTCAGCCTGTTCGGTTGTCTGATGGTTTACTCGTCATCGTCCCATTATGCCGAACAGAATCTGGGTGATTCGATGTTTTTTTTCAAGCGTCAGTTATTGTGGCTTGTTGTGGCGCTCGTTTGTGGAATCGGAGTATACGTAATCGGTTATAGAAGAATGCTTGGATATTCATCCTATTTGCTGGGTATGTCCGCATTATTACTGATAGTCGTTTTATTCACCGAACCGATAAGGAATGTTCATCGCTGGCTGCGGATCGGACCCTTTAATTTCCAGCCGTCGGAAATGGCGAAAATCGCTTTGATACTTTTCACGGCATCGGCGCTTGCACAACTCTCTAATCGAATTCGGGACTGGAGGAATTACATCGCTATCACAGTCGTCGCTGCAATTGTATGCGGTTTGATATTGATTGAGCCCGATATCGGCAGCACTCTTACTCTATCTGCATCAATAGGACTGATGCTCTACATCGCCGGAGCCAGCGGCAGGCACCTTCTGGCGGCAATATCAGGCGGAGGAGGCATAATTACTCTGATGATTTTCGGTTTCGGGTATGAAAAGGATAGGGTTTCGGACTGGATTGTGGGATTGCTCGATCCGTTTAATTCTCCTTACCAGGTAAAACAGGGATTGATTGCTATCGGTTCCGGTGGAATTACGGGCTCAGGGCTCGGAAGCGGAGGTCAAAAGCTGCTCTTTCTTCCCGAACCACATTCCGACTTCATCTATGCCAACATCGCCGAGGAAACCGGAATGATTCTTACGATTCCTCTGCTGGCGAGTTTTTTGTTTCTCTTTTATCTCGGCGTACGGATCGCAATGAGAATTGAAGAGAAATCAGGGAAGCTAACTGTATTCGGACTGACATCGCTGATATCGATCAGCGCATTGATAAATATCGGCGTAGTGTTGGGCGTTCTACCTGTGACCGGATTACCGCTGCCGTTTATCAGCTACGGAGGATCATCGATGTTGTTCAGTATGGTATCGGTAGGAATCATTCTGTCGGTCATTCGAGAAAGCAGCGCTATCACAAACCAGGAGAGATATAGATTTGATAGATATAGTCTTCGCAGCAGGTGGTACCGGAGGTCACATATTTCCGGCAATAGCTATCGCCCGCAGACTTATAAAGGAAAAACCAGACGTTAAGATACTGTTTGTTGGGAGAGATGGATCAATGGAAGAAGAATTGATTAGGAACAACGATTTCCCGTTTCAGTCAATCGACGCCATAATGATGAAGAGAAGTATTGCAGGCGTATTGCGCTTTCTGATAAGCTATCCGATCAATATTGTCAAATCGTTACTTATGCTCAATCGCCTTAAACCGAGCTTGGTCATGGTTACGGGCGGGTATGTTGCCGGTACTGTCGGAGCGGCGGCTGCTATCGGGAGGATTCCCTTGGTTCTCCAGGAGCAGAACAGCGTACCCGGGTTGGCTTCGAGGTTGCTCAATCTGTTCGCCTCCAAAACCTTTATTGGATATCCTAAGGCGGAAAAGAAACTGCTCAGAAAATCAACCACCGAGTATGCAGGCAATCCGGTGAGGGATGAAATCGGGAAATTGATCCGCACCGAAGGCTGCAGGATTCTGGGGTGTCGACCGGATCGTGTTAATATTCTGGTAATCGGCGGATCCCAGGGCGCAGAATCGATCAACAGAGCTATGGAAGCGCTATTAGCCGAGCCTATTTTCGACAAAAACCGAATGAACCTTATCTGGCAGTGTGGAAAGAAAGACCGGGAGCGGATCAAGACAGCCTGTGAAAACGCAGGTATAGATGCGCTGGTGGAGCAATTCTTCCACAGGATCGATGCGGTTTACTCCGCCGCTGATATCGCCGTTTGCCGAGGAGGCGCGGTGACATTGGCTGAGCTAAGCAAAGCAGGTATACCGATGATAATAATACCTTATAAATACGCCGCAGCCAACCATCAGATAGAGAATGCCGCATTCCACCAATCGATTGGCTCGGCTCTGGTCGTCAAGGACGATGAACACCTGGTCAGCAATTTATTGATCGGTTTGCAGCGCATACTCGGTTCGGACGAGGTTAGAAACCGGATGTCTCAATCGGCGAAGCGGTTTCAATCGAAGGGAACCGAGAGGATAACCGATTACATCATGGAGTTATTGGAAAGATAATCAAATGGTCCTGCGTTTCAATAAAATAAAGAAGATGCACCTGGTTGGGATAGGCGGCAGCGGCATGTCCGGGATTGCCGAAATACTCTTGAGCATGGAGTATCCCGTGTCGGGGTCCGATATTGCCGAGTCACCGGTTGTCAAGCGTTTGAGAAAACTGGGAGCTGAGATAAGCATAGGACATAAGCCGGAGAATATCAATAAAAGCGATGCGGTCATAATTTCGTCCGCAATCGGCATGGATAATCCGGAGGTGATCGCGGCAAAATCGCTAAAGCTGCCGGTTATCAGACGGGCGGAGATGCTGGGCGAATTAATGCGGGTAAAATTCGGAATCGCAATCGCCGGCACACACGGTAAAACAACGACGACCTCGATGACCGGTATGGTGTTGTCAGAAGCCGGTCTCGATCCGACCATTATCGTGGGCGGGATTCTATCCAAGTTAGGAAGCAGCGCAAAGCTGGGACAGAGCGATTACCTGGTAGCGGAAGCCGACGAATATGACCGCTCCTTTTTGGATTTAATCCCCAGTATTGCGGTTATCACCAACCTGGAACCCGAGCACATGGAATGCTATTCCGATTTCGATGACCTACGAAGCGCATTCCTCAAGTTTGCCAATCGCGTTCCGTTTTTCGGACGCGTAGTACTCTGTTTGGACGATCCGATATTACAGGAGATGTACCCCGATTTTAAGAGAAACGTATTAACCTATGGATTGCTTCCGCATGCGGATATCAATGCCCGGAATCTCAAGTTCAGCAAGATCGGTTCGGTATGCGATATCTTCTTCGGTAAAGATTATGCAGGAAAAATGCGGTTGAACTTACACGGTCAATATAACATTAAAAATGCCCTGGCTGCTCTTGCTGTAGCAATGGAATTGGATGTGCCTTTCAAGACAGCGGTTAAAGCATTGGAGTCGTTCACCGGCGTTCGTCGTCGGCTTGAGCATAAGGGCGAGGTAGGTGGAATCGATATATATGACGATTTCGCGCATCATCCAACCGAACTCAGCGAATTGATAAAGGGAATCAAAAGCTCTTTCGATAAACCGCTGGTAGTAATTTTTCAGCCGCATTTGTATACTCGAACTCAAGCTTTCCATAAGCAGTTCGGAACGGTGTTGATGGAGGCAGATAAGGTTATCGTCACTCGTGTTTATCCGGCGCGGGAGAAACCGATTGAGGGCGTTGAGGGGCATCTGATTTCCGATGCACTCAAGCAGCTTGGTCATACGGATGCCGAATATATACCTGATACGGATTCCATACCTTCGGTGATTAAAGGAGAACTGAAGCCGGGCGATCTGGTGGTTACGGTTGGCGCCGGTAACATATTTAAGGTTGGAGATGCTTTGTTAGAGGTTCTGGAGAAAGATGATCAGGTTGATTAAGGAAATAGCAGTAAGCCTGCTTATTGCATTGACAGCGGTCTTCCTCTTCAATCAATTCGTGTTGAAAAAGGCGAATATATCTGTGAAGGGCGTTGTGATTAATAATGAGCGAACAGCTAAGTTGGATACGACTGCGAGGCAGACATTAGCATCGGACTCGATAGATATTATCTCCGTGAATTTGAATGAGCTTGGTCGAAAGGCTGCCGAGATTTATGGGGCTAATTCGGTGAGCGTACGTAGAAGGCCGGATATGCGAATCGAGATGAGTGTAAGAGAAGAAAACCCTGTACTGTGGGTGAAAGCGAACCAATTGCTTGCTATATCATCCACCGGAAGAATCATAAACTCGACGGAGGTTCCGAGAGGTGCAGATATGCCGGTTTATATCGGCGAGTTGGAATCAACGCCGATACCGGGCGATTATTGCGCCGACAAGCATATTCAATATAGTCTGGCTTTTATGCATGTACTGAGCAGATTGGACAGCAGTTTCACCCGCTGCATATCAACTATAAGACTCAGTCCAGAAAATGGAATAATGATAACCATTATACCTGCGGAGATCCCGGTAACTCTCGGTTTTTCCGATTATAAATATCGTATTCTGAAACTCAGGTCAGTGATGGAACATGTTCATGGCTTGGAAAGGCAGCCGAGTATTATAGACGTGAGACATGGAGATTTCGTGCGACTGATTTATGACAGCAACCGGTTGGGGGTTGGATGAGAAATCCTAATATAATCGCAGGACTCGATATCGGTTCATCCATGGTGAGAGTGGTCATAGCCGAGATCGAGGATGAACGTTTGAAAATTGTGGGGATAGGCAAGGCTCCATCCGGCGGCATTCGGCGAGGAGTGGTGGTAAATCTCGAAAAGACAATCGCTGCTATTAGCCAGGCGGTAAAGGATGCTGAGGCTATGGCGGGCGTTAAAGTCAGCTCGGTTTTCGTTTCAATAGGCGGCGATCATATCCGGAGTCTGAACAGCCGGGGGATAGTCGCTGTTTCCCGCTCCTCCGGTGAAATCACGCACGGCGACATAGCAAGGGCTATCGATGCGGCAAGAGCCGTGGCTATTCCGATGGATAGGGAAATCATCCATACCATCCCGCAGGAGTTCACTGTTGATGACCAAACCGGAATCAAGGATCCTACCGGCATGTCCGGCGTGAGGCTTGAGGTGGATGTCCATATCGTCACCGCCGCGGGTACATCGGCACAGAATCTATTCCGCGCGGTAAAGAAGGCTGAGTTAGAGGTCGAGGAACTGGTGCTGACGCCTCTTGCCTCCGCTGCCGCGGCGCTTAGCGAAGATGAACGGGAATTGGGCTCCCTGCTGATAGATTTCGGCGGGGGTACAACCGATTTAGCCGTTTTCTATGACGGTTCTATCCGGCATTCGGCTGTGATCGGTCTTGGAGGAAAATCGGTAACAAATGACATCGCCATAGGATTAAGAATTCCTCTCAATGCCGCAGAGCAGTTGAAGATCAGGTATGGATGCGCATTATCTGCGCTCATTGACGCTGAGGAAACTTTGGCTCTGCCGAACTCCGGCGGACGGTCTGCCCGCGAGATATCCCGGTCGGTACTTACGGCTATAATAGAGCCGCGGGTTGAGGAGATTTTCAGATTAGCATTGAGGGAGCTGCGGCGGACTCCCTTCGCCAAGAACCTATCGACCGGAATCGTTCTCACAGGCGGAGCCGCAACTATGCCCGGTGTATTGGAACTTTGCGAGAAGATATTTAACATCCCTGCCAAGATCGGCGTTCCGCAGGATTTTTCCGGACTTGCGGATGTGGTTAATGATCCCGGTTTCACTACTGCTTTGGGGCTGCTTGAGTATGGTCTCAGGGATGACGATTTCGATACTGTTTTTGAGGATGAGAATATTCTAACCAGGTGGTTAGAACCGATATTGAAGTTATTTCGCAAAAAGAATTAGCAGATAAGTTTGACAATTTAAATAAGGAGTATGATTATGGCATTTGAATTCGATGCTGACGCTGAAAAGAGACCCGCTTGCATGAAAGTAATCGGCGTCGGAGGCGCCGGCGGAAACGCAATAAATCGGATGATCGACGCTCAGTTGGGAGGAGTGGAATTTACCACCATCAATACCGACCTGCAGGCTCTCGATGCTAACAAATCGCCCTCCAAGGTCCAAATCGGCAAGAGCCTTACGAAGGGTTTGGGAGCGGGAGCGAATCCGGATATCGGTCGGAAAGCGATGGAGGAAGACCGTGAACGTGTTCAGGAGCTTTTAAACGGCGCCGATATGGTCTTCGTAACTTGCGGAATGGGCGGCGGAACCGGAACCGGAGCCTCGCCTATAGTTGCTGAGATCGCTCGAGAACTCGGGATATTAACCGTGGCAATCGTTACCAAACCGTTCGATTTCGAGGGCAAGAAGCGTATGTCCAAAGCGCTTGGGGGTATATCCGAGTTGAAGAAGAGAGTAGATACTCTGATCGTGATTCCGAATCAGCGTCTCATCGACATCGTCGATAAAACGACGCCTCTTACCGATGCTTTCAAAATCGCTGATGATATTCTCTTTCAGGCAACCAAGGGGATCTCGGACTTGATTTCGATAAACGCTCTAATTAACCTCGATTTCGCAGATGTGAAAACGGTCATGTCGGAGATGGGCGATGCGTTGATGGGAACCGGCTACGCCGCCGGCGAAAATCGTGCTCTGGATGCAGCCACCAGGGCGATAAATTCTCCCATCCTGGAAAATGTGAATATTGCGGGCGCCAGAGGCGTTTTGGTTAATATCACCGGCGGATCGGATATAGCCTTATTTGAGGTTGACCAGGCTGCACAGCTGGTTAAGAATGCCGCAGGAGACGAAGCGAATGTAATTTTCGGCGCTAAGATTGATTCCGAGATCGAGGATGAAGTCCGTGTTACGGTAATAGCCACCGGATTCGGCCAGCCCAAGCAGGAATCGGAAGCCAAAGACTCGTTTGAAACGCATGATCTGTTCGGTGATGACTATCCGGTTATAGATGATTCCGATATCAAACGTGAGGCGGAACCGGAGGCGGAACGAGAAGCGGAATTCGATAAACGCGAAGCCGAGAAGCCTGAGGTTAATCTGGACGTCCCTGCGTTTCGCCGACGCGGCAGCGGTTCAAAGTCCTCTTTCGGCAATAACTTCAATGTAGGGACTTATGTGAAGCGGAAGTTTGATTAGCAACGACTGTTTCCGCTTCGGCTATATAATTACTATGTAGTGTTCACAGGTTGGTTGCTTATTACTCAACGGAAGTCAAGCCCTCTTTGGGGCTTGACTTTTTATTTTGGCTACGCTATACTAATCGAGGAACATATTTCTGCAAATCGCGTTTATGTTCTTATATTTTTAAATCGGTACGGGACATGGTTAGCCAAGGAATAAATGCAGATCATTTATAGAAATAGAATCCATATCGTTGTTTTCGCTTCTTTGCTGTTGATAGCAGCAATTGCGGTAACAATGGGCCACCATCACGCGGATCATCGGCATCATTCGGATTGTCAGATATGTGTTCTTTATTTCGCGATTTCGACGGCAATTGTCTTCGTCTTATTTGTACTATCAACCTTACTACTCAATAACAGGCGCAATTTTGAAGCAGTTCGGGATATTCAGTTACGCCGGCTGCCTTCCAGCCAAGAATCCCGCGCACCCCCAAGACTATAATTCTATCGTTTAGTTAATCCATACTTACAGTCGAACCTAACTATCGGTCAGCGACTAAACCCTGGTCAGTGGTTTAGCCCGGATAATTCATAAAACCCATTAATCCGCAGCCGAAGGCTTGTCCTTCGGGAGGTTAATAAAAGTAGATCGCTTACAGATTGAAATTGAGTATCCCAAGGAAGCGCCGAAAGTGCAAGGCTTCCGCTACCGACAACAATATTTGTGAATAATACAGGTTAGGTTGATTTATGAATTTTATTAAGGAGGAATTATGCTTGGGAAACTAATCATATATTCGGTTTTGGCAGCGTTACTTATTTTGACTATCGGATGCAGCGATGATGACAATCCGCTGAAACCGCAGGAAGAACATTTTGATGCTGTGGGCTTAATTATATACCAATCGGGGGCAACCATACTGGACTACTTCGCGCCCGACTACGCGCCCGGGACGGAGGAGATTGATGATACGTTGTTCGTATCGCTGGGGCTGAATCCCCACTGGGAAGTCAAGTTTTACGACGAGGAGAAGAACATCATTGATCCGCCTGATGATGAAGATAAGCATTTCGGAGCGGAATTCGCGGATGCCGGAGTCGCCGAACTCTGGTGGCATGAGGGAGAAGAAGGCGAATTCGATTTTCATATTAAGGGGCTTACCGCAGGATCAACCACAGTGGAATTCCAGGTGCTTCATGTGGATCATGCCGATTTCACCACACTACCTATACCGATGGTTGTGGATACCACCGTACTCCACGATGAACCAATTGGCGTCAAGCTTGTCGATGAAGAAAGCGATTCCTTAATGGCAACCGCATATCTGGAGGGGAGCGGCATTTCAACTACGGATACCCTGCGGGTAGCCGAGGGTGAAACAACTGACCATATCGAGACGATTTTCTTCGATGAGAACGATATCGAATTCTGGCCCGGAGTACCGCCGCATTCGCTGGTGGTTACCAGCAGCGACACTGCCATAGTTGCGATCACCGGGCAGGAGCAGGATGAGCCGTGGGCGTTCAAGCTTGAAGGCAAATCCGCCGGCGAATGCACCATCACGGTTTTTATATACCATGATGGCGAGGTGGGCAAACAGTTCGAGGAAATTCCTGTTGCCGTGAATTGATGATTATATGGAACGATAACATGCGCGGACAGGAATGTCCGCGCTGCCGACTTATCGGCAAGCCGGACATTCGTGTCCGGCGAATCGACATCACCGGCAGGTCAAACATTCCTTTTCGAGTCGGTTTTTCAATAGTCTCTATATTCTTAACTGCCTTCTTCATGCTGCTATTCACTCCTCAGCTTCCGCTTGCCGAAACCGGTACTTTCAGCGGCATCGTTCTTGATGCCGAAACGAAGGAACCGATTGCCAATGCGCATGTGCATATCTCGACAATGGATATTCATAAGGTTACCTCGGACGATGGCGGATTCGAAATTGAAAACTTCGAAGAGGGCGAATATGAAATCGAAGTAACTCGGATCGGCTATTTGGAAAACCATCTCGAAATTAATTTCGGAAATGGAGCTGAGAAGACGTTCGCCATTTATCTAATTCCCAAAGCGGTTGAAATGTCTCCTGTGGTGGTCACCAGCCAACATACACACACCAAGTTCGAAGAGCTGGGCGAATTTTCTCAGGCTCTTCGGGGAAAGGAGTTACAGAAGGAGATGGGATTAACGCTTGCCTCGACCTTGAAGAATGAAACCGGCTTGGCGATACGTTCCATGGGTCCCGCTCCTGCGCGTCCGGTTGTGCGAGGTTTAAGCGGCGACCGTGTTGTTATAAGCGAGGACGGGTACAAAACCACCGACCTTTCCGCCACCTCTCCGGACCATGCGGTTACTATCGAACCGTTTTCGCTGGAACGGATTGAGGTGATTCGGGGACCGAAAGTGCTGCTGAAATCATCGACAACATTCGGAGGAGTCGTAAATGCTGTCCGGCATGAGATTCCTATGGATATGCATGATGAGATTCTCGGAACTTTAGGCGCTTATAGTGAAAGCGCGAATGAGGGTTATCTGGGTTCTTTGTCTCTTGAAGTTCCTTTCAGGCAGCTATTGGTAAAAACCGAAATTACCGGAAAGAAATCATCTGATTTGCAGACCCCGATTGGCGAGCTTAGAAACTCCCAAACCGAAAGTATGGATTTTAGCATTGGCGCTAATTATTTCACCGGCTTCGGTTACGCTGGATACTCATACCGTCGGTTTGAACTTGATTATGGCATTCCCGGCGGATTTATTGGCGCACATCCCAATGGCGTGGACATCGAGATGGTCCGCAAGCAGCACAACTTCAAGTCCGAACTTAATATCGACTCCGAACGGTTCGAAAGTGTCGAGCTTCATTTCAGCAGAGCGTATTATCGCCACAAGGAATTCGAATCCAACGGGTTGATAGGCACCGAGTTTAAGATACTCAATTACTCCGGCAATGTTGACCTCAACCATGAAGAGTTAGGTTTGTTCGGCTATGGTATCTTCGGGATTTCGTTCGATCACCGCGATTTCGATATCGGCGGTTACGTATTCAATCCCCCGGCGGTTTCCACTAATGTCTCATCGTACTTCTATGAAAACTTCACCCATGACAATCTCAGTCTGGAATTCGGCGGGAGGCTCAACTACGACCGTATCACACCCGAATACGAAAAACCGGACGCTAATATCGGGCATATCAGGGAACGCGCCTTTACCACGTTTTCGCTCTCGTTCTCCGCCATATACCGCTTGTCCGAAGTGATTCACACCGGAGTCAATATCAGCCGCTCCTCCCGCGTTCCTACTATCGAGGAGTTATTCTCCGAGGGTCCTCACCTGGCGGCGTACTCCTACGAGGTGGGCAATCCCGATCTCGATGACGAACATGGTTTCGGTGGCGAGCTGTTCTTCTTTCACAAAACCGGACGGTTTGACTATTCACTCACGTTCTTTAACAACGAGATCGAAAACTATATCATCCCCCGCAATACCGGCAGCATCAATTATGCGACGCTTCTTCCGATCTACGCCTCCGAAGGTGTGTCCGCGCGTCTGCAGGGAATAGAAGCTCAAGCCGAAGCCAGGCTGACCGGCAGCCTGTCGCTCCTCTCGTCTATCAGTTACACCAAAGGAGTGTTTAAGGATACCGATGAGCCGCTTCCGCAGATACCGCCGCTGAAAGGGCTTTCCGAAATCAAATACTCCACACCAGGTTACACTGTCGCTTTTAATGCTCAGTACGCCGGCAAGCAGGATGAGGTGGATACATTCGAAGAGCCCACCGACGGTTACCTGATTTACAATGCATACCTGCAATATTTCCTTACCGAGGGTCACTGGATACACAGCATATCTCTGAGCCTGGATAATATCCTCGACACCGAATACCGCAACCATCTATCCCGCGTTAAATCGATCATGCCGGAAGCCGGCCGCAACTTCAAAGTGACGTATAAGCTTTTCTTTGGGAATTAGAACTGAATCTCTTGGATGCGAAACAACGAAGAGTATATTTCGTGTTATATTTCATTAATTATGATTCATCAAAACAGGAGCAACCATGCCCATCACAAAGGAAACCTTCCGCTTCATGGCGGATTTGTGGGATAACAACAATAAGAAATGGTTCGATAAGAATCGGGAACGGTACGTGGAACATGTACGGGAACCAATGAAGGAACTGGCCGCCTCGCTGACTTGCCCGGTTCCCGCTTTCCTGCCTAATTTCAACGGCAAACCCAAAATCTCCAAAATCAACGCCGATATCCGTTTTCATCCCAAGAAGAAGCCGTATAAAGAACATGTCTGGATTTCGTTGTATGAAGAGGGTCAACCCATTTCCGAATTGTTTGTTTATATCGGGCGCAACGGGTGGGGCGCGGGTGTGGGCGCCGGAGCGCGCAAGAGGGAAGAACTCGATACCTGGCGCGAAAATCTCCTGACGCATACCGACCGTTGGCGAAAATATGCCAAAGCGATCGGTCCGGGTAAGAACATTATGACGCATACCGGCGATCCGTATAAGAAACCGCTATATGATGATATCCCCGAAGATGTTTACCCCGAAGTCCAGGCGAAAAACATCTGGATTGTGGATGAAGGTATTAAACGCAAGCAGAAACCGACGCCTGATGATTTCTTCGAGCGGTTTTGTATCTTCCTGCCGGCGTATCTCTTTCAGACCCTACCGAGTAAAAAGCTGCTGACGAGGTTGAAGGACCTGGGAACCACGCCCAAAGCTCCGACTGCAACGGTGGAGAAAGTATGGAGGGCGGTGAGATAAAGGCGCTGGATTAACCGCCGCGGAATCATCCATCGGTAGGGTGGGGCGCCGCTCTGGTTGAATCCTGTGTGCCCTTATTTAGGCTAAGGTTTATTGATATTTGGGATGATGGAATAATTGACCCACCGTTTTAGCCGAAGCAAATATGATTCCACCCACCGATACAAACGGGCATAATCGATTACCAGTTACCTCTAATTAATAATATGTATCGCCTTTTTATACACATTCAATGCCGCTTCGCCGATTGCCTCGGTGAGTGTCGGATGAATATGTATCAATGAAGCGATATCCTCCGATGCGCCGCCGAATTCCATCACCGCTACCGCTTCTCCGATTAGATCCGAAGCGCGGGGTCCAATTATATGCATACCCAGAAGGTCATCGGTCTGTTCATCGGCTATAACCTTAACAAAACCATCGAATTTCGCCATTCCGATTGCTTTACCCAGTGCGCGGAAGGGAAATTTACCAACCTTATACTTGATTCCCTTATCCTTCGCCTGTTGTTCGGTTAATCCGACAGCGGAGATTTCCGGATCGGTAAACACGGCGTAAGGAACATGCTCGAAATCGACCGCCGAAGGAATACCCGCGGCTGCATCGGCAGCAACTAATCCTTCGTGGGATGCTTTATGCGCCAGGAGTGCGCCGCCCACAACATCGCCGATAGCAAAGATGTTGGAGACGGAGGTTTGCATCCTGTTATTTACCTTGACGAATCCTTTTTCATCCATCTCCACGCCGATTTTTTCCAATCCGAGGTTGTTAGAATTAGGTTTCATACCAATAGCCGAGAGTACTCTATCGAATTGAAGCGTTTCGGTCTCCCCGTTCATATTCTCAACCGTTAATTCCACGCCTCTATCAGAAACCTTCGCTTCTTTCACTTTGGTGGATAGTTTCAGGGAAACCTTCTTCTTCTTCATGGCTCTGCCTATGGTCGATGATATCTCCTCATCGGCTGTCGCCATTAATGCCGGCAGCATCTCAATAATGGTCACTTCGCTTCCCATGGCGTTATATACCTCCGCCATCTCGCATCCGATAAAACTGCCCCCGACAACACCGAACTTCTCGGGGATATCTTCGACCTCCAGCGCTTCTTTGCTGGTGATAATCTTCTTTCGATCGATTTCCATTCCGGGGATTGATATCGGGGATGCCCCTGTGGCTGCGATTGCCTTATCGAAGTTGATTATCCCCCGGTTTTTCTCTTCATCAGTAACGGTGATACTATTGCCGGATTCAAAACGAGCTATGCCGGAAATGATATCAACCTTGTTCTTCTCGAGAAGCATTTTAACTCCGCCCACCAACTGCTTGACCACGGCGTTCTTTTTCTCGCGGAGCTTTTCAGTGTTCCACTTTGGCTTCGAATCCAGTATGATTCCAAATTGCTCTGCGGTTGAGATATCGTGAAAAAGCTCAGCGGCATGAAGCAGCACCTTGGATGGAATACAGCCCCAATTCAGACACACACCTCCCAGATTTGCCTTCTCTATTACAGCGGTTTTCAGTCCATTCTGTGCGGCGCGGATTGCGGCGACATATCCGCCCGGACCGCCGCCGATAACGATCAGCTCATATTTCTTTGCAGCCATAATTTCAATACCTCCTTTCGCTACACCACGTTCAACATCCACATTTCGGGATTCTCCAAATACTCTATCAATCGACGGAGAAACTGCACGGCATAAGCGCCATCAACAATCCTGTGGTCGAAGGATAGGCCCAGGTTCATAATCGGACGGATAACGATCTCGCCGTCAACAACCCAGGGGCGCTCTTTTACATTATGCACTCCGAGGATCGCTACCTGTGGATGCGCAATGATCGGAGTGGATGCGGTTGCCCCATACATACCGGCATTGGTAATGGAAAAAGTGCCGCCCTGAATTTCCTCCATGGTCAGTTTATCCTCATTAGCCTTCTTGCCCAGTTCGGTGAGTTCTTTAGTGATCTCAATGATATTCTTACGATCGGCATGCTTGAGCACCGGAACTATCAGGCGGTTGTCCCTTCCAACCGCAAATCCGATGTGGTAGTATTTCTTGATTTTTAAGGTTTTTTCATCTTCGGAGAGCTCCGAATTCACCCAGGGAAAATCCTTGAGGGCATAGACGGAAGCCTTAACTAAAAAAGGCATGTATGTCGGACGCACTCCGTGCTGTTCTTCTATTTTATCCACATACTTCTTGCGCCATTCGATTATTTCTGTCATGTCAGCTTCATCGAATGTGGTAACGTGAGGAATAGTGTATGCCGATTTTGTCATGTGTTCGGCGATTACCTTACGAACGCCGGAGAAGGGAACTGTTTCCACATCCTCTTCGGCAGGCCATTTGAAGGCTTCATCAAAATCGACCGTATGGCGCTGTTCGATATACTTAAGAACATCCTCTTTGGTAACCCTGCCGTTCCGACCGGAACCCTTTATTTTCCGCAGGTCAATGTGATGCTCCCGCGCCATCTTTCTGACCAAAGGCGAGGATTTCTTTTCCTTAATACCTTCTTCAACATCTTCACCCGGGGCATGCATACCGGTTCGGCGCTGGTGTTCCATCACTTGCTGAAATACCTCATCCGGTTCCGGAGATTTCTGCTCCTGCGGTTTTTCAGGGATATGCTTATCTTCCGCTTCTGTTTGGAAGGCCTTGCCGTCCTTAACGCTGCCTTCTATAGCATCCATTATCCCGATAGTCTCTCCAACCGGAACCACAGTATCCGGTTCTGCGAGAATTTTCATTATTTTGCCATCCGCCGGTGATGGAATCTCCACATTTATTTTGTCGGTCATAAGCTCAACCAGCGGTTCATCCAGTTTGACCTCATCACCCACTTTTTTCAACCATTTTACAATTGTCCCTTCGACTACCGATTCACCGAGAGGCGGCACCTGTATTTTTAATTCCATAACTCCTCCATTTGATTTTAATATGACATCAGTTCTCTAACAGCATCGACTATTCTGTCGGGATTGGGCAGATAGTAATGTTCCATCGGTGGAGCAAACGGCACCCCCGGAACATCCAATCCGCATACCCGGGTGATCGGAGCGTCGAGGTATTCGAATATTTTCTCGCTGATAAATGCGGATATCTCCGCCCCCACGCCGCCTGTTTTGTTCGATTCATGAACTATCACGGCGCGGCTGGTCTTTTTAACCGATTCCAAAACAGCTTCCTTATCATAAGGTAGAAGCGTTCTCAAATCAAGAACTTCGACTTCAACGCCCTCCTCGGATAAGGTGTTAGCGGCTTTAAGGCTATGATGAAGCATATATCCGTAAGAAATAATCGTAGCATCTTTTCCCTCACGTTTGATATCCGCTTTACCGATCGGAACAAGGAATTCATCCTCCGGCAGTTCTTCCTTGATTGATCTGTATAACCGTTTATGCTCAAAATAAATAACCGGATCGTTGCTTCTTATTGCGCTTTTTAACAAGCCCTTGGCATCATAAGCAGTAGACGGCATAACTACAACCAATCCCGGGCTGTTAACGAACCAGGCTTCGTTAATCTGGGAATGATAGATACCGCCGCCGACATCGCCTCCGCAGCAGACGCGGAAGGTAACCGGAGCCCACCACTCACCGCCGGTGCGATAGCGCACTTTAGCCGCTTGCTGAATTATCTGATCCATAGCAGGCGTGATAAAGTCGGCAAACTGGATTTCCGGCACAGCTCTCATACCGACCAATGATGCGCCGATCGAGCCGCCCGCTATGTAAACTTCGGATATCGGCGAGTCAATTACCCTCATCTTACCATATTTATCCTGAAGTCCTTTCGTCGCTTTAAATACGCCCCCATAAAGCCCAATATCCTGACCGATTAGAAACACCGAATCATCTCGCGCCATCTCCTCGTCGAGCGCATCGGTTATCGCTTGGATATAGGTTGTCTGTTTCATATTATCTCCAAATAGAATTTATAACTTTTCTCTTTTTTGATTTTGTTTGCGGACTTTTGCGGCTTCGAACTCCCCCTTTTCTTCTTCGGTTTCCGGCAGCACCGGCGGCACTTCGACCAGTTCCCCCTTGTCGCCGACGGCAACCAGGGTAACGTAAGCCGATGAAGTCTTCTTAACTTCTCCGGTATTAAGCTCCTCGCTGAACACCTCTACCTTTACATCCATAGAAGTCCTGCCGGTATAAACCACTTTAGACTTGAGAATCGCCAGTCCCCCCACCTTGATAGGATTGAGAAACGATAATTCGCTGACCGCGGCTGTTACAACCATCCTCCTGCAATGCCTTCTTCCCGAGAGTACTGCGGCAAGATCTATCCAGTGCATCACCATTCCTCCCAGAACATTGCCCATAACGTTGGCATGTTCAGGCAGAACCAACTGCGGCATTTCCGCCGCCGATTGCGAAGCCGGTATCGGTTCCCGTTTAGCCATAGGTTTCTCCGTAAACATCGGTCAACGCTTCTTCCGGATCGGCGTAAGGAGATTCTTCCGCGAAATCAATCGCCTCTTTTATCTCGGTTTCGATCTCGGAGATTATCCCTTCCTTCCTCTCGCGAGAAAGTATCTTCTCGTCCATCAGGAATTTTTCGAATCGAGGAATTGGATCCTTTTTCCTCCAGAGATCACATTCGTCCTGTGTTCTATAATCTGCCGGGTCGATTTCGGAATGACCGTACCAACGATAGGTTAACATTTCAATCAACGTAGGACCTTCACCCGCACGGCCTCTATCGATTGCTTCTTTTATTGCCTTTAGAACGGTGATGACATCGTTACCATCGATGGTTATCCCGGGGAATCCGTACGCTTTGGCGCGGTCGGCGAATTTTTCTATGCCGGCCTGCAGCGATGCCGGAACCGACTCCGCCCAGAAATTATTCTGGCAAACATAGATAGCGGGCAATTTATGAATGCCGGCGAAATTCAACGCTTCATGCCATCCGCCTCGGCTGGTGCCGCCTTCTCCGAAAAAACCGACTGCTACATGTTTATCTCCCCGTATCTTGTATGCCATGGCGGCGCCGGTCGCTAACACTGTCTGGCTGGCAACTGTTGATGCAGGATTAATCACATTGATATCCTTTCTGCCGTAGTGACATGGGTGCGATTTTCCCTTATCGACCGAATTACTCCGAGCATAAATCTGTGTCGTTATCTCTTTGAGGGTTATCCCCTTGGTTATACAAGCGCCGATCTCTCGATGCGAAGGACCGATGAAATCGTCTTTTTCCAGCAGGTACGCGGGGCAGACGGTTGTCGCTTCCTGACCTACCGCCGAGAAAAATGTGCCGGCAAATCGCGCCTTGCGAAAAAGCTTCCTCATCTGTTCGTCCATCAGACGGGTTTTTTGAAGGTAATGATACACCTCCAATAGCTGCTTGTCCGTAAATGGATGTTTAACATCTTTTTTCTTCTTAGATGCTTTTTTGGTGGCTGCAGCCATATTAGCTCCTTATTGGATATTTGGAATTACTATATGTTAACGAAATTGATGATAATGCGGTAAAATATCTTATCATTTCAAATTTATCTGTTTAGCCTGATAATATGATTGTTAGATGGATTTATAACGGCGAGCCATAAGATGGAGTTCCCGAAATCTAATCTTTAAAGAGATTCTTCACGATGAAAAATATATTCTCTTTCCTTTCGCGCAGTCTTCTATAATAATATGGGAACCAATGAGTTCCAAAAGGCACATATACACGCATCCCGTAGCCGTCATTTGCGATTTCCTCCTGAAGCCCCCTCCGTATCCCATAGAGCATCTGGAACTCGAACTGATCTTGTCCAATTCCGCTTTCGGCAGCGAATTGCTTGGTAAACTCGATAAGTTTATCATCATGGGTAGCAATGGCTGGATAAACACCGTCTGATAAAAGCTCCTTGGTCAGTTTGGCGTAATTCTCGTTTACCTGTTTTTTGTCCTGGAAAGCTGCTGACGCAGGCTCCTTGTAAGCGCCTTTGCAAAGCCGAACCTTAATTCTCTTTCGATTTAATTCTTTAATGTCATCTTCAGACCTGTGAAGCATCGCTTGAATTACTGTACCCATATTTGGATATATCTCGCGCCATCTATAAACCAAATCCAGCGTTCTCTGCGTATAATCGGAGCCCTCCATATCCACACGGATAAAAACGTCATATTTCTGCGCTCTCTCGAATATCCGGGAAACATTATCGAAGCAGAATTGATCCGAGATATCCAAACCCATCTGAGTCAGCTTTATTGAAGCATGCGAAGTAACAGCGCTGCGGTTGATATGATCCAGCAATTCGATATATGCGTCGGCTTTCGCTACAGCTTCCTCTTTATTGCCGACATTTTCCCCCAATATATCCAGCGTTGTGGTTATCTTTTTTGAATTTAATCTTTCGACGGCTTGTAAAGCTTCTTTAATGTTATCGCCGGCTATAAAACGGCGAGCCAAAAATCCGAATATTCCTGACATACTTAGCTAAATTCCGAACTCCGTTAGTGATTGTATAAAATAACCTGTCAATATAAGAAAAGCTAATCATGGGAGCAACGATATTTTGCGATTAATGAATGAGTAATTGGAAATGGGTTTGTTCGAATATTTGTTATGAAGGATGGAAGCCAATGGCTTTAAATATAGTAAGTTAACACACTCCCCGGTGGACAATTCGCTGAGCTGATAGTGGTTTGATGCGGCATGCGGGAAAGGAATATTCCCTTACCAATCGTTGGGGAGAGGGAGCACTACTAAACTAAAAAGCCGAAGGAATCACCTTCGGCTTCAATCATTTCCAACGCTTCTATTTAAGCGCCTTCTTCACCATCGGCAGGAGGTGTAAATACCCTCTGCCCCATCTCGCGATCCATCATAAACAAGCCGGGGCCTGAATCGCCCACCAGCTCTAATTCCTGAACCTTTTCATCGGCGGTTGCCTCTTCTTCCACCTGTTCGTTGACAAACCAGTCCAGGAAATTTATAGCGGGATTATCATTTTCGTCCCTGGCGAGTTTCATCAAATCGTTAATGCGACCGGAGATGTAGCATTCGTGATCGTAAGCGGCTTTGAATGCCTCCAACGGAGATTTCCATTCGGTGGGAACCTCTTTTATCGGCTGCAGTTTAACCTTGCCGCCTCGATCATTGATGAAATCATAGAATTTCATGGCGTGCATCATTTCTTCCTGAGCCTGTGCTTTCATCCAGCCGGCAAAACCGCCCAGACTCTTACCGTCGAAATCGGCAGCCATAGAAAGATATAAATAAGCGGAATGAAGTTCCGCATTTATCTGATCGTTAAATGCTTGTTCTATTTTACTGTTCATAATTTATCCTTTCCATAAACCATGTAAATTACAAAATTCACGTGCAGTTGCATTCTCGGCACTAATTTTAAAAGTAGCTTCCGGACTCTGGTTCGGTTCCAGAAATTGGCGATATGCCTTACCATCCGCAATCAGTTCGATCCATTCGATATAGTGTTTTTCCTCCATCGGATGTTCAACACTGCCAACTTTTACTTTATAACCGTCATCGACTTTTTCGACTACGGGAACATGCTTTTCCTGAGCAGCGTCCACCGTATTCTCCTTAAGAAGAACCATTGATTCATTGCAGCAGCTTAAATCACCTCCGGAAGCATGAACCACCTCCAATATGTTTCCGCACGATTTACATTCGTAGATTTGCAGTCTTTCGGTCATTCTTATCTCCTTGTATTTCAAATTGTAGATAGTTTATTAATATTCTTCTACTTGGGATTTTTTCTCATACTCAAATAAACCTTATCAATTCATAGGTCATTTTTAACACCTTATAATGTCAATTGGTTCCAGCAAAATCAAGAAAAACAGCTCAGATATGGAATGTCGGACAATCCGGAGCGCAATTGCGAGTTTCAGGCAATATATTTTAACATTAATTGAAACATCGACAATTTGAATTGACAAACCGGATATGCAATTAGTAATATATTGGTTTTCATAAACTTTGTAACCAAGGGGAATCCTTGCTCGAGAGTATTCCATACATAGGCGAAATATTCGCTTTTTCAACCGCAGTTTTCTGGGGACTGGCGGTTATACTGTTTAAAAAGTCCGGTGAAACCATCCATCCGGTTGCTTTGAATATATACAAGGGATCATTGTCCTTTATTCTTATAATCCCATTGATGCTAATTGTTGGAGATGATTTTCTGCGTGACATTCCCTTCAGGATTTTGGTTATCTATATGTTAAGCGGAATTATCGGGATCGGTCTGGCGGATACATTTTTCTTTTTTTGCCTGAATACCCTTGGGGCGGGATTAACCGCTATTGTCGACTGTCTTTACAGCCCTTTTATTATTTCGCTTTCGGTTATATTCCTTGCTGAAATTATGACAGTTTGGCAAATAATCGGGGTTCTGATGATTATATCCGCGGTTGTTTTAGCTTCTAATACGAAACTTCCTGCTCATATATCCCGAACCGACTTGTTTAAGGGATTTCTCTGGGGCGCTCTGGCAATGCTTTGTATGGCTATTAGTGTTATAATCATGAAACCTTACTTGAGCGATGAACCTTTGCTCTGGGTTACTCAGGTTCGCACTTTGGCGGGACTGGGAAGTCTGTTTGTCATCCTCATGTTTTTTAAAGAAAGAAGGAAAATGCTTAAATCGCTGGTAGATACGCGAAACTGGAAGTGGATGTTTCCAGGTTCCTTTCTGGGCAATTACTTATCCTTAATACTCTGGATGGCAGCTTTTAAATATACCCAAGCTTCCACCGCCGCCGCCTTGAATCAGACCAGTAACATTTTCGTATTCGTTTTCGCCGCTCTGTTTCTCAAAGAGATGATAACCCGCGAGAAGCTGATCGGTATTATACTCGCCGTTGGAGGAGCGTCATTAATAATGTTTGCATGAGCGCTACAAGATCGGCTCAAGCCTGGATTATTCGTAAATTTAATCGCCGGCAGCGGAAGCCTTGCGCTTCCGCCCTTTCTTTGAAATCCTCAATTCCGATATGTAGATGCTCTACTTCATTTGAACTCCCGAAGGACAAGCACGCCAGAGGCGCATAAACCCTCCGGAGACGGGCAAGCCTTCGGCTACGGATTAAAAAACTTTTCGAATTATCAAGATCAGAAATCCAGGTCGGATGGTTCGTAATATTCCCTGGGATGCTGGCAGCAAGGGCATTTCGCCGGCGGTTCGGTACCCTCGTGCACATAACCGCACACGCCGCATTTCCATTTGATCGCGGTATCTCGCTTAAATACATTCCCGTTTTTCACCATCTCAAGCAGTTTTTTATAGCGATCGCGGTGATGAGCTTCAACCTTGGCGATCTGCCGAAACAGATTAGCCGCTTCTTTGTGCCCTTCCTCATCGGCGACCTTGGCAAATTCGGGATACATAGTGATTGTTTCATACTGCTCGCCGTTAATCGCTTCCTCTAAATTCGCCGCAGTATCGCCAATTCCGCCCAGAAGGTTAAATTCATCCTTGGCATGGCGACTTTCATTATCGGCAGTTTCCTCGAAAATCCTGGCGATATGATGATAACCTTCCTTGCGCGCTATTTTTGCGAAATAAGTATATTTGTTGCGCGCCTGCGATTCACCGGCAAATGCCGCTTTGAGATTCTCTTCTGTTTTACTCATTTTTTTTCCTCGCTATGAATGTCTTAAATACTACTAATGAATTAAATATTCCGATTCAACCAGTAATTTCAGATATACTAAATCAATATAATCAGTAATTATTCCTATTTGTCAAGTGAAATTTTTAACAAATAATCACCTTCCCTGGAAGTGGTATATTTGCCTTTAAACCCCGAATAAAGCAAACCTCTTTTTTTGTGCCTACCAAATTATCGTTTCCATCCAATAAGTATGGGAATGAATCCATAATTTTCCGAGTCATACCGATTGAATCAGTTGCTCCTGAAATCTTTTTCGAGAAACTATCTTTCATAACTGCAACGACTTAGTAATTTTCTCCAAAAAATTCGCAGATTGGTTTGTCATTTGAGCATGATACAGTCCGAAATTAGAAAACTCGAGAATCCAGAATAAGGGGGAAATTATGTCAAAACGTAATGGTGTTGTAATCAGAAGCATCGTTTACTTCTTTGTAGTTGCGGGAATTCTGATGGTGAATGGGTGCGGAAAGCTATCTCCGGTGAGTAACGAAGAAGTGGATCAGAAAGAACCATTCGGAACCCAACAGATCGAGGAAAAATGGGGGCGCGTGTTTTACTGGAGTTTTGAAAACGCTGCTGTAGGTTATGTTGATGAAGGCGGCGGAAACATGGAGTTTGAGGGCGATGGTTATGAAGCCGAATTCACGGTTCCCAATAGTGCTGTTGACAACTGGGAAAAACTTTGGATGAGAGGCCAGGCATATTACACTGAAAGCGGTATGGTCTACATATTTGAATTCGGTCCCGAAGGACTTCAGTTCAATGTACCCGCCACCCTGTATATCGAAACCGAGGCGATTGAGGATTTCGATAATGACAACAATTTCTATGGCGCAGAATTGAATTATTGGAATCCGGACAAGGATGATTGGGAAACCATGGAATGGGACGATGATAGTGACGGCGACGGGTATTACGAGTTTGAAATCGATCACTTCTCGAGATACGGTATTGGCGGAAGAACCATGTAAGAAGAAAGAGCACTCCCAAAGAGGGCTAAAATGCCGGGCTGATCCCGGCATTTTTTTTATTATTCAAATTCGGTATTTCCGCACAGCGTTTTCATCAAGCGGAACAACATCCATAACCACGGTTTTCAGAGGATTCTCGACATTGATCCTTACTTCAGCCTCTCGTTTACCGTCGCAATAACGCGCCGTGAGCCTGGCGGCAATCTCTATCGCCGATTTATTGTCAACGGTCTCGGCTATAGTTGTCGGACCTTCGTAATCGACTGAATGTAGGCGGGTTTCGCTCTCAGCTCTATAGTCGTTTTCAAGGAAGTTGTTATCGAACTCATCGCGTCCTACTACAATCTTGACGCCGTCATATCGGAAATGACGACCATATTTCAAACGGATGGCGTCCTCCAAAGTGAAATCCGGTTTGAATTTCATTAACTCCTTCAATCGCCGGGAATAACCGGGATCAGTCAGGAGACAGCCTCCGGCCGGCTCGGGATATTCGGTGATTCCCAGCTCTTTTGCTAATTCTATCTGCGGCTTACGAGTACGTCCCGAAAAATCCATAAGCATTTCCCGGTCTACCAGTCCCTGTATTTCCGGTTCGGTTTCGGGAAGGATTTTCGCTGAAAGCGGGCGGAGCAGAATTCCCTCGCAGCCGGATTCCTTTTCCACCTGCCGCAGAGTCGGTTTCATCTGGCTCATGGGGCGCTGACCTACCACCTCGCCGCTGATTAGAAAATCTGCACCAATCGCTTTCATCATCTCCCGCGCTTTACGGAAGAAGAAAGCATGGCAATCAATACAGGGATTGGCATTCGATCCGAATCCGAACTTGGGATTCTTAACCACCTCAAGATACTCAGATGTTGATAATATCCGCCGTAATTCAACACCCAAACTTTTGCAGATATCGGCAAGGTAGTCGGTTTTATGCGCCCGGGGCCCGCTGGAAAATGGCGTTACGAAATTTACCGCCGCCACTTCTATCCCCATCCTTACGGCTAAAGCCACCGCAAGTATTGAATCCAGTCCGCCGGAAACCAATGCTAAAGCTTTTGGCTTTTTTTTAGTTTCAATCATAACAAAGAAGGCAGGTATTTGAACCTGCCGTCGCGAAAACAAGTCATACCACTAAGAATTTAACCTGAAAAGTTAGTGATTAATCCGCGGAAGAATCAGCCTTACGCAATCTTGAAATGAATCAATTCTCGGACATTATTTCGGTGTCGTATTCGGTCTCGAAACGGAGTTTATGCTTGGCTTCTTCCTGCGCTAATACCAGAAATATCTTTTTTACCTCCGCATCTGTGGTTCTGTCGGCGAGATCGTTATAAAGGCGATAAGCTGCCTTTTCCCGTTTCATGGCGACAATCAGTATATCTTGATACGACATATTATCCTGAAGCTGCACCGGTACCGTGTAGTCGGCGATTTTTAGGTCCTCAATTTGGGTGAGCGAAGGAACACTTTGAGCTCCGGTAGAGATCTCCTGCAGTTTCTTCTTATGACCCAATTCTTCTTGCTCAAACTGTTTCAGCACTTCCTTAAGCGATTCGAAGCGAGATCGTTCAGCCAAATCGGCATAAAAGTCGGCAGCTTCCTGTTCACGATTGATTGCGAATTCTAAAATGTCGTTGATATTATCCATCAGTTTCTCCTGCTATTCGGTTTATTTAATCAATCGGCAAAGTTAATGAAAATTCCGCCAAAAAGCAACTGGTTGTTTTGGAAATATGGGAATAATCGTGCATTCGGAGGGTTACCCCTCCGGAGCCGGCCGGCGGTGGGATATAAACCAGTGTCGGGTTTTTCGCTCCGCCCATCTCGCCCCGATCTATCGAGGGAACCCGACCACGGTTCCGGTGAATTCTGCTTGGGTTCGGTCAGACGTCCCTGTCGAAGGCAGGCGAGCCCGTCTGATCGAAAGCGCGCAATGCTGTCGGGCACAGTCCCGATGAAATCGGCGACAGCATAGATAGGTGGCGTCAAGTTTACCCAATCGACACCGGAATTTATGAATTATCCGGGTTAGAAAACATTTGACCATCGGCGCACATTTTAATAGTTTAATACCTTGAAGTTTATGAGAAAAATACTAAGCGAGGAAGGAAGATGGCTCAAATTGTAGAATGCGTACCGAATTTTAGCGAAGGAAGAAGACCCGAAGTAATAGATGAAATAATCGAAACGGCGCTGACGGTCGATGGGGTGACATTGCTCGATAAAGAGATGGATTCAGACCATAACCGAGCGGTGGTTACGTTTATCGGCGAGCCTCAAGCGGTGAAGCGGGCTGCATTTCTGGCTATAGAAAAAGCTTCCCGGTTGATCGATATGGAAAAACACAGCGGCGAACATCCCCGCATGGGCGCCACCGACGTATGCCCGTTCGTTCCGGTTTCCAGAGTTAGTATGGCGGATTGTAAGCTGCTTGCGGAGGAATTAGGGGCAGAAGTTGGCGAGAAACTCCAGATTCCGGTATACCTGTATGAGAAAGCGGCGCATACACCGGAGAGGGAGAATCTGGCTGACGTACGTCGGGGGGAATACGAAGGAATCAGGGACAGCATAGAAACCGACGATGCTCGTATTCCCGATTTCGGGCCTCGCAAGACACATCCGACCGCCGGCGCTGTGGCAATCGGCGCGCGACCGTTTTTAGTAGCCTACAATATATACTTCAACTCCAATGATTTAACCATCGCCAAGAAAATCGCCAAAGCGGTTCGTTCCCGCAGCGGCGGCTTCATGTACTGCAAAGCGCTGGGTTTCGAGATAAAGGAGCGGAATCAGGTTCAGCTATCCATGAACCTCGTGGATCATAACCGTACTCCCATCTTCAGAGTGTTCGATACCGTGAAAAATGAAGCCGCTCGATATGGATTGACTATCACCTCCAGCGAAATTGTCGGATTGGTGCCTCTTAAGGCGATTGTTAACTCCGCTGATTATTTCTTACGGTTCGAAAACTTTTCGCTGGATCAGGTGCTGGAATATAAACTCCTTAGCCAGTCAACCCCGGATAAGATCAGCATGGATGATTTTATCACCGAGGTGGCTTCATCATCGCCGGCGCCGGGAGGCGGCTCGGTCGCCGCCCTGGCGGCATCGCTGGCGGGGGCGTTATCATCAATGGTTATCCGTCTAACAGTAGGTAAGAAGAAGTATAAGGATGTGAAGGAAGAGCTTTCGGCGATATTACCGACCACAGAGGATCTTCGCAAGCAAGCTGCAGCCTTAATCGTAAAGGATGCGGAAGCTTTTAATGCTGTTATGAAAGCGCGCAAACTTCCCAAAAACAGCGATGAAGAAAAAGCTGCTCGCGATGAAGCCATGAACGAAGCAACCAAACATGCGGCTTTAGTTCCGCTGGAGACAATGAGTTTGGGAGTCGAGATTCTTAAACTTGCCAGAATTATTGCCGAAAAAGGTAATGTCAATTCGGTATCCGATGCAGGAGTAGCCGGTCTGATGGCGAAAGCGGCGGTTGATGGAGCAGGTTACAACGTAAAAATCAATCTGCTCGGTTTTGAAGAAATGAGCTTCGTTACGGAAACAACTTCCCAGATGGAAGCGTTAAAAGAGGAAGCCGAAAAGATATCAATAGAAATTCAGGAAATAGTGAATTCCAAAATAACCGAATGATTTTCAAGTGAGATTATCCTTATTGTATTGAAATATAAATAAATGCGGCTGTAACGCCGCATTTTATAATAACAGTGCATTCGAGACCGGAGATCACCATGGTGAAACCGACAATACGAGAAATAATTGCAGTCGTAATGATTTTGATGGCTGCCATTTTATATTTTCCGTCCAATTCCCTTTCGATGCAGCTCTCTGATGAATTCTGGATGAAAGCTGCAAATTCCTTATCGCCCGGAATGTTCCCTGACATAGATACCGATGCCGAACATGTTCACCGCTATTGCGGAACCCCATATCTGCTGCCGGTTGCAAACCGGGATATCGACATTCCCGCATTTATGAAACCGTTAATCGAACGACCATTTTTGCAGGAATCATACGACACCCCGGAGGGGAACTTCAAAATCCATTATGATATAACCGGAATCGACGCGGTGCGTGATCCGAACGTAGATGAAGATCCTGCCGATGGTGTGCCCGATTATATTAACTTCGTGGGTGATGTTTGCGAGTATGTATGGTCGGTGCAAATGGATTCACTCGGTTTCAATGCGCCTCCGGATGACGATTATTATCCGGCCGGCGGGGATGCAAGATACGACATATATGTTATGGACCTCGGCGCCAATCTTTTCGGACTTACAGTTCCCGACGAAGTCTATGACTATCCCAAGTATACCAGTTTTATCGAGATCGACAATGATTACGGTTGGTATCCGATGGGATATGAGTATGCCGTCAAAGTCACTATGGCGCATGAATTCTTCCATGCGGTTCAATTGGGCTATGACGCCACCGAATATCCGGAAGATTCTTACTCCCCCTGGTGGTATGAATGCACGGCGGTTTGGATGGAAGAGCAGGTTTACGATGATATCAACGATTATATCAACTACCTCCCGGAGTATTTCAACAATCCGGAGATAAGCTTGCTGGATGCCAGTTACCATTATTACGCCAGTTGTGTCTGGCCTATATATCTTTCGGAGAGATTTGATCAGGAAATTATAAGGAAGCTCTGGGAATTATGCGGGGAGACAGCTGAATACAACGTGATATTGGCGTCTCAAGATATATTTACCAGACCAGATCTCGGGTATGATAATTTGGGATACAGCTTTGATCGAGCATTTTCCGAATTCGCGATGTGGAATTATTTCACCGGCAGCCGGGCGGAGAATATCCCGGACTCGATGAGATACTCCGAAGCTCATACCTGGCCCAAAATACCGGAGCAGGCTTTAACCAGGATATCTCCCTATGTCGACACCTCTATTACTGCAGGGAATGAAGTACCGGCGCCGCCCGAATATTTAGCCGCCAATTATATATCCTTTGCAGTGAACCAGAATATAACCGGAGGTTTGCGGGTGGGATTCGACGGTAATAATAACATAAATTGGAGAATAGGTTTAGTCGCCGCCAACCTGGAATCATCGGTGTCTCCCCCCATATATAAACATATTTCTCTGGATATATATAACTTCGGTGCGGATTCCATCCGCAGCTGGCAGAAATATACCGAGATTCTTTTGATACCATGCCCGGTTGGCACGCATTATTTCCATCGGGATGCGACTTATGCGTTTGGGTCCGAATTCTCCGATTCCATTTTAGGGGATGAACCGATTGCGCAGCAGAATAAAATTCACAATAATTATCCCAATCCTCTCAATTTGAGCAGCGGTAGCGGCGCCACTTATTTTAGATTCGAATTAACCAAACCTGCAAAACCGAGAATTAAAATCTACACGGTCGCCGGGGAACTGGTTAAAGAACTAAAACCGAAAGGTTCAGAAAAGCTTCCTCCGGGATTCTATGAAGCTACGGATGGCTTATACTGGGACGGAACGAATGAAGAAGGGAGGTTAGTAGCTGCGGGTGTTTATATCTATCATTTTTACACCGATACCGATGTTTCGGAAGCAAAGAAATTAGTGGTGATCAGATAAATCACCAATCCTCTATTGAGACCGCTGACAAAAATCACACTAACAGGTTTATTCGCCGCCCTGGCGGTGGCTCTGAACTACGCTCTCATAGCTATTCCTCAAGTTAAACTGTTTAATCTGGTAATTTTCTCAGCCGGCTATTTTGCAGGTATGCGAGCCGGAGCATTAGCCGGGGGAGTTGCGGCGGCGATCTACAGTATTTTTAATCCATACAACCTGGGGATGTTTCCGCCGCTTCCCCTGCTGGCAACTCAGGTCATCGCCATGTCGGCTATCGGCGCTGTAGGCGGATATGGTAAGGAAAGCGGTTTCTTTGAAGCTAAGAAGTCGATGCAGATGCTAAAAGCGGGTGCGGTAGGGTTGATTCTGTCGGTTTTTTATAATATAGTGGTTACGGCATCCGGTGCGTATCTTTTCGGTACATTCAAGGAAGCGTTCATAGTCGCTATTCCGGCAATGCTTCTCAATGTCGCTTCAAATGTTGTTGTATTTGTTTTCCTTTTTCCCTTAATTATCCCTTTAGAGAAAAAACTCTAAGGATAGAATCATTTGATACGTTTTGTACCTCTAACACTTTGCTTACTGCTAATATCTCTCCATAGTATTCCCAATGCGGACGAAAGTATAGACACCGATCCTTTTCAATCGGATACCGCCGAAGTGGATTCGGTAAAAGCCGACACCATGGAGATAGGTTCTCCTGGCTCCATAGTTGAGGATTCGACAGAAACGCCAGAAGACAGCATGTCCGTTTCCGAGGTTACTGAAAAGCGCGCCTCCATTACGCCAATTTTCCTGATCCGATTGGAGGACAATTTCTCCTTTACGCAAAGGATTTATCCGGATTCCTTGATTGTGCCGCCGCGCGAGTTCAGCAATATACTTGCAGGCTCCTCATTCCTTCCGGTAATAATTGGACCGCCGGGGCAGGCGAGATCCGTCTACCTCTATGGCAATCCATCATCTAATCCTTATCTGAATTTCAATGGCGGAATAACACCGGAGACATATTGGGGGCTTCCGCATTTCAGGGGTCCCGATCTTAATTCCTTTCCAACCGAGGGGCTGGATCATGTTGCCATACTCGACGGCGCGCCGGTTATTGCGTCCGGCTGCAATGCAGGACCGGAGACAATCGATATACGTCTATCCGAAATCGAAACCGAACCTGACACTACTTATCCCGCCGAAAGCAATGTGACCGTATTAAGAGCCGCCGCAGGGCACCATAGGACCGGTATGGAATTAAAGCGCCGAGGTCCTTTTAAATCCAACTTTAAAGCCTTCTTCGGCTTATCTGCATCGAACGGATACCTTCCCCGCTCGGAATATCATGCCATTTATTATGGGCTTACAGTTGGTGTCAGGTTTATGAATCTTCCCGTAATCTTATCCGGTTATCGTTACCGGGCTCGAGGCGAATATACCGTTTTCGATTATTTCTATTCTCAGAATGCTCACTTCAGCCGCGACCTGATCTCGCTGGCGGCAAAGACTTATTTTCCGGTTACCGACTCCTCCAGAATTACCCTCAAAACTTTCATAAATCGACGTCCTCATACCGCGGTCGATAACACCTTTGACCTCTATTATAGAACCATAAACACAATCGCCGGCTTGTCTGCCGATTACGAGCTTCATCAGAGCCGTAACGTCGTATTCGTCAGCCTGAAAAGCTGGTATGAGAAGATGAGAGCGCCATATATTGGCAATCCGGAAACCTCCAGAGGCTCGGTTGTAGTAGGTGATATATATGGTTTGAGCGATAGGCTCAGTATCATGGGGTTAATCCGCTTTGATGCCGCCGATGATTTCGAAGGGAAGTTTTCAGGTTCAGCAGGGATCAATATTAAGCTGTATAGAGGATTGAAATGGTATGCGGTCGGCACAAGGCAGTCGGTTTATCCTGATCTTCATACGCTCTACTGGCAACCGAACAGCTATCCTTTCGAGTTTGATATCGCCGGTTACGATTATATTGAAACCGGAAATCCGAACTTGGTCGCAGGATACCGCAATAGGATAGAAACGGGATTTGCTGCGAAATCCGGTCTATTCACTATTAAATCGGGAATCTCTTTAGCTTCCTGCGAGGACATGATACGTTACGGATATTCGCAATCCGAACTTGATATTGTTTTATCGCCCAAATCAACCGACTATGATATGCTCTCCATATACTCCAATCTAAAAATCGATAACTTCTTAGATGTATTCCACGGCGATATCGGCTTTAGATATACCGATATTACTTATGATGATGGAACAGAAAATTATTTTATCCCTAAGCTAAGGTTATATGCCGGAGGATACCTGCGCCGAGAGATATTTATCGAAAAGCTATTCCTAAAAGCCGGATTGGAAACTGAATTCACCTCAGATAGGTATATCCCCGGATTAACAACAGCGTACGAGGCTTACTACTGGGTTGTAAATTCCAGTATCGCAGTTAGTTATAAAGATTTTACGTTTTACTATAACGGCGACAATATTTTCGATCAGATTTACTATTCGATGGGCTTAAATCCGGTGTTGGGCGGGTATAACTGGTGGGGTATAAGTTGGGACTTCTACAATTAACTGAAAATTTGCCTGACGTGAAGGTAATTTTAACCATTTAGTCCTTGACAATTAATGGGAAAATAGTTATATCTATTTTGCTAAGTAGGGGCTGTTCTTTACCATCATTTTATAATTTCCATGGCTTTGGAATAATTATTAGTAAATATAATTTAAGGAGGTAGTGTTTCTATGTCAAATCAACTGCTTAAGGTTTTCGTGATTACGTTGCTTTTAGGGATTATGATGGTGATTCCGGCATCCGCATCTGAAAGAATCGTTGTACAGGAACTATTTACTAACACCCGTTGCCATGCTTCTTATCAAGCGGATCTATTATGCGACACCCTTTACGAAGAGCATTCGGATCAGATGGTCCTAATTAGATACCATACGGGCTTTCCGGATGACGAAGATCCGTTTTATAATTATATTCCCGAAGAACTGGAAGTAAAAATCGACTATTACATGGTTGGATTTCTGCCCCAGACCGCATTTGATGGAGAGCTTGGGAATAATACCTGGTGGCTTTGGGAGGATATGCTTCTTGAGAGGTTCGGAGTACCCGCCAACCTGGAGATAATCCTGGGCGGATATTTTCTGGTTGAAGAGCGAACCGGAGTGCTTGATATTGGCATTGTAGCAACCGGACCGATCCCGGATGGAAATCTACGATTGCACGCCGCAGTATTCCGCGACAGCGCCTACTATGAGGATTATTATGGCCTTAATTGGCATAATAAAACGGTCTTTGATTTTCTACCCAATGCTAACGGTAAACCTCTATCAATCGATGAAGGAGACACCTTAACATTCCATAGGGCTTTTAGCTTGCCGACCTTTATACCAAAAAGATACACGGGATTCGCTGTTTTCATTCAGGATCAGGACACTAAAGAAGTATTGCAGGGACAGAAGATTTATCTCAGGAATTTCCAGGATGCCGAAGCTGATGTTGATATGACTTTACCACCAGGCAACTACATCATTCCTCCCGAAGGCGGCACTGTAACCTGGCAGGGATATTTGAAGAACCGGACTGAAATGAGCAGGGATTTCGATGTGTGGACTATTGTGGAATTCCCCGATGGCGAGCGAGAAGAAACCCTTAAGTCATGGGGGGTTCACATGGAACCGCTGGAATCTCAGAAATACGTTGAGATAAACCAGTACGTACCGGGCAATGCCCCTGCCGGAAACTATAAATTATACTCCTATATAGGAACCTACCCCGATATTGCCTATGCCTGGGATATGTTTGAATTCCAGAAGGCGGAAGAACCGGCAAGAGCGGTAGGATCAGTTCCCGAAGCGATTACGACATTCAACGCTTATCCCAATCCATTCAATGCGACTACGCAGGTATCGTTCCAGTTGGCTGAACCCGGGAATGTACAGATAGACATCTTTAACATTCGGGGACAGAGAATCGCTAATTTGATAAACGGATTTCAAAATGCCGGTAATATATCAGTTGCTTGGTCAGGAATAACAGACGCAGGACAGGACGCGCCCAGCGGGATTTATTTCTGTAAGATTAAGGCTAACAATAAGGTAGCTGTGAGGAAATTAGCGCTGCAGAAATAACCTCCGCCGATTTTCACTAATAATAATTTTTTAGGAAGATTTAAGAAATGCCTTGACAATTGGATTCGCACACTATATAATGAGAATGAAGCAAGTGGTTTTCTTCATTAGGTTTCACTTAGAATTGAGCTTACTGAATGTGGCAGATAACTATTATTATTATATTCGGAGGTTTTTTATGGTAAAAAGAGCAACCCTTTTTGTATTTCTTCTCGCAGTGATTACCGTATTAGGATTCAGTCAATCGGCAAACGCTCAGGATTATGAAGTTGAAATCTGGCCTGTCGATCCCCCGGTTATTTTCGGGTATTGGGGCGGGTGGTTTCAATTCAATGCGGTAATGGTTAATCACACTAATGAACCTGCTTGGGTTGACGCTTGGGCAATGGTGAAATTCCCTAATGGCTTATATTGGGGACCTATCAATGGCGGTAGTTTCTATATCGGCGCTGAGGATACACTGATTTGCTGGCAGGTTGATCAGCGAATCCCCGGTTGTCTTGACCGCGGAGTTTATGAGTATTGGGTGGTCGTTGGAGATTATCAATTTAACCAGGAGCCGATAGCTGTTGACTCCAGTTATCTCAACTTTTCTTTTGTCTACTTGGGTAAGTCAAAGGAGTATGACTGCGGAGATGCTGATTTCCGCTGGAGGACCTGTTTCGAAACCAACGAAGAAATAGTTGCATCTGATTTCGAAATGAACCAGAACTTCCCGAATCCTTTCAACGCGCAAACCACAATCGAATATACTACTCCGAAAGCCGGAGATGTTCGTTTGGATATCTATGATATCTTGGGTAGGAAGGTGAGAACCCTGGTTGATGGATTCAACACCGTGGGACCGCATCAAGTATTATGGGACGGTTTGAATAATAACGGTAATCCGGTTGCTACGGGTGTGTATTTCTACAGATTGGTTGGCGATGAATTCGCAACCACTAAACGGATGACATTGGTTAAATAGGATTTTATATACGATCAAATGTTAAAAGCTGCTCCTATCGAGCAGCTTTTTTCTTGCCTCTATATTGCCTCTATATTTTCATTGTCTATAATTAAACCCGGTTTCTACAATAGATTAACCAGCTTACGCTTCACCGATTTTGGTGACACCTTCTCGATGCGAATATCTTCACAGCTATTGAATCCGGCTAATTCACTCAGCTTTTTTATAAATTTCGGCAGAAATCGATCGTAGTCGTCGAAATTGGATTCAAAGACCAGATTCCGGATAATTAAATTTTTGCTTTTTCGTTCAGCTTTCGGATCAAGTCTCCCTATCAGCTTGTCTTTCCAGATAATAGGGAGCGTAAAATAACCATAGACCCTTTTATCCGATGGAGTATAACATTCCAGAGCGTAATCGAAATCAAATAGCGTGTTGATTCGGTCTCGCTGAATGATTAGATTATCGAACGGTGAAAGAATGTGGACTTTCGCGGTAGGTCTCTTTAGTTCATTGAGGCTGGTAAAGACCTCAGGCAGGGTAAAAAAGGTACAAACCGGAAGTCCCTTAACTTCTACAGTGATAACCTCCTCTGAACTCAGCATGTCAGATAGCGTTTTGTGAATTAGTTCTTTGTTCGGCGTATATATATGATCTCTAATCTCCCTTTCCTGTGCGATACCGCAAGCTGTAAGTGCGCGTTTCACCAGGAAACGCCCCAATTCCTCATCATCGGGATAAGTGGTATCCACCCACTCCGGTAATACTCTTTCGGTCAGATCATATACTTTCTGAAAGTTTCGGCGTTCGGTAATCATTATCTCCCCCCGCCAAAAAAGCAGTTCCAGCGCAACTTTGGTCGGTCGCCAATCCCACCATCCACCCCGCTTTCTCCCCGATCTTTCTTCAAAATCCCTGGAGCTCATAGGTCCGTTCTTCCTTATCTCCTCAAACACTGGTTTCATCAGATGACCGTATTTTTTCATCCTCTGCTTTTCCCATTTCTCATTTGGATCCGACGCATAGCGCATCCTTGGAAGATAATAGCGATAATCGGACATCGGCAGGTATGATGCCGCATGCCCCCAATACTCGAAAATCGTACGCTCATTTGCCTGAAGTTCGTGCAGCATCTCCTTGGTGTAATCCGGACAACGGGTCCAGATGGTGTGATTATGGGAACGTTCGACAACCGATATGGTATCTATTTGTATATAACCGAGTCTCTCGATAAGACGGGATACCCCTTGTTTCCCCTTTGGAAGTTTAGTTCTGCCATCGAGCAATTGAGTATGAATAGCCCATTTTCTGGCGGTTGAGAGGGATATTCTTTCCATTTGGATTCCTTTATTCGTTTATTCGGAAAAGGAAAGAGGAGGTTTAAATCCTTAAACCTCCTCGATTGTAAGAAACTATGGTAATGGATACACCATCACCGTATCAGAAAACCTCTTTATTCCAATATTCCGTACCACTCAAGCATTTCTCTCATTGCCTCGACAGCGCCGTCATATTCAACATAGAATAACGGGAAGGAGAAATAGGAGGTCTGGAATGCTGTTCTTTCCGACATTCCCCCCACGGTGGTTCCTCCTATGGTTATCAATGCCCTGGTGGCGATAGGCCAGCCATGGAATGAAGATATCTGCGGCTGATAGGACTGGAAGTTATAAATGGTCTCTGAATTCGCGCCTCTCGCAAGAAGTTCAACTGCCGGGAGATACTTGTTATTCTCCTCGTACCATCCCTCGGCTATCTCAATTGCCTTTAGCGTATCAATGCTCAGGTCGGGAAAATCGGAGTGTACGCTGATAGCGCCTGTTAACTCCTGATTATACTTTCCGACTGTGAAGCCCGGGTAAGTTGCGCTGTACAGATCGAAGTAATCGGCGGCAAAATTACCTGCAAAATTATCTCCGTTATCGAAACCGAATATTACTTCCGTTAAGGGGTCTATACTCCCCCTGGTTAGAGTACAGAACGTATGTCTGCCTAAGACGAGAACTTTACCGGTAACATTCAGATATTCAATGTACCAGACAATGGAGGAATCGCCTACTTGAGCAAACCAATCGTCGTTTAGAATCAATAACATCTCATGCTTCACCAGCTCGGTTACATCCGGGGGAGTAGCAGACTGCGAATTCAGTCCTCCTCTCCAGGTAATATCCTCATTATCAAGTCCCAAGTCTGCAAACATATTCATGTAAAATGTCTGAACGCTGTCACCATCGTCCCACTCACCCGGTAAAACACCATACCCGGAATGGTCAAGTACCAATATCTTCTTTAAGGAATCATTCCCGGAATTCCAATATGGCTGTAACACCTGAAAAACCGCCAATGATTTGAAGCCCGAGGAATCGGCGTTAAAATAGTTGCTATCAATCACTGAGGCGTCATCTCTTGCCATCACCCAAAAGATATAAAAGCCTGTGCGCAGGTTATAAAGCGTAATACTCTCATCATTCACCCAAACCTCATTATTGAGGGTATCGTATGATTCCCATCGAACCATTTTATTCAAGGTTGAATCGTATGCTTCGTAAACACTATCCGGACTAAGCATATCCATAGTAATGTAAGCAGGATCATTTTCAAGGGTGTCGAATGGACCGAACAATTGCCAGTGATATTCAAAGCCGGGCTGCTCCTGATCGGGGAAATCCATGGAATCGCTTCCGGACCATTCGATAGGAATCCCCTTGTAATAATCGGTCAAATATGGATAAGTAAACCATATTCTATCCAGGTCGGACTCCAAATGAGTATCCGGAGCGTGATTGTTTCTGTAGAACAGCTTAAACTTAATCTCGGAATAAGAACTGTCGTCGTCCATTGCCATAATGAATACGTATTGGTCATCGTACTCATTTGGATCGGCAGGAGCGCTTAAGCTGACCGTATCGTTGGACGCTTCCACTATTGTCCAGGAATCATCAGGCGGTATAGTCACCGAGTCAATAAAATCCTGAGCAAATTCATCATTATTATCAGATTTTAACAGGACAATATAGTAGAATGCTTCTATTAATCCATCCTGATCGGTTCCATACCACGTTAGATTCGGGTTATAGGAATACCGAGAAGAATCATTGGGAATATTAGTGAACGCAACCACCGGAGGGATATTCGTATCAAGGGATCCTTGGAGTTCTAACTCCGAACATCCGCTGAAATACAACCCGGCGGCTATAAGCATTAACGGAATGAATAAATAAAATCGGTGCAATTTCATCCTCTATTTTACCTCCGGTAAATCGTTAAAATTCCAAACCAAGTGAGAATCTATGGGTTTCATCAAGAAATCCGAAATCCTGATAACCATAGTCTACAAGTACTGTGAAGTTAGATATATCGGTTTTCAGCCCGCCTCCGAAAGTCATTCCTTCCGAGGAAAATGCCGATAAATCATCGTAATAGTCCTGATTATATTTCTTTCCTATACGGAGCGCTACCAGATCGTTAAGCCAGTACTCCAAGCCGGCAGCGTATTTCTCCAGATTATCGTTCGGGTGGCTCAATTCCGCAGAGAAGGTAATCCTGTGAGCGGGACCCTGGATCAAATCAATCGCCGTGCCGAACTTAAAATCAATAGGAAGGGGATACTCTTCCTCAATGAATTTCAAATCAGGTCCGAAATTCTTCAATATCATACATATCTTAAGATTGCGGAAACCTGTGTTGTAATAAGTTCCAACATCAGCGCCCCATCCATCCGCTTTGTATGTATGATATAATTCGGCGATATACTTCACGGTGAAACCTATGCTGAAATGCTGCGTGAGCGCCGAGGCATAAGTAAAACCGAAAGCGTAATCCTTCGCTTGGAACGTCTGACCGTTTCCGGTAGGGTGCTTATAGGTAGTAACGGGCATGTCATCGGTAGAAAGCATGTAGAATGACAATCCGATGTTACCCATAAGATAGTCAACCGGCATGGTCAATCCGGCGAATTCATAGTTAATCTCGGCTGGATATTGAATATGAGTAAACATAGCTTTATATCTATCGAACTCGGCTATCGCCGCCGGATTATAGTAAAGAGCGGAGGCGTCATCTATACTGGCAATGACGGCTTCGCCCAAACCCATAGCACGCGCTGACACACCTACCTCCAGAAACTGTGCGCCGGCTGTACCAACCTTAGCCTGTCCGAAAGCAAGCGTCGGTAAGAGAAGTACGGCAAGGGCAACTACCGTTATTAATCTCATAGCGTTCTCCTTTTTATCTAAATTATGCAACACTTATCTCCAGAGTATCTATTTTATTATCACGAATTTTCCGATCTGACGCCCCTTCTCCGAATCGACACTGAACAAATATATACCTGAAACTATCGACTGCGTATTCCTGGAAATCAGATCCCAGCTCGTGATCGGCTGATCAACCCCCGGCTGCGGGTCGAAATCTATCTTATCGACCAAGTCTCCATCAAGCGTAAATATCCTGATAGTACACTTACCGGGCAGGTTCGCAAAATATACCCTCTGAGAGTAAGCGGGATCCTGGTTTACATCCTCCCATCCTTTATCGCGATATGATCCGTCCAGAACATATGGATTGGGATATACGTAAACATCCTCGATTACCTTATCGAAATCATCGATCGCATAAGCAGCTCTCATATTAACCGCTTTCGAACCCTCCAGCGGAGCGAGTTGCGTACGCGGGTCGCCAACATCGAAGGCTGTCACCGAGTAAAAGTACGACACGCTTGGCAGCACTCCATCGACGGCGTAGGTGTAGTAATGGATATTCTTGGTGCCTGTACTATCGGTGACTACGACCGTACTATCAAGTATCTCTGAATGGATAGTCAGGGTGTCATCGATAGCGCCATCCCCATCGGTGTCCTGATAGTATGAACCATCTTCATAACAGCCGGTGTTCTCAGCATGGGGACGGAATACCGGGTTGCCGTTTATGGTCGGTACCCTTGTCGGAGTATATGGCGGTTGATGAGCAACCGCAAAATTTCCGTTGATCTTCATTCCATCATCGAATTCAAAGGAATCACCCGGCAGCGGACTCTCGGCATTGGCGTATTCCAAAAGCTCCTCCAGTGACCACGGCTTGTCTTTACTGAGTTCCATTTTGCCGTCCAAATCATCCCAGACATAACGGTCATAGTCAATTCGGTCAAACGAACCGAGAAGAACGAAATCGCTCAGAACAGCGGTTCTCGACCGGTATACTTTGTATCCTTCGAAATCCAAACCGTTACCGAATGCGTCCGGTGTATACTCGGAATTCTCGCCATCCCAGCGTATATCTACTCTGTTCAGATACGTGTCGAATGTTAAATTCGGCGATGGAGGCGGCGGAGGACCCGCGAAATCGGGAACGCCATCGCCTTTTATCCAGATCGTATCTCCACTGACCAGAATAAACTCACCAGCATTGCCATCACCATCGGTATCCACGCCGGGGTTGTCATAGACCCATTCAGCCCAGGTGGCGTTGAGTGCGAAATCGGTGAAATCCAGCGAATTTATGAAAGTTTGAATAGCTTCTTCATTTTCTTCATTGCCTTCGAAGAGATCTCTGAAATCCCTGGGATTGACATGCAAATCCTCACCTGCCACATAAGCTGCTGTTAAAAGCAGTGAATCGCCAGGAAGTATTTGATCGAAAGGACCGAAGGAATAGGTATAACGGGTGTCATAACCATTTGCCAAATCTTTCGCAATCGTCGATCCCAGCGGATTAATCCATCCATCTGCGGAATAGTTTATTGCGGCGAAAGCCTGGTCATAGTCGAATTCGTTATTTGATATGGCTCTATACCGCGCGGGATCGCCCCCCGGAGTTCCTCTTCCGCCTCCCGGGTAGGTTCCCGAGTAATTCTCGAGCCTTTGAGGTCCCCAGTCATATTGCGAATTGACGTTTGAAATCCACCAGTTGAAGCCAAGCTCCACATCCCCCGGTGTCCTCACAACCCTAACTCCGGTGACTCCTCTAACGGATTCGTAATCCCATGCCCAATCCTCAGATGGATCCCCGTCGTTATCCATAATGTAGGCGGTATTAATATCCAAAGGATCGATATTCTCGATCGGCTTTGCCACCTCGAGAAAACCGGTCATATCATCCTGCGCTCCTCCAAATCCGAAGCTTTCGTGATGAACGTCTGCGTCAATATGGAATGCAATCCACATATCTTCAATGGGCGAATCCGAGATATTGGTTATTTTGAAATCGAAGATAATGAAATCCTCGGCGTATTCATACGACCAGGAGTAGCTTTTCTGTTCAATTTCCAGACCGATTGGTCTTAGCGGCCTTTGGTCTATGGGATCAACTTCAGCAAATGTAATATTGGTATCGGCGTAATAAGCTATGAAATCCTCTTCGGAAATCGAATTCTCCACGGAAATGGTGCAGGGATAGCAGTTTTCACTCCCCTCCGGTAACTTCCGAGGATAAGCGGTCGCCGGTCTGGTTGAACCCAACCAGATAGCGCCGGTTGAATCCGTAGAGCAATCCGCTTCACCCCCACCAAATTTATCCGGAAAGAATTCGTGAGTATCCCACCAGCCATCGGTTCCGCATGAGACCAGCGTATCTCCATCGACAATAGCGCCGATCCAGACCGCTCCCTGGAAGAGATACTCCAGATGCGAGTTAGCCGGGAATTGGCAGGAAGGCGCAGGCTTTCCGGTTTCACAATCGATTACATTGGGATCCTGAGCGCTGCCCAAATAACCCCAGTTGGTTACAGTGAACCAGATATTGGAAATCCTGTGGGTTACATTTGTAGTGTTCGGTACATCCAAAGCCGGTTTCTGCAGTTTAAAACTTCTCTCTTTAGGCATAGTCCTACCATAACCGTCCCCGGCGGTAAGCACAATCGCCATAAGAAGAAGCGGCAGCGCGAGGTAAGCTGGCTTTAGATATTTTCTTCTTACGAAACTCATATATTATCTCCCTAACTTCATCGGAAATCGAATGATGAGCTCCGGCGAGGAGCTCATCATTTCACCTATCATTAAAACCTAACTATCAAACCCATCTTAACATTTCTGCCCGGATACCAGTTTGCGGGATTGGCGTCATGATCTGTTCCTGTCACGATAACTCGATCCGCCAGTATCGATGTGTCCGGACGTCCGGTATCGGAATGGACATTAGAAACGTTTTTCTTATTGAAGAGATTGGTAATCCAGATGCTGTATGTGAAATCAAGCTGGCTGACCCGGAAGTCTTTATACACCCTGAGGTCGACATTGGAATATGCCGGCATCGTTTCCGAATTAGCCGGCGGGTCCTGATTACCGATCAAGACAATGCCAGGATAAGCAGCCGACGGGCTGAACGGCAGCCCGGAATTCACCTGCCATATCACGCTGGCGCCCCAGGCATCTGGCAGCTTAATTCCCGCTACCACCGGGTGATCGTCTTCTCGAATACGCAGGGTTGCATCTATAGTCGCCTGATGTCGAATATCCCAATCGAGCCGCGATTCTTTAAGAGGAATCTGCTGATTGTCCGCTCTCAAATAATAATCTGCTGTTCCGCTGGAGGCTTTTCCAAAAGCCCAGGAGTACTCATATTTACCGCCCCAGGTAAGATAGTCCCCGATATCCTTGGATAGCTCCAGTTCGAATCCTCTGGCGCGGGCATAGTCGAGGTTGCCATAACGGTCAGCCGCCAATCTTCCGATACCTTCGATCACGTTTATCAAGCCATACTGATCCTTATAGAAACCGGAGACCTTAAGCTTATAAGCGTTTGTTACGAGATACTCGATTCCCAACTCATACTGGACGGTTTGGGAATAATCCAGGTTGGTATTTCCCACGATCGGCAATGCGCCCGAACCGATATTCTGTGTCGCTCTGGCATAGAACCTGTAATATTCCGGCAACTGATAAGCATGACCGTAGTTAAAGTAAACCTTCGCCTTGTCGGATATCGGATATGAAACGCCCAATCTCGGTGAGAATTTATTCCGGTTTTCCTGGACTTCTTCTTCACCGTAATAGACGCCTTCCTCGGATTCTACGGCGTGCACCTCGTCGGCTTGCAGGAAGTAATCCCATCTGAATCCGATGTTGAAGAACATCTCGCCGTAACTTATGTTATCCTGAAAATAGAACGCTCCCTGCTTGGGGGTTCTCCAGTAGAAATCACGGAAGGTGCCGCGATCGCTCCAAGGCTCATCATCATCCGGGGGTCCCACGTACGGAGACCATGGATAACGGAGATCCGCCATACGCATCTTGACGAACTTATACTCGAATCCGGTTTTCATATCGTGATGCTGATTAGGCGCGGTAGTAACATCCAACTTAATGGTATAGATGTCGGAACGGCGATGACTGTAAGTAGCGCGACGGTCGAAACCATAATCGAAGAACAGGTCAGTTCCATCCCATCTACCGTTGTTATTCAGGTCAGTATAAGGCTCTCCCGGGTTATATATCTGGTCGGGAGGATCATACTCACCGTTCCTGTTAAGATCCTGATAGGGCACCCCCGGGGTCCATGGATCGTTAGGACCATCATACTTACCGTTGCCGTTCAAATCGTCGGCTGCGGTGAATATATCAATGCCCTCATCATAGACATGATTGCGATTTATGTCTATATATGGTTCTCCAATAATTATATCACCATCGATAAAAGGTTCGGGATCATCGGGTTCAACAATCGACGCTCTCTCCGGATTGAAAACTCCGTTGTCATTGGTGTCGGTGAAATTCTCCGCATCATCCCAGACACCATCGCCATCGAGGTCTGAAAACGGCTCGCCGAAATCGTACTGCCCGTTACCGTTGGTATCGATATACGGCTCAGCAGGATCCCATTTTCCATTCTTGTTCACATCATCAGCCGGTTCGAATGTCTCATATTCATTGTAAAGGAGAAAATCACCCGGCAGAAGTCCGCCCGGTTTTCTCGTAGACGCGATGGAGTATTTCGAAACCTGGAATTCGTAGAATGTATTCTTTATCCATCCCGGCTTATCGGTGAAATAGATCTGGTACAACTCCGACCAGGTTTCCTGACGGGGCGCGGTTTCCGGCGTATACCTGAAATCCCAGTCCCAATCTATATAATCGCTCCAGTCCTTTTTATAACTAAAATTCAGCTTACGCGCCGCATCTATCTTATATGTAAACTTCAAACTGGTTTTATATGCGTTGTACTGCCTTATCGGAATGTCCAAACGGAAAATATCCCAGACCTTCTCCTCTCTTCCCCAATCAGGCTGCAATCCCGGGGTAGCATAATCGGAATAAGAGGTATAAGTGTCGCTCTTGTCTACCGATATTGAAGCATAATATGCGAAACTCTCACCGGGGAATTCCAAACCCAATTTAGGAAAGAGTACATCCTGAATTAGGGGAACAGGCCCGGTTAATGATGCATCAAGACGGTCCGAATTGAACGAGTATCTGTTCAGTGAGGGGGAACCGAAATCATCGGTGATATACTCGATCTCTCCGCGGGTAAACCTGGCATCCCCCTCTTTGGTGGCAAGGTTTACCAAACCCGACTGGAGATTACCATACTCTGCAGGCCAGCCGGCTTTAATAATGGAGATCTCAGCGATATCGCTCGATGAAACATCCATACTCAAATACGGCGATTCGGCTTTCTGCAGCGACTTTCCCGATTGATCCTGGACACGCGTGTCTGAAGTACGTGGAGAGTTCACACCTAACGGATCGTTGGTATCAACACCGTCCACGCGGAATACAACCTCTCCGGCGCGACCGCCGCGGGCGTGCAATTGTGTTCCTCTTTTAACGAAACCTACCTGAGTCGCCAAAATACCCTTGGTGTCCTTGACCGGAATCACATCCAGCTCTTTATCACCAATGGCATCCTCATTCGATGTAACTCGCTGCTCGATAGGTTTACGCTTTGCAACCACCCTAACCTCTTCCATCTCAAGAGCTTCAGTGGTGAACTCGAAGTCAATTGTGATTCTCTTGTCAATACTAACCTGCACCTCGGTGTAAGTCACTGGGGCGTAACCGACTAACGTGGCCACCAACTCGTATTCGCCGGGCGGCACATTCTGAATTCGATAATTTCCATCGAAATCAGTAGGCGCTCCGATCTGAGTGCCCTTTATCAGTACGGTCACTCCAGGCAAGGGCTCGCCGGTCTCCTTGTCCGTTACCGTTCCCGTTATCTGACCGGTTGTCCCCCCATAGACTAAACCTCCAATTGCGGTGATTAGTAAGAGACAAAGAAACAGGCATATAACCTTACTTTTTGTCCCTAACGGGATTCCCATGGCAAACCTCCTTCGTAAGGAATATTATTATTACTCTTATTTTCGAATACTATTATTATGATTACGGCAGTACCTGACTTTCAGTATCTTAGCTATTTCATCTTAATCAACCAATTTTATAAAATGGAATTCTCACATATAAAAGTCAAGTGATTTTTGTAACTTATTTGGTCGGATGCTTACTTCGGAAAACAAACAGTTTGCTATATTTTAATGTTCCGTAATTCAAATCGACAATTCCAATTAATTCATTAAAAAACCCCGCGGAAATCCGCGGGGTTTTAAGCATTTATAATGATAAGGTTTTTACTTAATCATCACAATTCGTCTATTCAATGAATAATCATTTGCGGATAGCTTGGCGAAATATATTCCGCTTGCCAGGGAATTCCCTTGTGAACTCCTGGCATCCCAGGTGATTGACGATTTATTCGATACATCCGCCTTAAAAACCAGCTCACCCTTGATATTATATACCGACAATTCTCCTTTTCTATTCATCGGAAATTCGAATATTGTCGAGCTATTAAACGGATTGGGATAATTACTCAATCGGAGCTGGTAGTCAACTATCGGCTCATCCTCATCGATACCGACCCATACCGGATTCGGATATGGATAGTACAATACCTGACATGCTGTCGTATCTCCCTCATTGGAACCGGCGGCTGCGCCGGCGTCGGTGTCATAGATATACATTATATGAAGGTATTCATCGACAACTTCAGCCATGCTTGCCCAATGGTCGGAATCACAATCGCCCGCCGCACACCCCGGGGTCTGGCTGTCTGTAATGTTGGTTGCCGAAGACCAGCTATCCCCGGCGTCGGTTGAATACGCGAAGTAAAGATCGCCATTGGAATATCCGTCATCCGATGTATCTGATTCACTGTATTTGGTCCATAATGCAAACAGATTATCATTGGCGTCTATACCGAGATTCACCTTGGCAATGGCTAAATCCCAAAATGATGGATAAGCAACCTCCAAAGCGGTCGCCACCGTATCGATACCTGTCGCCGAAGACCAGTGGAATAATACGCAGGAGTCGGTTGATGCGTTGCCTGTATCATAATCATAGACAATTGCGCTCCAGATAATATGGAGGTTGTCGTCATTGTCGTACAACCCATCCCAATCAGTCCATACCCTGTAGATATCATCGTTTTCATAATTTGTTACATTAACTCTGCCGCTGAAGTCCCAGGTGGAACCGTCGGCGGATTCTATGTAATACATATCAGCATCGTACCAATCAAGGTCAGCTTCGATATTCCTGGGACGCCCGTAAACGAACGCCGTCTTTCCGCTTGTTCGGGAACACACCGGATGTGGAGATTGCATCAATAGAGTGTCCACCAGCGCTACATCCTCCCAGTTGGATCCATTGTCGGTCGAATATGTATATATAAGCGGAGTCCACCAGTTGGTCATACCGAAATTGACAGTCGACAGAATATGTATTCTACCGTTAGCATCCACCGCCATCTTAGGCCAGTATGCTGTTTCGTGGGCAGGATAAGTATCCGGGACATCGACTATACTGAACAGCCCGGTTCCACGAGCCCCATCTTTGGCGAAGTTTATATCATTGTTGTTAGAATTATGATATGCGACTACCGCTTTTCCGCCGCTGAGGACATCAACCGACGGAAAACCGGCTCCTGTGGTAGAGCTTACTGGAGATCCATCCCCAAGCTGTTTACTCCCGGTTTCATCAATAAAATTGTAATAGACCGCTCGGTTGTCATGGGCTGAATTCGCTTTCATCCATACTATATGATATCCGCCTTCTGAGTCCGCTGCAATACGGCTTCCGGCTGAGATCTCGTTCTGCATATCGTAGTAAGTTGTCCCGACCGTATCTCCCGGGGATGACGCCCATGCGCCGCCAACAAACATAAAACCCAGCGCCGCCATGATCAAAATTACTTTACTCATATTATCCTCCCGATGAATTGATGATTTATTTCCCAATTCGATAATTTCTTCCGTTTTTTGGCTATCCTTTTAAGTAGTCGGAGATTTTGGGAATCGGTTTAGTTTCTAATCCCGATTTTTAAATAAACTTACGGTATCCGAACCGGAACCTTCCTCGTTGGAATTCGCTTGACAATATTGCTTGACGCCTTAACTTTCCTGACAAAAGGAATCATTATGAATAAACTGGCTATTAAAACAATCGGATGCAAACTCAACCAGTATGATTCGCAGTCTATTGCGGAACCGTTTTTGGCTAATGGTTTCCAGTGGGTGAAGTTCGACTCTCAAGCGGACATATATATTATAAACTCTTGCACCGTAACAGGCAGGGCGGATTACTCCAGCCGACAGGCTCTTTCGCGAGCTATACGACGACGGGACGAGAATTCCGCCAATAAGCCTGTCGTTGTCTTTACCGGATGTTATGCGGAGGTTGACAGCGAGAGGTTCCGGAATGATCCGGACGTCGATTTAGTAGTGGGAACACAGGAAAAATCCTATATTTACGAGCGTGTCATGGAGCTTATCGGAGAGAAAGTAGATACGCCAATCGCACATATCGAGATTAGGGAAACCGATAGCTGGGGTAGAGCGATAACCGGCATGAAAGGTTTCTCTCGCGCTTTCATTAAGATTCAGGATGGCTGTAATTCTAACTGCGCCTATTGCATCGTTCCCCGGGCTCGCGGTGACGAAATCAGCCGCCCGCCGGAAGATATCTATAAGGAAATCAAGAGACTTGAGAATGGCGGTTATAAGGAAGTGGTTCTGACGGGTGTCCATATAGGACGTTATAGTTATAAAGGTTTTAGATTTCATCACCTGCTGCGGGATATTCTATCAGGGGATGGTCCCCGAATTCGATTCTCCTCTCTGGAGCCGAATGAGATAACCGATGAACTGATTGATACTCTCAGCGAACAATCCCGTTTCTGCCGTCATATACATATACCGGTGCAGTCCGGATCCGATGAAGTCCTGGCGTCAATGAGGCGCGGCTATGGCGCCCGAAAAATCAGAGAAAAGACCGAATTGTTATCTAAGGCTTTACCTGGCGTAAACTTAGGCGCTGATTTTATTGTGGGGTTTCCCGGCGAAACAGATAAAGATTTCCGCCTAAGTCGCTATTTAGCCGAAAGTTGTGAATTCGGATATTTGCATGTTTTTTCCTATTCGGATAGGCCGGGGACAATTGCATCCGGGATGAGCGGAAAAGTCACGCCGGAAGCTAAATCTCAAAGGAGCAAGCAATTAAGAGAGCTTAGCGCCGGACTTCTAAGTAAAAAACTGAAAAGTAATATTGGACAAAAGGGAGAAATTGTTGTAGAGTCGAGATTACATCGTAAAACCGGGATGAATACCGGAATAAGCGATAATTATCTGCGAGCGATATTGCCCGGCAAAAACGATATTCATGGTTCCATTGTCAAAGTCCGGTATCTGGAACATGCCGGCAGCGGCAAGTATCAATATCTGATCAGCGAGAGAATTGATGACTAACAAACAAGACAAGCTATTTTACTTACGCACATTTGGCTGCCAGATGAACGAGTATGATTCAGACTTACTCTCTGATCTACTGGTCTCCGCAGGTTGGGAAAAAACGACAGAACCCTCGGAATCGAAATTAATCATCTATAATACCTGTTCGGTGCGCGAAAAGGCAGAACAACGCGCTTTGGCTCATATCCGAAGCTCAGCATCCATTAAGCATAAAAATCCCGAACTGAAGCTAATCGTAATCGGATGCATGGCTCAGCGAGTGGGCGAATCCCTGGTGGAATCCTGTCCGGAGATCGATTTCGTATTAGGACCCGATTACCTTTATATGCTGCCCGATCTTGTTAACAATGGCTTCAAGAGCGGAAAGGTCTATACATCCCCGGCAGAGACTTCCGAGGATATGCGCGAGCTGTTTAATCCGTCCATTATCTCCGGCGCCAAAGATATCAGCGCATTTGCAGCTATTTCCCGCGGATGCGAGAATTTCTGCTCCTATTGCATTGTGCCGCATGTCAGGGGACCGGTCAGGAACCGGAGATCACGGGATATTGTCGATGAGGTTAAGGCATTGGTCTCCCACGGAGTTATGGAGATAACATTCTTGGGTCAGAATGTTAATTCCTATCTCGATGGAAATATAGATTTTGCTGACTTGCTAAGGATGGCTGGCGATATCAACGGACTGAAGCGGATTCGCTTCACCACTTCCCACCCCAAAGATGTCAGCGAAAAGCTGTTCGCTATCATGGCGGAAACGCCAGCAGTCTGTGAACATCTGCACCTGCCTCTGCAATCAGGTTCCGATAGAATTCTATCTTTGATGAATCGGGGGTACAATGTACGACAGTACAAGGATTCGATCGAAATCGCCCGTAATCTCATGCCCGATCTCTGTTTAACAACCGACCTTATTGCGGGTTTCCCCACCGAGGCCGAGGAGGAGTTCGAGGTGACTCTTAACGCGGTGGAGGAGATCGGCTTCGATGCCGCTTTCATGTTTCGCTACTCCAACCGTCCGGGAACATCAGCGGCGAATATTGAGGATAATCTTACCGAGGAAATTAGGATTAAGCGACTCGATAAACTGATAAAACTCCAACAGAGTTGCGCCAGAGAGCGCAATCAACGCTTGGTCGGGAAAGTATCCGAAGTGTTAATCGATGGAAAATCGAAAAAGGACAGTTCCGAACTTAAAGGCAAGGACCGTGGCGGACGAACAGTTGTTGTTAAAAACTCGCAAAATCTCAAAATTGGCGACTTAGTTAATGTTAAGATAAATCATGCGGATAGTTGGACTTTAACTGCAGAGCAGATATGATCAACGGCAGTATCCTGATGAAGAGTTTGGCCCTGATAGTTATACCCCTGTTTTTTATAATACTATTCATGCGTTCCTTTTCTTCCGGAAATTGGAAAGCTATAAAAAGGTGGGAAGTCGTAATCGGAAGCCTGTTAATAGCGTTAGCGGGTATTATGAATTTACTTCCTGATACCTTAACCGCAGATCCTTATCTAAACGCCGCGGCTGATATCGGAGAAGTCTTTTTTCTCGCAGTTGGAATATTTTTGCTTCTATCGACCTGTTTGCATCTCGTAACTAAAGAAAACAACATGGTTAGGAGGAACCTCAGATCATTGAACTATCCCCGGAAAGCCGATGAGACGAATCAGAGATACATATCGTCCAAATCGAAAGACAAATTCGATTTCACCGAAATCCCTGCGGACAATGCGGATAGTTTTCTGAAAAATGCCCTTGAAAAACTAAAAGCGGACTCGCCGGAGATCTGCCTGTCAGTTATTTCGGTTGATAACAAAAAATATGATTTTCGGTTTCATGTATCGACCGGTATAAAACTCAAGCAAAACTCATACAATCTCGCCGCCCTAACCGAATATTACAGCGCATTAGTTAAGATGACTTCGCGTGAGATTAACGATACAACCGAGATAGACATTATCTGGCCTGAACCGATCCGCTCGAGTATCCCCGAAACCAGGTCACAAAAACCTTCATCGGTAATTTTATACCCCGCACCGGGTAATCTTTCAAGAAAGTACTTTTTAGTTGTTGAGTTTTTCGCTCCCCCTTCAATAAAAAGCGAGTTGTTGAACCAAATCCCGCTTCTTTTTAACTACGCCATAACCATTTACGATCTGAAACAGCAGATCTCGATTAAAGCGGAAAACACCCCCGAATCTACTGATAACGAATTTACTGATAGTGAATTAAACAATAGAATCAAGAAGTTTTTTATGAACATAAATAGCGGCACTTCGCACATCTTGGAGAGGTTTAACAACGGCAGTTCGTTTTCAGAGAAAGAATTGGACGATCTCAAGGTTTGGCTAACATACGTCAATCAAGCGGCATCCGCCGGGATGGAAATTCTATCACAATCAGGAAGTAAAAAGCAAAAAGGCACAAAATAAAAGGGCAGGAATTGAAAATCCTTATAGTAGATGACAACAAGGAAGTATTATCCACGACGGAGTTAATGTTGAAAGCCCTTGGGCATAAAACCATTACCGCGGAAAATGCCGAACAAGCGCTGGAAACGCTGAATAGTCGGAAAGATATCGAGCTGATTTTCACTGATCTTGGCTTACCAAGAATCGACGGTTGGGAATTTATCAGAATGATACGCGCCAAAGGTATGGATATGCCGATTGTTGCGGTAACCGGTATTGCCAAGATAATTGCCGATGGAGCGCAGGAAGAATTGAATGTGCATAAAATTATCGAAAAACCGTACAGGCTCTATGAACTTCAATCTATCTTGAATGAACTGGAGGATATGATTGACGACTCGTAATATTATTCTACCTGAGATATATCCAAAACCGGATGAATTCCAATTCAATGTCCGGTTTAGAGTGCGATTGTATGATTGTGATGCGTACGGGATTGTACATAACAGCAACTACTTAAGGATTCTCGAAGACACCCGCGTTGAATATTTCCGCACTCTCGGTTTAACATATCCGAAATTAGAATCTGTTAACAGGATATTACTTGTTGCTGATAGTTATATGAGACATCTGGGAAGCGTTGGACTGGACGAAACCATCATATCGCATTGTCGTTCTCGTGATTTTCGGAACAGTTCGGTTAAACTGGAGTATATAGTTACGAGGGAAAAAGAAAACAAGCTGATTCTCTATGGGATTTTGACTTTGGTATGCGTTGACTATGAAACTCAGCGACCCTTGAGACTTCCGGAGAAGCTCAAGGAACAAATGATTAAGCTTGATAAACATGGAACTATCGAGAATTGGCGGTTCTGAAAACGTATGTTGATGGAACATCATAAGGATTGTGCTTGTTTGTGAAGATAAATCCGTATTTTTTAAATTCCATTGTTTTCTTCGCTTGATATCAACCGATAGTAGTAGAAAAAGGTTATAATTATGAATCATGTAGATAGAATTGACACTATAATAGGCGGCGATAAGCCGGATAGAATTCCTGTAAGTTTTTGGCGCCATTTCTTTCATTTGGAAACCACGGCATCGGGCTTAGCGCAGGCTATGCTGGATTTTCAACGAAGGTACGATTGGGATTTGATGAAAGTGAATCCTCGCGCTTCTTACCATACCGAGGTTTGGGGAGCCGAGGTGGAATACTCCGGTGATGAGTTCCGTAAACCTCAGATCGTGCGTCACCCGGTAAATCTTTCATCGGACTGGAACAACATCGTCGCTATGAACGCTGATGCGCCAGCGCTTACCGAACAGCTCCAGGTATTGGAGCAAATAAATAAAGAACTGAACGGCTCCGTTTATTTCGTTCAAACTGTTTTTTCACCGCTCTCGATTGCAGGTGATCTGGTTTCTAAACCGGAGGTTCTGATAAATAACATGGACACGATTCCCAGTAAAGTTCATCAGGCGTTGCGGAATATCACCGATACTTTCATGGAATATTGCAAGGCGATACTAAAAACCGGAGCGGCAGGAATATTTTTCGCTACTACAGAATGGGCGACAAAGGATGCTTTAAGCGAAGAGAGATACCTGGAATTTGGTAAACCTTATGACCTCGAAATACTCAATGCCGTTAGCGATGCCAGATTCAACGTACTCCATGTCTGCAAAGCTAATAATATGCTTCCGCTTTTTACCGACTATCCTTTCCATATCCTAAGCTACGCCGATAAGGATCCGGGAAATATCGGATTCGACAAGGCTTATGAGTTATTCCCGGATAAAGTTATATTGGGCGGTATCGGCGCTAAGGACTTGCTGCAGCATGCATCACCGGAGGAGCTTCGGAAGGAAGCAGAAGAAAAGCTGGTTCAGATTCCATCATCCAGGTTGATTTTAGGTCCCAGCTGTTCGATCCCTCCGGAAACCCCGGAGAAAAGCCTGACAGCGCTGAGAGAGTGGGCCGAATCATACAAGCTAACGAAATTTCATACCAGTTAATACCGAGACATGAGAGAGAATGCAGTAAACACCGATTTTATACTCGATAGAGCAAATAATTATCTCGCCTCCGAATCCGATAAATACACAATTATGGATAAGATAGTGGAGTTGCTTATCGATTCGGTTCCATATTACGACTGGGCGGGGTTTTATCTGGTCAAGGGCGGTCGCCTCGAATTGGGACCCTTCAGAGGAGCCCCATCACCTCATACGGTTATCGAAATGGACTCCGGTATATGTGGAGCTGCAGTTCGCAGCCAGGCTGCGATCATCGTCGATGATGTCAATGCCGATCCTCGCTATTTGGCATGCAGCCTGGAAACCAAATCAGAGATTGTGGTTCCCATGTTCAAGGGAAAAGAGGTGATCGGTGAGATAGATATCGATTCACATTCCCCCGCCGCCTTCGGAGAAGAAGACAAAATCCTCCTGGAAAAAATAGCGGAATTAGTTTCGACGAAATTCTAATTCGGGATAATTCTCAAAGAGTATTGGTTAGCAGCCGAAGGCTTGTCCTTCGGGAGTTCAATAGAAGCTGAACATTCGCCGCCTGGAATTGCGGGTTCCCAAAAGCGCCGGAAGCGCAAGGCTTCCGCTGCGGCGGGCAAAACTTATGAACAATACGGGTTAGTTTAATTCCTTAAAGCCGCTATCGCAAGAACCGGGCTTATTTTTCCTCAGGCTTGTTTTTGAAAAAATACAGTTCAGGGATAGTCCCATCCTTAGTATCAATGCCGATGCCGTAGTTGCCCCAACCATATTTAGCATCATCCAATGGAGGATTATACCAGGTAAAGTTATTCTTATATGTTTTTGAAATCTCTGTGTCGTCCATTTTGACATCCCAGTCGAGGTATTTATCTTCGCCGCCGATATCGAGAAAGATTCCTATTGACTTTGTAAAGTAATTATAGGGTGAATACCTGTTCGGATACTGATAATCATCACGATAATCCGATGCGCCTATCCCCAGCGCCCCCTTTCCGAATTTATAAGTATCGTTACCGCCTATTTCGAAAAAGAATGAATTGGAACGAATCTCAGCGCAGGCTATCGAGATAATCTTACCTTCGTAGTAATCATTACCTCCTTTGTCGACAAGCAATGAGTTGGTATAATCCCATCCGAATGATAACGCCGCTCCGGAGGTTTCCCACAGTTCATGGCGGTCATTGCCCGATTCGTCGATCATAATCCCAATACAGTAATGCGCTCCCGAGGCTTGAGTGAAGTAAACCGAGCGATAAAGGTCATCGCCCTCTTTATCATAAACCGCTCCGGTACCGTACCAGTATCCGCAGCCTAATGAGAAATTGCCGGCTTCATATTTGTCGTCTCCATATATATCTATAATGGCGCCCAGACCGCCCGACCAGCTATGACCATCGGTGCCGTCGCCTCGCCGCCCGGCGCCCATTCCCTGAGCATTGGAGACATTAATCTTATGTTCGGAATGATAATCGCCTCGGTCTATCACCTCCGCTGACGGCTCCGCCACATAATGGTCATCGCCTTCACGATTACCCAGCACGCCGACACCTCCGCCAACGCCTCCGAATCCCTGTCCATCGCCATACAGGTAGAATTCATCATCGCCCTCTACATCAAGGTGAAAACCACAGCCGAAGTATCCGCAGCCCTGCCCCGAGGATTCCATCCTGAACTCATCGTTTCCCGTTTCGTCCAGAAGCAGGCCTACTCCAAAAAGCCCGAATCCTTGAGATACCTTTTTACTTTCGTAGTAATCATCACCGTTAACATCGATGAGAATACCGCAACCGAAAATCCCCGCCCCCTGGGAGGGAAGCAATTCCTTGTCGTTTACATATCTGTCTTTTCCGTCAAGGTCAATAGCAATAGATATTGGAATCCTTGAATTCGGCGTAGCGGCGATACAGCCGCGGTAAGTATCGTTACCGTTGAAATCAATTAATAAACAGCAATTATCATAACAATGTTCGTTTTTCTTCTTACCGGTGATAACCATCCTGCCGATTGGAGTATCGAAATCGAAATCGACCTTTGAGAAATTCAGATATTCGTCCTCATAGAGATCGGTTAGCGCCCGTCGTCCGCTTTCAGCCGCCTGCGCCGCCTTCATGCATGAGTAATACAGAGATTGCTCGTCCAAAACAGCGGCTACATCATCGAATTGGGGATAGTAAATGGTACCATCGCCCTGCGATTCGGCGAAATCGAGGGCATCGAAAATATCCTCGACCAGTTGCGCCGGCACGTTTCGCAGGGCGCGATCCCGCCACTTGACCGCATCGAGAATATTCAGCATTATTTTGGCTACTTCGATTTGAATCCGGGGATGCATATCGATAAGCTGCTCCTTTACTTCTTCCACAAGATCGTAAGAGGATTTGTTGCCGAAAGAGTAAAACTGCATTTGTTTGTTCTTATATGCGAATATCTTCTGCAGCGCACCGATAACCGGTTGTGTCGAATCAACTTCGGTGTCCGCCATTAGATTGGTCGAATAATTCCGAAAACCGCCGATTCTTCGATCCACTCCCAAAAGGTAGACTATCCTGTGTAACGAAAAACGTTTATCCTCCATGAATTCAGGCTGAAGATAATCCTCTATCACATTGCCCATGGAAACCGTAAACTGATATCCCATCAACGGTTCTGCCAGCAGATCATCAAAATGAGGCATCTTATACGGAATTAGGTCTTTGTTGGGATAACGATTCCAGTATCCTTTGGGGCGGTAACCGAGATCGGATTTTTCCAGTTGAAGGCTATCCAGCGACTGCTGCAGTATATCATTCTGAGCAAAACTACCGACTGATAACAAGAATAAAACAATTATAGGTATCAAAATACGAAACATCGATTCTCCTTAGGCTTACTATTTATGAAATAATTTAATACAACGTAGCGATATGCAAGAACTAAATCATAAAAGAAACTGAATACGCCCTCATTAATTTGCCGATAGTGGATTAAGTTCATCGCTTACGATTAAGCGCGCTAAAATCAGCAAGAAAATATTTGCATAATCCGAATTATTGATTAAATTTGATATTCCGATTTTCAGATACACTACCCTGGAGGATAAATGCCCGAAAATAAAGAGAAAATTGGTGAGATATTAAAGATAGGAATCGCTACCGAAATTAACGGGGAGCGTTTCTATAGGGATTTCGCCAGTAAGGTCACACGTGAGGAAACCCGCAAGAAAATTCAAAGTCTCGGCGATGACGAGATTATACATAAGCAAGTGCTTGAGAAAATATACAAAGATATATTTGATTCCGAGCCAACCGATATCCCTCCCGAAGGAATCGGAATCTTTGAAAAAGCTCTGAAAGGATTCAGAGTCTCCGACGATATAAGTGTTCCTGACCTTTTGGATATCGCTATCGAAGCGGAAGCTGCCAGCAGAGATTATTACGATGAAGGCGAGAAATCGGCTGAGGATGAGAAGGTCAAAGCGGTTTTCCGCCGATTGGCTGAGGAGGAAGACGGGCATTTCAACCTCCTGACCGCGGAGAAAACCGCGTTAGCCGGTCTTGATTGGTTCGCCGGCGGAGCAAGCGGTCAATTTGAACACTAAATCGGCAAATGCCAAATCGTTATATGAGCAAAGAAGGTTTTAATAAAAGTTCAGACATACCGTCGGTAGGGGAAACGGCTCCTGATTTTACACTTCCCGATCAAAATGGAGATCCGTTTACTCTCTCGAATTTCAGAGGGGAGTACAATGTTGTCTTAGCCTTTTATCCCGGGGATTTTACGCCGGTATGCTCGGTGCAAATCCCTAATTATAAAAAAGATATGGATAAGTTTGCCCGATACGATGCAGTAGTCATGGGTATTTCGGTGGATTCGGTCGATTGCCATAAAGCCTGGTCCAGAACTTTTGGAGGTCTAAATTTCCCCTTGCTTTCAGATTATTATCCGCATGGAGAAGTTTCTCAAAAATACGGGCTACTCACTGAATACGGTTACGCTAAAAGGGGAATATTCGTTATCGACAAAGGCGGAATAATCAGATATGTCGATATTCATGATATCACCAAGCTTCCGGATAATAGTGAAGTTTTAGAGGTTTTGGCTCAATTGAAATAGTTGTGTTTATTCCCTGTACTTGCAATTTAATCCTTTACACATCTCCAATATATCTTATCTTACATATCAGGAACCCAATATTTATTACTATTGTTCATAAGATGTAACGCGAGTTCAGTATGCGTAAATTTATTATTTTCTTAATTATTTTTATCTTATCAAGCTGGCCGATTTATGCAAATGAGTTGGTTATTCACTGCCTGAATATTGGCCAGGGCGATTGCACTTTAATTCAATCTCCATCGGGGATGAATATAATGGTGGACAGCGGCCCGCCATCCAGCCAATGGATTGTGTTGAACTATCTCAGGAACTACAATATAAATAATCTCGAATATATAATAACCACTCACTATCACGCTGACCATATCGGCGGCGTTAATGCTATAATCGAAGCCAGCGATATATCGGTATCTAAAGTTTATGATCGCGGCTGGGATTATTGTTCTTGGAGTTATGAGAACTACTACGAACCATCGGTTGAGGATATACGTTATACGATTTCCGACGGGCAAATTCTCGATTTAGGCGAGGGAGTTGAGGTAAAAGTAGTGTCTGTTAACGGCAATGGGATTCTAAATGAACCTTTCAGAGATGAGGGATGCCCCCCCGATAACGGTCCGAATAGCGAAAATGACTTTTGTGTAGCTTTAGTAATCAATTACGCTGATTTTCAGTTCTTTGTCGGCGGTGACCTATCGGGGCTTACCACCGGAGCTTATACCGATATAGAAACATCGGTAGCGCCGGAAGTCGGTGATGTCGAAGTTTACCGGGTTAATCACCATGGATCGTATGCCAGTTCTAATCAGTATTTCCTGAATACTATCGATCCCGAGGTTTCGGTCATCTCGGTAGGACAAAATGGGTATGGACATCCGCACGAATCCACAATGCAGCGGCTGCAGGCAACTTCAGTAGTTTACCAGACAGCGGATAGCGACGGCAATCCGGTTGATGATCATGTAGTAATACGTACGCTGGGGCAGAATAACTATACGGTTAATGGGGATTTCTATTATATCGGCAGCGAGGAGGTTATCCCGATTTCCGATATTCAAACCGATTACGATAATTACCATGATAGGCCGGTAACGGTTGAAGGAGTTGTTACGATTGGAGCCGGCACATTAAATCCTTACTCGACGGATGCTTATATTCAGGATAGCTCCGGGATGGGTATTAATCTTTTCGATCTGGGATTGATTGAGGATTTTCAGCGAAATTACTGGGTAAAAGTGTCAGGAATTGTGGGGGATTACCAGGGGGTTACGCTGATCCAAAATATCTCCAATTATGAGGTGATTTCAACGGATAATGACCTGCCATTCGGAAGGTACTATCCAACCGGCAGCGTGGATGACTTTGATTATGAGGGAAGCAGGATCAGAACATTCGGCGAGGTGACCCAGATATCCAACGACGCTGATGGAGATCGTATCCGTGTCGATGACGGAAGCGGAAACTGCCTGGGTTTCTGCCCGAGTGCGGCGAATGTCAACATCGATTGGATTGAAATCGGTGAAACAATTATGTTTTTCGGAGTCCTGCGGGTAAATGCAGTCGGAGCGGATACAAGCTATTCCATACTGCTAACTCACGATTCCGATGTAACAGTTTACACAGACCTTGTAGAAAACAGCGAGGAGAACGTTCCGGAAAAGGTAGTTCTCCAACAGAATTACCCGAATCCATTTAATGCTAATACGAATATAGAATACTCATTGTCTGGACCCGCCAATGTTCAGCTTACCGTTTACAACATACTTGGGCAGGAAATCGCAATACTGATCGATAAATTCCAGAATGGCGGAGAATATTCGGTTAGTTTCGACACATCCGATTACACTTCCGGAATATATTATTACCGTTTGCAGACAGGCGATAGGTCTTTTATAAGGAAAATGACTCTTATAAAGTAGGGCCTGAATTATCTACGCGATTATTGACCGCAGGGCATCTTCAACGTCGGTAGGCTCGAATCCGAATACCGAAGCTGCTTTTTTGTGATTCAGGCTGACATCTTTAGGTCGGGGCATTAACTCCGGAAGGTCTTCCATTAAGGCGGGTACGAGAAACTCGTCGTCAAATCCATACGCATCCTGCATTTTCAATCCGAATTCATACCTGCTCAGTTTACTCGGTCCGGACAGGTGATAGATGCCGCCGGGCGGATTATTACGAATGACGAGATCAATAGCCGAAGCAACATCAGCCGTGTAAAGCGGAGTTCTGTACTGATCTTTAAAAAAGTAAGCTTTCTCTCCATTTCGGATTTTTTGCATGGTGCCGACAATATAGCCCTTTTTGAAGGGTGAATCGGGTCCGATAAGGAGCGCAACTCTGAAAACAATGTTGTCACCGGATATATCAAGAACTCTTTTCTCGCCCGCCAGCTTACTCTTGCCGTAGATATTAATCGGGTCGGCGGCATCTTCTTCGATATAATCGCCTTTCTCTCCATCAAAGACCAAGTCGGTGGAAATCTGTATCATACGAATAGAGTGCTTAGCGCAAATCTCAGCGACATTAGCGATTCCATCCCGATTGACCCGCATGGCTTGTTCGGGATTTTTCTCGCACCAATCCACATCGGCGCATGCCGCCGCATGCACCAGATAGTCGGGCTTGAAAATATCTACACAACTCTCGACGGATTCGGAATCAGTTACGTCCATTTTGAAAAGCTGCACAGGCGCGACAGTGGTCATTTTTTCATGAAATGTACCGGCGACCGCGTAGTCATCATTCAGCAGAAATGTAAGGTGATAGCCCAAGAATCCGACGGAACCGGTTACCATTATCTTACTCGACATATTTATATATTAGCAGCATCGAGATGTAATTCCAACTCTTTTCGATAGAAGCAGCGAGTTTTTCGGTATGGAAGTCCTGTCGATATGTTGAAGTTGATTAGCCCGGACCATTCACAAAACCCATTAATCCGCAGCCGAAGGCTTGACCTTCGCGAGCCTGATAAAAGTAGATCGTTGACAGATTGGAATTGAGTATCTACAAGGAATTCCGGAAGCGCAAGGTTTCCGCTACCAATAACGATGTTTGTGAATAATGCGGGATATAACCTTTTTCATCGAAGCTTCTTCCCGCTCCTACACGGCTTGTAACTTCTCGGTAAGTTTTTGAACCGATAGCGCATCCGAAGCCGGTATTAGCTCATCGTTGATGACTAATGCAGGCGGCATACTAACGCCATATTTAGAATAGTCCGCGGGATTGCGGGATTTTTTCAGCTCCAGTTCTTTACCGCTGGTTTGCGCCGCCTGCTTGATATTGCTTTCAAGAATCCTGCATTTCGTACACCCGCTTCCGAGTATAATCGCTCTTACCATCTAAAATTCCTCATCGAAACCATAACTTAAATTGTATAGTTGTTGAAGTTAAATAAACACGGCCTATTACAGCAGGTCAAGGGATTTACCCTATGACAATCCGATGATGGCAGCATGATGTGGCGTCAAATGTCCTCGTTTGACGCCTTCGGTCAGACGAGGACGACTGACTGCACATAGGTGTATGCGTCAGCCCGGAGGGCTGACCGCCGAGCCGCATCAGTGTTTATCTGAAACCATCATAGTATTTCCTGTAGGATAATAATAATTGTCGATTTAAATGTATGGAATATGGATTCGGCTTGACAAATCGAAGCTTTGGTTGTTAACTAATTGAATCTAATTAAACACAAAGCGGAGGAAAAATGACTGGCATAAAGCATGATATATTTAAGGCTTATGATATTAGGGGTATCTATCCCGAAAATTTTAATGAGGAGATAGCATATAAATTAGGAAAAGCATTCGTCACTTTTTTAAAGACATCCGATGTGGCAGTCGGACGCGATATGAGAAAGTCATCGCCCAAAATAAGTGAAGCGCTGATAAACGGTATTACGGATTCCGGCGCGGATGCAATCGATCTTGGCTTGATTTCCACGGATGGTCTCTATTTCGCGGTGGGGAAATTCGGATATCCGTCAGGTATCATGATCACAGCCTCCCACAATCCTCCGAAGTATAACGGCATCAAGATGTGCCGCGAGAATGCCATTCCGCTTTCGGGTGAAACCGGTATTCAAAACCTTAGGGAGATTATCGAGAGCGATAAATATATAGCTGCAACCAGGAAGGGAGAAGTAACCAAAAAGGATATCGCTGAAGAATATGCCAAACATGTCCTTTCGTTTATCGATGTCTCTAAAATCAAGCCGTTCAAAATCGTGATAGATGCCGGCAACGGGATGGCGGGTAAAATAGCGCCTCCGATTTTCGAAAAGCTCCCGTGCGAAGTGATGCCTCTCTATTTCGAACTCGATGGCAGCTTCCCCAATCATCCGGCGAGCCCGATTGAGCCGGAAAACGTTCTGGATTTGAAGCGCAAAGTCAAAGAGACCGGGGCTGATTTAGGCGCGGCTTTTGACGGAGACGCCGACAGGATGTTTCTATGCAACGAGAAAGGCGAGATGCTGGGCGGAGATATGGTCACCGCATTGGTGGCAAAAAACCTTTTGACCAAGGAGAAAGACGCCGCAATTCTCTATAACCTGATTTGCTCCAGAACCGTGCCGAAAGTAATCAAGGAAGGCGGAGGGAAACCGATTCGCACGCGAGTGGGGCATGCATTCATTAAATCATACATGAAGGAGCATAATGCTGTCTTTGGCGGAGAACATTCCGGGCATTTCTATTTCCGCGATAACTGGTTTGCCGATTCCGGGATGATTGCGCTTCTGGTTTGTTTGGAAGTGATATCCGAGGAGGATAAGCTCTTATCGGAGATTATTTCCGCTATCGATCCATACTTCCGCAGCGGCGAAATTAACAGCGAAGTGGATGACCAAAAGGGGAAAATGGAGGAAGTTGAGAAGGCTTTTCCCGATGCCGAAATCGATCATCTCGATGGCGTTACGGTACAGTATGATGATTGGTGGTTTAATGTCAGGCCATCAAATACCGAACCTCTACTCAGGCTGAATGTGGAAGCCTCATCACCTCAGCAACTGAGAGAGAAAACAGATCGAGTGCTGAGTATAATCCGGGGATGACGATAGCAATTGCGGGATAACTTAGAATTAATCATTTTTGATTTAGACGGCACGCTGGTGGATTCATCCGAGGATGTGGTTGTCTGTTTTAACTACGCGTTGGAGCAAGAGGGATTACCTCCTGCCGAACCTGCCGCGATAAAGAGGACGATTGGGTATTCATTAAAGGGCGCTTTTTCAGAGTACGGCGATCCTGATCCATTATACGAACACTTCATGACGAAAGCCGGGGAGACAATGGGTGACAATACTATAGTATTGCCCGGGGTTGAGGATACACTTTGCCAGATCCATGACATTGGTTTTGACATCGCAATCGCTACCACCAAAATACGCCTGCACGCCAAGAGGATACTTAAGAAATTGGGACTTGAACGCTATATGGGCGAACTTTCCTGCGCCGATGATGTTAAAAACGTTAAACCTGCTCCGGAGGCTCTGAATAGATTGCTTAGCATATATGGTATCGGTTCCACTCAGGCGATAATGGTTGGCGATACTATCAATGATATTATCGCCGCCCGGAATGCCGGTATGAGGGTTGCCGCATTAGCCAATGGATTCGATCCTGTCGATAAGATCAAGGCAGAAAATCCCGATTGGTTGTTGGATGATATCAGGAAGGTTGTCGATTTAATTAAAGATGAGAGAAAAGCCTAAGAGATTATCATTCTTTTTCAGGTACTTCAAGAGATATTCCCGCCGATGGGCATTAGGTACTCTGGTTACGGCTATATCCACCGGTTTTGCGGTTATGACACCTTTGATAATTAAGCGGGCTATCGATCATCTGGAAAATGGCGAACCGCTCAACGCTATTATGATTGATTCGCTGATGATTATCGGCGTAGCGGTAATCTCCGGTCTCTTCAGATTCCTGATGAGACAAACCATGATCGTGGCTTCGCGTAAGGTGGAATATGACATTCGCAACGATTTATTCGCCCATTTGGAGAGTTTAGACAGGAGGTTCTACGAAAATACCCCCACCGGCGATATTATGAGTCGCGCCACCAATGATCTCGACGCGGTCAGAGCCATGTACGGGCCCGGCATCATGCATTCGATTTCCACCTTTTTCATGGTAACCCTGGCATTCATTCTCATGTATCGTATCGATCCGGTCCTCTCACTATATTCCATGATAACACTTCCTTTTTTATCCGTCACGGTAATCGTCTTGGGGAGACAGGTCTACAAACGATACGCGAAGATACAGGAGCATTACGGAAAGATATCGGCGTTCGTGCAGGAAAACCTATCGGGCATACGGGTGGTGCAATCTTTCGTACAGGAGAGTAACCAGGTCGGGCGCTTCGATGATTTAAACAGGGAATTCATCAGGAAGAATATGAGCATGGTAAAAATCTGGGGGATGTTTTTTCCTATACTTTCCATGATAGGCGGCGGCTTGACGGTTCTGGTTCTTCTGGTGGGAGGTAAACGAGTAATCAATGACGAAATCACGCTGGGTACTTTTGTCGCGTTTACCGCTTATCTCCTGATGCTAATCTGGCCTATGATCGCATTGGGATGGGTGATAGGATTATATCAGCGGGGATTGGCTTCCATGGCGAGGATAAGAAAGATCTTTGAACGCAAACCAATCATATTCTCTCCGGAGAATGGGCGTAGGGAGATCAAAATACGGGGCGATGTTGAGGTTAAGGATTTAAGCTTTTCGTATGACGACAATTCCGGTGAAGTGCTGCATCAGGTGTCATTCGAGGTTGAAGCCGGTCAAACCGTTGCGATTGTCGGCGCTACCGGAAGCGGAAAGACCACCCTGGTATCACTTCTCTCCAGACTGTACCCGGCGCCCGATAATAAAATATTCATTGACGGAACCGATATCAACAGGTATGACCTGAACACCTTGAGAAACAACATCGGTTTTATTCCTCAGGACAATTTCCTTTTTTCGGACTCGCTGAAAGGCAACATCATTTTTGGTTCCGATACTGAGTTATCCGATCCGGAGGTGACTTCATCGGCATCCAATGCCGACCTCGTTAAGGATGTGGAGAATTTCCCTCATAAGATGGAAACTATAATCGGAGAGAGAGGGATAACGCTTTCCGGAGGGCAGAAGCAGAGAGCCTCTATTGCGCGAGCCATCATTAACGAGCCGCCGATTTTGATTTTTGATGATGCTTTCTCTTCGGTGGATACCAGTACTGAGGAGAAAATACTGAAAAACCTCAAGGAAATATTAAAAGAATCCACCGTCTTTCTAATATCCCACAGAATATCCACAGTCAAGGATGCGGATTTAATTCTTGTGTTGGATGACGGTAAACTCGTTGAATCCGGCAATCACGAAAGCCTGCTGTCAGAGGGCGGACTATATGCCAATATCCACAAACGTCAGCTTTTGATGGAAGAATTAGAGGCGATTTAAATATCTTAAAGCAGGTCAAGTCCCCTGCAATCTTGACGAAGTGAAACCCATTTATCTTATCCGACGGTCAGCGCTGGAGCGCTGACGGCATGTTTTATGCAAATACTGAAGCAATCACCCATCCGTTCTTACCGGTAAATCTTACGTGAGAAACTTTCATCTAACTCACTTTTCTATTGCTATTCATTGTATTATTACTTATATTTTACATAGAAGTCTTCGGAATTTATATTAAAGGAGTTCAGCATGAAAAATATCTTTATGGTTGCGCTATTGGGGATTGTTCTGGCGGCGGTACCGGCTATCAGCTCCGCCGGTTATTTACATCCATCGGTCACATATCAGTTCCGGGATAACCCCGAATTGGTTTATCATCCTGTAATAGTGTCCCTGGAAGAACAGGCTGATATCGAGAGTATCGATGCGGAACTTAAGCAAAGGAAGGTTTCCCGTAAGGTTCGGCATGAGATAATAATCCGCGCCCTGCAGGATGCGGCGCTGCGCTCTCAAGCCGATTTCGAGACCGATCTGGAAAAAGCCCTTCAGGCAGGTGGAGTGCGTTCTTATGAGAGCCTATGGTTAATCAACGCATTTCGAGTTGAGGCCGCCAAGGAGTTTATCGAGGAATTAGCACGCAGGGACGATGTTAAAGACATTGTTCCGGATTTCGTTATCGAGGAACTGGAAGGGGTATCCAAATCCGATTTTCGGCAAGGCGAACGTCACGGAATCGAGCCTAACCTTGAAGTTATTAATGCCCCGGAAGCTTGGGCGCGCGGTTATACAGGCGAAGGGACTTTGGTTGCGCAGCTAACCACGGGCGTGATGGGAACTCATCCGGCATTGGCTGATAAGTGGCGCGGATTGGACCCCCGTTATGATGAACATCCCGAATGGGCATGGTTCGATCCGATCACTTATACCACTTTCCCATTCGATGACAATGGTCATGGGACATTTACCACCGGTGTATCAGTAGGCGCGGATCACAATACCGGCGATACTATAGGCGTAGCTCTCGATGGAGAATGGATGGCGGCGGCGGTGATTAATCGGGCAGATATACCAACAACGCTGTTCTATGCCCTGCTTTCGCTGGAGTGGTGCGCCGATCCGGATGGAAACCCCGAAACCGTGTGGGATGTTCCGGATGCCTGCTCTAATTCCTGGGGATTGTCGCCAATCTATCATGGCGCTTATACTTATCCCTGCGATCCCTATTTGTGGGAAGCGATCGATAATGCTGAAGCCGCGGGCTGCGCTGTGCTTTGGGCTGCGGGCGCCGATGGTCCGATGGGGGAAACCATAAGAGTCCCCGCAGACAGGGGAGATAACGCCTACCAGAATTTCGCCGTGAGTGTTGTTGATGGTAATCAATCCGGCTATCCGCTCGCGCCGTTTGCATCCCGAGGTCCCTCAACCTGCGCCCCTGATAGTATCAAACCGGAGGTAGTCGCTCCCGGTATCGCTATTCGCTCATCTTCCAATAATGGAGGATACGTGATCTGGGACGGAACTTCACCCGGCGCACCCGCGGTGGCGGGAGCCATGATGATTCTGCGAGAGGCGGCGCCCAATGCTACCGTTGAGGAGTTAAAAGAAGCACTCATGGCAACCGCACTCGATTTGGGCGACACCGGTGATGACAATTTGTATGGCATGGGACTTATCGATATCGATGCGGCTCTGGATTGGATATTGGAATTATATGAATGCGCTCAGATAATGATGGTTCCCGATGATGATCCTATTACAGTTCCTCCGGGCGGTAACTTTGGGTTGACCGGATTTGTAGGCAATACATCCGATGACACTATGTATGTCGATGTCTGGGTCGGAGTAAAATACGCCGGTTCGTTTTACGAACTCCACAGTTTCAATAATATTCAGCTTTATCCCACGCAATGGCTGCAAGCGCATTTGAACCAAACGGTACCGAATTATGCTCCTTCGGGAACGTATGAGTACATCGCCTATTGCGGCGACAAACCGAATGCTTGCGATTCCGCAATGTTCCATTTTACGGTTTCAGGCGCAAAGACTGCCGATCCGGCTTCCGAGTGGACACTCGAAGGAAGCTGGGGCGATGAAGATGGCGATAACCATCAATATTCCGAGGACATTGAGTGTTTCGCCTATCCTAATCCATTTAACAATAAGGTGAATATCACCTTCAAGTTGAGTTCCGCAGATAACGTGGAGATAGACATATACAATCTCCTCGGACAGAAGATTGAAACGTTGGCGAACAGGAATTATCCTTCAGGATTCCATACTGTAACCTGGGATGCCTCTGATTATTCATCCGGTGTTTACTTTTATAGATTGCATTCGAAACAAATGGAGATTACTCGGAGAGTTCAATTGATAAAATAGAGTAGAAATGGAGGGACGCGCTCTGTCGCGTCCCCCTTAGCCGCTTACACATGATTGCGAAGCATCAATTCCCCGGGATGCGGATTTAGATAAACCTGGTCGAGGATATAGTCGATATTATGCTTTTTTATATAATGACTGATGAGCGTTAATGGAACGATCAGGGGAATAATTTCTTTTCGGTAATTTTCAATTACTTCCAGGATATCGGTTTTCTCGGGTTTTGTAAGATGCTCCTTTAAGAATCCCATAATATGCAGCAGAACATTAACATTTTTCCGAGTGGTGGACTTATAGCATAAGCCTTCCATGAATACACGACTATATTCGCTTTTGAATTCATTCGGATTGTACTTCTTGATATCCGCTACCAGCCGCCCCAGAGTTATGTAAGCCCGGGGATTGTGCGCCAGCATCAGATACTTATGTGCGGTATGGAAATCGATAACTTCTTTTCTCGCGAACCGCCCGCTGAACAGATTATTCAAACGGTTATACGCAAAAACCCGCACCACAAAATTATCCCGCAGCTTAAGATCGTTTAAGCGTCCCTCCTCCTCAACCGGCAAAATGGGGAAGTACTCCGTCAAGGCTGCTCCCCATAATCCCCTGCCTTTGCGAGAGGGCATCCCCCTGTCGGTATAAATCTTCACTCGCTCCATTCCGCAGCTTGGAGAATCCTTCTTTAAGATATATCCGCTGAGATTCTCGTCCTCCAGATGTTTGAGCCGCTTTTGCGTGAAATCCTTCATAATCTCGGTCCAGTCCTTCCCGGATTTCCTCCCCACCATTCGCGGATTATCGGGATCGCCCACCAACCGCACCGATTCACGCGGGACCCCCATCCCGACTTCAACTTCGGGACAGACCGGAACGAATTCGAAATAATTCCCCAGTACATCGACTACATAAGTATCCCGCTTGTGCTGTCCGTCGAACCGCACTTTCTCACCCAATACACAGGCACTGGCCCCCACTCTTATCAAATCTCCCGGTTCGTTATTCCGATTCATAAATACATCCAATGATAAACTATGAGAAAATCCGGGTAATCGCCTTCGACCGAAAATCGAATATATTCTTCAATTGACGCCTTACGAACAAACCGTGCACAATTCCCCCCGGTACCCCCAGGGGCATCGCATATCGAACCTCGTCCACAACCAGTGTTCCCCCATCCTTCGATATAAATGAATGGGTATGATGCCAGTAACTATAAGGACCTTTAAACTGTATATCCACAAATTTGTTTGGCGGATCATAATGCGTGATCAGAGTCGTCCACCTTACCGGCAATCCCGCAATATGTACTACATAATCGATGACGGTTCCTTCCCTCATTTCCACCGGCAACGGCGTCAACATCTGAAAACCCATCTTATAAGGAGTTATCTTACTAAGATTTTCCGCTTTGCTGAAAAATGAGAATACTTCTTCAGCAGGTTTGTCCACCATTTGCCGGCGCTTTAACTCATATATTCTCAAGTTTGTCTCTCCGCCAATTCACTTATCTTTTTGATATATGCTTCAACATCGAACTTCCGCTTGCATCCATTATAGCTCATGTATCTAACCTTACCGAAAACATCACGCTCCGACCAGGCGCGGTCATGAATGCCGCCGATACTCCAGGCAATTCCCGCATAACCATTCGGATCGCGGCCATCCAGTTCGTATTTGTCATTCAGATAGATTGCTGTTTCCATCGCAGTTTCGGGCGATTCGGTCCATTCCAGGATCTTCTTAGCCCAGTACATACGCATGTAACCGTGCATTTTGCCGGTGTGAACCATCTCCATCTGAGAGGCGTTCCATAGCCGATCATGTGTGCGCGCATGTTCGAAATCATCCATGGAATATAAATATTCTCGAATATCGCTTCTGTGTTCGTTGAGCGTCTTTTTTGCCCAGGCATGAAAGCCCTTGACGCTATCATATTCGGGGCTGTAGAAGCAAAAATTATCAGCCAGTTCTTTGCGAACTATCAGCTCCTCTGAGAAAGCTTCCTGTGAAGCGATATCATCATCATACTTCTGCGCTTCCAGCGCTGCCCTCTGGGCAGATAACTGACCGAAATGGAGATACGGCGAAAGCTGCGACTGCCCATCCAAAGTCGGATCGTTCCTGTCGGAGCCGTAATTGCTAAGTCTGTTTTGCAAAAAATCATGCATACGCTCTTCCGCCCTATCTGAGCCCGGTTTCAGCCAGGTTACAGGCAGAACGCCCTCATCAATTTTAAGCGTTGCACGCGCTTTTTCCCAGTTTACCTTTTCGGCTGCTTTGTTCCATGGATATTTGTGCTTATCAAGAGATGGAAATTCCTCCAGAAATTCCGGCAGCATTTTATGAATCTTTGGACGGATGGTATAAGCGGCATATTCCAATTTATCCGAAGTATACCAGCATGGGGTTATGTTATGTGCATCCACTTCATACACCGAACATTCGACTACGTCAAGTACATCCTGTTTCCATTGCCGGTTTATCTTAAGCGGCGAAAAATCACAAACCAGATGCCCGATTTTGTGTTTTTTGACGAATTCAGGAATCTCGATTGTCGGTTCGCCGGGCAGGAGGAAGATCGGGATGTTGTACTGTTTAATCTTTTTCTCTACTTGCTGTAATCCGCGCAGCATGAAATCATATTGCCGAAGAGTAGCGCCGAGGAATTCCGGAACCAAACAGAACAAAACCGCAAGGGGAACTTTGCGCTTAATAGCTATTTCCTGCGCGTATAAAAATGCCCAGTTATCATCAACACGCTGATCGCGACTCATCCAGTAGACAACCGCTGAAGAATTTTCTTTGGCTTGATTGAGTTTACGAACTCTTTTGGGATTCACCATTTTACATCATTAAGCTCAGCAATAGGTCTAACCTTATCACAAAGAGGATAAATCGGCAAGCATCTTATAAAGCTAATGCCCTAATTGCAGCTGAAAGCTCCCTTATATCTCTTAACTCAGCATCGGGAATCTCATCAGGAGTTCGGGGCATTTGATCCTTATGTAAACCGGTGCGGAACAGCACAGTCTTTATTCGCAATTGTTTCGCTGGTACAATATCATTATCAATCCGATCGCCCACCATTACACATCGTGCCGGAACAGCTCCGATTACTCCAATAATTCGTTCCAGATATCGCGGATCCGGTTTGGTGATATCAAAGTCGTCCTGAGTCAAACGGCTCTTGAAATAATCCAGAAGATTCTCGCGGTCCAGAAGTTCGAGGATTTCCTTTCCGTACTGCCCGGCGATAACTAAGTCGAATTCCTGACTTAGTTCCTTAATCTCAGAACTTATCCCATCCATCAGCTTCAGTGGCGGCTCCATTTTATTCCATAACTCCAAATGTCTCGAATGTAGATGTTCGAAGATTTCTACATTGTGATCCGAATATTTCCACAGGATAAACTGGTAAACAGACGGGCAATAGGAATTCACCGCCTGATCTATATCAGATTGAAGATGCTGGAAAGAATAGCCCTGTACGAGTTCTTCTAAAATTCCTACAATTATCTCCGCGCGAATTCGTTCATGTTCGCTTTCATCGAGGATAACCCCGCCGGCGTCGAGTAATACCGATGTAATCATATCTAACCTAT
>CAZLVS010000011.1:0-87558 GCA_964563085.1 uncultured Ignavibacteria bacterium | reverse complement strand
TGTCCGCCGTGCACAAACGTGGAGCCGGATTGCTTCGCTTCGCTCGCAATGACGGTTTTGAGACAATGTCGGGTTTCTCCATTCGGCTATCGCCGTACTCCCTCACCCGCCTTGACTACGTCAAGACACCCTCTCCCTCGTCAGAGAGAGGGAAAGACGACCGAACGCCCTCACCCGCCTTGACTTCGTCAAGGCACCCTCTCCCGCTGAACGGGAGAGGGGATAAGGAAGGAATCTTATGATTTTAATGGATAAAAGATATCCGCTCAGTCCCCCTTCGCCCATTTAGTTGGAGAAGGGGTCAGGGGATGAGGGCTAAAAGAAACATGCATATCTCTCCGCCTTCGGCTGCGGACTAAGTATACCACTCGACAGCACGAGGAATAAGCCCCCTGACCTGCCCTTGAAAGATGCTGTTCGGCAAGGGTACCCGACGGAACGAAGATACGGATAGCTCCGTCCTCCAGCATTCCGCTGGGCTCCTCGCAATGACGATTGCGGTCGGTCGCGGCTCGATGAAATCGTGGACCTCACATGGTCATCCGAGGAGGGCGCCCGAGAGCACAAAATGAGAAAAAGAAGTTATTTGCAGAAACGGACTAAAAATCCGCTTCCATATTCACCTGTTTTCAAAACCCTGATACACCACTTGCCATGGGCGAAGTGATGCGTCGAATATGCCATCTTCAACAGCCGGATCATGATTGATTATATCCTGTGCTTCCCTCAAGTTTCGTGCGCGAAGGATAGCCAGTCCCCCCGAGTTGTCGATAAAAGGTCCTCCCGCCATAAGTATGCCCCGCTCGAGTAGCTGCTCCATGTATTCACTGCGAGCGAATAATTCTTGCTGGTAAACCGAATTTCCTTTTTTCCATGACGGTCCCGGCGTGTAGATAATCGCGTAGTAATTAACCATAACTCTCCGTAGTATATGTTGGATATAAATGTCTTCGAATCCAGATAACGTTCCGGTTATCTTCCGTATTTCCCCATCAGCTCCGCTTCGGCAATTATATGTCCTTCCATTTTCTCGAGCAGTTCCGCCTTGGTCAGTCCGGCTTCCCAGTCCGGCATTGTATCGAGTGCGTAGAGCTTGAAGAAGTAACGATGAGGATCGCCGGGCGGTGGACAGGGACCTCCGTATCCAAACTTGTCGAAGTCGTTCTTTCCCTGCCGGATTCCATCCGGCACTTCTTTTTCGTTAGGGATGTTTGCCGGCAGCGATGTTAACTCTGCAGGTATCTTATAGACTACCCAGTGTACCCAGGTCCCCGCCGGTGCATCGGGATCATCGCATATAATCGCCCAACTGTTAGTTCCTTCGGGAATAGAAGCCCATTTTAAATCGGGAGACATATCAATATCGTCGCAGGTATATTTCTGTGGGATCATTTCGCCATGTTCAAAAGCGTCTGACTTGATTACGAGCGCCATATTTTCATCCTTTCCGGTTGTTTTTGTATCTTTTTCCGAGTTCTGGTTGGACCCGCATCCAATCGAAACACTAATTAGGATAATTATCGCCAGTTTTTTTAGCATAAAATCTCCTCATTTATGATCTAAACTTTGAACAAAGGCAGTACTTCGAACGAAGTGATTCGCTCAAATTCGGCTACGTCAGCCTCTGTTTTTACAATAATCTTTAGCTTGTCCCTGGGAATTTCCTTGAAGCTGATATCCCCAAGATGCCGGAATTCTTGCTCGGGCATCCACTCACCGATCTCCCCCATGCTATGGAAAAATGGTCTATCAGCATTGGACAGCACATTATACATCTCAGGGCTTCCATACAAAACCTTACGGATTCCGAGTTGCCGGGCAAGCGTTTTGTCGATCGCTATTCCATACGGTTCGAAATTCATTGCAACCAACCTCGGTCTCCACCTCATAAGCTTCACGCTCTCCGCCGGACTCAAGCCGGTAAAAGCGACCGCTTCTATGTTTTTATGCATATGTTTATTCGATGCTATCAGCCTCCCTTCGTTTATTATTCTCCTCAAGGTAGCTTTACCGGAACGAGCGTATTCATCAGAGGAGTTTATAACAGCCTGGTAATATAAGGCGTCCTTTTCTCGAGGCCACTTCCCATTTGAAGTTCTGGTCCAATGGGTGAGGTAACTCCAATTATCTGCATCAGTCCATTTCACCATTTGGTAGGCGGAATAATCCTCTTTATATCCGCCGCGGTTCTCATCGTATGTCACTCTAAAATCATCCACCACCATTTTATCTCTTTGATATGTTTCTATAAGTTCGGAAAGATAGCCGCCAGGACGAATTGACACTGGGATTATTATGTCAGCCATAGAAACCACAATCTCGTCTCTTATCTTCAGGCGCGGCTTCTGCGGTTTATCGATGTCGTCGAGGAAAAGGAACTCAGCTTTTGTATCATCAATATTGAAGTTACTAATTATTCTGAATACATCCTCCGCCGGTTCAGCCGCATCGGCAATGACCAGCATCATCCAAAGCCCCTGCTTCGCTGCGGCACAGGTTAACAATTCATAGGTGTTCATCCCTATGCTCGAAACAACATCGTACCCGTTATCAGCACAGTATTCAACTGCTTTCAAGGTGAATTTTATCCACCTATCTGTGCCTAACGGTCTCTTTGATTGTCTCGAATTTAAAATGGCAGCGCGCATAAATATGTAAATATCCATTAATAGTATTTTAATATAAGGGCGAGCTCGATTAATGCAATGGAATTATTATAATTTAAATTTCGCATAAGTCACCGCACCGCATTGGACGAAGTCCACCGGAACCTATTTGCTTCCGGATAAGTTTCCAACATGGTAGGATTTTACCATTTTTTGTGAGATCGATAATCTGAATTTTAGAGATGATTGGTCGGAACAGCGGTATAATACAAAAAAATACTTTTAAATGCAGATAAATTAATTATATTATTCAGAAGGATAAGTTGACCGCATAGGATTGTTCAATCTAATCTCTAAATTGCTGTCCGGCTGAGCTCTTTGTGATGATTTAATGCATTGAATAGAATTATCCTGACATTGGAATGTATTGTAATATGGTTGTTTTTTAATTCAGATAGATTAGTAATATTAACTATTATCGATTGGGTAGATATTTCAAATAAACAAGAAGGAGGTGATAAGGAACCAATATATTATTCCCTGTAAAGGTTGAAATAAACAAAGGAGAAAGGTGAAACTAACTATGCGAAAAATACTTATATTTACATTTGCATTGCTACTGTTTGCTGCGGCAGCATTTGCAGCCATATACCCTGTATCCGATAAGTGGATGGTGAATCATTCCGAAGTGATTGTCGCCGGTGAGGTTGTATCTATAACCAGTGACTACGAAGCTGACGGACTTATATGGTCCTATGCAACCATCAACGTTGACGAAGTGGTAATGGGATTAGTATCCGATCAGGTTACATTCAAATACCAGGGCGGTACAGTTGGCGACATGACTTTGAGAGTAAGCACTTCCCCCACATTTGAAGAGGGCGAAGAGGTATTAGTATTCTTGAAGACCGCCGAAGATGGAACCTTAGAGATAACCAACTGGGTATTAAGCAAGCGCACACTGGTCGACGGCAGGTTTAGTGAAGTTGATAAGCCTTACGATGACTATATCGATGAACTAACCGAAATCGCGAATGCACGATAAGGAGGAGTAAATGATGATTAGAAATATTACAATTATGGTAGTAGCTCTTGCCCTCCTTACAAGCTATTCTTTCGGGTATGAGTTATTAGGATACGATTGGTCGTATAAATCGGATCCGATGGGCGAGGATATAGAGTTCAATCCGAATTGCTCCGACTACGGATGCGGTAGCGAGGAAGACCAGATTAACGCTCTCTGGCAGGGCGCAAACGCTTGGACCGATTATGCCAAAGCTGAATTCGAATTTACCTACGGCGGTTTGACTACTCGTGACTCCTACACTTACGACAGTCACAACATTATATTCTTCTCGCCCGGTTCCAGCGGCAACGCTATCGCCACCACCTATTGGTGGTATCAGAGCGGCGGAAGAATGATCGAAGCTGATATCGTGTTCTGGGATGGAGCATTTAGTTTCTCCGCTTATCAGAATCCTACATACAGCGAATTCGACGTTTGGAATATCGCTGCGCACGAGTTGGGACATGTTCATGGCCTGGGGCACTCGTCTGTTTCAGCAGCCACGATGTACGCATATTCGAGCCAGGGCGAAACGTCCAAACGCACTTTACATTCGGACGATATCAACGGCGCTCAGGCAATCTATGGCGAGCAGGATCCCTTTTCGGTGATTATACACACCGACGACGATTCCTATGCCAGGGTTTTCTCGGGTTCTGGGAGTTTCGATTTCACCGTACTCGCTTACAATAATGATTCCTATGGACATCTGTTTCGAGCTACGATAGACCTGGAGCTTCCGGACGGCAGCACCTACGGTCCGCTTTTGAACCTAAACAGCGTTTATATTCCGGCCAATTCTACATTGACATATAATGGTTCTCAGAATATTCCGGGTAATGCTCCCGCAGGCGAATACAAATACAGAGCCCGAATGAGAGATACTTCGTATCCGTATGACGACTACGATGTCAGTTACTTCATGTTCTGGGTTGAGGGCAAGGGAGTCGCCGGTTTAGAGGAAAATAGCGAAGGTTGGACACTTACCGGAAGCGGGTTTGAATCCGCCGAACCGTTAGCCGGCGAAGGAGGTCAACACAACTCCAGTGCCGCTATTATCCCGGGCGCTTTCGAGCTTCGGCAGAATGTTCCCAATCCGTTTAATCCGAATACCAACATCAACTTCGACCTGTACGAAGAAGCCGACGTTTCTTTGCACGTATATAATCTTAAGGGTCAGTTAATAAAAACCTTGCTTGACAATAGAGCGCTTGATTTCGGACCCTATTCGATCGAATGGGATGCCGCCGATAGTGACGGCAATTCCGTATCGGCAGGTATTTATCTCTATAAGCTGACTGTTGGAGACGAAGTCGCTTTGAAGAAAATGACTTTGATTAAGTAGTATAACTTCGATTTGGCGAATGTAGATTTATTACATTCCCAAATGCTACTGAAACTTCGTTATTCGGGGCGGCTCTTCCAGCCGCCCCTTTGTAAACATGAGAAACTTTGCACTTGCTTTATCACTTTTTATCCTCATTCCGTTTTCCATCTCTGAAGCCTACACAATCGGAGCAGCAGATTGGACTTACATGCCGGAACCGATGGGCGAAGACCTTTTAATAAATCCCAATTGCTCTGATCCCGGCTGCGGGACTCCAGCCGATCAGATAAATGCGATCTGGATGGCTGCAAAGGCTTGGTCCGACTATGGAAACGCCGCCTTCGAATTTTCCTATGGCGGATTGACCGCTACAGCAAGACCGGCTAATGATGATAAGAACGTAGTATATTTTGCCCAATCGGCCTCCGGTTCCACCATCTCAGCAGCTTATACCTGGATCACCTACGATATGGTCACCGAATGCGACATCGTCTTTTATGATCCCCTTTGGTCATTTAATGCTAAAGGCAGAGCCGAGCATTACGAGTATGATGTATGGAGTCTGGCGGCTAATGAATTAGGACACGTCCTAATATTGGGAGCCTCGGAATACGATGAAGCGACAATGTATTCCAACTTCCGACCAGGTGAGATGTTCAAGAGAACACTGCATTGGGATGATATCGCCGGCATTCAGGCGATTTACGGTGAACGTTCTCCCTTCTCCATAGTGATGGAACCGTCCGAAGATGCTTCTTATGCGCGCATATTCGATGGAAACGGCGGCGAGCTCGATTTCACCGTCAGGGTTTTCAACAATTCCGATACGCTTGGGCATTTCCGAGCTACTATCGATCTGGTTAGACCAAATGGTCAGGTTTTCGGTCCCATATTCGACCGAGATGATGTTTCAATTAACGGAGGCGACACCATTATATTTAATTCCATTCAGACTATTCCTCCCGGTGTCCCTGCTAATGAATATCTTTATCGCGCCAGAATTCGAAATATTGATTATCCTTACGATGATTATGATGTGAGTTATTTCCATGTCTGGATTACCGATTCCGGTCAAGGGAGTTTGGTGACTATGCCAGACTGGCAAACTCCCCAAGTACCTATTGAGTCGAGTACCATTAATTATTCCCATTCAAAACCACCTTCGCGATCCTTAATAATTAAGAGTTATCCCAATCCGTTCAACGATCACACTAAAGTAAGCCTGAGGCTCGATGAATCGGCTAAAGCTGACGTCAGGATTTTCAATCTCCTCGGCGAGGAAATGGATTGTTTAGTCGATAACCGAACTCTACCGGCAGGCAACCATACTCTATTCTGGCATGCAGGAGATTCAAGCGGCGATAGCTATCCGTCAGGAGTATATTTCCTGAAGGTTAGATTGGACAGCAAGGAATTTACTGAAAGATTAATGCTTCTTAAGTAGCCCTTTTTTTATCATCCCATAGATAGTTTCACACTATTCTACTACATCGCCGTATTCCTGTGAAGAAAATACCATTAATGTCGATATCATTTCTGTAGGAGGTATCCATCAAAGGAGTAGTTACATCATAGCGACCAGAGGTCGTCCCGCGACAACGGGAAGAAGCAGCCCCGGCTGGAGGGTGACCAATTAATCTACTCCTGTTTCCCCGCATCAAGGCGGGGATTTTTTATCTTTCCAATTCACGATTTCATTGATATGGCAATAGTTTAGTTTATTCCGATTATCGCCCCGATTAGAAGCGAAGCAATCTGTTTCTGTTAGCATGCAAGGTGTTAGGGATTGCTTCGTCACCCCCATTCTGAGGGGCTCCTCGCAATGACTTCGGGTGACTCCGATGAAATCGGCCGACGACACATGCCAATATCATCTGCAGGAAGCGGGACAAGCATAAGCCAGAGGCTTACAAGTGTTCTGCTCACCTGTTTTGCAAAAAATTCAAGTCGGTAGTAAAGCAGCGAGCGAACTGCTGCCGACTTACGCGCCACCACCTATAAAATAGTTTAGAATAATTTATATGTTACTCCCAAAGCCAGCGTTTCTTTAAATCTTCCTCTCTTATCGATTTCCTTATCATACAATAACTGGGTATAAAGGGAAACCTGTACATACTGGTTGATACTGGCGGTGATTATGTTTTCCCAGTTCAGATCGGGGGCTTTCCAGTAATCCGCGCTTTCACCTTCAAGTTCGTCCGATCTGGAATTAAAGAAAGCCTGAAAAACGGAAAGTTTACTTTCGTATCTTAACTTCTCCGGCGTGATTACATAGTTAACATCGGTGACCCATTCCAAACCGCCATCGGTTGTGGTCTCGGTGGTGGTTTCTTCCGGTTCTATAGTTACCACCTCCCTGTCGATACGCTGCCTTATTGCCAAGCCCAAACGGGTGAGCACTTCACCTCGCTTTTCCTCTTTATATAACGTGCGACTCGCACCCGCTGATTCGGTTAGAAGAATGGGGTTAAACAACCTTTTAACCTCCGGTATGGAATTGTCCAGGAATTGGCTTTCTAATCTGAAAGCAATATACGGATCCACCGCCGCGCCCAAGGTCATTTTCAAAACCGATTCGATATCGATCTTATCGGTGGATTTCTCCGGTTTTTCCCAATCGTTGGTCTCCGGATTCTGATTGTGGATTTGTCCGAACGAAAACTTCCCGGTGTTCCTCCAGTGATATTTCGAAGACAATTGCTTTTCCGCAATCATATTTGCTATCGATACCCAGGAGACCGTCCCGGCTTCGCCTCCGGTCCAACTGTCGCTGTAAGCGTTTTGGGTAACATTCAAGGATAGATCTCCGGATAATTGCCATTCTCCTTGCGCAAATACAATCGATGGCGCCAACACAAACATCAACACAAACGCAATCTTTTTCATAAAAGCTCCTTAATTTGTTTATTAATATTAATTGAGTTATCAAATTCCCAAATTAACCGGCATATTTTAAATTTGTTCCCACCTGCGGCTGAATTTGCGCATTAAAAATCAAATTGCATTCCTTTACCCGCCTCCACCGCCTTTTGATAAACGTGATGAGCGACAGATATATCCTGCAGCGCCAGACCTACGGACTTAAAGAAAGTGATATCGTCATCGGATGTCCTCACCTTGGTGCCGGTAACCACATCACCCAGCTCAGCCTTAAATAAGGAGTCATCCAACTCTCCTTCGCTGATAGGGATAATAAAATCCCCCGCCTCAGCTTTGCAGGCTTCGATGGAATCGCAGACAACTTTTGATCTTTTGATCGTTTTGGTGTCCGGTTCACGGAATGCAGGGGCATGTGAACCTACCCCGTTGATATGTGTCCCGGGTGAGATCCAGTCACCATCGATTATCGGGTCCTTTGCCGAAGTAATCAGGGTCACGATATCGCTATCTGTCACGGCTTTCCGGGCGGATTCCACGAATTCAATGCTGGTTCCGACAGCCGGTTCCATCAGTTCCTTGAATTGCTTCTGTTTCTCCGGTTCGTCGATCGAAAAGACCTTAACCTTATCCAGCTTGATTACGGCAGTGACAGCTATTAACTGGAATTTTGCCATAACACCGGCTCCGAGCAACCCCATAGTTTTGGAATCCGGGCGGGCAAGGTATTTCGTTGCCAGACCCGCAACCGCACCGGTGCGCATGCCGGTAAGATAACCGGCATCCATCACGGCAAGGGTATTTCCGGTCTTGCTGTCCAGAAGAGTTATCGTACCCAAAACCGTTGGCATATTATATTTGGTTGGATTATCTTTATATACAGTCACAGTCTTGATGCCTAACGCTCCCAGCCCTTTAAGGTAACAGGGCATAAATAGCGAAAGTCCGGAATGTTCCGGTTCAGGGATGTTCAATCTCACCGGCATCACCACCCGCCCGTTTTTATAATCGGTAAACGCTTTCTCCAGAATACCGATTGAATCCGGCATGGTCAAGACATCTGCAACATCTTTTTTACTCAACAAAATCGCCATGATAAACTCCTTAATTTTCTTGAATCTTTTGATCGAGGGGAAAATACAAGATAGACTCTCCAGAATCCACTTAATTGATAAAAATTTGCAAAGATAAGATTTTAATGCTATATTTCACTGAGAATATTGAATAAGGGGAAAACAATGAATTCCAAAAATCTATTGATTTCAGTATCCGGAATCCGCGGCGTTGTGGGAGCTGACGATGGTTTGACTCCCGAGACGGCGGTGCGTTTCGGGGCTGCCTTTGGCAGTTTCTGCAAACCTGGTAAAATCATAATCGGCTCGGATACACGTCCTTCTCGAAGGATGATTATCCCCGCCGTTTACGCCGGTTTGATCGGCTGCGGCAGAGATATCATCGATTTGGGAATTTGTCCGACTCCAACAGTCGAGTTAGCGGTTAAGGAGATGAAAGCCGCAGGCGGGATAATCATCACCGCATCTCATAATCCACCCCAATGGAATGCCCTAAAACTGCTTAATTCCAGGGGGATGTTCCTGAGTTCTTCAGAGGGTGAGAAACTGGTGGAAATCTTTAACGAGGCGGAGTTTACATATAAACCGCATAATAGGCTGGGTAGAGTTAACAAAGAGGAGTTTATACAATCTCATATCGATAAGATAATGAAATTAGATGCCGTCAGAACACGCTCCGTACAGAACCGGAGGTTCAAGGTTGCTTTGGATTGCGTAAATGGCGCGGGAGCCTTGCTATCCCCAAAATTGCTGAAGAAGTTGGGGTGCCGCGTGGTCTGTTTGAATTGTGAACCGACCGGGAAATTTGCGCGAGGTCCCGAACCGGTGCCGAAGAATCTGCGTATACTATCAAAAGCTGTTAGAGACAACAAATGCGACATCGGCTTTGCGCACGATCCTGACGCCGACCGCCTGGCAATCGTCGATGAAAACGGTAAAGCTATTGGAGAGGAATATACCCTTGCCCTTGCTGTGGATTACATCCTTTCGCATCAAAAAGGTCCCGTTACGGTGAACCTGTCCACATCGCGCATGATCGACGATATCGCCTCCCGTTACGGGGTCAAAGTGCACAGAACCAGGGTTGGGGAAATAAATGTCTCGCTGAAACTTAAATCCGTAAAAGGTGTAATCGGAGGAGAGGGTAACGGCGGCGTTATCTATCCCCCTTTGCTGTATGGAAGGGATGGCGCGGTAGGGATTGCTTTAATTTTATCATATCTTGCTGCCGCCAGGAAGACCGTATCGCAAGCCGTCGGAGAAATTCCTTCCTATGTCATGGTAAAGGAAAGGGTTGATATCTCTAAGAACGATATTGAGAACGGTAAGAGTAAATTAATATCCGCTTTTTCCGATGCCGAATTGAACTCGGATGACGGATTTAAGTTTGAATATAATGACAACTGGATACATATCAGAGCGTCAAACACCGAACCGATATCGCGTATAATTGCAGAGGCGCCAAGCAGAAAGAACGCTCAAGAACTGATAGAGAGAGTAAAGCACAGTCTATTACCGAAATGAGTAACTCCGAAAAACCAGCCAGTTTCAAACAGAGAGCTGCAGCCTTTGTTATCGACTCCGCTCTCAATTTTATAGTTTTGTATATAATCCTTGCCATAATCGGTATAATCCGGTGGTATATAAAGGGTGGAGGTACGCTAACCTATGAAGTGGAAACCTTTCACCCCGGAGGTTGGTTTGGTTATCTGCTGATATTTGCAGCAGCTTTTTTTATTTACTCCATTCTGACCAGTTTTTTCTGGAACGGTCAGACTATAGGAAAGAACATCATCAAAATTCGAGTAAAATCGCGCAGCTCAAAAAAGATTACTCTCGCTGTTTCCATTAAGAGAGCATTCGGTCTGGTAATATCCGCTCTGCAGGGAGGTTACAGCGTTTACCGCTATTACAAATTCAATGAAACGCCGATACAGGACAGAATTGCCGATACACATGTGATCGATGAGCCAGTGCCGCCGCCTGAACCTCCACCAAAAGAAAAGAAAGCCAAAAAGAAGAAGAGAAGACGAAGTATGCTCCGATAGGCTTTTGTCGAATCAATTTTGGTATATTACCAAATATTTTGTAAGATACATCGATCTCCACGGATTTATTATTGTACTAATTAAATATCCTGCGGGATTTCCTTATGATATATAGGAAATTGCAAATTATAACGTGACAAATTGATAATAATGTTGTATATTTTCAAACAAGCGACTAACAACCGGTGATTCGTTTGATTTGTTGCCTTGCTGAATAACGATATTTTATTTGATAAATGTGTGTCTCATAAAATTCTTCCGAGGGAGAGAACTATGAATAAAATCATTTTGAGTACAGTTATGCTTGTGCTGCTAATTAGCTTTGGAATCGCAATGGGAGCGCCAGCTGCCTCACAAAACGAGATAGGATTCCAGCAAACAGAAAAAGGGATTTCTGCCGATAAGAAATTCACGACCGTGAATACAATGTCCGAACCGGATCCCGACGTTATCAGTCAGGGAGGAGATACTATTGCTGATGCTTATCCGATACTCCAGATTCCTTTCACTGATATCGGAACGACGGCAGGTTATAATGATGATTATGTGGAAGCGTGTCCATATACCGACGTCGGTTCGCCCGATGTTGTGTATTCCTACGAACCGATGCATGATAGGGTAATGGACATTACGCTATGTGGCGGTTCCGATTTTGACACAAAGCTTTACGTCTATGAGAACTCCCCTGCAAACTTGATTATCTGTAATGACGATGCTTGCCCCGGCTACGTTTCGGAAATATCTGAGCTCGAACTCATTGCGGGCAATATTTATTACATCGTAGTTGATGGCTTCAATGGCGCCGAAGGTAATTATACCATAGATGTTAACGACTCCTTTGTACCGCTGCCGGGTTGCCAGCAGGAGGTTACCGCTCCGGAAGGTAACTGGACTTTCGCCACGAGTGATATGGAAGTCGGTCCTTACAAAGTGTTCGAGAATTTCTATTGTCCTACTCTCGATTTCATAAGCAGTATGCAATTCTGGGGTATAGATGCACGCTATGATGGAGGATGGACTGAATGCGATGAATATCCCATCCAATTCCTTGTGGAATTCTATGAAGATGCCGGAGGAGTGCCTGGCGCCCTATTAGAAAGTTATTTCGATTTATTGCCATACAGAACCGCTACCGGTATAATATACGGTGGAGTTTATGAGTTAATCGAATGGGATATAGTCTTCTTGCCGCATGTTAATCTGAACGAGGGATGGATATCGATTCAGAGCACCAGCGAATATGGCGATGGATGCGCCTTTTTATGGGGCAATTCGTTCGATGGCGATGGTTTTGCTTTCCAGGAGGATCCGATAGGCAACATGGTTGCTCTACCTTACGACTTATCAACCGGGTTCTGGTGCGATTATTGCTGGAATCCGCAAGATAGTGTCATCTGGAACAACGGCGGACCTACCTATGAAGATTTCCTGATTTGCGACCGTCACATAGTTGCCGAAGAACCGCCCTCAAAAGCTGCTCCTCTTAATGGGGCTCAGACCGACACATTGGACGCCTGGGTGGTGGATGATGTCACTTTCAATAAAAGGGTGAATATCACCGGTATGAAATGGTGGGCTAAGACTGATTCCTCTTACGTTTTTCAGGACGTAGACGATATAATCATCTTAACCAGCGTGGGCAACATGCCGGCTGACACATTATATTATCTCAAAGATGTTCCCAATACTCGCACATACATGGGAGGAGTCGGTAACGACAGCTTATTCGCTTATTGCATCCACACGCTCGATACCACGATAGTCCTCGATCCCGGAACCTATTGGTTCGGTTTCCGTCCCGTCAACAGGGATAGCGGGAGTATAGTTCTGGACAGATATGAGATAGGGCGCAACTACTGGGCGACACATTTACCGCTGACAATGGAGCAGAGCTATTTCAGGTCTGAGTTCCTGGGATACGACGAATGGACGCCCTGCGAAATGGTTTTCGGATATCAATTCGACGTCTCTTTTTACATAGTTGGTCGCGAAAACCTTTGCTCGGATGTTGAGATGATACCGGATGATCCTCCTGTGATGGTGCCGCCCGGGGACAGATTCGGATTCACGGGGATTATTTCGAATCCGCTCGCCGATCCTATGGTAACCGATGTTTGGGGCGGGGTTAAGTATATGGGCTCTTTCTACCGGCAGTTCGCCTATAATAATATACCGTTAGCTCCGGGACAAACCTTAACAGCTCACGCCTGGCAGAACGTGCCGGGATTTGCCCCGCTTGGGACCTATACTTATATCGCCTACAGCGGTGACCGTCCCGATAATCCCTGCGATTCGTCGTATTTCCCATTCACCGTGATTGCTCCGCGACTCGATGGCGGATATGAGGATTGGTCCTTCGAAGGCGGATTCTTCAAACATACTAATCGGTTTGGCGAGGATGTCTTACCGACGAATATTATTCTCTACGATGCTTATCCCAATCCCTTCAACAATGAGACCAGCATCAAATTCAGTATTCCGGAAGCCGGTGAAGTAACCGTGACGGTTTACAATATCCGTGGCCAGCATGTCGGGACCTTAGTCAATCAGTATAAGGAAGCCGGATATCACAGTGTCATCTGGCAGGCATCTAACGTACCTTCGGGAATTTATTTCTATAGCTTGCAGGTCGAGGATAATACGGTAGTTAAGCGGATCACATTGCTGAAGTAGGAATTCGATAACTCAGCGAATGTGAAGCCGCAAATTATTGATTCCACTAATTAGTCAAACTTAGGGCTGGGTTAATCCCAGCCCCGGTTTTTCTCTCCGAATTACTATAATACTATATAACGCTATTAATAATATTATCATGTAAGATTTATTAGCTTATCAGGATTATATATTGACTCCTTTAATTTTGATAGAATGATGAACTAAATAAGGAACAATTTTGATTTATATTACGTCTTACTATTGAGGATGTACTCAATCCCACGATCATTCACCAGAAATCCTCAGAATAGTTGTAAGTCTCTAAATGGCAAAAGAATGTATCCATAGAACATTCAAAAGCAATGAGTCTATATTTACGCATATTATTCTTTATCCCTCGCATTATTCGTCTGCGCAGCCCCCCGAAACTCAGTCTTTGAGGAGTAAAAGGAAAGAAAATAGTGCTTATAAATATATAATAATAATCTCAGGAGATAGTGATGTATACAAATAGATATTTAATGATAATGCTTGGATTAATAGCGGTGGTATTTTGGGGATTCAGCAGCGCGCAAGCCTGGGCGCCTGATTATATGGCTGCAACTGACCCGGGAAACACCGAACCTCCGAATTCTCCCTGGCAAACTCCCGGTCCTGTCAGTCTTGCCATGGGCGATACTGTCTGGTATTCAAGCACGAATTGGTACGTATCCTACAACACAAAAGGAGTAACATTCACCTGGAATCATCCCAATGCCTGGCGCATGACCGCAATTGACGGTAAAGGATATTATAATGGTGGAGCCTCACAATCTACTCTGGTTGGAGGAGTAATTAATAACCGTCCTTCTAATGACTCATTGATAGTCACATTCGTGCTGGACCCGCAGCCGGACTGGGAGGTGGTTGTCCTCCAACGAACGGCGAAGGGTAACTCAGATGATCTTGTCGTTCTTGATTTCGAAGACGTACCGGATGAATATTGGTATTTCGGCGGCAACCAGAACTTAAACGGATTTTATCCGGGACTGTATTTCGGACCGGCTGCGGTTATTCTTGAAAACTTGGTCTATGGATATAACGATACCGGTTATCCTCCGCACTCCGGTCATCAGGTTCTTGCTTCCATCGATGAGTCCTTTGTAGAGGTAAACTTCGATGAGCCGACCAATCATGTGGGAATGTGGTACACCTCTTATTATGATTTCTATCTGGACGCTTACGATGCCGGCGGCACCTTAATCGCGAGCGCGCAGGGTCCCGGCAACTACACATATTCCGACTTCATTGAGGTAAATGCCGACGGCATTGCCTATGTCATTAACCACAACTCCGGGGATTTCTTTGTCATCGATGATTTTGAATACGGCGAACCGGAGCAGGAGGAGGAATTTGGCGGACAGGAATATACCTGGAGTCATTGTGATGATGGCGAGATCGAATTCGGACTCGGAAGAGGTCCGATGGTTTCCTTCATCGGAAATTACGATCAGGGTCCCGATGACATAATCAACTTGACGGAGTTGATCATATTTCCGGAGGAGGTTGAAATAGATCCCGGAGTACCGCCGGAACTTGACGCTCCCACGGGAACGGGACCGTGGTATTCTGAATTCGTCTATTATGATCCTCGCGGTAATCCTCGCCCTCTTGGCGGTGTAAGGTGGTATTCCACCGGTCCTGGAATCGAGGCTTTTACCGAGTATGATATGCGGTTCTCAATCCAGTATATGGTCGAACAGGAGTTCTTTAATTACTTCGTTTTCGATACGGAATCGGATGCATACCATGAATTCCGGTTATACGCCGATGCCGGCGAATGCGTTTGCAATATCTGGATGGTTCCTGACGAGGACCCGGTTATTGTGCCGCCTGGCGGTAGATTCGGCGTAACCGGACATATCGAAAATCCGTGTAACGAGACCATTGTTACCGATATCTGGGGCGGCGTATGGGGATTCGGAAATTTCTATCAGCAGTTTAGTTTTCCCAATCGTCCCCTTAATCCGGGACAGCACATAAGCGCACATATGCGGCAAAATGTGCCCGGTTACGCTCCTCAGGGAGAGTATCAGTACTGCTGCTATTGCGGTGATCGCCCGAGCGTGAAGGATGATTCCTTCTGCTTCCCGTTCACTGTTAGCGGCGCTCGAACCGCTGATGGCGCTGATGGATGGATTCTTGAGGGCGGATTTGATTCCGCTGAGATTCCCAGCAAATATGCTTTAATTGGCAGCTTCCCTAATCCGTTTAACGCCACCACAACCATAACCTACGAGTTGCCGAAAGCCGGTGACGTTGCCATTGAAGTTTATAACATCATGGGACAGAAAGTGGCAACATTGGTTGAGGGTTACATGGATGCCGGTCTGCATAGTGTAATTTGGGATGCTTCAAGTCAGTCATCCGGTATCTACTTCTACAAATTAACCGCAGGAGACGAAGCTCTCACTAAACGGATGACATTGCTGAAATAGTATTAGCAGTTCGGGATAGAAAAAAACTGCCGGGGTTTAATCTCCGGCAGTTTCATTTAAAGGCAGTCTGTAAAGAAATGCTGATAATCCCCAAAGCGCTCATCAGATGCGAGTTACGAACTATTCATAGAGCACGGTCTTTTCCATGACGACGTGAGCATATCCCTGCGGGCTGTAGATTGTATCTCCAACTTCCACGCTCAAGTATTCATCGCCGCTGAAATAACGGCATGGTTCATAGTCGTAGGGACAATTGGGATCATCTTCCAGGGTTAGTATCACTACCGGGTTTTGCGTCCGGTCCGTGTGCGATCTGTCCCGGTGTCCAATAGATAGTCCAAACCAGGCAATTATAGCCACAAACAATGCGATTACCCCGACTTTCAAAACCGAACCGGTTATTTTTTTGTTTTTTGAGTTCATTTTAATCCTCCACAGCTAATTTCATCACTTCAATCTTTTCTTTTCAATTCAAACAGGGTCTGAGTTTTTATCAAATAGTGACATTTACACCTGACATCTAACAGATTATTATGATTACTCAGTCGGTGATTTCTGTCAATTTGATAAGCGTATATACGATAGAGTTAAGTTTTGTCAATACGAGTAAAAAAACTATTGAATGCGTATATAATTCTACGCAAAGAGATTAGCTGTAATATTCTTGTAATCTGTTAATACTTAGCGCGTTATCCCCTACAGTTAATCGATAAATGACCCTAATTTATTGTAAAGATAAACAGACCGTATAACAGCATCGGAAGGATTGCTTAGCCGCTACTCCGGTAAGTGAGCATCAAATTCAAGATATAGTCCCGCAGTATCTTAGCTTCTGAGGCTGATACAACGCTGCAGAGCATGCGATCTTTAAGTTCGGAATAAGAGGTAGTTCTAATCCCTTCGGTATTTGATTCAATAAGATTGATCATTAAATTAGTTGGATTTTTGCCCTTTTTAATTATATTGTATTTTAGTGTTTTAATGAACCAGAGTATCGTTTCCAATGCTCCCGGGCATCGTCCTTGGATATCAGCTTTCTAAGTTGAAAGATGGAACCGTAGTTTATGCCCTACGGTTTAAGTTAACATTAAAACGAACACTTGGTGAACTCTCATATCGCTATCGCAGTACACCCGGGATTATGGGAAGTTCATAAATATCAGCTATGCTTCCAGGTGAAATAGAAAAAGGCATCTCAAAATCTACTAACAAGGAAATTTTATAACAGCCTGAATTAAACCCAATTCCGGAGGAATGAACATGAAGCGCAACCCAAAAGAGATGACTACAATCTCAACTAATGCAGTGAGGATATCATTCGCAGCGTTCCTGCTTTTCGCTATATCCCTCGCTTCTTCAACCGCATTGGCGGATGTGGATGGTTTCTGTGAAACCTGGGAAATCTACAAAAAGGGACAAATAGAGAAATATGGTATGCTATATCATGATTGCTACAACGGACCGTGTGACGAGCCGGAGAATCGCGATGCGGCAATACCTGATCCCGATGATCCGATTGCTTATATTCGCCTTTATTTTCACATCTTCTGCGAGGACAACGGAAGCAATTGCGCTACCGATGAAGCTACGCTGGAAGATATGGTAAACCATCTTAACGAGGAATACCTACAGGTTAGAATTCAATTCGTCTATGATTACAGATTCGTGAATTCTACCCGATTCCGTTATTATGCGGATGCGGAAGCGATGAAGCGAGTTTATGCCCTCAATCCCGAATCGCAAATGAATATATACATTACCGGAACTACTGGCGGATCTTTCGGTACGTTCCCATGGGATGATTACCGTCTTCCTCTTTCCGACCAGGGCGGTGTTGTACTGAGCGAAGGGCATGTTTATCCCACTCCTTTCCATGACAATGTTTTGGTCCATGAAATCGGGCATACGATAGGCTTGTGGCATACTCACCATGGTGTAAGCGAAGTACCGCAGTGCGGGGAGTGCTGGGAGCAGGCGGACGGTCAGGATGCCGACATCACCGGCGACCTCTGTTCGGATACGCCGCCAACGCCTATCAATTACTACTGCTACGATCCGGGCGGGACCGATCCTTGCTGCGGAGTCCCCTGGGGTGACACTTCTCCCGAAAACTACATGAGTTACGGCACTCTGGGTGGAAGTCCGTGCTGGACTGACTTAACACCGCAGCAATGGGGGCGTATACAGTGCTGGACTTATGAGGTTTTATCGAGCTGGTTCGAGGAATCTTCACCGGATATTGAAATATCGATGATCCCTGATGATTATCCGATCGAAGTACCGCCGGGAGGTCAATTCGGATTAACCGGATTCCTTACCAATGCCGGAGTCGATCCGGTCACGACCGATGTTTGGCTAATGCTGAATGTTCCCGGCTACGGCGAATATGGACCGTTGCGGACTTTTCAGGATATATATCTTAACTCGGGGCAGAGCATAAATGCGCACCTTAATCAAAGCGTGCCTAATTTTGCGCCAACCGGAGCCTACGATTATATCTCAAATGCCGGTGACTACCCCGATAATATATATGTTGCCGATTCCTTCCAATTTACAGTTGCTGCCGGACGTGACAGGTCAGAGAGTTCCGGTAACTTGTGGAATGTGGAAGGCGGATGGAATTCGGTTAAGGGCAACCCTGCGGAATTCGAACTTTTGGGCAATTATCCCAATCCGTTTAACGCCCAAACGAATATCACTTTCAATCTGTCCGAAGCCAAAAACGTAAAGCTTGAGATTCATAACCTGTTAGGGCAGAAGGTCGCGACTCTGGTGAATGGCGGGCTTGCGGCAGGACAGCATACTGTTTCCTGGGATGCTTCTCACCACTCCAGCGGCGTCTATTTCTACCGGCTCCAGGCTGGCGACCAGATTATGGCTAAGAGGATGCATTTACTAAAATAGTCCCTGGTCGATCGTCTTCAATCGTTAGACGAGTGAATTTACGAGGGCAGCATGGTCAAGGCGCAGCCTTGGCCAGGCTGCCCTTGCATCCGAAAAAAGATATATGTCCACGTCGCAGGCGCGTAAAACCGCCCGAAGCAGAAAAACTTGTCTGCCGCGTGAAAGCACCGTCAGGCGCAATTACCCGACAACCGCACGTAAGTCGGTTCTGAGCGAATGCAGTAAGCGAAAAACCCGAAGAACCTCCCGGGAAGGGAGTCATGCTCGTTTAGGCTTGATATATTTCTTAATCTGTCAATCCGAATTGCAGGATATTAGACAAAACCGGTGGGTCGGTGTTAATGATCCCTATCATCTCATAGCGTCCTCCCCGTACCCAGACGCCGTTGTTGTCTTTGCAGAGCCAGATTCCTCCGAAGTCCTTGGATTCACCCGGCGCAAGCTTAAATTCCCTCAAGCCGGTGGGATACCGCTCATCCTCCGAATAGCGATACACTAACTCATTTTTTTGAAAAATGTAGAAATCGAAAACATAACCTTCGGGAAATTCCAAAATGATCTCATCATCGGACTTGTTAGTAACGCGCATCTTCATGTCAAACGGCGATCCCAGCGCATAACCCATTGAACGGCTTAATATTCGTACATCCAAAGCTCGGAGAATCTCTGATCCCGTATCGAAGCCGCTAATGTCAGTTTTCGATGTTTTACATACGCCGCCCAATATACAACATGAACTGGCAAGCATACAAACCGCTATCAATATGCCAATATATAATACTGTCTGTCCGTATTTCATAAGCTTCCTCCGTTTGATATCTATTAAACGCTTTAAAATGCAAAAAATCAAAAAATTTCTTGACAAAAGTGGAACTCGCGATTAATTTCTGCGTTCAAATGTTAGCACTCCACCCGGGCGAGTGCTAACAGGATTTGATAATCTATTGATTAATAGTAACTTAACAAATACATATAAACCAAATAAGGAGGAAGGTATGAACGTAAAACCTCTTGCTGATAGGGTATTAATCAGACCTTTGGAGGAAAAAGAAACTAAAAAGGGATCAATTATCATTCCCGACACCGCCAAAGAAAGACCTCAGGAAGGTGAAATCGTGGCGGTAGGTCCTGGTCGGGTTTCCGACGATGGTAAATTAGTGGAAATGCAGGTGAAATCCGGTAACAAGGTGTTATATGGTAAGTATTCCGGTACTGAAGTGACAGTTGATGATACCGAATACCTGATAATGCGCGAATCTGACATTTTAGCAATCATAGAATAGTTTTGGGGAGGAGATAAATTATGGCAAAAGAATTACTATTTAATACAAAAGCACGGGAAAAACTGCGGGTAGGCCTGGATAAACTGGCTGATGCAGTTAAAGTTACACTCGGTCCTAAGGGACGCAACGTGGTGTTGGACAAAAAATGGGGCTCCCCCACAGTGACAAAAGACGGCGTAACTGTGGCCAAGGAAATCGAGCTGGAAGACACCTTTGAAAACATGGGTGCACAGATGGTTAAAGAAGTCGCCACCAAGACTTCCGATGTAGCCGGTGACGGCACCACTACAGCAACAGTATTAGCCCAGGGGATTTTCCATGAAGGATTAAAGAATGTTACTGCTGGTTCGAATCCTATGGCGATCAAGCGCGGCCTTGATAAAGGCGTACTGGCAGCCATTGAGGAACTAAGGAAGTTCTCAAAGGATGTTGGCGGTAAGAAAGAGATCGCGCAGGTCGGCGCTATCTCCGCTAACAATGATGCCGCAATCGGCGAATTGATAGCGGACGCCATGGAAAAAGTAGGCAAGGACGGCGTTATCACCGTGGAAGAAGCCAAGACTACCGAGACTTTCCTTGAAGTTGTCGAAGGTATGCAGTTTGACCGCGGTTATCTCTCTCCGTATTTCGTCACCGATCCGGATTCCATGGAAGCTGTCCTCGATGAACCGATGATACTAATCCACGACAAGAAGATCTCCAATATGAAGGATCTTCTGCCGATTCTGGAAAAGGTCGCTCAGATGGGTAAACCGTTATTGATCATCGCAGAGGATGTCGATGGTGAAGCTCTGGCAACTCTGGTAGTAAACAAGCTTCGCGGCACGCTGAAAGTCTGCGCTGTTAAGGCTCCCGGATTCGGTGATCGTCGTAAGGAGATGCTAACCGATATTTCCATCTTGACCGGTGGTCAGGTTATCAGTGAAGAGACCGGATTCAAACTGGAAAACGCCGTGGTCTCAGACCTCGGTACCGCCAAACGCGTAACTATCGATAAGGAAAATACCACTATCGTGGAAGGCGCGGGTAAGACTGAAGATATCAAAGGGAGAATACAGCAGATCAAACGGCAGATCGAAGATACCACTTCCGATTACGATCGCGAGAAACTCCAGGAACGTCTCGCCAAATTGGCTGGCGGTGTTGCCGTAATTAACGTAGGGGCCGCAACCGAAACCGAGATGAAAGAGAAGAAAGCTCGCGTAGAGGATGCGCTTCATGCTACCCGCGCTGCGGTTGAGGAAGGAATCATCCCGGGCGGAGGCGTTGCTTTTATTCGCGTCCTTCCCGCGCTGGAAGCGATACAGTTAGAGATCGAGGACGAGCAAATCGGTTTGAATATCCTGAAGAAATCCCTGGAACGTCCGATGCGCTGGATCGCAAACAACGCTGGTGTTGAAGGTTCTATTGTCGTTAACGAAGTGAAAGCCAACAGCAATACTAACTTCGGATATAATGCCGAAACCAATAAATATGAAGACTTAATCGAAGCTGGCGTGATCGATCCCACAAAGGTCGCACGTTCCGCGCTGGAAAACGCCGCTTCGATAGCTTCGCTGCTTCTGACGACCGAATGCCTGGTCAGCGAGAAGCCTGAGGAGAATAAAGGCGGAGCCGGAGCGCCTGGAATGCCTCCCGATATGGGCGGAATGGGAATGTAATTCCTACGATAATTAATAACTATTAGAAAAAAGGCTGTCCAATCTCGGGCAGCCTTTTGATTGATTGGTGGATTTTGACATCAAACTCCCCGGATTTATGGCTCCAGGCTAACTGAATTATCATGCGCCCTGACGGTTGACTCATGGATTGATGCATCTCATTTGCGTGCGGTCAGACTTCCTTGTCTGACCGAAGGCGTTAAACGAAGACGTTTGACGCCGCACAAAAATACCGCTATGTCAGTTTTTCGCTCGCTACGCTCGCTCAGAACCCGACCTGCGGCTCGTTTTGTCCCGATGCAATCGAGACATGGGTGTTGGATGAGGACACCCGATGGCGGAACAATGATTACAACCACCGGTAGACCGGACATTCCTGTTCGGTAATATTTGTGCAAGACTTTTGTCCACGCCGGAGGCGTTGAAACCTCCATGAGATGGACAAACCTTTGACTACGGATTAATGGTCTTTATCAATTATCCGGATTAGACCATAAAAAAAAGGGGCGAGTGCAAAACTCGCCCCTGCAAAGGTTAATACTCCGGTTGAATGGCTACTTTTTACTTCAACAAGGTCATACGCTTGGTAAATACCTGGTCATCAACGGTCAGCTTGTAGAAGTAGACGCCTGAGGAATAATCTCCTGCATTCCACTGAACTGTCCTGTAACCGGCTTCCTGATGACCTTCAAATACCGTCGCTACCTTACGTCCCATCAGATTGTAGACTTCCAGAGACACATTGGATTCATCAGCTAAGGCATAGCTGAAGGTTGTGGTCGGATTAAACGGATTCGGGAAGTTGCCCAATAGTTCGGTCCTTGAAGGCAGAGTTTCGATATCATCATTGAACCAGCCGTTCAAAATCCATCCGTCAGCGTCTCCGCCGATGCCCTGAACAACGGTGAATGTGAAGGATGCCGAATCGACCGGCGAATTGGGATAGTCGCCGCAGTAAGCGATATAATCATACTCGCCCAACGGTGCGAATCCCGGTATATTCTGCCGCGCGCCTTCATAACTTAAGGTTTGGTTCGGCCCCAGAGGCACATTGTTGAACTGCTGAACCGGTCCGTAACTGCCATAACCCGGCACATCCAACATCACCCAAACATCGGAGCTCTGAGGTTGAGCAGTGTTATTGGTCAGTATTCCGGTATAGGTGAAATATCCGCCCGGCTGAACTTCGATCGGAGGATTATCCGGTATCATATCCACAGTGATATCTGCAGACGGTTCGCAGGTATAAGCCACGATTTGCACATCATCGATATTCCACCCGCAGTACTGCCAGGAACCATCAGTGGGCCCTATTCCGAATCTGATCTTGAAGTTGGGATTGTCGTCGGCGATTCCTGTGAGGTCGTAATTCTGCTCGCTCCATGAAGCTTCGTCGATAGTCTCGCTGCCATTTTCCCAAAGAGTGATCCAGGAAGAACCGTTGTATGCCTGGAAGTAGGCTTCATCGTACCAATCCCGTTCTACTCCGAGCCACCGCCAGAAGCTCAACTGCAATGCATAGACGCCGGAGCAATCGATATTGGGAGAGGTTACCCAGTAAGTGGTTCCGAGGTAGTTTTCATAATCACCATCGCCGGCTGTCATGTCGTTACCGAGCGCCCTGTTATCCGAAGTCGGTGAATGGTCTTCGGAAGGATCGGGACCGCCGTAATAGTCGTCGCCATTACCGCCCATACAAGGTCCAATTGTCCATTCGCCCTGACCACCCAAACCTGTCCAGCCCTGGTCAGTCGAGAAATCGTCTTCGAACACCGTGATCATACCATGAGCGGCTACACCCGAGTAAGTGGTTCCGGGAGCGCCCGAGGGATCATAAGCTACGAAACCGTCGGTGGTTTCTGCGCTGAAGTAATATTCGATCACCAGCCCGCACTCAAACGGCGGGAAGACAGCGTCGTAAACATTCGGAGATACAACATCCATCGGCTGCTGTTCCCATCCGCCGCCATCATTGTAATACATGATTCCGGTGCCGGGCTCCGGTGAACCGGTAATGCCTGAAACTTCCACGCGAATCGTGGTTCCGCCATCCGGATCAAACAGTTCCGGCAGACCGTTGGGATAATCGAAGGCGATCAATTGCAGATCGGGGCAATCCATATTATGAGCGCCGAAGCCGGAACAGATCTCATTATAATGAGGAGTTCCGTCATAGATATTACCGTTATCATCATCCAGGGTCAGGTAATCTATAGTAATCTGTGGAGTGATCAGATCCCCTGTGTGCAGTAAGACAGCGTTAACCGCCAAATTAGCCAGAATATCCATGTAGGTGTTGGGATAGTTTGCCATTAAGGCGTTGCGCGTATCCCAAACGCATCCGGAAAGGAGCTGTCCGCAGTCATGTATTCCGCCGCTGCAGGGATATTGCTTATTGTTGTCGGCGTTCCTTAGCGGTTCATTACAGTTTCCGAGGAAACCGTAAGCGAGACCGGGATCATCGGTAATCATTACACCCATGCAATCGCTCATACCCTCGCCGTACTGCCCCTGGCCGCTTCCAGCCATGGCAACCAAATGGTGACCGTATTCGTGGTGAACCACGGTTCCAAACGCTGTATTCGGGCATCCGCCGCCGGAGCGGTAGAAGTTGATGGATTGATAATCGTAATAAGCGTTACAACTGCTGTTGATGTTGACATTTACCGGAAACTCGGTTTGCTGTAAACCCGGGTAGGAGGGATTATAAGTCAGTGTAAAATCCCTAACGACGTTGGCGTGCAGGTATCCGTTAACCTGCGCCCTCACATATTCATTGCTATTGGATGAATTGTGCAGGAAATTCGCCGGACCCGGAGGGGTTACGGTGGTGTCCAGTTCCGCTTCGGCGCCGGCTTCGTTATACACACGGAACCAGGAGCCGCGCAAATGGGAGTAAACATCCACCGGCGCTGATCCACCGAACGGTATGGTGAAATCACCGAACTCATCGGCATAAGAAGTATTTCCGCCCTGAATGTAAACACGGGAATAAGGCATGCCGAAGGAGACCTCATCGTCGCAGATCTCTGCGGCGAAATTGTCTGTGGCTCTGCCGCTAACGTTGCCATCGACATCAACGTTAAGAATCATATCTTCGGAATACAGTATCTCACCGGTTAAAGCATCGACCAATAGTAACCACTTTTCATAATCGTCAGTAGCAGGCCTATTGTTGTCGCCGATAATTTCCATTGCTAATCTCGGTTCAGCAGCTTCCTCGTTGGCGCCAGCCCAGATAACCAAACGAGGTTCTTCGAAGTAATCCAGATTGGGATTGAAAGATTTCGCGGCTGTTTCGGCTAAGCCTTTGTTTAAGGTTGCTCCGGAGGGAACCCGGAAGTCCTTTAAGTCTTTCAAAGCCGAACGCGCCAGCGTCAAAGGATAATTGGCTTCGTTGCGAACCAGCAATCTGAGTTCGGAACGGAATACCGGAATATCCTCTTTATACTGGCTGTAATAAACCAGGGTGAATTTATAAGAATCATTCTCCCGATTGTACATCACGGGTTGAGTATGACGTTGGTCGGGAAGGAGACTGTGGGGTTTCAAATCTGCCGGTGCCACACCGAAGATTTCGGAATAATTCATCCGGAAGTTCTCTGCGGTTGCCTGCGGATTGGCGCCGTAGCCGAAAGTTATGCCCCATAAGCTGGTAATTCGTTTACCGGATTGATAAGTAGAAACTCCGGGGTAATTGACTTTCAGCTCGTAAAGCGCTTCCCCTTTTGTGTCTGCTTGCATCGCGAATCCTGTCGAATTCAGACTCAGCAAGAGGATTGCCAACAAAATCAAAATTGCAGGCGCTGGATAACGTTTCATACTACTACTCCTTGAGTGTGAGGGTTATGTTCTTTATTAAACGTTTAGAGAGGTTTAAATCTCATTAGAAGATAATTCTTATTACAGTTTTGGAACGGACATAGTCCACTACCTGAACCTGATTAATGTATAATATATGCTTAAACATGTCAACTATTAAATGTCATCTACAATCAATATCTATCAGGGTTAGTTGCGAACGACCTCGGGTTATCGGAAACTATTAAATCCAAATTGCGAGATGAGCTAATTTACTTGCATTATTGACGTGAAAACATTAATTGTGAATTTTGTAACTTGAAAATGAAATGTTTAAAATTAAAAGAGAGAAACTATGAAAAAAGAGATGAAGAAGATACTGGTCACCGGCGCTGTTGGGCAGATCGGTTCAGAATTAACAATGGAGCTGCGCAAAAGATATGGCGCGGAAAATGTTGTTGCTACAGGGAGAAAGACACAGCCCTCCGAGGAACTCAGGAATTCGGGACCGTTTCATTTTATCGATGTCAACAAGATTGAGACCGTCGAGGAAATGATAGAAAAGTATGACATAGATACGGTCTATCACATGGCTGCCATACTTTCGGCAGTTGGTGAAAAGAATCCTCAGCTCTGCTGGGATGTCAACATGAACGGAACTATAAACATCCTCGAACTGGGGCTGAAATACGAAATGGCAAGGATAATAATCCCCAGTTCCATAGCCGTATTCGGATCCGGTATTCCGCTTGATAATACTCCTCAGGAAACTGTACTCAAGCCAACCACTATGTATGGCGTAACCAAAGTATGCGGCGAGCTTCTGTGCGATTATTATGTAAAGCGGTTCGGGCTCGATATCCGCGGGCTCCGTTATCCCGGAATCATCTCTTATGAAACCTTGCCAGGCGGCGGAACCACCGATTATGCGGTGGCGATTTATTACGAAGCTGTCGATAAAGGGAAGTATACATGCTTCGTCAGAGAGGACACTAAGCTGCCAATGATGTATATGCCTGACGCTATCGAGGGTACGATCCAGTTAGCCGAAGCCGATTTCTCCAAGCTAAAACACCACAGCGACTTCAACCATGCAGCAATGAGCTTTACTGTGGGGGAATTAGCAGCTTCCATTAAGAAATATATCCCGGATTTCGAAGTTACATATGAGCCGGATTACCGCCAGGAGATAGCTGATTCCTGGCCTAATTCCATAGATGACACTCCGGCAAGGGAAGAATGGGGATGGGAGCCGAAATGGGATTTGGATGCCATGACTAAGGATATGCTGGAACATCTCCGGGAACGTAAGGAGAAGGGAACATTGTACAGATAGCTCCATACAAAGTCAGGACGAAAAAGCTGGTAAAGAAACTGCTTTTTCTAATACTATCAGGGGCTGTTTTTTTATAAAATTTATTGACTTTGAGCAGTTTTTACGATTAATATTGTCGGTTAATATTTGATTTGAGTTTCCGAATGAAATAGAAATATTTGGAACGTGTAATAATTTTAACTGTTAGTCCGTTAAAGGTTAGTTTCAAAGAAAGGTGATTTAATCTGATTCCCAGTTACCAGTTCAATAATCGGAGGGTAACCCATAAATCAAATAATGGAAAATGATGTGACCATATCCAGGCGGAAATCGGAGCATTTACGGATTGTTGCCGAGGAAGAAGTGAAACACCGTCGGAACACCATGCTGGGTGATATAATCCTGCTGCATTGCGCCCTTCCGGAGTTGGATTTAAGGGATATCCGGACCGAAGTTGAATTCTTCGGGAAAAAACTGAAATATCCGCTGATGATTACCGGCATGACCGGAGGCGCCGAATTCGCCGGGGAGATGAATCGCGGCCTGGCAGAAACCGCATCGGAGTTCGGAATCGCATTCGGTGTGGGCAGTCAGCGAGTGATATTTCGCCACCCGGAGATGAAAGATGATTTCGCGGTTCGTAAATGGATACCGGATGGCGTCCTGCTGGGTAATATCGGCGCTGGAGAGTTACGGGAGTATCCCCTGGATGCCGTAGTTGGTCTGATGGATGATATCGAAGCTGATGGAATCTGCGTCCATCTGAATGCGGCACAGGAACTAATTCAGGATGAGGGTCATCGGGATTTTCGCGGTTTACTCGATGCTTTGGCTGCATTGAATGATAAGATAGACGGCAAAGTCATGGTTAAAGAGACGGGAGCCGGGATAGACCCTGAGAGTTTGAAGAAACTATCGAAAATCGGGATTAAATATCTGGATGTATCCGGAGCCGGGGGGACTTCTTGGACCAAAGTGGAGATGTATCGGGCGGCGGATAAACTCCTCAAACAAACTGGCAAAACATTCTCCGATTGGGGGATACCGACCGCATTCAGTCTTATTGCGGCGCGCAGGATCCGAAATGAGAAGGCTTGCATAATGGCATCAGGCGGAATTGAAAACGGCCTGGATGCTGCGCGAGCGATCGCTGTGGGAGCGGATATCGCCGGATTTGCCCGCCCTATATTACTTAGTTTTCTTGATAATGGCAAAGACGGAGCTGCCGAATTTATGGAGCAAATGATACATGAGCTGAAGACAGCTATGCTTTTGACCGGCGCCGCCGACTTAACCGAACTAAAGAGGATTCCCAGGATATTCACCGGTGAATTGAGAGAATGGCTTTTGAACTTTGGATGGCTCGATAAACAAGGAATTTGATAATGGATAGATTTCGATTCATTAAGAAACCTCCTATCGGAGGAACCGAATTCAGAACTTCGCGGATACCGGGATTTTACCGATTGTCGGTTGAACAACGGCTCGCATTTCTGGCGCGGAGTTTTAATCTAAACGATGAACAAGTTTCGCAACTCCGCAATGGTAACGCTCTGAGAATGAAGCATGCAGTTAACATGGTGGAGAATGCCGTGGGAGTCTTCGGCTTACCCCTCGGATTGGGATTGAATTTTCTGGTCGATGGCAGGGAGTATCTGGTTCCCATGGCGATCGAGGAAGCATCAATAATAGCCGCAGCATCAAAAGCGGCGCTGATAATTCGCAAGGGCGGAGGATTTCGTACCCGAATCAACGATCCGGTGATGATCGGGCAGGTGCAGGTACTCGACCTGAAAGACCCGCAGGAAGCTGTCAGACAGATTGGGAATTATAAAGATGAAATTATAGCTCAAGCGAACCTGGTAAATCCCCGAATGGTGCAGAGAGGCGGCGGCGTTTTTGATATCGAGACCAGGATTTTGGATGGTGGGGAAGGCGTCGGCGAGATGCTGGTGGTTCATCTGCTTTTTAACGTCTGTGAGGCGATGGGAGCAAATGCGGTCAACTACGCATGCGAAGCGGTCGGCTCACTGATTGAAATGGTGACCGGAGGCCGTGTGCACCTTCGCATCCTTTCCAATCTCGCTGATAAGCGAATCGCTCGGGCCGAATTCACATTGCCGTTCGAACACCTAACCACGAAGGAATTCACCGGCGAGGAGGTGGCGCATCGTTTGGTTGAGGCTGATAGGTTGGCGCATGTGGATCCCTATCGGGCTGCGACACATAACAAAGGTATATTTAACGGACTGTGCGCCGCTGCCCTGGCATTGGGTCAGGACTGGCGAGCAATCGAAGCCGGCGGGCATGCATATGCCGCTCGAGATGGAATCTACCGAGGTCTTACCACCTACAAGATTTCCAACGGATGTCTGCATGGTGAAATCGAACTGCCGCTGCAAACCGGCAGCGTGGGCGGCGCGGTCAAAGCTCATCCCGGAGTGCAAATTCTACGCGCAATAAGCGGCGTGGAAAACGCCAGCCAATTAGCCGGATTGCTGAGCGCAGTAGGCTTGGGGCAGAATTTCGCCGCCCTGTTGGCGTTAAGCACAGTTGGCATTCAGAAGGGGCACATGGCGCTGCATGCTCGCAGTGTTGCGGTTAGCGTTGGCGTACCTCCTAATGCCGTGGAAGAAGTCGCGCAGGAGATGATAAGGCGGGGCGAGGTTAAAATTACGGTTGCGGAGGATATATATCGTAAGCTGCAGAAGCAGCCCAAACGAACAGAGGAAGAGGATGAATTGCCAGTAGAAACATTCGCACCCGGTAAAATCGTACTGTTTGGCGAACACGCTACCGTTTACAACTATCCCGGGATTGCCGCTGCCATCAATATCGGCATTAAGCTAAAAGTTACCAGGGACCCTGACGGTCCCCGGTTTCTTCATCCACATTTTAAAAAGGTGTTTTCCGTTCCCAAATCGGACCAGGATATCCAATTGTTTTCAAATGCGGTGGATGTAGCCTTAGAAATATATGATCTAAGAAATGAACCTATCGCCATCCAGATCGAATCCGAACTGGTTCCCGGCATGGGTTTAGGTTCGTCGGCAGCATTTTCAATCGCTCTGTGCTCAGCTTTACGGCAATATAAGCATCTGAGGCGGTCAAAAAGATGGGACAGCGATTTCTTTGATGAAGTTCAGAACCTGGAGGCGATTTTCCATGGCCATCCCAGCGGGATGGATGCGGCTACCGTTCTCTCTGAGGGGGTGCTCTGGTTCCGTAAAGGACCTCCGCGGGAGTTCTTACCGATCCAGGTTCCCTCTCCGGTAAGCGGCGTAATATGCCTGGTGGAACCGGGCGCCAGAACGATAGAGCTGGTTAAGAAAGTGGCGAGGTTCCGCGACCAAAAACCGGAGTACGTTAACAGTATCCTGGAAGATATCGGGAATCTGACTGTCGATGCCGGAATAGCATTGGGAACCGGTGACACCTACGAAATCGGAAAACTGATGTTCCGGAATCATGAGCTTCTGGCAAAACTGGGCGTATCTACTCCGGCGCTGGATAGGGCTGTGGAGCTTTTGCTGGAAAACGGCGCAATTGGCGCTAAACTAACCGGCAGCGGAGGCGGCGGCGCGGTCATCGGTTTGGTCGAACCCGGGAGCCAGTTCGATTGGATGGAATCTCTATCCCATGATTTCCCGATGGTGTTTCCATTTACGTTGGGAGCGCTGCGGTGATACGGCGGGTGATCGCCCGGGCATATTCGAATATCGCTTTGATAAAATATTGGGGAAAACGGGAAGATACAGCGGGGAATATTCCCGCCACTCCCTCTATTTCGCTCGCTCTGGATAAACTTACTACCGAAACAACCATAACGCGAACCGAAGAATCTAACGATATATTCATCCTTAATGGTGCGGAAACTTCCGGTGAAGTAAACCATCGTCTCGTGAAATATCTTGATCTCTGGCGGGACAAAGGGCTAATCGCGGGCAGTTTTTTGTTGGAATCGAAAAACAGCTTCCCAACATCTTCCGGTCTGGCATCGAGCGCGTCGGGATTCGCGGCATTAGCAAAAGCTTTGAGCGGATTCTCAGAAAGAAAGCTTTCCGACAGGGAATTATCTAAATTAGCGCGCCAGGGAAGCGGTTCGGCAGCGCGTTCTATTACCGGGGGATTATCAGCCTTTCCACTCAACGATGATCCGTCCGCAAGATTACTGAAAGAGCCGCAAGATGTTCCATGGAGCATGATAGTATTACTCGCTCATTCCGAGCAAAAGGATACGCCCTCATCGCTCGGTATGCGTCGCTGCGCGGAGACTTCGCCCTATTACTCCAGTTGGGTGAAGCAAGCCCGAGAGGATTACCGGAAAATGCTGTCTGCAATCGAAGTGGATGATTTCGCAGCAATCGGCAGTATAATGGAAGAAAACGCGCTTGCCATGCATTGCTGTATGATGGCATCACGCCCACCGCTTTTGTACTGGAATGATTCAACCTTTAGAATTATTAGGGGAATTCGCTCCATTCGCGAAAAGAGCGGTATACAAGCCTACTTCACGGTTGATGCCGGTTCTAACGTTATTGTCTTATGCAGGCAGAGTGATTCTGAAAAGATTACTAAGAATATACTGCATCACCTCGGTGAATCACACTTTATTTCCTGTAAACCGGCTGGAGGCGCCGAGATAATTTCAATAGAAAAATGACTGTAACCATGCCAGGAAAAGTAATGTTGTCGGGGGAATACGCTGTTCTCTATGGTGGAAGCGCTGTTCTCTTCCCCGTCCCTCGCTTCCTTAAAATCACTGAATCGAATGCGCCAACTGCGGAGAACACCAATCCGGTTGTGAAAAACGCCATACAATATCCTGTTCCCGAACTGGATGGTTACGAGCACACTCATCCCCTGCAGGGCGTTGATATTGACAGATCGGATTTTTACTTTCGCGATGGCAGCGGCGCTGCGGTTAAGCTGGGGATCGGTTCCTCCGCCGCTGAAGCAGCCGGCGTTATTGCACTCCGATTTGAGCGCGCCGGTTTACCGTGGGAGATGAACAGGTATTCGGCAGCGATATACGCCATCGATGCACATACAATCGCCCAAGGCGGTCGGGGGAGCGGGGCCGATGTCGCGGTCTGCGCCTATGGTAAACCGATTGTATTCAAGCGTAACCGGGACGGTTTCTTCATGGACCAATTGCATACTCCCAATCCGGATTATAAGATACCGATTAATCTGGTTTGGACCGGGAAGTCAGCGGATACCCGTGAGTTCGTTACGAAATTCAACCAATGGATAAAAAACACCGGGAGGAAAAATAAAAGTCTTAAAAGCCTGATTGACAAAAGCGATGAATTGGCTGAGAAATGGTTTAGGATACCTCCGCCCGACCTTTATGACATCCTGGATGAGTTCACGTCTTTAGTTACGAAATGCTGTTCAAGTGCAGGGATAAGCTATCGTATCCCCGTGCATGATGAGCTCAAGCGATGGGCATTGGACAACGGCGGTTATGCTAAACCTACCGGCGCCGGAGGCGGCGATACGGTTCTTCTGCTGGGCGAACTACCCCTCAATGAACTTTCCTACCGCTGTATAGAAGTTGCTATTTGATAATCTATGTCCGGCGGCTTTGCTGATTGGTTGATAATAAGTTATTTATCACCATTGTTATTGCGGGAGGAATGCTCGTAAGTAAATCCCGCCTTCGAAAAATCATACAGTATCCAATCCTGCCGCTCGCCGGCAAGCCCCTTGAAAAATTCAGTACATTTCTGCGCTCCGGGAGGCAGATTTTCGTAGTCAACAATTTCGTGCCGGAAGAAGAGCTCGCCAACAATCGCTCCCCTTTTATCCCATTCATACATGACGCTGATATTTATTTCGGATTCTATCCCATCGCCGAAATTAAAGACTCCCGGCGAATATCCCAATTCCATATATACCATATCATTAACAGGCTTGAGTTCACTATCCGCAGGGACGTTCAACTCGGAGAGAATTGGAAAGATTTCGGCATAATCTCCAACGTTCTTCCCTATGCTTGTCATCAAATCCTCGGCAATAATCTTTAATGAATAAACCGGTCGGAAGGCGTTTGTGTATACGGAATCAGGATGAAGTTCTTCTTTAAGGATTATCCGCGCACTCATACTTAGGCCATCTCCGAGGTCAGTGTTCTTTACCGTTTGTAAATCTGCATAACGGCGTTCCAGAACTAAATCATATCGGTTTTTCTTCCTCCCCCGCGCTGCTTCCGTAACTCTGTAAAGCAGATAGCCGTTTCGATAAATATCGCCCTTCTGCGTGTCCAGGAAAACCAGTTCCTGTTGTGTCTCAAACAACATCCGATCCTTTTGGACAACCGCAACATTGTTGATTGCCGCGTAGCCTTTGACCATCTGCCAGAGTTCCCGCGCAGCTCTCCTGCGGTTCTCAAATTTGGATGGCTTCAGCATGAATCTATATTCGCGGATGTTAATCGTGAGTTTATCCCCTGCAACATCTCCAGCGATCGTGTACTCCGAAATCAGTAGAGTAATTAGAATACAAATGGCTATCTTAAGCAGGTACTTTCTCATTCCATACGCCGGGCAGCAGCCTCTTCGGTTGATAATATCGTGTTATTAGAAATAATACCAGATAGTTTCATAATCTGCAATATCCTCGCCGATTGATTCCAACCGATTGAGGTATTCCAGAATCGGCACATCGGTTCCGACATAGGTCTTTTGGATGCTGATGTTCTTTTCCCACGGATGGAAGTTGTAAACTCTCGAACCGTCAGGTAAAATGGACAGGATGTCCCTATGTTGAAATGCCCTCAGGTAATTCTTACCAAGACCGGGCACATTATATACGGCTTCGTCGGTGCGGCTCAGTCCGGGCAGCAATCTGGCTTCTTCTTTCTGTTCCTGCAGCAATCTGGCAATCGGCACGCGAAAATCCGCGGTTTCTTCCTTGCCTTTGGCATTAAACGTGTAATATGGTTCGATGCCAACTCTTTTGAGCAGCCTTCTAAGTAAAACGCCTTCAAACCTCCGAGAAACATAAAAAGTATAAACATTCTGATTATAGACGCTGATGGCATTCTTTCTTAAGAGTTCGACAGCATTGAACATATCTTCGGTAATCTCATAGGGGTGTTCAACATGAGTGACTACTGTAATTTCTCTCTTCATCGGAATCCGATAGGAAGCAAGCAAATTCACCAGCTCGGGAGTAATCCGCATCGGCATAGTTACCGGCGTGCGCGAACCTATTCGTATCCGTTCGATGCTCGAAACTTCTGAGAGTTTATCCAGTATCCGTTTCAGCACATTTTCATTGAGAGCAAGCGGATCACCGCCGGTCACTAATACATCATGGATAGCTGGATGATCTTTTATCCATTCTATTGCAGCCTCAATAGATTCTTTAGCTGCCATGGCGCCTTTAGCCAGTACATCCTCTATCTCCCAATTTCTCTGACAATAAACGCATATCTGAGGACAGGTGTTATATGGTTTGAGGATAACGATAGACGGATATCGTCGGGTTATTAAATCTATAGGCGACGTATCCTTTTCTAACATGAAATCGAAGGAACATATACTCTTGCCTTTGGCTTCCGACATAACCTTCACATAATCAGGAGATGGTATAACCTGGGCGCGTACCGCGGTATCGTTTCTACCGGGAGTTTCATCCATCAGCGAGACATAATACGGGGTTATACCGAACGGTATCCTGTTCTTCTTTGCTTGAGTAATGGCTTCGTAGTCATCCTCTGTGATATTGACCAATTTAGCGAGGCTATCCGCATCCCGTACTATATTTCTTAACTGCCACCTCCAATCATACCAATCCTCTTCGCTTCCTCCCAATGCCGAGAGTATCCTTGCACGGTTGACACTCCGCAGTTTAATAATATCTTCTTGCAAACCATGCCGGTACTTGTGGATCTGGACTTCGATCTTTTCCTCCCAGTATCTATCCAGGAGTTCGGAACGAGCGATAGCCGCCTTGCGCCCCTCCAGGTTTGTGTCGAAGTAGGTATTCTCGAAGACCATATCGGAAACAACGCCCTGCAATCCCAAGAATAAATGAATCATCTCGGCGTAGAATCCGGGCTGCAGGTCCGGACGCGGGACGTCTCGAGCGATATCATAGAGCGCTTTAGCCACGCTGAAACCGGCGAATCTATCGGAACTCTCTTTCAGCATAAATTTCAAAGCAGTAGCGCAATCGCGCATTCTGAAGGTTTGGTGTTCCTGGAGCTCCTCGCTGCCGGCAAACGTATCAAATTGATGGATACTTATAAGTCTGTACAGCCTTTCGCGAGCGGCAGACAGTCCTCCCGCCGAACGCATCCTGTCAAGAAATTTATCAGCGATTGCCCTTAGCGTTTCAACATTATAGGACGATTTCGTTGGAACTACCGTAAATTCCCGTAAAACAAAATCGAGTGTAGATTCTTTAGCCATATTTTCTATCCTTCATTCTCGACTCAATCGTTTTTTTGAGCCCAAATAAGATGCACAGCATCCTTAGCTGTACCTCCGATAACCATAACATAAATTAAACGTATCTATATTAAACTTTGTTCAACCGTAAATCGAGTGCAGTACGCAGGTTACGGCAAGATTGAAAACGGAGAGACTGGGATTCGAACCCAGGAGGAGCTTGTGGCCCCTACGCGCTCTCCAGGCGCGCTCCTTAGACCAACTCGGACATCTCTCCGATAATATTATAATAATCGATCATTTCAGATAGCAAGAATATTTTTATCTCTCTAATCGGTAAATCGATTTGACGCCTAACCCGGATAATTCATGAAACCCATTAATACGCAGCCGAAAGCCTGTCCTTCGGGAGTTCAATAGGAGCAGGTCATTTGCAGATTGAAATAAAGTATCTCAAAGAAACGCCGGAAGCGCAAGGCTTCCGCTACCGTTGATAGGATTTATGAATAATACAAGCCAAATAGAAAACCCGACCACGCATTCGTGATCGGGTGAATTCCAAGTACAAATCGCCTACGTTCCCAATTCCCATGAAGCTAAATATTCCTTTTGCTCGTCGGTCAGCTTATCGATGTTGATCCCCATTGATTTCAGCTTCAGCTCGGCAATCCTGGCATCAATTTCCTCAGGAACCGAATATACCTTCTTCTCGAACTTCGCCTTCTGAGTGTAGAGGTATTCCGTTGCCAACGATTGATTTGCGAATGACATATCCATAACCATTGCCGGATGCCCCTCGGCAGCCGCCAAATTTATCAGCCGGCCTTCTCCGAGGACATATACGCGATTACCGCTTTCGAGAGCATATTCCTTGACTTCGGGTCTAATATCCTTGGTGGATTTACTGATCTTTTTCAGACTTTCCAGTTCAAGTTCCACGTTGAAATGACCGGAATTAGCTACGATAGCGCCATCCTTCATCTTCTCGAAATGCTCTCGACGAATCACGCTGGTGTTGCCGGTTACGGTAACGAATATATCGCCCACTTCCGCCGCTTCGGCGATCGGCATTACATCATACCCGTCCATAACAGCTTCTATTGCCTTAACCGGATCCACTTCAACAACAATTACCCTGGCGCCCATACCCGATGCGCGTCGCGCCAAGCCGCGTCCACACCAGCCGTAACCGCAGACCACGAATCTGGAACCGGCAAGAAGCGTATTTGTGCAGCGGAGTATCCCGTCTATCGTAGACTGCCCCGTTCCGTAGCGATTATCGAAGAAGTGCTTGGTCTGAGAATCGTTTACCGCAATTATGGGATAACCCAGCACTCCTTTTTTCTCCATACTTTTCAGTCGAATCACACCCGTGGTGGTTTCTTCCGTCCCGCCTATCACGTTATCGATCATACTCTTGAACTTCCCGTGCACGGTGGAAACTAAATCAGCGCCATCATCCATCGTTATCTGCGGTTTATGCTCCAATGCCTGCGCTATATGTTGGTAATAAACGTCGTTGTCCTCACCTCTGCGGGCGAATACGGAGATTCCGAAATCCCTGACCAGGGAGGCGGCAACATCATCCTGTGTGGAAAGCGGATTGGAGGCGCAAAGCCTGGCATCGGCGCCGCCTGCTTTCAAAGTTCGCATTAAGTTGGCAGTTTCAGTCGTGACATGCAGACAACACGCCATTCGCAATCCATCCAGAGGCTTCTCTTCTGCAAACCTCTCGCGGATGATGCGAAGCACCGGCATATCTTTTTCCGCCCATTCTATTTGATTCTTACCTTCTTCAGCCAGATTTATATCAGTGATATCATGTTCAATCATCTACTAACTCCTTTAATATGAAAAATTCTAATAATCTACGACCAGGACTTCATCTCATCAGCTCGATCGGTCTTCTCCCAGGTGAACTCAGGTTCATTGCGGCCAAAATGCCCGTAAGCAGCGGTTTTTTGATAAATCGGTCTGAGTAAATCCAGCGTGTTTATAATTCCGCGCGGAGTGAGATCGAAATTCAGCCTCACCAACTCCTCCAGGCGATGGTCATCAAGCTGTCCGGAGTCTTCGGTATCGATAGCGATAGAAACCGGCTGCTCCACGCCGATTGCGTAAGCTAACTGGATGGTGCAGGTCTCCGCCAATCCCGCCGCAACTATGTTCTTGGCGATATGACGAGCCATGTAACTGGCTGACCTGTCAACCTTCGTCGGGTCCTTTCCTGAAAAAGCTCCGCCGCCATGGGGCGCCCAGCCGCCATAAGTATCTACAATTATCTTACGTCCGGTCATCCCGGTATCCGACTGGGGTCCGCCTATCAAGAATATTCCCGTCGGATTGATATAGTACATGGTTTTCTCGTTAACGAGATCCGGCGGTAAAATCGGTTTGATAACCTTTTCGACTATCTCCTCCTTGGCATCGTCTCGTATCTTTGTCTTATCGCCATTCAGCACTTCATCGGTGTGTTGAGTAGAGAGCACGACGGACTCGATATGGCAGGCTTTGCCATCTCTATAAACAACGCTGACTTGAGACTTGCCATCTGGACCGAGGAAGGGGATTTCTTCGCTCTTTCTGCACCTGGATAGGTTCATGGTCAATTTGTGCGCCAGCGTTATCGGAACCGGCATCAATTCCTCGGTGTCATTACAGGCATGTCCGAACATTATCCCCTGGTCGCCGGCGCCGCCGATGTCGACACCGCGGGAGATATCCAGCGACTGCTCGCCGATAGCATTTAGCACCGCGCAGGTTTCGTAATTGAATCCGTATTTCGAATCCGTATAGCCGATATCCTTTACAACCTGCCGCGCTATCCCCGCGACATCCGCATAACCACTGGTGGTGATCTCACCGCCAACTATTACCAGCCCGACAGTGATAAATGTCTCGCAGGCAACTCTTGATTTAATGTCATGTTCGAGCATTTCATCCAATACGGCATCCGATATCTGGTCGCAGACTTTGTCCGGATGCCCTTCTGTTACCGACTCTGAACTAAAAATAAAGTTGGTGTTTCTAAACAAACTTACTCCTTTGTATCATGATTAAATATAACCTATTTCAGATGAGTCCCCGACATTGAACTTGCGAAACGTCATCCGCGCCCGCGCATAGTCGCCTATCAGGGAGGATTCCATCAGGCAATCATATAGCTGTGCTTTTTGACCTATTATTGAATCCTGAATTATCGAATTAACTATGACCGCCCCTTCTGCTATGGAAACATCGGGGCCGATTATCGAGTTGGTGATATTCGCGCTTGGCGATATAAAAACAGGAGGTATAACCACCGAACCTTTGATAGACGGGGTTTCCTTGAACTGACTTAAAAGAAATCTATTCGTACTCAAAAGCGTTTCCGGCTTGCCGCAATCATACCATCCTTCCACATTAAATACTGTGGTTCTAACTCCCCTTTCTATCATTATCTGAAGGGCGTCGGTAAGCTGATACTCACCTCGGGTTTTGATTCCCTTCTCCACAATCTCATCGAGAGCTTCCGATAAAGCGTCAACATCCTTGATGTAATATAGTCCCACAACCGCTAAATTGGATGTCGGTTCCTCCGGTTTTTCTATCAGTCTGGTAATGTAACCATCTTTAGCTTCCGCTATACCGAATCTTTGCGGATTCTCCACATAATGCGTTCCAATAGCATTTTCCCCTCGGGCTATTACATCGCTTAGATCCGCCCGATAAATAGTATCCCCGAGTACTATCAAAACCGGTTCCTTATCGAAATATGGCGCAACTAAATTAATTGCGGATCCTAATCCCTTCAATTCCTCTTGCTCAATAAACCTGCATTTGAAATCGTAGTTCTCCTGAACATATCTTTTAATCATATTCCCGAAAAAACCTACCACGAATACTACCTCGGAAACATCGAGTAACTTGACCTCATCCAGAATATGACCCAAAATCGGTTTACCTGCTACATGCAGTAATGATTTCGGAAGTGTATGCGTATGCGGACGCAACCTGGTTCCTATTCCCGCTGCCGGTATAACTACTTTCACTTTTATTATTCCTGAATTTTAAAATTATCTTTTGCTCTACTTATTGTCCTGCCAATTCCCTCTTCAAGTCATCTATCGATTTAATTGGAGACGGATCCTGATCATTCAGGATCGCAAGATAGAAACTACTGAAATCCGCTCTCTGAATCAAGGAAAATATTCTTTCCAGGCAGCTTGTGCCTGCCGGTTTGATCTCCATTATCTCTATCCCTCGATCACCGAGAATTCGTGAAACCGCTTTCATTCCGGCTTTGATCCGCGGATGCGATAGTTCATCGTATATCATAATCGCAATCAATTTTTCGCCGGGTATAGTCAGATTTTCGAAACCTACGATCTCATTGTGATTGCTTTCCGGCAACACGCTAACGAACGACAATACCTTGGAGTTTTCCGCCAGTTGGTTTTTCAAACGTTTCGCCGCTACCTCATATACGCCGCCATCGCAGAAAATGATTGGCAGTTTGCCGAAACACCTGCCAGCCATAAATTTCGCAGAATTCTCACTTTCCGATACTTCAGAAACCAGTTTCGACCCGCTTTGTTCCAAAAAGGAACTCAACATCTCAATATCTTCCAGCCTGATTGAAAACAGCCGGGTTTCACCCAGGATATGGTAAATCGATAACAGAAGATACCCTACCGCTTCTCGCGGATGGTAACCATCCTTAACCGTTATCAACGGTACTTTATCATTACGTGCTGCTGAGGACAGTTTACCCCCGGAACTAACCACTACACAGGTCGATCCCATCCTCCGAGCCTCCTGGTAAACCGCAATCACTTCCTCAGTATTGCCGGAATAGCTGACAGCGATAACCAGGGAATTCTTGCCGACAAACCGGGGCAATGAATAATTCCTGACTACGAGTAGAGGGATAGTTGACTCGTCCAGAAGGAGAGCCCTGACAAAATCGCCGCCGATTGCCGAACCGCCCATCCCGGCGATTACGATGCTTCCGTACTTATCGTTTTTCAGAGAAGGTAATCTAATATCCGATAAATTATTATATGCGTCGCGCACCTGGTTTGGAAAACCGGTAAGTTTGGAGTACATATCCGATTTATCCAACCGTTTAATCGCCGTTATATCATTACAATCCGCCATTTGAATATCTCATTTATGTATAGGAGAACTCATACCTTCGAAAATATCGGTCAAGTAGTTTGCCAATAAGTTCTTAATCTCCGCCGTGTTCTCAAGTTTAAGGGCTTTTTGCGCCAGCTTGCCTGCGTCCTCTGAACTTATGTTCCTGATTATCTCATTGATCAATGGCAGCATCGTATATGGCGCGGAAAGTGAATCCGCCCCGAGCCCGACCAGCAATGCCGCCGCCAGAGGATCACCAGCCAATTCCCCGCATATACTGACAGGAATACCGGCGCTTTTGGCTTCCTTGATAGCCATTGCGGTCAGCTTTAGCACTGATGGATGAAAGCTCTGGAAAAGTTCGCTTAAAACCTCATTACTTCGGTCAACAGCAAGCGTATATTGAGTGAGATCATTGGTTCCTATAGAGAAGAAATCTACATGCTTAGCAAGTGAATCAGCGTTTAGCGCCGCTGAAGGCACCTCGATCATAATACCGAATTTAAGATTCTCATCAAATTCAGTTCCTTTCGCCTTTAATTCCTCCTTCACCTCCATGAACATCGCTTTCGATTTCTTGATCTCCGAAATATCACTAACCATAGGAACCATCATCGATACATTCCCAAAGGCGGACGTTCGTAAGATCGCACGCAATTGGCACTTAAAGTATTCCGGTAACGATAGACTGATTCTTATCGCTCTCCAGCCCAAAAATGGATTTCGTTCGTACGGTCTGTGGGTTTCATCAATGAATTTATCGCCCCCAAGGTCAAAGGTGCGTATAGTCACCGGCTTAGGATGCATCTTTCTGACGATACGGGAATATGCGCGGAATTGCTGTTCTTCGGAGGGTAATCCGCCATGAGTGAAATACAGGAATTCGCTTCTGTATAGTCCGATACCATCAGCCCCCGCCTCGATAGCTTTGTCAACTTCGGATAATAATTCAATATTCGCCAACAGACCGACTTTTCGACCGTCGGTCGTAACCGTCGGTTCATCCTTGGTTATCAGCAACTGCTCACGCTCGCGAACATATTTCATTTCACGATCTTTATAAAGCTCCCTGCTGGAAGATGTGGGATTAACGATAATTTTGCCCTGATTCCCATCCAGAATGATCTTAGAACCGTTTTGAAGCAGGTTGAAATTATCCTCAATCCCCAGCACTGCGGGTATATTTAAGGATTTAGCCAGAAGCGCGGTGTGCGATGTCGCCCCTCCAATCGCGGTGACCAGTCCAATTACGTCACTACCGCTCATTTGAGCAAACTCCCCGGCTCCCAGTGACTTGGCTGCAATTATATAAGGTTCGTTCATCTCCACCAGGTGCCTCTGCTTTATGCCTCGAAGCCGTGAAAGAACTCTGGCACGAATCCCCTTTATATCATAAACTCGCTGTTTTAAATACTCGCTGCTGGATTTCTGAAGCGATTTAATCACTTTGGAAATCAGATCATTATATACATGCTCAGCATTTACAGACTGCTCCCTTATTATCGAGGCTACCTGCCTATTCAACTCAGGATCATTGATAAACATAATCTGAGCGTCCAGAATTCCTGCTGCCTCCCCCTCCAGCTTTTCGCTTATATTCCTCTTGATCTTAATTATATCGTTGGCGGCTTCGGATACCGCCTCCCTGAACCGGGCGATTTCATACTCGATTTCACTTTCGGGAATAGTCTCTTTAGCGGTTGAAATCTTATCCGTGTGTACTAAAAATAGTTTACCCGTTACAATACCGGGGGATCCGGGGATCCCGAGTATCGTTATCTCTTTTTCATATTCCTTTTTTCGCTTACTGCTCACCGAATTTTTCCTGGAATAGTTTAGATAAGCTGTCGATCGCTTCTTTCTCATCGGGTCCTTCCGCACGTAGTATTATCCAGCTCCCGGTTTCCGCAGCTAACATCATTACTCCCATGATCGATTTGCAATTTACTTCGGCGCCATCCTTTATTGCAAAGATATCGGATTTGAATTTGGAGGCTGCGGAAACCAGCATCGCTGCCGGACGGGCATGCAAACCCATCTTGTTAAGTATCTGTATCTTTTTTTCTCGCAAACAGTTTTCAATATCCAAAAATGTCGAATTCAGGTTCCCTAAATACGGCAGATTTCATCAAAACTTTTAAGATAGGGGATTTTTTATAAAAATCAATAGTTTTCCCGATAAACTCTATACCCTAACGTATCTTTTACCCGGCAGAGTTTTTACATACCCCGCTAACTCCATTTCCAGCAAATGCCCCAACAATCTTGATATGTCGATTTTGGTGCTTTCCACCAGTTTGTCAATCTGCACCCCCACGGTATCAAGATTTTGATAAATAGCTTTTTGCTCGCCATTCAACTGACCGAGCTTGTCCTTTTCAGCTCTTGAAATCGGAGGACATTTCAACTGAATTTTCAATTCCTCCAGGATGTCGCTGATGGAGGTAGTAAGTTTGGCGCCGGATTTAATTAAATTGTTGGTTCCTTCGCTGGAAGGAGAATTAACCGGTCCGGGTACAGCGAAAACCTCCCTGCCTTGCTCCAGCGCATGATTTGCTGTCAAAAGCGCTCCGCTTCTTTTGGCGGCTTCGACAATGACCACGCCCGATGTAATTCCGCTTATCAATCGATTTCTCTTGGGAAAATTCCGCGCCTCCGGAGGTTTACCCGGTTCGAATTCGGAAATTACGCATCCCGACTGAGCGATCCGAGTAAAAAGCTCCTTGTTCTCGGCGGGATAGACGACATTGATACCGCATCCCATCACAGCGATTGTCTTTCCCCCGCAGTCAAGGGCGGTTTTATGAGCTATCGTATCGATTCCGCGGGCAAAGCCGGAAACGATTGTAAACCCTGCATCCACCAGCTCTTCGGAAATACGGGATGTCATCGATTTGCCGTAGGGCGAAGCTTTCCTGCTCCCGACAATTGCGATGCAATGAGAATCGGCATACTTTATCTCACCTTGAAAATAAAGCAGCGGCGGCGGGTCGTTCAGTTGACGGAGGTTTTCGGGATAGTCTGCATCTTCGAGCGTAATTATGCTGATATTGGAATCTACCAACTTGTTAAGTCTCGATTCCACATCCCGCTGATTATAACCCGCCTTAACCGTATTCGCCCTGTTTAAACTGATTTTACCCGCCTCCATTAGCTCCCGTATGTCCGCTTCAAAAACCGCCGATGCCGTCTTAAAATGACTTATGAGCCGATGAAAACGAATTTCGCCGATTCCGGGGATCAAGCTCAACCCGATATAATCGTATATATGTTCACCAAATGGTTTCTTTAGACTTTTCGACTCGTTCACCTAATATCCTGATCAGCTCCTCGGTTCCCTCTCCGGTTACAGCCGAGATAGTATGAAAATCGATTTTGTTTTTCTTAAGGAATTCGATCCCTTCCTTGTCAGTTATCTTTGTATCGATTTTGTTTAGAACCACAATAAACGGTTTTCTCAGCAAATCTACATTATAGTTCTTCAACTCGCTCTGCAGCTGGCTGAATACCTCTTCGGTTCGTTGTTCGACTATATCGATAAGATAAACAAGAATCGACGTTCGTTCAATATGTTTGAGAAAATTTATACCCAAGCCTTTCCCCTCCGATGCCCCTTCGATCAATCCCGGAATATCGGCTACAACCATACTGTTGTAATCACCGTACTTGACGATCCCCAGCGCCGGAGACAGCGTGGTAAAAGGATAATCCGCAATTTTTGGTTTGGCTGAAGATATCCGGGAAATGAGGGTAGATTTCCCTGCGTTGGGCAAACCGACCAGTCCAACGTCAGCCAGAAGCTTCAACTCCAGTGCAATATTCCTGCTGTCGCCTGCTTCCCCCTCGGTAGCTTTCCTCGGCGCCCGATTAGTCGGTGATTTAAATTGAACATTACCGTATCCGCCCTTTCCGCCTTTGGCGACAATATATGGTTGATCATGCGCGGAAAGATCGGCGATTACCTTTCCCGAATCCAGGTCTTTAACCAGTGTGCCGACAGGAACCGGAATTATGCAGTCCTCTCCATCGGTTCCGCTTTTCAGACTGCCGCCTCCCTTGCCGCCGTTTTCAGCCTTGAATTGCTTGCGGTACTTAAAATCCCGAAGGGTGGACATATTTTCATCAGCGCGTAATACAACATCGCCGCCCTTTCCGCCATCGCCGCCTGAAGGTCCGCCTTTGGGGACATATTTTTCCCTTCGGAAGGCAACGATCCCGTCTCCGCCTCTTCCACCGGTAACGGTTATTTCCACATAATCAACAAACATAAGTAACTCAGCGAATTATAACTACTTGGTTTTGGTGGGTGCGCCAAGCAATTTCTTTAATGTGGATGAAAGCATATCCTTCTCGATCCCTCTGTTGAGTATCCCGTCATAGGCGACCGATATCCGGCCGGTTTCCTCAGAGATAACTAATACTACCGAATCGCTCTCCTCGCTCATCCCGACCGCCGCTTTATGTCGAGTACCGTAGGATTGATGAAACACCGGATTCTGGGTCAGCGGAAGGGTGCAGCCGGCGGCGGTTATAAAATCGTTCTGAATAACGACGGCGCCATCATGAAGCGGCGTGTTAGGAGCAAAAATCGTAACCAACGCTTCCGAAGATACCTCCGCACCCAATTTCTTTCCGGTCTCGATTATATGGTCCAGTCCCACATCGCGTTCAAAGCATATCAATGCGCCCCATTTCCTTGCCGAAAGCTGCTCGGTAGCTTTGCATATCTCTTCCAGTATATTCTTGCTCTCGCTCTTGAACAAACCCTTGAAAATCCTGTATTGACCCATCTGCATCAATGCCCGACGGATTTCCGGTTGGAAAACAATAACAATAACGATAATACCTACTGTGGCGATATTGGTAATGAGCCATTTCAGCACTTCGAACTGAAACCAGAAGGCGATAAAAGCCATTAGCGAGAGAAAAAGCAATCCCAGGAATATATGCAGGGATTTGGTTCCCCTCATTAAAGTTAACAGCTTGTAAAAAAAGAAACTTACGATAACGATATCAATTAAGTCAATCAATGTGAACTTAAGAAACGCTATGTGGAAAAGATCAATCATCGCTAATTATTGAAGATATTATTTCAATTGCATTCTTGGTCTCTTTTACATCATGAATCCGCAGTATGTCAACATCTTTTAATGCGCAGTAACAGGCTATCGCCAAAGAGCCCGCCAGACGGTCATCCGTTTCGGCGCCGGTTATGGTGCCAATAAACGATTTTCTTGAGGCGCCAATTAGCACTGGTTTACCAAGCCCGCGAAAGCTGCCAATATTTCTTATAATCTCCAAATTTCCCGCTGCTGTTTTACCGAAGCCGATTCCGGGGTCGATAATTATATCGGATGACGGTATCCCGTTCTCCTCGCAAAATTGGAGTCTTTGAGATAGAAATCCCCGTATCTCATCGATGACGCCGGTATCTAAAGGAGCTTTCTGCATGGTTTTCGGGGTGTCCTTCATGTGCATCAATATAACCGGCACGCTATTATCTCGTATCACTTCAATCATCTTCTCGTCGAAAAGCAACGCTGATACATCGTTGACGATATTCGCCCCGGCGTTTATCGCCTCCATTGCGACAATCGAGGATGTGGTATCGATTGATATCGGTATATCGAACTGTTTTCTAATTTCGCTGATAACCGGACAGACACGGTTGATTTGCTCCCGGGGTGATACCGGATCTGACCCGGGGCGAGTGGATTCACCACCAACATCCAGTATATCCGCTCCGTCCTCTATTAACTGAAAGGCGCGATCGACCGCCTTATCGGAGTCGAAATATCTCCCTCCGTCATAGAAGGAATCCGGGGTTACATTAACTACGCCCATCAAAAAAGGTTTATTGCTCCGTAGCTGCAGTTTCAATAGAATGTTGGAGTCGCTTTGGATTGGAATCGGCATCGGGCTCACCCTTTATCAAGCATTACGGTTGTTATTTATCAGAAACAGAGCTTCTTCGCGAGTGGCATCTCGCCTGAAAGCTCCCCGGATTGCGGATGCAATAGTCTTCAGTCCCGGTTGGTGCAGTTTACGCATGGTCAAGCATAATTGCTCGGTTTCCGTTATAACGAAAACCCCCATCGGTTTGATAACCTCCATGATAACATCAGCAATTTCACCGGTGAGTTTTTCCTGAATCTGAGGCCTTCTCGCAAGGCAATCAACAACACGGACCAGCGAAGAAAAGCCGGTAACCCGGTTTCCTTTGGGTATATACGCTAAATGCGCTTCTCCGAAAAACGGAAGCAGATGGTGTTCGCACATGGAATAAAATGAAATACCGCGAGCTATAATCATCTCCTCGCGATTATCCGCTATATAAACTTTTAAGTATTGGCGCGGATCCTGATAGATATTTGCGAAGTAATCCCGGTAAAAATCGGCAACCCTCTTTGCGGTTTCATCCATACGGGACCCATCGATACCGTCGCCCAAACCGGCGACTATCTCCTGAACCCCTTTATAAATCCTATCCCGATCAATCATTGCTTTCGTCGCTTACTTTCACGGTTTCCAAAGATTCCCCCTTCATAATTTTATCAATCTGCTCTCCGTCCAAAATCTCCCTTTCAATCAACGCTCTCGCTAACTTATGCAGAATGTCGATATGATCGGAAAGAAGCTTTTTCGCTTTATCCTGAGCGCTTCTTAAAATCCCCTGCACTTCCGCATCGATCTCCTGAGCGGTTTTCTCGGAATAATCCTGCTTCTGGCTTATCTCTCTGCCCAGAAATATCTGCTCATCACGTTTACCGAAAGTTACCGGTCCCAGCTTCTCGGACATACCCCATTCGCAAACCATCTTTCTCGCCAAATCCGTCGCTCTCTTCAGATCATCGCCGGCTCCGGTGGTGAAGTGGTCAAAAACCAGTTTCTCGGCGACCCTTCCGCCCAAAGCATGAACCAGCTTCGCTTCCAGATAGTCCTTGGAATATGTGTGCTTTTCATCGATAGGAAGATAATGGGTCAATCCCAGCGCTAATCCTCTGGGTACAATTGTTACTTTGTGCACCGGATCCGACCCCGGTATAAGTTTCGCAGTCAGCGCATGCCCGGCTTCATGATATGCGGTAGTTTTCTTTTCTTCATCGGAAATAACCATACTGCGCCGTTCGATCCCCATCATCACTTTGTCCTTGGCATCCTCAAAGTCCTCCATGGCAACTTCGCTGCGATTTCTTCGAGCCGCCAACAGAGCCGCTTCATTAACGATATTGGCTATATCCGCTCCCGATACCCCCGGGGTACCTCTGGCTAAGACCGATAAGTCGATATCCTCGGACATCCGGATATTCTTGGTGTGAACCTTGAATATCCCTTCGCGTCCTTTTACATCGGGGCTGTCGACAACGATCTGCCTGTCGAATCTCCCGGGTCTAAGCAGTGCCGGATCGAGCACATCGGGTCTGTTAGTCGCCGCCAACAGGATAACCCCCTCGTTGGACTCGAAACCGTCCATCTCCACCAGAAGCTGATTCAATGTCTGCTCTCGTTCATCGTGACCGCCGCCCAGACCGGCTCCGCGATGACGACCCACCGCATCTATCTCGTCGATAAATATAATACAAGGAGCGTTTTTCTTCCCCTGATCGAAAAGATCTCTTACGCGCGAGGCGCCCACTCCAACGAACATCTCAACAAAATCCGAACCGGACATGCTGAAAAACGGAACGCCAGCTTCCCCCGCAACCGCTCTCCCCAACAGGGTTTTGCCGGTACCCGGAGGACCTAAAAGCAGGGCGCCTTTGGGAATCTTACCTCCCAGCTTTTGGAATTTACCCGGATCCTTCAGGAATTCAATTACCTCCTGAAGCTCCTGCTTGGCTTCGTCCGCTCCGGCAACATCATGGAAAGTGACTTTGGGTTTATCACCGGTCAACAAACGCGCCCGGGATTTGCCGAAAGAAAATATCCCTTTGGTTCCGCCGCCTCCCTGCATCTGTCTTAACATGAACAGCCAGAAAACAATCAGGAGTAACCACGGTAAGGTTGATAGCAGAACCGATGCCCAGTTAAAATTGACCGGCTCGGCGCTGACTGTCACGCCCGCCTCATTTAGCTTTTTCACCAGATCGGGATCATCAAACGGAAGGTAGCTTTTAAATTTCGTGTATGTGCCTCTCCTGCCGTCAACTAATTTAGTATAGGGTTGATTGAATTCACCCTCAATATCCCTTTCGATGAACTGCACCCTTTTAACATTGCCGTCTTCAACCTGATTTATAAAATCGGTATAATCTATCTTAACCAATTCCTCGCGGCCGCCATAATAAAGTTGAACAAAGAGCACAGACAGCAGGATGAGCGCAATCCAGAACGCCAATGTTCGGCTGGTTTTCTTCCAGGGTACTTCAGGTTTTTTATTGGGACCGGAGCCGCCGGAATCGCCTTTACGTTTTAGATTCAAACGTGGCGGCTGCTTATCGTCATTATTGCCTTTTTTATTCTCTTTTCTCTCTTCGTTCATATTTATAACCTCGCAACGTGAGGAAGATTACGATAGTATTGATTGTAATCCAGTCCGTAACCGATCACGAATTGATCCGGTATTTCGAATCCCGCATACTTGATCGGCACCTCCGCCTTTCTGCATATTCGTTTGTCCAGCAATGTGACGAATTCCAGCGACGCCGGGTTTCTGGTTCCCAGGTTTTTCAAAATATAGTCTGTGGTTAAACCTGTATCCACTATGTCCTCCACTACCAGCACGTGTCGTCCCTCTATGTTGATACTCAAATCGGAAACCAATCTCACCACGCCGGTGCTTTTCACTCCACCGTCATAACTGGCAACCGTTAAGAAATCCACCTGATGCGGCGTTTTCATCTTCCTGACCAGGTCAGCCAGAAAAATAAAGCTGCCCTTGAGGACGCCTACCAGCACCGGTGATTTGCCGTCGTAATCTTTATCTAACTGCGCAGCGAGTTCTTCTACCCGCTTGCGTATCTTTTCCTCTTCAATTAAAACTTCGCTCTTCATAGGTTAGCTTTAAAACCCTTCTTGTCCTGTTATCTATCTTAAAATCATCCGATGTACGGAATCCGACTAACCAGGCAATCTTCGAATTCGAAATCAAAACCAGATGCGAACGTCTCAGGAAAATGGGAACGCTATGTTCGGCAAGTATATCCATTACTTTTTTATTTCCGGACATCCCCAGAGGTTTGAGTTCATCGCCAGCTCTGACATTACGAACAACCGTTTTCCGCCCCAGTTTTTCGTAATCGAAGAAGGCGATATCTCTGCGCTGAGTTTTGTACGATTCCGTCGGGCAAACGTTCTCTAACAACTCACCTTTTATCCTCGATCCCGAGCCGCGCTTTTGCCAGATTCCCGGAAAGTCGACTTCGTCTTCGAACTCATACTGGTTTAGAATACCGAATACGATTCTGTCATCGATAAGTTCCGCAATGACACCGCCTTTGAAATGAAATTGACCTTTGGATTTCAGTTCACAAAACTTTATGAAGTCCTCAATCGATTTATAGTCCGGCGCGTAATGCGAAACCGTGATGTCTCTTACAATTCTGCGTACGATATTTTGTTTTAAACTTAAATGATATCTGTTAAATCCCCTAAAATCAAGAACTATTTTATGACCTTTCCCTTCTACGATCAATTCAGGCAACGCATTCTGAACTTCCTCATTAATATAATCGTCCATTTCAGCGACTATATTTGACAATCTATCAATAGATTGCTCGATCTGCGGATTGAAATATTTTTTCAGATACGGCAAAAGTCTGTTTCTGATCCTGTTGCGCGTATACCTGATATCCCGATTAGAAGTATCTTCCATGTAAACATGACCTCTATACTTTAACCACTCTCTAATAGTCCTTTTAGTTACCGGAAGCAATGGTCTGATTATCCGGTCTCTTTTGGGCGGTATTCCTGAAAGCCCCGTCAATCCGGTTCCTCTTATAAAGTTAAACAACACGGTTTCAATTTTATCGTCGAAATTGTGTCCAACCGCTATTTTATCATAACCATATTCATCGGCAACCTCCGAGAGAAAATCGTAGCGCACCTCTCGAGCAGCTTCCTCCAATGTCATACCATTGCTTTCGGCATAAGCGGGAACATCAATCGACCGAGAATGAAATTTTAAGCTCAGTTCCCCGGTTAGTATTCGCACTAATTCATGGTCTTCCTCGGCTTCCGGTCGAATCTGGTGATTGAGATGAGCAACTGCCAACTCGAACTCCAAATCATCGCTTAATCCGTATAGAATCCTTAATAACGCTACCGAATCGGCGCCTCCCGAACATGCTATCAGTATCGAATCCCCGGAGGAAATAAGCTCGTTGTCGGATATAAACTGGTGTATCTCATCTGAGAACTTATCCAAATATCCACAGTCCTCTTTAGTTAAGAATCGCCGAGCGGTCCATATCGTCGGTTAAAATAGCTCTCAAAGGCGGCGAAAACCTTCGGATCGAAAGAAGTTCCCACCTCCTTTCGAATCAACTCCAGAGCCTCATGCGGTTTCATCGCCTTTCGATAATCCCTGTCCGATGTCAATGCATCGAAAACATCAGCCACAGCCATAATCCGCGCCCCCAGAGGGATGTCATCATTAGAGAGCTTTGCCGGATAACCTGAACCATCATACTTCTCGTGGTGCGCCCCGGCAATCAATGGGACTTCCTTGTATCCCGCTGAAAAATGCATCTTTGAGAGTATCTCGCTTGTTTTCATCGCGTGAGATTTCATCTCCTCATACTCTTCGTCGCTTAGCTTGCCCGGCTTGGTTAGCACGTTGTCCCTGATAGCTATCTTGCCATAATCATGTAAAAAAGCCGCTACTCGCAGGATTTCTAACTCATCCTCGCTTAGACTCATTTCCCGGCCGATTCCGCAGGAATAATCGGCAACCCTGGCGGTGTGACCCGCAGTATAATGGTGTTTAGCGTCGATAGTCGCCGCCAATACCTGCAATACGGAATGAAACGTCGTCTTAAGTTCATCATAAAGCAGCGCATTCTCCAGTGCGTTCCCCGCAAATCCCGAAAGCGACCTCAACAGTTGCTCATCCCCTATACTGAAGTTTCCCTTTTTGACATTAAGAACCTGTATTACACCGATTATCTCACCGGTATTATTGATTAAAGGTCCTGCAATCAGGCTCTTTGTTCTGTAGCCGGTTTCCCTGTCGATTTCGTGGTTGAACCTGGGATCTTCATAAGCATCATCTACCGTTATATACTCGCCGCTCTCGGCAACTGCTCCGGCTATCCCCACTCCGATCGGAATCGCAATCCGGTTCTCACCTTCGGCAGCTCTCGTCCAGAGTGTATTCTGCTCGGTATCCACCACATAAATGGAGCAGCGCTCCGCCTCCAATAGTCTCGATGTTGTGCTGGCAATCAATTCGAATAAGCGGTCGATCTCGATTACCGAATTAAATGCCTGACCAACCCTTAAAATTAACTGAAATTTGTCTTCGGAAATTCTATCATTTATCTTCGGCATCTAATTCACCCTCCATTTCGGATTCGGCGTCCCGGATCACTCTTACGGAAATAATCCTCTGCCCGGACATCTTATCCACAATAAACTTTGTGTCACCGCTTTTAACCATCTGGCCGTCGTTCGGTAGACTACCGACCTGGTCATAGATGAAACCGCCTACAGTCTCGAATTCCCCGTCGGGAATCCCGGTATCGATCTCCTCATTCAATTCCTCTATGCTCAGATTGGCATCCACGATATAATGACCTTCTTTTACCTTGGTTATCGGCGGAACCTCGAAATCATATTCATCCTCTATCTCCCCAACTATCTCCTCCAATACATCCTCCATGGTTACTATGCCGGCGGTACCGCCATACTCGTCGATTACAACCGCGAAGTGGTTTTTAGACAGCTTCATGTCCCTTAAGAGCTCATCCAATTTCTTCCGCTCCGGGACAATAAGCGGTTTCCGAGCTAAACTCCTCAACGAGATATTCCCTTCACGAAGCCCCGCAGAATTAAGATAAATATCTTTGACATAAACAATCCCCAAGATGTTATCGATATCTTCACCGATAAGCGGAAAGCGTGAATGTCCGGTCTCCGCCACGAAATCACGTATTTCATCCAGTGTCTGCGAATCGGTTAAATATTTAGTATCGATACGAGGAACCATAACCTCGCGCACCTCCGTATCTCCGAGCTCAAAAATCGAGGAGATCATCTCTCGTTCGTCTTCTTCTAAATCGATACTTCCGTCTGTGGAAGCTCTTTCCAATGTCTCCAGCATTTCCTCTTCGATATTCTGCCGGGGTGAATCCGATTCCGACTCTCCCCCTCTCACTTTATCTCTCAAATACGAAAGCAGCTTTCTCATACTCCAACTCACTAAATTAAACCTCCGATAGATAGCGCTCTTGTTTGGTGAACATCAATGGCCTTTCGTCTCCAGTGACATGATCGTAACCCAGAAGATGCAGCAATCCATGTATCAATAGCCTTTTAATCTCCACTTTGATCGGTATTCCCCGTTCCTGCGCTTGACGACGCGCCTCAGGCAGGCTTATGTATATTTCCCCAAGCATCTCCTCGTCGATGTTGAAAGACATTACATCCGTCGTTCTATCCTCGCCCAGATAGTTGTTGTTCAATCCCCGCATATATTTATCATCGGTAAAAATAACGTTTATCGTCACGCCATACTTGTTTTCGCGGGATAGAACAGCTCTCAGTGTATCGATCACTTCCTGCTTGCCGATTCTATAGCTTCTATCGTCGAAAATCACATCGACGAGGTTTTCATCGTTCTCACTCAAGAGGCAACTCTCTCTTTATCCGGATACTCGATCCGGTTGTGGAATATAGCGGTCAATACGAACACGAATGCATCCTCGATTTTATGTATATCCGCAATAGTGAGATCGGAATCATCCAGTTGACCTGATGTGAATTTATCATAGATTAACTTCCTGACCAGGTTTCGAATGCGGGATGGTTTCGGATCGTCAAGGGTCCGAGATGCCGCTTCAACCGAATCCGCGATCGCTACGATTCCCGATTCCTTGAACTGCGGTTTTGGTCCCGGATAGCGCAGAGCGGAGGCTTCATCGGAACTGGCGCCCTTTTCAATCGCCTTTTGATAGAAGAAACTCATCACTGAATCGCCATGATGCTGCTCAATAAAATCGATGATAATCTTGGGCAATCCGGCAAGTTTCGCCATCTCGCGTCCCTCCTTGACATGCGACTCCAGAATAAGCGCGCTCATCGATGGCGTCAACTTCTCATGTTTGTTTTTGGCGCCCATCTGGTTTTCGACGAAATACTCCGCCTTCAGCGATTTGCCGATATCATGGTAATATGCGCCCACGCGGGCAAGAAGCGAATTCGCCCCGATAGCCTTGGAGGCTTCTTCAGCCAATGTGCCCATAATTATTGAATGGTGATAGGTGCCCGGAGCCTCCAGCGACAGCCTTTTTAGAAGCGGATGATTTAAATCCGACAACTCCAGCAATGTAATATCGGTAGTGATCTTGAAAGTAGTCTCAAACAGCGGCAGCAATGCTATCACCAGAAGCGGAGAAATCAAACCGTTAAATGCGCCGAAAGCACACGCCTTGAGAATATCCTTGGTTTCGGTGAATTTAAGCGACTCGATACAGTAGATCGTAATAATATAGGTAATTACGATGTAGATAATAGGCCTGTAAAAATCATGCCTGTGTCGCACATTTCTAACGCTGTATGCCGATACGGTACCCGCCACTATCGACACGAACGCCAAAGAGAAATCGAAATTCCTGATAATCCCCACCAGCAGGGAAATTACAACCGCCATCAGTAAGCCGACTTCAACTTCAAACAATACCGCCAGAAGCATAGCGGCTAATGTGACCGGTATCAAATACGGGGATAGCTGCCATTGAAAATCTATGAAATAAATCAGAATCGCAACCAAAATCGGAATTATGAAGATAAGGATCATCCTGCGAGGTGAATTATAAATCTCCCTTTTAAAATACTTCAAAAAGGCTCCTATAAAAGCCATGAGAAAACCGATGAATATGAACCTGGCTATCAGGGGTAACCATCCGACCGACATAGACTCATCATCCGAACCTCCGCCTCTCAAAGCGGCTAATGAATTCAACTTCTCGAGATGCGCCTGCGTTACCCTTTCATGCTTCCGAATGATGGTTTCTCCTTTTAAAACCATCCCCTTGTAAGGACTAATATTGTCCATTGCCTTCCGCCGGGCGTTCTCCGTTAACTCCAGATTAAACTTAAGGTTAGGCTTAATCAGGAATTCGAACAGCGCCAGCAATGCCTCAATCAGCTTCTCATTTGCCGTGTTCTTGGAGATTGTGCTTTCGGTGTATTTGATTGCGCTGGCGAGATCGTGCACCTGACTTCTCGGAACCGTTATCCTCTGGTTGTTTTTCACTATAACCACCAGCCGATTTTCAGCAAGCGGAACATTGCTCATGTTATCGTTTATTCCGTAGCCATAGAGCGAATCAACAACTTCCAGTATCAAGTCCCGATATCTCCCCATAATCCGCTCGTTAGCCAAAACAGTGACATGCGACGAATCAAGCCCTGAATATATTGCCAAAAAACTTTCCATATCTTTGGGATTCTTAATCTTTGGGCGCAGACCGCCGATATCCTCGAAAAACTCCCTGAACGATTCCTTCACACCCGCGGCAATCTCTTCGTTATACACCATATAAGCGGGTAAATTACGAACGATCCCGCTCCGCTCCTGCTCGATCTCCTCTGTGCTTTTATTGATATAATAATCGAAGGGCGCTACTATATCTTCGGTTGCAATCGATCCCAATTTGGGAGCTTCCAGAGGCATATACAGCGATTCTATCGGAAACATCAATGTGAGAACCGCTGTTAGAACCAACCAGAGAGCTATCTTAAAAAGCTCATTATTGAGGAGTTCTATGATATTGGATTTGCCGCGTTCAACCGACTTAGAACCGTTCGCCGCTTTCCGGTAATAACGCCCATCGTTATTTTTCAACAGGTTCCTGACCATGTTACTTTCTCGCCTTCTTCTGCACCTTCATAGCTTCGTGCTTCTCGTAGGCATTGATTATCTTCTGCACCAACTGATGCCGCACAACATCCTTTTCCGTGAGATAGACGAACTTAATCCCATTAATACCTTTCAGTACTTTGCGCGCATGCAATAAACCGGAAGAAGCTCTATTAACCAGATCGATCTGAGTAATATCTCCGGTTATTATCGCCTTGGAATTCTCTCCCAATCGCGTTAGGAACATCTTCATCTGCGGAGCGGTGCTGTTCTGTGCTTCATCCATTATAACAAAAGCGCTGTTTAAAGTCCTGCCTCGCATAAACGCCAACGGGGCTATCTCAATAAGCCCGTTTTCCATCAACTTCTTTATCTTGTCGGCAACCAGCATATCATGCAGGGCGTCGTAAAGGGGACGCAGATACGGATCGACTTTGGCTCGAATGTCTCCCGGCAGAAAACCGAGCGATTCCCCCGCCTCCACTGCGGGCCTTACCAATACGATACGATTCACCAATTTCCGCTTAAAAAAACTAACCGCCTTAGCTACCGCCAAATAGGTTTTCCCTGTCCCGGCAGGCCCTATTGAGAATACCACATCATGCTTATCGATGGACTCGGTATAATTCTTCTGACCGACCGTCTTGGGTTTTATCTCTTCTTTGGTAGCTACGCTGGTAATCAGGCTATCGTTCCCGATTTTCTCATAAGGAGCTCTTTCGCCCTCTTTAACCGACGCTATTGAATAATAAACATATCTCTCGTTAAGTTCCCCATTGTCATCGATATACCGACACAGATCCTCGATCACTGCACGACCTTTATCCACGCTTGAGCGGGGACCTGCAATCTGTATCAGATCGCCCCTGGATATGATTTTCACATCAAACTCTTGTTCGATAATTCCGATAAAGGAGTGATTAAGACCGACAAGAGACCGCAGGTCGGTATTACCAACCTTGACGTTAACGGTAACAATCTCTTCGCTGCTGATACAATGCCTCCAGTTTTATTCGACTATGCGCAGTCCCAATTCCTTCAACTGCTGAGAGTCGATCTCCGACGGCGATTCATCCATCAGTGACTGCGCAGCCGTTGTTTTAGGAAAAGCGATAACATCTCTGATGGAATCGGAGCCGGTCATAAGCGCTACTATTCTATCGAGCCCCGGTGCGATTCCGGCGTGCGGAGGCGCGCCGTATTCCAAAGCTTTTAATAAAAAACCAAACATTTTCTCGGCTCGCTCGGAAGCGATACCGAGAATATTCAGGATTAACTCCTGGACATCACGCCGATGATTTCTAATCCCTCCCGATGCTATTTCCATACCGTTTAGAACCAGATCATATTGGTAAGCCCTTATCTTAGTCCAGGGATGCTCCGGATCGCCCGGGGGCAATTCCGTATCGAATCCCTCCTTCAGTAAATCCATATCCTCCGCAAATGGCGAAGTTACGATATTATGCATAGCATCGTACCGATTCTGTTCCCGGTTAAACTCGAACAATGGGAACGAATGAACCCATAGGAACGCCCACCTGGATTCCGGCTCGATATTCGATTTACGAATTAACTCTCTTCTCACGCTATCCAGAACTGCACAGGTGTCCAAATAATCTCCCGCGGCGATAAAACTGATATCGCCGACTTCCAATTTAAACCGGTCACATATACCTTTAAGTTCCGCTTCGGTTAGATATTTCGCCACCGATGATTTGAAACCGTCCTCGGTAACGCCGATATACGCCAATCCTTTTGCTCCCGCTTTTTTAGCGACAGTCTCAAGGTCGGTTATCTCCTTGCGGGACATACCAGCCCCTCCCGGCAGCTTGATTCCGCGCACCTTACCGCCGGATTTCAATACATTGGCGAAAACCTTAAACTCGGTCTCGGCAAGAAGATCACTAATATCTTCTATCTCAAATCCGTAACGTATATCCGGCTTATCGCTCCCGTATTTCTCCATAACCTCCTGATAGGATAATCGCAGGAACGGTGTTTCGATTTCATCGCCAAGCACCTTCATAAATACATGACTCAACATACCCTCAACTACTTCCCACACATCCTCATCGGTAGCAAAAGACATCTCGATATCGATCTGAGTGTGTTCCGGTTGGCGATCGCTGCGCAAATCCTCATCTCGTAAACAACGCGCAAGCTGGAAGTATTTATCGAATCCCGAAACCATCAATATCTGCTTGAACAACTGCGGCGATTGCGGCAGCGCATAGAATTTGCCTCTGAATACCCGCGACGGCACTACATAATCCCGAGCCCCCTCCGGGGTAGATCTTATTAACATCGGGGTTTCGATCTCAAGGAAATCTTTCGAATCCAAATACTCACGCGCCGCCATTGTTACTTTGTGGCGCATGACCATCTTATCCCGCAGCACAGGCCTGCGCAGGTCGAGGAAGCGGTACTTTAATCGAAGTTCTTCTTCGGCATTTACCTCATTCTCGACTAAAAACGGAGGCGTCAATGAACTGTTCAGAACTTCAAACGACTCCGCAACAACCTCTATCTCCCCCGTTGGCATATCTGCGTTAGTTTGACCCTCGGGTCTTTTCCCCACCACTCCGGTAACCGAAACCACATATTCGAATCGGATTTTTCCGGCTCTCGCCATGTCCTCTTCGGATAGCTTTTCCGGATTGAACACCGCCTGCGTAAGTCCATATCTGTCACGCAGGTCGATAAACTCAAGTCCTCCGTGATCCCGCCAGGAGTTTACCCAACCGTTCAGCGTAACCCTTTTTCCTTCATCCGATGCTCTCAACTCACCGCAGGTGTGAGTTCTCTTTAAATGCTTAAAATCCTTCACGTTTTCCTCGCCGTGTTGATACTAATTCAGCCAATCGTGTCGGTAGTTTATCCAGAGGTTCCTCCCATTGCTCCGAGGACTTCATATCCCTTACCGAGCCTACCCCACGTTTTAGTTCATTATCACCCAAAATCACCACGAAATTCGCATTAAGTTTGTTTGCCGTTTTCAATTCCGCCTTTAAAGACCTGCTTAGAAGATCGATTTCCGCGCTCAGGTTTCTGTCTCTTACCTTTTCGGCTAAAATCAACGCTTCATCCAGATTTTCTCCCTTAGGAGCAGCAATAAAACAGTCTATACTCCGAACCGGCATTTCTAATCTTTCGGATTCCTGCATCACCAATATCAGACGTTCCATTCCAGCCGCAAAACCGAATGCGGGTGTCGGCTTACCGCCTAATTGCTCTACAAGGAGATCATACCGTCCGCCGCCGGACAATGAATCCTGTGCGCCCAGGGATTGTGATATTATTTCAAAAACAGTGCGGGTATAATAATCCAAACCCCTTACTAATCTTTTATCAATCGAATAGTCAGTATTAAGTTTGTCCAGACCGCTGCGCACTTGCTCAAAATGCTCTTTGCTTTCCTCGCCAAGATGATCCAAAACCACAGGAGCTTCTTTAAGTTCAGCCTGACAGCTTTCCCTTTTACAATCCAGAATTCTCAGAGGATTTTTCTCGAAACGAATTCGGCAATCCTCGCATAGTTCATCCAACCGCGGCTTTAAGTATTCCTTCAATGCAACTCGATACCTAACTCTACAATCCGGATCGCCGATTGAGTTAATCCTGAGCTGACAATCATCGATACCCAGACCCTTCAAAATCCCAAGATTTAAAAGTATCCCCTCCACATCGGCGTATGCCGAATCGGTACCGAGAACTTCGATTCCGAACTGATTGAACTGACGCCTTCGACCCTTCTGGGGCTTTTCCTGCCGGAAAATAGGGCATATATAGTAACATTTAACCACAGGTTCTTTAGCGCCCAAAGAATGCTCTATGTACGCCCTCACCACACCTGCTGTTCCCTCCGGTCTGAGGGTTAAGCTCCTTCCGCCCAGATCGTTAAAAGTGTACATCTCCTTGGATACAATATCGGTCGCCTCACCTATACTCCTGGCAAAAAGCTCGGTATGCTCAAAAATCGGGATGCGCATCTCCTGATAGTTATACCTTTGCATGATTTCCCGGATTTTCGTTTCCATGAACTGCCAGAGGTATATTTCCGGTGGAAGTATATCGTCGGTTCCTTTTATCCTTTTAATCGATTCCATAATTTTCAAATTATCGGGCGTTTTAATTCATGTCAACAATATTCGGGAGAAATTCAATGAGCTTTTCGCAATCGTAGATTCCATAATTTCACCATAATTATCGCCATAATTATCCCCAGACCATCGGCGGCAAAATCCCAAAATTCCATTTCACGGTTAGGTACAAAATACTGATGAAATTCATCGATTGCAGCGAAAATAAATCCGTATACGAACACCACCCGCAAAACCGGAATTCGCATGTTCAGTCTGATTCCTGCAAACGCTTTATACCATAACAATCCAAAAACAAAATACGCTCCTGCATGCATCGCTTTGTCACCTATATCAATGCCTAAATCCTGAGTTGGCAGTTGAGGTTGCGATGAAATATACGTTATAAATCCTGCGTATGATAGTGCAACTACAAACCAGAAAGCTGCCTTTTTATCAATCACTTTTCCTGTACATTCTATTTTTGTTATTATATCTATAAGTTCGGGATTGGAGATTTTCTCTTTATTCTGTGAATAGAATACAAGACGGGAATAAATCCTTCGTTTAAAAAAGTAACCAATGGACGCGACGAAGCGCGTCCCTCCATTGAATCGTGCCGTCGGGTGCCCTCGAAGCTATCTCAAATCCCTAATTTAACGCATTGCGTGAGAATAGGAGATTGCCGCGCCCTCAGCAAGCTTCGGGCTCGCAATGACTCCTACTGCTGTCATTGCCCCGACTGCGTCCCGCAGAATGCGGGATTTCATCGGGGCGAAATGCGGGACGACGAAGTAATCTTTTTGAGGTTTTGAGACAGTTTCACCCTCACCCGACGCCTTTACTCCTCAAGACCGAGCGTAAAAATAGATAAGTAAATGCGGTTGTCAAGAGGTTTAATCCCCATTTGTAGTATTAATATGGATTACGATATTGCCGTAAATATGGCAGAAGCCCCCCTTTGCAGTAAATTAGCAGCTGCATCCGCCGCTGTTGCCGATATTTATCTGAAATCCTTTCCCCCGCAAAGGATCGTCAACATATTCAATCCTGATATCGCCAGCCGGCTTAACCTGCTCATACAGAACAGGATCGATGTATGCGGTTATACCATTCGACTCTAATTCCTTCATACCTTCTTTGGACTCATCCAGAGCCATTCCCATACTGGGTCCGCCTCATCCGAATCCGTTAGCGAAGATAATAAGATGTTTGCCTTTAGCTCTATCGCTCTGCAAAACTTTCTGAATTTCTTTACTTGCTTTATCCGATATATTAATCACTATAATTCTCCTTTCGAAACTCAGTTATTAGATTTCCCCATTTGTTTGTATGATTAGATAACTCGTTATTTGATTCAAAACAAATACAAATTTTATTATCGTTCCTTTTGTTCCGAAAATTTGCGGAATAATTCGAGTTGCTTAATCCGCCAGGTTCTACAAATATCGTCGACTGAATTTTTACAAAGACAAGTTATGGTTTTTAACTAATTAAGCTGCTGTATGCTCCGGCGGTCAACCCTCTGGACTAACGCATCCTTCTCAGGTGCGGTCAGACTACCGCGCCAGAAGCGCGTAAACTCGTCTTACCGAAGGCGTCAAACGAGGACGTTTGACGCCACGAGAACAACTTTAAGCGGCTTCGTTTTATACTTGCATGTGAGAGATTATGTATTATATAGTAAATAGATACCTTCTTAGGGAAATTAGATGAAGCTTGAAAATTGTTAATTTTGTATCTTAACTTATAGGGATGGGGTTATAGTAGTCTTTAAAATAGCAACTAAAACGGAGGAAACATGAGAAAATTGGCGGTAAGCGTAACTCTGGGAGTGAGGGCTGCATTTTTGCTGCAGCTGTTCTTCGCCGTAACCTATCTTAATGCGGCTGAGGGAGATAATCAGGATCCGAAGAACAGAATCGGCGCCCTTGGTTTTGAACCTTCAGAAGAGGAAATTAAACTTTTCCAGGAATTAGATAAGCAGCCACCTCCGCCATTGCTGCTGGACGATGAACGTTGGGATTGGCGCGAAAACGGCGGCGTTACTCCCGTGAAAAACCAGGGAGATTGCGGATCCTGCTGGGCGTTTGCCGGTGTAGGGGCGTTTGAATCAGCGATTATCATTGCCGATTCGGTGGAATGGGATTTATCCGAACAGCAGGTGGTGGACTGTAACTTATACGGCGGAAGCTGCAATGGCGGTTCGGCTCATTATGCTTATAATCTTTTCTTCAACACCGGCGCGGTTGAAGAAGAATGTTATCCGTACAGAGCTCAAGATATGAATTGCGGCCAGGACAGTTGCGTCACCATGGTTTTCCTTGACGATGCAGAGAGTATTCCCAACAACGTGGAATCTATCAAAAATTCATTGATTAATGGCCCTGTTTCGTCGACATTTACGGTTTTCGATGGTTTTCATTGGGATTGCTATGACGGCCCGGGTAGTGAACCGTCCAACCATGCAATCGTGATCGTTGGCTGGGATGATAATATGTGCGATGGCGATGGCGCCTGGATATGCAAAAATAGCTGGGGAGCGAGTTGGGGGGACTCTGGCTACTTCTACATACCCTATTATTCCTGCGGAATGGGGCGGTTTACCCAGAGACCGATTTACAACAGCAATTATCCGGTTCTGACTTACAGTCTGGAGAATATTGAGGTTAATGTTGAAGAAGGCGGACAATCTACCGATATTCTGCAGCTGGGCAACACCGGCGATCGCGCCCTCTATTTCGCTATCGATTTAGAGCCATCATCGATTGTTGATTCATTCGGATATTATTGGCTGCATTCTGACACTACCGGGGGTCCTGTTTATGACTGGGTCGATATCACCCAGGAAGGGCAGATTATAGAGTTTTCGGGGAACCCCTCTTATGGTAATTCCGGTCATCTTCCGCTGGGTTTCGATTTCAATTATTATGGAAATAGCTATAACAGTATTTGCGTATGTTCGAATGGATGGGCTTCTTTTACCGATAGCACCTCCTCCTCCAGCTATGCGCGCCGCTTCCCGAACGATGCTGACCCCAACAATATCATAGCGCCATTCTGGGCGAACCTCGTTCCGAATCCCGACTCCAATGCGAATATCTATTTCTATACCAATAATTCCGATTCGGCTGTTATTTCCTGGGTGGATATTCCGGATGGATTGCATGATGGCAAATATACATTCCAGATCGTTTTGGTTAAACCCAATACGGTTGTTCTTCAGTACGAATCTATGGATCCCAATGGTCCTCTTGACCTGGCTTCCACGGGGATGGAAAATGCCGCCGGGACGGTCGGGCTCGAGGTCGCTTATCATGAGCCATTCACTACTGACGGCAAGGCAGTGAAATTTATTTTGGGTACCCCTCCCGGGGAATTCGATTGGCTATCAACGGATATCGATGATGGAGTTGTGCCGCTCGGAGGATTTCTGGATGTGAGCGTAACGTGTGATGCCGGAGATCATCCCGCGGGAATCTATCGCGGTATGCTCGAAGTGTACTGCAACGATCCGTATGCAAAGCATGTATATATTCCGGTTAATATGTACGTAGGAGCGGCGAGTGTGGATGAAGATGGAGCGATTCCTTACAAAGTATCATTGCAGCAGAATTATCCGAATCCCTTTAACGCCAGCACCGAGATAGCGTATTCGTTAACAGCCAGTTCTGAGGTCAGTTTGGATGTTTACAATCTATTAGGCCAGAAAGTGGAAACCCTGATCGACACCAAGCAGAACGCCGGATATCATTCGGTCAACTGGGATGCTTCCGAGTATGCATCTGGTATATATTTGTATAAACTTACGGTCAACGACCAGGTGTACAGAAAGCGTATGACGCTTCTGAAATAATTGTTAGCTATTAGTTTTTAGTTGTTAGAAGTAAAAGTGGCATGTTTAGTCCCGCTAAGAGCGGGGATATGCATGTCGTGACAATATCTTGCAAGGCATACGTCCCCGTATGCCTTGTTTATGATTTAAGCTGATGAACGAGCTTGCCCGCCTTTGGCGGGGACGTTCGCCAACCATATATTTTCTTACGTCAGCGCTGGAGCGCTGAACGGCGGAGCAATCCGCTTGCCGTCCCCGATTAAACGGAGGACAGCGGTCTTGGGCGCGGTCAGACGTTCTCGTCTGTCCGAAGGCTTCAAACGAGTCCACAGGCCTATGGAGTGGACGTTTGACGCCGCATAAAATACCACTATGTCGGGTTTCTCGCTCCCCGATTTATCGGGAGAATCCGACTTACGCCAAAGATTTGCGTAGGATTCGGTTTAACACGCCTCCTCGCCGTGATATTATCAAAGGTAGAAATCATCTCTTTAATGACAACAATATGCCGGATTACGAATATGATTGGAAATAACTTAAAAATGTAGATGCAAATCACAGTATTGCGAAATAATTTTCAATCCATATTTAACTTGACTTTTGCATTACAAAAACTATAATAAGAGTTTATCGTAGAATGAATATGAATGACGCTCTTTTACAACCGGATATAAAATTAGTTGCCGGATTAGGTAATCCCGGACACAAATACAGTTTCACCCGGCATAATGCCGGATTTATGGCTGTCGACAAATTTGCCGCCAAGCATGGCGTTGAGATAGAGCAGGTTAATCCTGATTACGAGTTAGCCGAGATTTCGCTAAAGGGCAGGAAAATTAGGCTGCTAAAACCGCTCAATTTTATGAATAACAGCGGATTAGCTGTAGCTCGAATTAAGAAAAAATGCAGTCTTTTGCCAGAGGAGATACTTCTCGTTTCAGATGACGTTTACTTACCTTTGGGAAAGATCAGGGTGCGAAAGAGCGGTTCTGATGGCGGCCATCGAGGATTGGGGTCGGTGCTCGAAGAGATTGAAAGTAAGAATTTTCCTCGGGTCAGGATTGGGATTGGTCCAAGCGATGAGGGTATCCTTCTGGAGGATTTTGTATTACAGGATTTTCGAGAAGGGGAGACGGAATTACTGAATAAATCGCTGGATAAAGCTGTGGAACTGCTTGATTCAATAGTCTATAGAGGAATTGATACTGCGATAGGTACTTATAACGTCGCAAAAAAAGACGAAATAATAAATAGTTAATATAGTTAGTAATTACTCCTTGCCTGCGAGTTATGGCAGGCCGTACAGACCGAAAGGAGGTGAAAGTTGAAAAAGTACGAAACTACGTTTGTTCTTGATATCGGTGTCGACACCGCCTTAATCGATAGCGAAATCGGCAGCTTAGAGAAGATTATCACCGAAAATGGTGGCAAGATTCTAAAGGTGGAAAAGTGGGGCGTAAAGCGTTTTGCTTATGAACTGAAAAAGCGGCATCAAGGTAATTATTTCCATGTTAAATTCGAAGGAACAGGGGAGCTTCCCGGATCACTGAATCGTCATTTCCAACTTGATGAACACGTTCTTCGTCATCTTACCGTGGTTAGCGAAGAAGTAGGCGGAATGGAAGGAGCGCTGGAAAGAGAGCGCAGGGAGGATAGTGTAAAGGGGGCTGCCTCGCGCAAATCCGCTGATGGGTATTCTCCGCCGACAGAAGAGGAAAAATCGAAAGCCGAACCGTCGGGTAGCGCCGAAGAACCGCAGGCGGCGGCAACCGAGGATGCGCCTGCAGAGGAGGTGACTCCTTCCGCTTCGGAAACCGAAGAAAAGGCGGAGCCTGACAGAGAGAGCGAAGAGGTGGAAACGGCATCCGCGGTAACTTCTGAAGATGAAGATCTTAAAAAAGAAGCCGAGCCCGATTCGATAAATGACGAAACAGGGGAGAAGCCGGAATAGTTATCATATTAGATGTAATGAGTTAGTTGAAGAAGGAGACTAATGAGGATACAAAGAACCGATTCGAGGCGGCTCAAACTCAGCTATACAGGACAGAGAAAAAAGATCTGTCGATTCTGTGAGAATAAAGCCGAATTTATCGATTATAAAGAAGACAGGTTGCTTCGTCGATTCGTGAATGAACGCGGCAAGATAATTCCTCGTCGCGTCTCGGGAAATTGTGCGAAGCATCAAAGGCAATTAACAAAGGCGATCAAGCGAGCCAGACATCTCGGGATGATTGCATATACCCCGGAAGTATTCGATTAGAGAATGAATTCAATACCGACGGAAGCCGGAGTAAACAGGCATCAGGTAAAGCCGGAACTCACTTCCTACGCGGCGGCGATAATAGCGGTCAACTCCGCATTGGTCGGCATCCCCGTAGTGAATTACATCTTAGGTTTACTCGGAGTTGCCTGTTACTCTTATTTATTCGTTACCGAACGCAAAAACCTGGCCATCGTATTGGCTGCGGGTACGCTGATAGTCGCTTCGATTGTCGGCGGTCTGACCGGCATGTTCTCGCTGCTGTTGTCGGTGACATTACCCGGTATTGCGATCGGTTGGGCTATTAAATCAGGACGAACCACGGAGGAGGCTATCATATTAGGTTTCCTGCCAGCATTGGTGATAATGCTCTTTTTCCTGATAAACAGAGCGGAATTGGAGGCGGCGTTGGTTATGGCGATTGATGAGGGTATTGCGCAGATGACAACGCTTCCCGGATTTCTCGATGATACGGAATCGATGCAGGACACATTGCATTCATACGGGAAGACTATGTTTATGATTATGCCCTCATTGATATTACTCTCGGGGTTGTTTAATTCGTTCGTCGGTTATCTGATTGCTTCCAAAATCCTGAGAAGACGGGATTACAAGGTTCCAACCATACCGCATTTCACGAGCTGGAAACCCAATTACAATCTGGTTTGGTTATTCATAGCCGGGCTACTTATCTCTGTAATCGGGATGGGGGGAACCAGGGCTGTAGGATGGAACATATTGGTTTTTACCGGTATAATTTATTTCGTAGTCGGATTGGCTGTGGTTGAAAATTTCTTTATGAAAGCAAAAATGCCCGTATTTTTTAAGATACTTTTTTACATAGGAATATTATTCGCGCAGCTTTTTTCGTTAGTTGTACTCGCTGGCGTCGGGCTTTTTGATTGTTGGTTCAATTTCCGAAACCGAGGTTCGGCGACTACCGTTTAAAGTTTTAGGAGTAGTTAATGAAAGTAATTCTAAAAGACGATATAGACACTCTGGGACAAGTTGGAGAGATTGTGGTTGTAAAGGATGGTTACGCCAGGAATTTCCTTATTCCGCGCAACCTGGCTATCCCTGCCACCAAGAGCAATGTAAAATCAATCGATGAAATCCATCACCAGAAAACCATCCGGGATAATAAAAAGAAGAAGGAAGCGGAAAAACTCAGGGATGCCATCGAGAAGACATCCTGCACAGCCGAAGTGCTGGTGGGAGAAGAGGATCGTGTTTTCGGATCCGTTACCACATACAACATTATCGATATGCTGAAGGAAAAGGGATTCGATATCGACAGACACAACGTTCTTCTTGAGGAACCGATAAAAGCCCTCGGCGTTTATACTGTCCCCATCAAGATTGAAAAGGACCTCATCGCAAATCTCAAGGTATGGGTGGTTAAAAAGGGGAGCGCTGAAGAGGAGGAGTAAACCGAATGGCTCTCACTTATTGCGATGGCAAGAGACTCAGAAATGTATTGCTTGCCTGCAGCAATTGGTTATCCACTAAGTCTGAAGATTTAAACGCTATAAATGTTTTCCCGGTTGCCGATGGTGATACCGGCACGAATATGGCAGTTACTCTTCGTACAACAGCTTCTGCCGTAGAAAAGATGGACAGGGTAGACCTCAGTGACGTAGCGGATACCATGGCATCTTCGTCCCTGCGCGGCGCCCGTGGCAATTCGGGGGTTATACTGTCTCAGTATCTGAAAGGTTTCGCGGCGGCTCTGAAGGGGCGGAAGAAAGTCTATGCAGATGATCTCGCTATCGCATTTCAGGAGGGAACCAAGTCGGCATACGAGGCTATCGAATCGCCGCGAGAGGGTACAATACTCACGATCTTCCGGGAAACCGGCGAGCATTTTAAGAAATGGACCGGCAAAACCAATGACCTGCTGGAGCTGATGGAATCGTCCCTTGAGAAGGCAAAAAATTCATTGGCGGAGACCAAGTACAAGTTGGAATCTCTAATGGATGCTAATGTCGTCGATGCCGGAGGTCAGGGATTCGTGCATATGTTGGAAGCAGTGGTCGGGTACATTAAAAGCGGAACAATACCCAAAAGCGTATCCCATGAATCGCAATCGACCGAAGTGTCAATGCGTCATGCCAGGCCTGACAAACGTTTCTGCTGCGAGTTTATGTTAGTAAGCGATAGCGATAAAGCTAATATGCTAAAGGCGAAATTAAGAGAAATGGGTAATTCCTTAATCGTCGCCGCCAGCGAAACGGACGATAACGGTTATCTTCATAAAGTACACATACATACAGATGAGTATAAAGCGATCGAATCGGCTGTGGGCGATTTTGGCAGTATAACACATCGCAAGGTTGACGATATGCTTGAACAGCATCGCAGCATTACTATGATAAAACATGGTCAGTCGTCTTCGGTTTCGACCAAAACGGTGCGAATCGTGACTGATTCCACCGCTGATTTGTCGCCCAGCGTTATCGATGAGTACGATATATCGGTAGTTCCCCTGAAAGTTCTGTTCGGAATGGAGGAGTATGCTGACGGCGTGGACCTGACCGCGGATTCCTTCTTAGAAAAACTCTCGAGTAATAATATATTCCCGAAAACATCCCAGCCGGCTTCGGAGGAGTTCAAACAGCAGTATGAGAGGCTTCTGGAGAGTAATTTCACCACGGATATAGTTTCAATACACCTTTCATCCAAATTATCCGGTACCTTCAATTCCGCGTTGCAGGGAAGGAAGAATCTATCGTCTCCCGATAGAGTATCGGTATTCGATTCCAAAACCGCATCTCTGGGTATGGGGATGATGGTTATTGAGGCTGCGAGATTAGCTCGGGTAGGCAAGAGCAAGGAGGAGATTCTACATCGTTTGACGGAGATACAAAGCAGAAGCGGCATCTATTTTACCATAGATACATTTGAATTCCTGGTCAAAGGCGGGAGGGTAGGTAAAGCCAGGGGATTTATCGGCGAATTGCTTAATTTTAAACCGATATTAAAAATTGTCGATGGCGAGATAGTGCCGGTTGCCAAAGCGCGCGGCAAAGAGAAACTGGTTGATACGGTCATTGCGCTGCTGAAGACGGATATCGAGGATAATAAAAGGGTACGGTTCGCCGTCGGTATGTCCAATGCGGATATAACCGATTTAGTTGATAGATTGCAGACCGAGTTCGCAGTCAAGCCCGAATTAGTATTTGATATAGGTCCGGTAATAGCATCCCATACAGGTCCGGGCGCCTGGGGAGTTTATTACGAAAATGAAAAATAAGGTATGGAAAACAAATGGAAATGGTAAAAGCGCAGATTAACGGATTGGCGTTGGACGCTTCCACGAATTCTCCGGTGGTTATATTAGCCCCCGAGGATTCCCAGAAAATCCTGCCAATATGGATCGGGCATTACGAGGCATGGGCGATCGGAATGGAACTCTCCGGAGTACCATCGAAACGCCCGCTAACTCACGATCTTTTAGCATCGGTCATTTCCTCTATCGGCGGTAAAGTCGATAGAATCGAGATTACCGAACTAAAGGAGCAGACCTTTTATGCTAAAATTCATATCGCTAAAAACGGGGATGAGGTTATTAAGGTCGATGCGCGACCTTCGGATTCGATAGCGCTGGCTTTGAAAACGAAAGCCCCCATTTTTATTAACAGCGATCTTCTTACGCTTTCCCCCGAACAACGGGAATCACAAGGATTGCCAAAGAACGAAGAATCCTTGAAGGAGAGATTGAGAAGAATTAATCCGGAAGATTTCGGGAAGTATTCGCTTTAACCCAGGAGCAGACACAAGGTGAAAAAGAATATACCCCCTAACAGATTGAGAAATCTTCTCTCGATGATGGCGATGTGTTCGCTCTTCATCGGTTCAGCGGCATTGTCGCAAGATAGCGCTGATGCCCTGTTTCAGCAGGCGGTTGACAGCTTCGAGAATGAAAATTATTCCCAGGCGGCGGAGCTTTTTGATGAGCTTCTGACCGATTATCCGATGGAACCGAGGTTTTCAATTTCCTGGTTTATGAAGGCGCGTTCGCATCACAAGCTGGGAATGCTCGAGTTTGCGGAAAAGGAGTTTGAGGATTTTATAAATGAGTTTCCATACTCGCAATACATTGGGGGAGCATTGCTTTTGCTGGGGGATATTCGCTTTCAGCAAGATGATCCCTTCGGCGCAGCGTATTACTACATCCAGGCTTATGATAGGCTTGATGATTCTGATTTAAAGGACAAGGCGAGAATCTCGCTGAGGAATGTTATCGAAGACCATATATCGCTTGCGAGGTTGGACGACCTCGCTACCAGGGCTGATAATTATCAGCTATCGGCGGAGATGCATTATCTCAAAGCGAAAAGAGAGATAAGGGAGAATAGACCGGAGAAAGCCGCAAGTACGATTTCCCGATTGAAGGAGAAGTACTCCAACAGCGAATTCGCCTTACGAGCGCAGGAATTGGAGTTCGGAAAATCCAAGGAAGATCCCGGGCTCCTCAGGATTGGAATGCTGATCCCATTGTCCGGCAGATATTCTGAGTACGGCATCAATATGCTCAGGGGAATAAAACTGGCCCTGGAGGATTTCAACACTGCGGATACCTCCACGGAAGTTGAGTTGGAAGTGTACGATAATCTGGGGACATCGATAAACACGGTTGAGGGCACCAGGGAGTTGATTCAATCGGGTGTTGATGTTATCATCGGACCGCTTCAGAGTGAGAACGCCTTCGCTGCAGCGATAATTTGCCAGTATGAAAATGTGCCATTGGTGGTTCCCGCCGCCTCGGGAAAAGGCATTGCGGCGGTAGGAAGGAGTATATTTCAACTAAGCCCCGATTCGGAATATATAGGCAAGCAAATAGCAAGTTATGCAATCAGGAAACTCGGTCTTGAACAGTTTGGCATCATCACCCCCAATGATGCGTATGGGGAAGATGTATCTGCCGCGTTTGTGCAGGAAGTGAAACGGCTGAATGGGGAGGTGATCAAAATCGCTTTCTATCAGCGGGGTATGACTGATTTTAGAAGACCGTTGACAGAGATCAAAGAAGTTCTGACCGAGGATATCGAGCAGCTGCTGGAGGAAGGATTGGCGGATTCATCCTTGTATATCAATCCTAAACAACCGGAAGAACTACTGCCCAAGTATGAATGGCCTGTACGGCTGGATGGCCTTTTCATTCCGGGATTTGCTGACGAAGTGGCTATGATCGCTCCTCAGGTGGTATTCGGGCAGATGGAAACCACGCTGTTGGGCAGCGAAGGATGGTCCGATCCTGAGGTTCTTAAAAGCGCGAAAGGTTATCTCGACGGCGCTGTTTTCGCCACGGATTTCTATCCGTTTCCCAAAGAGCCCCGATGGGCTCGCTTTTCCGCCCGGTTTCGAAAGCAGTATGGAATCAGCCCCAAGAGAGTTGCCGGCTTAAGCTACGATGCGGCGATGATAATATTGACGACGGTTAGGGAGATCGGCGGTTTTAATATCACCCATGGATTGAACAAGATCGAGGATTACAAAGGAGTCAGCGGCGATGTAACCTTCAAAGCAAGGGGCGGCTTGAATAGCGATGTTATGTATTGTAGAATTGTAGGCGATGAAGTTGTGCGCCTATCCGAATAATTGACTTTGGGATTAAAATGGCAAAAGGCAAGGATAAAAAGGCGTTATTAAAGATTAAGATCGGCGATCAGGTTAAGGAGGTTAGCTATGAGGAGCTGTCTCTTTCCAACAATTTGGCGACGGAAGCGCTGGTTGCGATTCTGATTGAGAAGGGTATTATCGATCCCGAAGAGTATTTGAAAAAGATGCAGGATGTCCGGAAAGAACGATATCGAGACCAATCGGAATTCTAACGACAATGCCGTTGAATGGGTGAATCATCCCGCTGCCGTAAGCTGGAAGCGGACTCTGATTGTCAGCATCTTTCTCTTAGTAATTTTCGTGACGGTATATTTAACAACTCATAGTCCCTTGCTGACTGTTGTGGCAGTAATAATCATGGTTGGATCTTTGTCTTCATTTTATATTCCCACCAGATATGCTATGAATCAGGACGGTGTGGAGATAAGAAGCCTCTCCGGCGTCAAAACGTATAATTGGAGTAGATTCCGAAGCTGCTGCCCGGATAGCAACGGCGTCTTTCTGTCTCCTTTCGTTAAACCATCGAGGCTCGAGAACTTCAGAGGAGTTTATTTGAGATTTTCAGATAATAGGGAAGAAGTTATAAACTTTGTGCAGGCGATGATATCAAAGGATGAGCCGAAGGAAGGAGGCGACGAAGATGTCTCTTCGTGATATCTTCCGGGACGGACAACCTCCGGTTGATCCCAATGATAAAATCTCCGAACATGAGCATCAGGCTCTCCATAGACTCGCCGCCAAAGTAATCGAATGGAAAATGGCGGTGCCAGCAATAATGTTTTTGGAGTCGATCAAGCCGCTTAACTGGATTGGATCGCAGGCAATGGTCTTTTTCGAACCATTTGTGCATGCTATGTTCTCCTTCAAGGATTATGATGTTTTGCAGAAAACGCTGGAGAAACGCGAGTCGGTGGAGGTTCTCATTCAGAAGATCGAAAAACTGGACGCCGATGCTTACGAAAAAGAACAGGCGTTAAAGAAGGAAAGGAAAAAGGCGAAGAGAGGTTTCTGGGCGAGGTTTAAACGAAAGAAGGATAAAAATGCATAACATTTGCATAGATTAATTCCTGATATTATATTCCGTTACATTGAATTATATGATTGCTCATTATTTTATCAATTTTGTTCTTTTATGAGGTATTCGTATTATGGAAAAAGTCTCTTTGTTCGTCGACGGTTCAAACATGTTCTATTCGCAAAGAGAGTTAGGCTGGCACTTTGAGTACAATAAAATACTTCGGTATTTTACTAATGGGAAAGAATTAGTAAACGCTTTTTATTATACCGGATACGATGGTGATTTCGGTTCCGAACGGGAGGATTTCTTCAAGGCGCTGATGAGGATGGGATTCACGGTTCGAGTAAAGAAGATCAAAAGTATGTGGGATAAACGAGCCAACCGGGAAGTAGTGAAATCTAATCTGGATATCGAAATTGTAATTGACATGTTCAATACTATTAATTTGTATGAAACCGCAATTCTCTTTTCCGGCGACGGGGATTTTGAGAGAGCGGTTGAACTGCTTCGTAGTCGAGGGCGGAAAGTAATTGTTGTTGCGGTAGATACTATGACAGCCCTGGAATTGCGCAATGCGGTAGGACATAACTATATAAACCTGAGAGACATGAAAAACGAATTCGAAAAAGTCCGTTCGAGAACCCATAGTAATCATCGTGATTATAGTGCAGACAACGACCGCTATGATGATTATCGGAACTGTACCGGAGAGGAGCGGCAAGATTCCTCCGAAGCCGATGCGGAGGTAAAACCACAGTCTAAGAAGGATGAAGAGAAGAGTATTAAGGATTGGGTCTTTTCAAGAGGATTCAATGGCAGTTATTCAAGAGGCGGTTCGTCTGATTAGATTAAGAATTAGAATAAAATATTGTTTTGGGGATAGATTATGACTAAAAAGAAGCCTGAAGACATTAAAGTAATTTTAGCCACCGATTGCGGCTCCACTACAACCAAGGCGATTTTAATCGAATATCGGGACGGGGAATATCGTCTGATCGTTCGCGGCGAAGCGCCTACAACGGTTGAAGCGCCTTTCGAGGATGTAACGATGGGCGTGCTGAATGCTATCGCCGAGGTGGAAGAATTGTCGGGAAGAAAGATATTGGATGAAAAACACAGGATAATATCGCCGGCAAAAGATAAGACCGGTGCGGATATCTACATATCTACATCATCGGCGGGAGGGGGACTGCAGATGATGGTGGCGGGGGTGGTGCGTTCGATGACTGCGGAATCAGCCGAACGCGCGGCATTGGGCGCCGGCGCTATCGTAATGGACGTGATAGCCTCCAATGATAAGCGTCTGCCTCATCAGCAGATCGAAAGGATACGTCATCTCCGACCGGATATGATCCTGCTGTCAGGCGGTATCGATGGCGGAACCACCACTCATGTGGCGGAACTCGCTGAGTTGATATCCGCCGCCGACCCCAAACCCAGGCTTGGATCCGGTTATAACCTTCCGGTGATTTACGCTGGTAATAATAAGGCGCGCGATGCTGTTAAGGAAACGCTTGAGGCGAAGGTTGCTCTGGACATTGTCGAAAACATTCGACCGGTGCTTGAGAGGGAAAACCTTCTGCCCGCCCGCGAGAAAATCCACGATCTGTTCATGGAACATGTGATGGCTCAGGCTCCCGGCTACTCCAAACTGATGGACTGGGCGCATGCTCCGATTATGCCGACTCCCGGCGCAGTGGGTTTGATTATTAAGACTATTGCGGATATCGAAAAAATTGACGCTGTCGGTGTGGATATAGGCGGCGCTACGACTGACGTCTTCTCTGTATTTCAGGGAATATTTAATCGGACGGTTTCCGCTAATTTGGGAATGAGTTATTCCGTATCCAATGTCTTCGCCGAATCCGGCTTGGAGAATGTAATGAGGTGGGTGCCGTTTGATATGAACGAACGCGATCTTCGCAATCGGGTTAAGAACAAAATGATAAGACCGACCACCATACCGCAGTCCCTCAGCGAACTGGTTTTTGAACAAGCTATTGCCAGGGAAGCCCTGAGGCTGGCGTTTATTCAGCATAAGAGTTTCGCCACCGTGTTAAAGGGAGTTCAGCAACAGAGAACTATCGCGGACGCCTTCGATCAAACAGTCGGCGGACAGACCTTAGTTAACATGATGTCGCTGAATATGCTGATCGGATCGGGAGGTGTGTTGTCGCACGCTCCGCGCAGACAACAATCCGCGCTGATGATGATGGACGCATTCCTTCCGGAAGGAATTACCCGCCTGGCGGTCGATTCGATTTTTATGATGCCCCAGTTGGGGGTGCTTTCCACAATTCACGAGCAAGCGGCAACCGAGGTGTTCAACAAAGATTGCCTGATTCATCTGGGAACCTGTATAGCGCCGACCGGTGAGTTCAAGGGCGACGGTACTGTGCTAACCTATAAATTTAAACTTCCCGATGGATCGGTGGAAGAAGGCAAGCTGTCGTTCGGTGAGATTAAACTCATAAAAGCTGGAATTGACGAGAGTTCATCGCTTCCCGTTAAGGTCAAGGCTTCTCTGGATCCGGCGAAATCTCTTGATATCGGCGAAGGGAAGGGTCATAGAATCGAAACTGAGGTTTCAGGGGGAGTCGTTGGGATAATACTCGATGGGCGCGGACGTCCCTTCAGGTTGCCTGAGGATGAGAAGACGCGGGTAACGAAACTAAAGGAGTGGATGCATGCCCTGGATATTTATAACAAGGATTTACTCGAGGAACTGGCTTAAGTGGAAATAGAAGATTACCGAACTCTCTATACTTATAACCTGAAGTTCGTCCCCACTGTTATTGACTCGCTCAAACAGGTGGAATGGGATAGGTTTGCGAATGAAAAAATCTGTGGATGGGGATCGGTTCGCAATCTCAGCGTCCATACATCCGGAGCCGAGGAATATTGGTTTAGCAAAGTTCTTCAGGGCAGACAATATGAACATTTCTGTGAGGATTGCGGAAAACCTGATCGAAGAAGGCAAAAACAAGTAGAAAATAGTGTTTTTACATATAATGAGGTGAATATATGGCTCATGCTTATACGCCAGGTCTTAAAGTAACGGAAAAGGCTCAGATATCCAAGAAACGAATACTTCCCTTAAAGGGCGAGGTTGTCGTTAAGGAAGGGGATACGGTTGAACCGGATACCGTGGTCGCCAGAACCGAGCTTCCGGGAACAGTGGAACCGATGAACGTCGCTAATATTCTCGGTATTCCGCCTGAGGATGTTAACGACTGCATGCTCAAACAGATTGGCGATCACGTGGAACAGGGCGAGATCATCGCAAAATCCAAGTCGTTTTTTGGGCTATTCACGTCAACCTGCAAAGCCAAAATTGAAGGTGATCTCGAACACGTCTCTTCGGTTACGGGTCAGGTTCTACTTAGAGGAGCGCCGGTACCGGTTGAGGTTAAGGCTTATATTAAAGGCGAGGTTTACAAAATCATACCGGAGGAGGGTGTTGAGGTCAGAACTTGGGGAGCATTTGCCCAAGGGATTTTCGGTATCGGCGGTGAAACTCATGGTGAGTTAAAAATCGTATCGCCTAATCCCGATACCATTCTTGATGAGAAGGATATTACTCCGGAGCTAAAGGAGAAAATTATTGTCGGCGGCTCCCTGGTTACCGCATCAGCCTTGAAGAAAGCGATAACCGTAGGGGTGCGAGGTATCGTAGTCGGCGGATTCAACGATAAAGACCTCAGGGATTTTCTTGGACACGATCTGGGTGTCGCCATTACCGGAAACGAAGACAAGGGTATTACTCTGGTCGTTACCGAGGGATTCGGAGAGATAGCTATGGCGGAACACACATACAGCCTGCTGAAATCTAAGGAGGGCCAACTGGCTTGCATCAACGGAGCCACACAGATCAGAGCCGGTGTTATCAGGCCCGAGGTGGTAATTCCTTATGAGGGCGACATCCACGCCACGCACGAGGAGGATAAAGTCGCAAGCCATGGATTGGAAGTGGGTTCTCCGATACGTGTTATTCGCCATCCTTACTTCGGTAAAATCGGAAAGGTCAGCGACCTTCCGTCGCCGCTGCAGAAATTGGAGTCCGAGTCGAAGGCTCGCGTTCTTGAAGTCGAATTTGAGGCGGAAGGCAAGGTTATTGTCCCCAGAGCGAATGTCGAGCTGCTCGAAGACTAATCAAATCATCTATATTCGTTGGTGGGCGGGACATTCTTGTCCCGCTTTATATGAGATGTAATCAATACTGGTAAACCATTAATCCCGCTGTAGGTGTAACGCTTTACGGAATCAGTTCGACTTTCAGAGCTGCACGACTTAAGCTATGGAATAAACTCAATTCTGCTTTTACTCTTTCATGTTTACATACAAAGGAGGAGCCTGTCCATCCTTATCTTGACCCGGGTACAGGGTAACGTGCGGGAACGGAATCTCTATATTATTCTCATCGAAAGCCCTTTTTAACCTGCGGTTGAATTCCCGCCCTATGCCCCATTGTTTGATCGGTTTGGTTTTCGTGCGGGCTTTTATTATGACCGCCGAGTCGGCAAATTTATCGAGTCCGAGGATTTCAATTGGCTCGAGTATGTCGGATTTATAATCCGGGTCGCTGCGAAGATCTTCGTCCACCGCCTTGATTACTTTAATCACTTCATCCACATCTTCTCGATAAGCCACTCCAATATCGAATACAAACCTCGAGTAATCCTTGGTCATGTTAGTTACGACATCAATCAGTCCATTCCTCACGTAGTGAACATTTCCGGATAGATCCCGCAACACTGTCATGCGTAAATCCACGCTTTCCACGATGCCGCCTTTACCGCCGATCTGCACCACATCTCCAACCCGAATTTCATCCTCCAGCAGGATAAAGAAGCCGCTGATGATATCCTGCACCAGATGCTGCGAGCCGAACCCAAGCGCCACACCGACGACACCGGCGGCAGCGAGTATAGGTCCCACTTCTATACCGAATTCGCCCAGCACCATTATTGCGGCGGTAATAAATATCGAGATTCCAAAAACATAGCGAAGGAGCGAACTCAGGGTGTCCGCTCTTTTTTTGAACTCACCTTCGGTATCCCGCTTGAGAAATACCGAGAAAATCCTGTTGGAGACTATCTTTGCAATCTTAAGAGCGATCAGAGTAAGTACAATAATTAACGCAATTCGCAGCCCGCTCGCTAATAACCAGTCCACAATAGGATCAAGATATTGTTTTACATCCATTGTTACTCCTTGAATTTATAAACCCGTAATTGACAATAGAAATACTGAATGAATCATCAGCTGCAAATTTACTTATTGAACCTCTTTTAGGAAATAAATAAATTTGATTTATTGTTCCTCTTTAAAAACTCAAGTGGATAGATCCGCAAATTTGGGCGGGAGCGGGGTGTTTTATGATATTGGATAGTATGGTTGAAGCCAGGCTCAGGAAATGCTTCTTAAGTTTCTGCGTACGTCATCGATTATTAACGATTCGGGGAAGTTATTGATAATCTGCTGGTAGATTGCGGCAGCCTTTTCTTTTTCATTCAATTGGTTCTTATACAAATCAGCGAGTTTAAAAAGCACCTGGGGAATATAGTAGGAGTCAGGATGCTTTTTCTCAAACGACTCCATCAATTGCACCGCCTTATCATATTCTTCCCTTTCCACGTTTATATCAATCGTCTTCAGATACGATGCTTCTCTGATAATATTGTTGGAGGTTTCTGCGCTTAATTTGCTGAAAAGAGATTCGGCTTCATTAAAATGCCCGATATTGCTCTTGAAATCCGCTTTGGCGAAATTCAGCAGTCCGAGCGAATCGAAACTAACCTGCTCAATTAAATCCAATAGCAGCAGGCAATCATTTGCGAACTTCCCGGAGGGATAGTCGAAAATGTATCGCATGCCTATCAGAGAAGCCCTATCGAAATTACCAAGATAGAACTCCATCTGCGTAATCTTAAACATAAGCTCTTCTTTGGCGTCATCGAAATTCGCCGCATCTATGGTCGAATAGTTATGCAGCGCGCTGTCTATGTTCTCGGTATGAAACTGGATATCTCCCAGACGAATTCTTGCATAGATTTCATGCTTGCTTCCGGGCGCGAGCTGTCTGACTTCATTGAAATGCGATTCCGCATTGTCGAAGTGGTTTTCATTAAAGGCGAATTCTCCGAGCCGAATATGCGATTGCACCTTTATATGCCTATCATCACTTTCATCAATAATAGCTCTATGCACCGTCTTAGCCCTGTCTATGTTTCCTTTACCTTCGTGTGCCTCCGCAATTATCTGCCTGCATCTCCAGTAATAAGGCGACTTTTTCTCATAGGTACCGATAATATAGTCCGCTCCCTGCATAGCCAGCTGGTACTGCTGGTCTTCGAGGCAATCCGACAGAAAAGAGATCAGCTGTCTCCCCCTGTGCTCGGTAATCCTATCATACTCAATGTATGATTCCAGCGCTTTGTCGTTTTCATCAGCCAATCTATAGGCATTGGCGAGGATAACGAATTTCATTTCGTTCTCGGGATACCTATCAGCGGTTTTCTCCAGCGCTTTTAGAATATCTTTGCGATCTTCGGCGCTCTCGAAAATCGACTTTATTCGATTGTTAACCATAGAAACCCTGGTTGGCTGCTTGATCGCCATTAGCAGGTGTTCGGAGGCGGCTTGATCGTATCTGCCCAGGATCTCGTAAATATTAGCAAGCTCCATGGCGAACCGATCTTCCTGATCGGAAAACTCCCTGCCGGAAAGATAAACATCGATCGCCTCCTGCATTATCCCGTTTCGTAGATACTCACCTGCTATATCTCGATACTTCTCTTCGGTATCAGGCAAAGTCTCCAGCGCAGTGTTCAGTATCTCCGATGCTTTCTGATCCTCCTCAGTCAGAAAAAGAGCTTTAGCTTTAATTAAATATCCCCTGGTGGAGTCCGGGAAGTCATTGATATAGGTCTCGCCAAACACAAGCAACGAGTCATATTCCTTTAGATTTTCCATTGCCTCAAGGAGCAAGTCGACTACCCGAGTATGATTTCCGTATTTTCTGGTTTCATAGAGCGGCAGTAGGAACTCGATAGCTTCCTCGTTTTTGCCTTGTTGAATTAACCGACGAGCATGTCCGGTCTTTCCGTCATCAAATACCGGAGGTCCCCAGTCGAATTGCATCTGTGCATTAGAGTTCATTCCGGTAATGATATAGAGAATGCAGAAGATAGATACAATAATATATTTAACTTTTACGTGACTCACTTGATTTACCACCGCTATTGATGTTTCTATTGGTTTGAGCGCTGCTGTGTTAATTTGTCTGACAGGGTATTTATATACGCCTTTATCATCTGCCGGTATTCCAGCGGATAATCTTCGTTTAACGCTTCCTGCAGTCTTTTTAAATTTCCGTGGATATCCGACTCGGTACTCGCCAGACCGTCGGGACCGAGACGCATGGCGTCTTCCCCGGTTTCCGCTTTTCTTTCTTCCTTGTATCCCTGGGTTTGCAAAGACTTCTGAGCATCAAGCAGACGGGTGAGAATTCTCTCTTGGCGCATGAGAGTATTGCGATTCACCATTCCCCTTTCATAATCATCAACAACCTCTCTCATCTCCTCGCCCAGATCATCAAGTCTGCCGAGCCTGCCTTCGGCTCCTTCTTCGCTTTCCTGCAGCAGTTGCCTTAAGCCTTCTTTGATAGCTTCCTGTTCGGCAGCCATTCTCGCCATGGCGTCGCTTTGCGATGATGAGCGGCGTAATTGCTGGGCAAGTTCCGAAGTTTTGGCGTTAAGGGAGCGCTGCTGTCCGGCAAGCGCCGAAAGCTGTCCCTGGCTTGAGGGCGATTGATTGTTGGGCCGCTGGCAGGCGCCGCCGCTGCACATGCCTCCCTGGTTCGCTTGCTTCAATAACTGAAGAAGCCTGAAACCAACCCTGTTTAGATACTTCAATGCATCTTCTTGCGGCATGGACGCCGCTTTGTTTTTTATCTCCAGTTTGCGCGACGCATCCTGCATTTTCCCGGCGGCTATCGCCAGCTCATTAGACATCGCCGGACCGATTCTCGGTTCCATTTTGTATAAACTGTCAAGATCCACTCTGATTTTCAGAGCCTTTTGACTCAAGTTATATTGCGGAGGAGCGATTTTTCTGATTGTGCTGTCGCGGGGCGAAAGCAGAGCCAAATCGTCGAAAAGCGTTTCCTGGTTTTCGGACACATATAATACATCATTAAACGCTTTACGCACTATCCTGACCATCTCCTGATTCTGTCCCGATTGCATCTGTTGCCACATCGATTCCATACTGCCAGCCAGTTGGCTGAGTTTCTGGCTTGCGTTCTGACAACTCTCCGAACAGGCGTTTTTATTCCCCTGCTTCATCTGCTGAGAAGCCTGCTGCATATCCTCGCGCAAACCGGTACTGTCCGCCTGCTGTTTCAACCGGGCTAAATCCTCTTCAGACATAATTGGAGTTTCCTGGTTGAACTCCTGCATCTTATCCAGTCCTTCGCTGAACGACTCCAAATCCTCGGATATGTTATCTTGCTTATCCGCAAGACGCTCCATTTCCGCCTGGCTTTCTGTGTTTTCCAGACTCTCCTCGATATTTTCCTGCTCTTCTTTCATTTTATTAGCGAGCTGCCTTAGCTGATCAAACTTCTGCTCCGCCCTTAAACGCTTGAGCATATCCAGTGTTTTTTCCAGCTTCTCCAGATAATCCTCTTGGGAAAATTCAAGGTTTTCCAACGCTTCTTTTAGCTGATTCTGATCCAGTTTCTCCATTGCTTCCTGCAGTTTCCGCAGCGCTTCCATCAACTCCGGCGAGTTTATCTCCTCAAGCAGCTCGGAAATCCTCTGTGATTTCTCCATGATCTCCATGGTGTTCAGCTTATTTTGCTCAGCAGTCTCCTGATTCTTCTGAATACTCTCCTTAATATCATCAAGAGCCTGATTTATTGCATTTTGTTTGTCAATAGCTTCCTGTACTCGCCTGTTTTTCTCCCAGTCAGTCTCTTTTAGACGCATCATCTCCCGCCGGATTTCTTCTACTTCCCTATTCAACTTTTCCTGATTAGCAACTGCTTTCTCAATATCGGTGATGTTCTCTTCCCTGCGGGTATCGTAACCGGTTAGGATCTCATCGACAGACGGAAACCTTATACTATAACGCCGACTCTCCGCTTTTTTGTATCCGGAGTAACGGTCATTATCGGTAATAGTGACATAATAGGCAGCTTCATCGCCGGGTATTAATCCCAATCCCGTAATATCCCAGCGGTGATTTACCGCTATATCATGCTCATTTTCTATGCTTAGAGGTATTTCTACGGTACGCGCCGGTTGTTCTACACCCGACGATTTGACCTGATAAATAAGGTTCAGCTCGTTAAACCCGAAATCGTCCCGCGCTGAAATCAACAACGGCAGCTCTTCAACATCTCCGATAACTATATCCTCGCCGGGTTGAATTATCTCCACTTCCGGATTAGCATCCGGCAATGCGTAGACATTGTATGTAATCGGATCGGGATTGGTTAAGCCGTCGGCATCCGCAATCTCAATATGATAATTATCATCGGATTTTATCCGAAAGTCAACCTCGGCGGTATTATCCTCTATTTCCAGCGGCATCTCCCCTGCACTCTCAAAAACCAGCTTCCCCGTTTCAAGGGATTTATTCGATTCGATTGTCAGTGTAACTTTCGTGCCAGGAAGAGCGGTGATATTGCCATCATTTTCATCAATAATGGAAGGAGGCAGTCCGGTGTAACCCGGATAAACCAGTTCCTGCTTAAGGTCGATAATCCGGGGCTTATTTACTACCGTTACGGTATAACGGGGACTCCGGATGTCCGAACTGACCAGATAATAGTCGAAGGATTGGTTAACTTTCTTCATCTGGATCGAGAAAGATGCGCCTGACAATGATGAGTCCGGAAGCTCTTCGCTTTCAACCGGCTTCATAGGCATGGAATGGAGGTTCTCGTCATCAGCATAAGCCCAAAGGAATTTAACCTCTTCGGGTTTGACCTTTCCATTGGTAATTTCCGTGTTTGCAATAAAGGAAGCCCCGATTGAGATATCATCGCCCTTAAGTATCTCCGCATTACCCGGTATCGCAGCTATACTGAACGGGTCAGGCTTTTCGAATTTCACCGACGGATTGGAAAAATCCTTTAATGCATAAAGAAAACCTGACGGATAAATAATCGCAACTATCAACGCCGCAACGATCAAAACGGAAACCCATTTGGCTCGCTTAAGCAGTTCCCTTTTATCCAGGCAGCCGTTGAAATTAACATTCGAGCATCGTTCCGAAGCATAATCAGCGGCAGCCTGAATAAACTCCAGAGAATATCCTTCCGGATTGTTATCCAGATTCCTTTTTAATTCCACCGAAGCTGAAAGCGTATCCTTTAACTCCGGATGATATATTTCCACGCGGCGCGCCAAAAACGAGTAATTGGTTCTCTTAACTAACGGGTAGATTACCCATACTCCCAGCGATAAAGCGACTACGGTTAGTACTGCAATGATGTATGTAGTTTTCTGAGCTGGCGTTAGCTCAAACGCTCCTGAAAGAAAAACCGCTATAATCGCTGTCGCGGCAATAATTCCCAATATTAATGTAAAACCTCCGATGGATCGTATGAAACGGTTTAATCGATCCATCAGACTAAATTTCTTGTAAATGTTAGCTTTATTGTTGTTCATATTCATAATCCATCTGTGTCAAAGCATAAATGATTAAGTTGGTCCCCATTTTCAACGCTGCCTCGCGCTTTTCGGGGGGATCGTGGTGGACTTCGTAATCCTCCCAGCCGTCGCCGATATCGGATTCGTAAGCATAAAAAACAGCCAATCTCCCATCCAGAAACATTCCGAATCCTTGAGACGGTTTTTCGTCATGTTTGTGAATTTTGGGCAGCCCATTGGGAAAATCATAATAACAGTGATAAACCTCATGATTGAACGGCAGCTCCACCAGTTCCGATTCCGGCAATATTCGGTTTAATTCTCTTCTTAAAGAAGCATCCAATCCGTAAGAGTCATTTGCGAACAGAAAGCCGCCGGCTCGGAAATATCTTCTCAATGCATCGATCTGCTCATCGGTGAATTTGATATTACCGTGCCCGGTTAGAAAAACGAAAGGATAATTGAATAGTCGATCATCTTCCGGCGAAATCTTTATATCGCGATCGGAAACCTCAACATTGGTATTTTCCCGCAGGAACTGGTGCATATTGGGTATAGCAGATCTTCCCCAGTACCAATCACCGCCGCCTCCATACTTCAGACGCGCAATCGTAAAACTGTCCCCGGTCACCTGACCAAAAGAGGACGATTCAACCGGAAGAAAAACAAAAATGACAGCTATTATTATTGTAGTATATCTATACACCTTTTCCATCTTTCGGTTTATACGCATCAGTCTTTATATTGATCATTCTTGTTAACGTTTTTTCCTTGATTTATGTTCATATTTATCAGAGAAAGTTCTTGTTGTTAATTGACCGGGTTTATTCTATAATAATCAGTAATCGTAGTACCTGAGAAATTAATATAACAAATTTGAGATTATTGACAATACAGAATATCTTGAAGCAGCCTCTGAGAACTCATCCGCAACGATATCGGGACGCGGAGGATCACGATTTTATACATTATCAGTTATATACTTATTTAAAGGAGAAACTATGAAATACGGTGCAAGAAACCAGCTAAAAGGCAGGATTTCCAGAATCAAAAAAGGCGATATCATGTGTCAGGTTACTCTCGATATCCCTGCCGATTCGGTAATGAATTAGGTGATGACCACGGAGTCTCTGGAAGACCTCGGTGTCAAAGAGGGTGATAATGTCAAGATTGTGGTAAAAGCTAAAAACGTATTGGTGGTAAGGGAATAAATTCATAAATCATTTGGTGAATTTCATCCGCTTTCAAAAAGCATCACCGTATATTGCACGCTAAGGTTAATAAAAAGTTCATCAGAGATATTAATCATAAAAAAGGGCGACTCGCATGAGTTCGCCCTTTTGTTTAGCCTGCAAAATAAGTGCGCTGTCTAATGTTATCTCAGTAAAGTCATCCTCTGGGTGAAGCTTCTGTCTCCGGCAGTGAGCCTATAGAAATATACGCCCGAAGCTTGTTCGGAAGCGTCCCATACGTTGTTATGAACACCGGCATCCATATATCCCTTCACCAGTGTCGCTACCTTTTGTCCCCTCAAATTGAATATCTCAATGGTTACATCACCCGCTTCAGGTAGTTGATAGGTAATGGTGGCAGAGGCGTTGAATGGATTCGGATAGCTTCCAATCAGCGAGTATTCCGCCGGGATACATTCTTCGAAGAATCCTCCTTCCATATACCATTCATCAGCGCCGCTTTCCAATCTGTTGCCTGTGACGGTGAATGGGAATGATGCGGAATCGCATTTATCATTAGGACGATCCCCGCAGTAGGCTCTGTAAATATAGGTTCCCGACGGTGCGAAATTGGGAACATTCTGCCATGTGTGCGCTGAAAGTGTCTGCCCGGGATTCAGCGGAATATTATTAAATACAAATTGCTGGTAGAAATTGCCCAGATAGATTACTCCTCCCCACACATCAGTCGTCTGCGGACTTGATGTAGGATTGCCTGCATAACCGGTCAAGCCAAAACGTCCACCCGGATCGACAATAACAGGATCATCATCCGGGACCATGTCCACACTGCAGCATGGCGGTTCTGCGCCGCCGGATAACTTATCGAAATAAGCCGCTTGGGTGTACGGTGTGTTCCAGGTCAAATAGACAACTCCATAATCATCATTGCCGAGATACTCTATATTCGGTTTATTCCACCAGGGTGCATAATCGGCAATAGATTCCGGGGTACTCCAAGTACCGGCATAATCTCGCCATACATAGCGTTCTTGCCGTGGGGTGGTATAGAAGCGATATACGATTCCTACGCCCCCACCGTCTCTGGCAGCAACATCAGGGCTCTCGGATAGGGTGTAAATATCATCGAAACTCCCGAAATACCAGGTCCCATTTCCACCGGTGTAATTTACCATGTAATAGATAAATTGATTCGATCCGTTATGGCTGTCGAATGCGCAGGTGATAGTATCGGCATAGGCGCTAATGGCGGTTATATCCGCGGAACTGCTTTCCGTCCAGTAACTCTTTAGATGAGTCCATGCGGAACCGCCGTAGACCCTTACAGAGTCTCCTTGATTCAGATAGGAGATAAATACGTAATAATCCGAATATCCCTCATTGGTAGTAACATCAAGACCTCTGTCCCCATCTGTTATTCCCGTTGGTATTTCCGTCCATGTTACTCCTGTGGGATTATTCCAGAAATATGCTATTGTACCATCATCCAGCAAGACCGTATAATAAAGACGGTTATTAAAGTAATCCTGATTCGCATTTAAAGAAATCTCTTCGATGGGATAAAATACGCCAAAGCAGGATATCCAATCATCCCCGTTAGGGAATGTTGCCGGGGCGCCGGTATTATAACTGAATCTTCTAATACGAGCGTCTTCGAGATACGTAGTCCCCGGATATGCCACATAGCAGTAATCGCCCACCACCGTAGCGCTCACAGCAGGTAAATAATAAACAGCCCACCAGGTAAAGGTTTCTGTCCATGTATCTCCCCCGTCACTCGATAGATTCATTGACCATTCGTAATTATCGCCGTTGAGGTATAGGAGTGCCGCGAACAAATTACCGGATGCCCTGTGGATGTCAAAATCATTTTCATAAATCTCTGTACGATTGCCTATTCTGGTGTCCGCATCCCAGAGCCCGTCATCAGCAGTCCGTATCGGAACTCTCCATTTGTTGCAAATCGCAAGCTGATTGATATCTATGATATCTTCTAATTGCCTGAACAATTCCACTGCATCCTCATAACTTCCGCTATTCCAGAGTCCTTCTATGTTGTCAATTATCTCTACCGCTTGAATTGGAGTATTTGCCGGGAACTCAATCGAAATCTGAGAATTTGCTTTTTCGGAATCGGTCATACGATCCAATCGATGCCAAACGGGATTGCCTTGAGATGCATGTTTAAATGCAATTTGATCGGCATCTATAAAGATTTCCGAACCGGACACTTTTGGACTTATCGGAGAGGTTGTTTCAGTTGCTAAAGCGGTTGCCGCAAAAGCAAATAAAACGATAACAACAAATAAATACTTTTTCATTTAAATTCTCCTAAAATTAAGGTGATTGTACCAAATCGTTTTTGAGTTAAAATGGGAACACATGATTCTTGAATCGATTTACCTCCTTTCCTTTGAAGGTGAAATACTTACTGAAACGATCCCTATCGGATGGTTTGAAATATCCTTTTAAAATGGAAGAATCTCGAAGATAATTGTATTCTACACCCCGAGTATTTTAGGTATTTTGGCTTTAATTGTCAATTGTTTTGCGTTGTTTGCTGAAAAAACAGCATTATTTTGTTGCTGAACATGGAAGAAAATGTTGCCAGCATAAAAGCCGACCTATATTTTATAGAATCGAGTATTGGTTTGTCCGGAGAATCAGTTGATTAATATAGAGTTATCCATCAACTCGCACAGCGGTTTCTCTTCTCAGCTGGGAAGATATGTTTCACTTATGGAGGATGTTAGGCGCAGGACCCTCGAATATATCCAAGCGCTTAGCACAAAGCAGCTTTCATGGTTTCCCAATTCCAAAACTGAATCTATCGGTACTTTACTATTGCATATCGCCGCGGTAGAATATTCATATATCCAGGAGGATATAATGAAACGTCCGATGGGCGAAGAATGGAAAATGGCCTTTCCCATTCGGTTCAATATTCCTCAAATTACCGGTAAGGAATTGAGTTATTTCACAGACAAACTCAACGCAATCAGGGCAGAAAGCAAAAGGGTTTTGCGGGGATTAAACGATGGTGACCTTGATATGATAATCACACCCCTGGAGCCTGCACCGGGAAATGGGGATATAAGTTATTCACTTGAATGGATTTTATATCACTTGATTGAGCACGAAGCGCATCATAAGGGGCAGATAGCGTTAATGAAACGGCTGCTCCCGTTTTGACGTATAGAATAAGCCACCGAGGGGAGTCGAACCCCTGACCTGCTGATTACGAATCAG